>CALNYA010000001.1:0-30359 GCA_942490575.1 uncultured Verrucomicrobiota bacterium
ATGAACCGCCCGAGTTCGTCGTCCTGCGAGCTGGCGTACGAGTAGTTGAGCCAGCCGAAGAGGGACGAGGTGTCGATGTAACCGAACGTCGCGTTCCCGTAGAGGTGGAAGAGGAGAATCCAAGCGCCCATCAGCATGAGCAGGACGGCTTTGGAGGGCAGGGCCCGCCCAAAGGCCGCCAAGTCTTCGGCTGGCCCCGGAGGGAGGGGTGATGGATCTGCGGATGGAGACGACGGATACGACATTGAGAATAGGCGCAGGTGAGACACTTGCAGTTGCTCAAGGTTCAATCAAGGCCCCGCAAGGTCCCCTGTTCCCCGCGTCGCGATGCGTCGAAGCGGCTGTACCGCCGGCTTTGTACCGCCGGCTTTCAGCCGGCTCCGGAGAATCGCCATTCTTCCCGGGCTTGTGGTTGGCAACCGACCGGATGCCGGGCATTGCGACCGGGGCCGGCTTCCCTCGCTCCACTGGAAAACGGCCAAGGTCCAGGGAGGGGCGGCTTACCATCCGCCCTTCCAAAGGATCAATACTCGGGACCGACCCCCTTCGACCCCGACCCCTTCCAAAGGATCAATACTCGGGACCGACCCCCTTCGACCCGAAAAGACGGGTTCGGCGAACTGAGGGACATCTTTCACCCCTCCAGAATGAAAAACCCTACGGCACCTGTTTTTCTGGTGCCCAAAGAATGGCCAGACTCCAGAGCCGGCTGAAAGCCGGCGCTACTTCGCCAGTACCGCCGGCTTTCAGCCGGCTCAGCGGGGCGCTTCCCGGGCGCCAGGGAGCGGGGAGTCCTGGCAACAAAAAAAGCGCCGGGCTTTCGCCCGGCGCTTCTTGAATTGGTTTCCCGGGCGCTCGAGCGCTCGGGAACGCGCGTCCGCTCGGTCAGTTAGTTGCGGGAGCGCCAGTACTTCGAGGCGCTGCTCGCCGGAGCCGAGAACGGACTGGTCGCACCCGCGACGTCCGTGTACGGCCCGTTCACGGCGTCGGCGCCTTGCAGCGTGCCCGTGTACGTGACGACGGCATTCGCGCCGTTGCGGGCGACGCTGATCGTCGGATTCGCCGCGGCCGGCGGAGGTCCGGGCCAGTAGGCCTGATCAACGATGGTGGCCACCGGCGTGGAGGTGCCGGCCTTGCGCCATCCAACCTGGCCCCAATCGCCGCCGCCGCCCTCTTTCACAATGAAAAGGACGCCGTAGCTCTGGCCCGCGGCGAGGGTGACGGGTTCGGAAACGCTTTCTTCCGGGGCTTCCAGGTAGGCCGTGCAGCAGCCCGTTTCCTGGGCGATGAACGTCGCCGTCAACGGATCCGGGATCGCCGCGCCACTCGTGTTGATGTACAGGCGGGAGGCGTCGTCGGAGCGGACGTGGAAGGTGTAGGAACCCCCTTCGTTCGGTTTCAGGATGGCCTTCATGGCGACCATGTGGTTTTCACCCCAGGTGTCGCCGAAGGCCGGCTCGCCGAACGAGAGACCGTTGACGTACCGGACGACGTCCGGGCTGTTGGGCCACTTGGGATCGCCGAGGACGGTGTCGATGTCGGCGTCGGTCGCCCCGGTGAATCCGGTGAATTGATCGGCCCGGGCCCGGCCGGCGACCATGGACCACGCGACGAGTTGGCCGGTGGTATCGGCGGCGGAACCGCCGAGGTTGGCCACGTTCTTCGCCGTGACCGCGTAGGTCGCGCCATCGGCCTGCTGGGAGGTCGTCAGGCGGACGGTGTATTGGTCGACCAGAGCCGCGGCGGAGACTGTGAGGCCCGCGACGGTGTAGTTGGCCGCGGTGGTCGCCGAGGGCGCCACGACCGGTTGGTCAAACGTGAGGGTGGCCGCGGTGTAGGAGTCGCTCCCGTCCACCTGGGTGATCTTCGCGGGGATGGCAGCGGTCACGGTGAGCGTTGCTTCGGTGCTCTCGACTGATTTGCCGACCACGCCGACAAGGACCTTGAACTTCGCTCCGTCATCGGCCGGGAGGGCGACGGGAATCGAGTAGGTCGGCTGGTTGGCTCCGAGGATGATTTCCCCATTCTTGTACCACTGGTAGAAGGCCGTCGCCCGGTAGGGTGATGACGTCTCCGCCACGACTGAGAAGCTCGCGGATTGGTAGGCCTGGGCGGAGGCATTGCCCGGCTGGGTCGTGATGTTGACGACCGCGCCGACGGGATCGCCCTTGCCGCCCAAAATAGCCGGCCCGGTGATCGGCTGAACGGCCGCCGTGGAATTGGCTTCCAGGATGCCCAATTGGCCCCAATCGCCGCCGCCGCCCTCTTTCACGAGGTAGAGGATGCCGTACGAGTTGCCGGCGGTCAGGCTGATCGGCGCGCTGGTCGGGAAGGTGCCGTCGTCGACGTTTTCACCGGCTCCGGGAGCTTCGAACGGTCCGCAGCAGCCGTTTTCCTGGGCAATCGGAACTTCGACCCTGGGATCGGGAATGGCCGTGCCTGTCATGTTGATGTAGATGCGGGAGGCATCGTCGGATCGGGTGTAAAGCCGGAAACTGCCGGTCTTGGGCGCCCTCAGCACGCCAGCGATGCGAACCATGTTGTTTTCACCGTAGGTGTCGGCGAACGCCGGTTCTCCGTACTGGAATCCGTTGACGTAGTAGGAGTTGTCCGGGGAGTTCGGGTACTTCGGGTCGAACAGGACGGTGTCCATGTCGAACTGGGTGGCTCCGGTGAACGCGGCGCCGTCCGTGGAGGTGCGGTAGACCTGAGCGGTCAGGTACCCGATGCTGTCGACTTCGGCGATGGTCGTGACGCTGACTTCGCCGAGCGCCGAGGCATCCGCGCAGACGTTCTTGGCGCGAATTCCGAATTTGTAGGTCTTGGACGGGTCGAGGTCGGTCGCTTCGTAGGTCGTGGCGGTGAGGCCGCTGGCAATGATGGTGCCGTCGCGTTCGATCTCGTAACCGATCCGAGCCGCGGGATCGCCCGCGACGGTGGACGGATCCCACGCCACGAGCACCCGGCGGGCGCCGGTTTCGGAGGCGCGCACATTCGCGGGCGGCGTCGGCGCCGACGCGCAGCTCGCCGCGACGGTCGTCAGACTGATGTTGTCGAAGTGCGTGTGTTCGTTGGAGCCGCCGGTGCGGCCGGCGAGAACCAACTGGCCTGCGGTCGGGAAGTAGGTCGTCTGAAACTTGTCGAGGATGGTCTTGCCCTTCCATGTCACGGTCAGCTTGCCGTCCTCGGACAAGTCGACCACCAGGGGCTGCCAGCAGATGCCGGCCCAAGTGACCGGGTCCTGGTAGTCGCCGCCGGCGGTCCAGTAAGCCGCGTCGCGGGGACCCGTTTGAAGGCTGGTGGCGTCGTCGCACGCGCCATGCCGGGTGGGCACGGATTGGCGAAGCACCGTCTTGTTGTCGACACGGACAATGATGCCTTCGATGTCGGCGCCGTCCGGCAGGGTGTTGCCGGACCAGGTGTCGAAGCTGATGGCGATGCCGGTCGTCGTTCCGCCTTCAGCGATGCCTCCAGCGAAGACGCCCTGGTTGCCCGTGAGGATATTGTTCTCATCCAGGGCCGGGTCTCCATCACGGGCGAAGCTCACACTGAAGCCGTCCGCCGCGCGGTCGGTTTGGGAGTTTCCGACCCGCAGGTCCGCCTCGAATTTGAAGGATGTCACGACCTTGCCCGGGTCGATGTTCGGGAAGCCGACAATCGAGACCTGGCTGCCGACCGGCCAAGTCAATGCGAGGAACCCGCCGGGATTGCCTCCGGAGGGCTGCCATTCGCCTGGGTTGATTCCATTCCCGCCGTAGAGAAGCGGGTTGGCACCGGCGCCGGGATCGGTGGTGAAATCCCATGTCTGCTGTCCCGCGAAACCCGGCAAGGCACCTGCCAAGCCAAGAATCCCGGTCAAGCCCGAAATCACTAATTGTTTACTTCTGCTCATCATAAGGCAGTTCTCTTGAATCTATTGAGGTTCCTGTTTGTTAAGGGGCGTGGGATTTATGGCGTTTTCGTGCCCTTCCGGCAAGCCAAATGCCACCGGTGTGCTGGGTTCACCACTGGTTTTCGGCGGCTCCGAACGACCCCGGGTGGGTGTCGGTCATCGGATCCTCCAAGTGGTTCGACGGGTATCAATCGCGCGAACGGTAGAAGCGGTTGGTCGAGGGCTGGATCGCCTCCGTGAAAGGACCGTTCCGGGGCGCTCCGGCCACATCCGAGAAGGGCCCCGCGGCTCGGCCAGCCGCTTGGAGGTACCCATCGTAGCGGAGGGTGAGACCGGTCGCGCCGCGGGAAGCATCGAGGCGCGGAGGTTCCGTCACGTCCGCGCTCCTGAATGCCCGGAGCGCCCCCGGGTCCGCGGGGTCGTTGAGGATCGTTCGCGAGCCGTCGGGGTGGATCGAAAACCACTTCAGGCGCGCGTGGTCGTTCTCCTGTTGGGCGATCAGACGAATCGGATACGCTCCGGCCTTCTCGACTTCGAATCCGAACACGGTGTCCTCCGAAACCCGGCGGCCGTTGAACGAGCCGAGAACGGTCGCGTCGTCGGCGGCCAGGCGAGCCCGAAGGCCCGTCGCGAGGAACAGGGCGCGCCCGTCTTCGCGGCTGATCATGAGGCAGGGAAGCGTGAGGCTGTTGGTTTCGCCGCCCGCGATGATCGGTGGATCGCCGCGATCATTGACCAGGATGACCGCGATCGCTCCCGCTTCGGCGGCGTTGCGGACTTTCTCGAGGAAGGTGCACGTCCCACGGCGGACGAGGGCGATCCGGCCCCGAAGTGCCGTCGCATTCACGAGGGTCGCGCCACAACCCTGGTCGCTTGGCGCGTCGATGCGGTCGCCGTGCGCGACGACGACATCGCCTTCCATGGGTTGGGGCGGAAGGGGGCCGAAAATGCCGCCACCCTGGTTTTCCCCTCGGACACTCGGCACGGCGGCAAGGGCTCTCGCCAGCTGGGTCGGGGCGAGGATCTCGAGGGGAAGGCGTCCCGGACGGTGTCCGGGTGTGACTTTGAAGCCGTCGTCGCTGGTGACGCCCATCAGGTGGATGCCGGGATTCGGGAACGCGACGTAGGTCAGGATCTCCACGGCGAAACCTTCCTCCGGCGCGGACCCGATTCCGGGCATGCCAGGAAATGGGCGGCCCTCCATGGGGGCTCCTCCGGGTGGCGCCGGATTTTGTCCGTTGGCGGTGGTGGCGTAGTCGATCGTCGCCGTTTCGGGGTGGAATCCAGCCTCGGTGAATCCGGAGGTCTCCGCGAAGTTGGATCCCGCGATGCCGGCGAGAACCGCTTCCGCGAAGTTCAGCTCGCTGGCGATGCGGAGGGTCGGGTCGACTTGATCCGGCGCGGGATTGATCTGCCAGGTGCGGACCCGGAATCCCGGATCCTTGGCGGAACCCAGGGCTCCGGCGAGTTCCGGGGGCAGGCGGTGCAGGGTTGCGACCACCGAGAACGACCAGGTCCGGGCGACCGCGGCACCCCCTGCGTCGGCGTAGTTCAGGGTGATCTGGTGGCTGGACCCGGGATCCAGCGGTCCGGGTGGTCGGGCCGTGACTTCGAGCGCTTCCCCCATCGGAGCGAGCGTCACCCCCAGCGCGTTTCCATCGAGCGCCAGCCGCACGGAACCCGGTTCGATCGCCTTGGCCTGGGCAAGGACGGCGGAAATCTCGGGAAGCGGATGAACGTCCGTGGCGTCGATGCCCGGGTGGACCGACTGGACGTAGGGCACCGATTGGGCGCGGGTCCGATAGGACTTCAGCGCGTCCGGATCGTCCGGATCGCCCACCAGGCTGGCGACTCCGCCGGAGTTCAGGCTTGTCCACTCCAATCCAGCTCCGCCGCTTCCATTCTCCCAGACCAGCCGGAACGGATAAACGCCGGCCTCCTCCACCCACACCTCGAAGGTCGTGCCCCCGTCCATTCCGCGGCCTCCGTCGTATTCTCCCAGGAGTTCGGCGAAGACGTCCCGCCCGTCGACTCCCGTCACCAGGCGGAAGCCGTCGTCGCTGGCCACGTTCAGGGTGTGGACACCGCCGGACGGGAACTCGACGAACCCGAGAATCTCGAGGGCGGCGTTGTCCTCGTTCGCTTTCCGCGTTCCGTCGATGTCGAAGCCGGGAAAGCCGAGTTGATCGAACCCGTGGTCGAGGGGAAATTGGCCCGACTCTCCCGAGGCGTTCTTGAAGTCGAGGGGCTTGTCGTCCCACGCGACGAATCCTTCCGCGTCGGCTGGAATCCCGGAGCGATCGAGGTCCACCCGGTTGGGGCCGTGAAGGCCCGCGAGTTGGTCCTCGGTCCAGGCGATGGAATCGGGTTGCCCAAAGTCGACCTGGTGCGGGCGAATCCGGAATCCGCGCTCGGCCCGGTTCACGTCGTCGACGCGGGTGTTCGCCAGGAAGGCGCCCATCCCGGGTGGCGCCGCGAGGAGGGCCCCGGCCAGGTGGTTCACGGCGGCCAGGGCTGCCAGCACCGAGACCGCGATTCCGCGCGGAGTTCCCCGCCTGGCGCGCGGGGTCGCGTGGGATCGGTTGAAGCGGTGTGAGTCGCTGGGTTGCCCTGGCATCGCGGGCCTCCTTGGATCGGGATCACGCCCGCGGGTCATGGGCGCGGTCGAACCTCCAGGGTGCCGTCGTTCCGGAGGACGACGTGGGTGGCGGCTTGGGGGATCGTGTGGGTGGCGCGACGGTCCTTGGACCAGAGGACTTCGAGTTCGGTCGCTCCATCGGGCCGGGCTATCAGCAGGACCGGCGAATCCTGCGAAAGGTAGCCGCCCCCCAACCGGACTTCGCGGGTCGGGGAATTCGTCGCTTTCCAGCGCACCCGCGCGCCAACGCCCCAAGGATTCACCGGCGGTCCCGCGAGTTCCAGGCGCAGTCCCGGAGTCGCCGCTTCGTTGAGGAAAAGCCGCGTCTCCGCGCCGTTCTGTCCAACGACCAGATCGATCCTGCCATCGTGATCCAGGTCGGCGACGGCGGCGCCGCGCTGTTCCCCGTAAATCGCGACGCCGGATTCGCCGGTGGATACGGCCTGGAATCCGCCACGGCCGTCGCCCCGGAGCCACAGGCCCGCGCCTCCGTCGTAGCGCGGTGTGTAACGCGGAACCGCGAAGAAATTCTGGGCGAGGAAAAGGTCCTCGTTGCCGTCGCCGTCCGCATCCGCGACGACCAATCCGAAAACGGGCGCGGTCTGCGCCTCGATCGGAAGCGGACGGACTTCGAAGGTGTCGCCGCGGTTCAGAAATAGGGTCGAATCGAACCAGGCGAGGCTGGCGACTTGGGCGTTTCGCAGGGCTTCACCAAGGATCTCGTCGATTCCCGCTTCGCCGTACCGGGCATGGGAGGCGAACCGTCCGCGAAGGAACGGCAGCGCCTGGGCAAGCGGGGTGAGCGGCTGGATGGGGACGTACTTGCCCGGGGGCGAAGCGAACACCGTTTCCAGGACGTCGTGGACGCCATCGCGGTTCACGTCGCCGTGATGAATTCGGATCTCGGTCGGCTGCCCGGGCTTCCGCGGATCGGGACGCCGGTGGCGTTCGTACGGTGTGTTGCGACCCCAGTTGCCAGCGACGAGGTCCATCCGGCCGTCGTTGTCGAAGTCGCCGGCCGCGATCGAGTTCCACCAACCGACCAGCCCGGCGAGGCCCAGGGAAGCGGTGGCATTCCTGAAGCCCATGGGTTCCTGGAGCAGGACGACTGGAGACCCACAGTCCAGCGCCAGCGCCAGGTCCGCATCCCCGTCGGCGTCGAGATCCGTGAAGACGGCGCCCGAGACCATGCCCAACTCCTCCAGGATCCGGCTTCGCTCGGAGTCGAGGATGAATCGTCCATTCTCGTTCCGGAAAAACCGCGAGGACGCGGGCGCCGGCCAGCGCGCGGGGAGAACCCGGCCCCCGACGAACAGGTCGAGGTCTCCGTCACCATCGATGTCGGCGAGTGCCATGGGACCCGGGCTGGAATCGGTGGCTGCCAAGAGGTCGGTCATTGTGTTCCTGGCGGGATCCCAGCCCACGACCGCCGGACCAAGAGGAGCCCCGTCCTCCACATTGGACAAGGCGCCAAATACGACGGGACCGGTGGGTGTTGGGAGCGACACCAGGGCGGTGACGTCGCGGGTGAGGGGCTTGGCGAGGGCGGTGGCGGGCCAAGGTTGGAAAGCGCCCGAGCCCTCGTTGCGGAAGGCGGCGAGTCGCCCGTTCATGCCGGAACCCACCACCAGGTCGTCATCGCCGTCGCGGTCCAGATCCACCCAGGCCACCCCGGGTCCGGCCTGGCTCATGCCGCGGGGGAGGAGCGGTTGGCGCGCGTAGTCGTCGAAGCCCTCCTCATGATGGCGATGGGCGAGAGCGGAGGTGATGTCCCGGAAGCGGATGGATGGAGAACGAGATCCGACGGGTGCCGCCGCCGCCGCCGCCGCCGCCGCTGGCGCGGGCGGTTGGGCGGGGTTCGCCGCGGGTGAATCAGAGGTCGGCTCGCTGATTTCGAGGAGGGTGTTGGGACGAATGTCGCCGATCTCCGACAAGCCGCCGCCCGGCCAGCGCACTCGGACGGTGAGGTTGCCGGCGGCCGGGGCCGCGAAGGTTCGGATCGGATCGTCGCCGGACAGGTAGCGTCCACCGGCGATCATCTCCTGGGAGAGCGTCCGGCCGCCGCCGAGGACCTCGATCCGGGCTCCGATGCCGCGCGTGTTGGGCGGCCGGCCCGACAGTCGGACAGCGACACGGGGTCCCGGCGCGTCGTTGCGGTAGAGGGCGGCCGGTTCGTTCAGGTTCCCCACCAGCACATCGGCGTCGCCGTCGTTGTCGAGGTCCGCCAGGGCGATCGCCTGGGAAACGGCGGCAAGCTGGAATCCCCAATCCCGACTGGCGTCGCGGAACGTGAGGTCGCCCTGATTGCGGAAAGCAATGTTGGTCGGCGCAAGCCGGGGAAAGACCTTCCGCGCCTCGAAGACTTCCCGGTCCGAGAGCTGCCTTCGCTGACGATTAGCGCGCAAGGCCTCCGCCGCGTCGAGGTCGCGGCCGGCCCGTTCCATGCCGTTCACGACGAGGACGTCCTCCCACCCGTCGAGGTCCACATCGAGGAACGCGCAACCCCAGGACCACTCGGTCGCCTCCAGGCCGGCGAGTTGGGCGATCTCGGACCAGGTTCCGTCGCCGCGCCCGAGTTGAAGGGTGTTCTGCTCGATCTGGGGGCGATCGTCGTAGCGGCCGACCACGGGAACGTGCGGAAAATTCTCCCGCACCCAGCGCATGCGCTGGCCATGGTCCCGGCTCAGCATTTCCAGCACCAGGAAGTCGTCGTGCCCGTCGTGATTGATGTCGGCGAAATCGACCGCCATCGACGAGAGGCTGGTGCGTCGCAGGGCGAGGGGGGGGGCGAGTTGCAGGCGTCCGTCGCCGCGGTTGAGCCAGAGTCGGTCCGGCGACTGAAAGTCGTTGCACACATAGAGATCCGGACGGCCGTCGTGGTCGACGTCCCTGAACATGGCCGAGAGCCCCCAGTCGCGCGGCGGTTGAACCAGCGGCTTTCCCGACGCGTCCAGGAAGACCCCGCTGGTCCAGGGAACCTCCTCGAAGCGCGCGCCTTTCAGATTTCGAAAAAGGACGTCCGGTTCGCCGTGTTCCTCGATACCCCCGGCGGCGTTCACCGAGAAGCGACCGGCGAACTCCGGCTCCGACGACGAGCGGCCCTGGACGGTGTCGACCACCGTTCCTTCCGGTGTTTTCCGAAACGTCATCCGGGTGTTCGGCATGTCCATCAGCGCCAGGGTCCGGTACTGGGTCACGTACAGGTCGAGGTACCCGTCCCCATCGACGTCACCGACCGCGGTGGTCATGGCCCCGCGGCCGGGCGCGAGGGGTGGAAGGGTCCGGAGAAATTTGCCGTGGCCGTCGTTGAAAAGGACGAGCGTGCCCTGAGCCAGGGTGTTGACGAGGAGGTCGAGGTCGGAGTCCCCGTCGAGATCCGCCAGGACGGCCCCCGTGCAATCGTAACCGCTCAACGCCACACCCGCCGCGGCCGTCATGTCCTCGAACCGCCAGTCGCCGAGATTCCGGTACAACGCGCAATCGCCGTCGAAACCCGCGAAGAAAACATCCGTCCACCCGTCGCCATCGACGTCGCCCGCCGCCAGTCCCGAGCCGTTGAGGAGGATCTGATTGGTGAGATGCCGGGATTCGGGGATGGCGTTCACAAACCGGACCCCGGTCGCCTTCGGGTCGGTCAGTGTGAAGCCCGGCTTGTCGCCCCGCGGATGAAGGGCCGTTTCCCGGAATCCAGCGCGAGCGGTCCATTCCGGCGGGGCGGGGCGGTTGGATGGCGGGACGTTCGGCGCCGGGGCCGCGCCCGCCAAGGAGTGGAACGGCAGGGCGAGGGCTCCAAGCAGCGGGAGGAAACAGATCCAGCCCGCATCGAGCGACGATCGACCGCGACCGGGTGGGGAAAGGGCGGGTGGAATGGAAACGAGGAACGCCTTCACGGGAACAAAGCCGAACCCCATTTTGGTGAGCCCGTGTCCTGCCGTCGACACCGTCTTTCACCATAGGGGTCATTGTCGATTATGAGAACTGACCCCTTAGCCCGCCTTTTTGGTCGTCGTGGTCAAGGGGCGGGGCTAGCGTCGCCGCTCTGAAGAAGGCTCCGAAAACAGGTTCTCGAACCGACGCGAACGGGGGTTCGCAGGCAGGCCCCAAGAGTTCGTGGCGGAAGCGATGGCTCGCCCGCGGCACGCTCGCCGTGACCGCGCCTCTGCTCGTGCTCGCCCTTCTGGAAGGCGTGCTCCGGTTGGGAGGGTTCGGGTATCCAACCTCCTATTTCGTTCCAGGCGAAACCGCCGGAACCTGGGTGGACAACCCCTCCTTCGGCCGCCGGTTTTTTCCGCCGGGTTTGCTGCGCGTTCCGCCCCCGACCCGGGTGACGGTGGCCAAGGCTCCGGGAACGATCCGGGTGCTCGTCTTCGGCGAGTCCGCCGCGATGGGCGATCCGAAGCCCGCGTTCGGGGTCGCGCGCTACCTGGAGGTTCTCCTGCGGGAACGTTATCCCGCCGGGCGTTTCGAGGTCGTGCCGGTCGCGATGACGGCGATCAACTCGCACGCCCTGGTGTCCATGGCGAGGGAGGTCACGGCCCTGGAGGCCGACTACTGGATCGTGTACGCCGGGAACAACGAGATGCTGGGGCCTTTCGGCGCCGGGACCGCCCTGGGCGGACGTTCCTGGTCCGGGCGCTGGGTCCAATGGATCCTCGCCGCGAAGGCCACGCGTCTGGGTCAGGCCGTCGAAACAATCGCGGCGCGGCTCCGTGATCGCCCGACGGGAAGCAGTCGATGGGAAGGCACCAAGGTCCTGGCCGAGGAACATGTGACCGGGGATTCGCCCCTCCGAACCCGGGTCTACGATTCGTTTGAACGGAACCTGTCGGACATGGTTCGGATCGGCATGGCCTCCGGCGCGCGGGTGCTGTTGAGCACGGTGGCGGTCAACCTCGGGGACTGCGGGCCGTTCGGGTCCGCGTTTCGACCGGGGGCGAACCCCGACACCGTCGCGGGCGTGACCCGCGCCTTGGAGACGGCCCGTGGCGTGATGACCCGGTCTCCGCGGGTCCTGGATGCCGCGGCGGCGCGGGCGGCGGCCTCGGCGGATCCCGCCCACGCCGGGGCTCAGTATCTCTTGGGCCTGGTGCTCCGGGAGGAGACCCAGGGTCCGCCCGTTTTGGAAGCCTTCGGCCGTGCCCGAGATCTGGACACGATTCCGCTGAGGACGGATTCGCGCCTGAACGGGATCATTCGAAACGTGGCGACCGCCCAAGGGTGCGTGCTCGTGGATGCGGAAGTCGGTTTGGCCGCGATCTTGGACCGGGGCGTGCCTGGCCGGGAGTTTTTCTATGAACACGTCCACCTGAATCCGGAGGGCAACCATCGGTTGGCCGGCTTGTTCGCCGAAGGCCTGGCGAGCCTGCTGCCCGACTCCGCGCGCGCGGACGCCGCGGGCGGTTGGGCCTCCCCCGAGACGTGCGCGACCCGGTTGGCGCTGACGCCCTGGGCGCGGGGGGCTTCGACGGAACTCATGCTGCGGCGAAGCCTCGATGCGCCGTTCACCAATCGTCTCGATCAGGAACTCCAGGTGGAATACCTCGCCCGGGAGATCTCCCTCCAGCGGCGCTCGCAGACCCCGCAGGCGGCTCGGTTCGTCGCCGGGATCTTCACCGACGCCATCGCGGCGGCGCCGGACGATCCGCATTTGCGCCGCGTCTATGCGGAATTCCTCGAAGCGACCGGGGACCTCAAGGAGGCGATCGCGCAGTGGCGTCAGGTCGTGGCGTGGTTGCCCCACCATCCCTTCGCCTATCTCCAGGCGGGAAGCCTTCTCCGGCGGGTCGGCGATCCCGGAGCGGGGCGGCCCCTGGTCGAAAAGGCGGTCGCCATGCAGCCCGACTGGGTCGAGGCCCGACTGGAACTGGCCGAGGTCCTTCTCGCCCTGAAACGTCCGCAAGAGGCCATGGCGGTCTGCGAAGCCGCGCTGCGCCTTCAACCCGACCATGCCCGCGCCCACCTCCGACTCGCCGACGCCCAGGCCGCGACTGAACAGCGCGACAAGGCGATCTTGAGCCTCGAAGCAGCCATCCGCCTGGACCCGCGCCTCTGGGAAGCCCGTTACCTCCTCGGGGTGGAACTGGCCCTCGCGGGTCAGGTGATCCCGGCCCGCGACCAGTTCGAAGAGGTCGTTCGCCTCAAGCCCGATCATGCCCGGGGGCAGCTCAATCTCGGCATCGCCTTGGCCCGCCAGGGATCCTGGCCCGACGCGGCCCGGCACCTCGCCGAGGCGGTGCGTCTTGATCCGCGGAACCCGTCCGCCCGCGAAGCCCTGGCCCAGGTCGAGGCCATCCAGCGACAGAATCCCCAGCCCGCCACCGGAGATTCAACGGGACTATCCCCGGTCCTCGCTCCCTCCCCCGCGTCCGCGCCTGATCCGTCACCCTTGCTCGCGCCCCCACCGCCCGACCCGTCCCCGGAATGACCTTGTCTTCGGGGGGGGGCGGGGGCGTGGGTTCCTTTCGAGGCGGAATGGCGGGAGCGAATCAGACCAGCCCCGAACCCGCGCTTGGGATTCCATTCGAAGCCATCTACACTGACCGCCCTGTGACCGGTCCTTCCGTTCCCTCATCAACGTCCGCGCCCGCCGATCGCCCCCGCCGGGTCGGACTCATATCGCTCGGGTGCGCCAAGAACCTGGTGGATGCCGAAATCATGCTGGGCGCCCTCTTGAAGGACGGTGTCGAGATCGTCAACGACCCGACCCTGGCCGACGCCCTGATCGTCAACACCTGCTCCTTCATCGACGCCGCCCAGGAGGAGAGCGTGGACACGATCCTTGAATCCACCGAGCTCCGCGAAAAACGTCGACCGGACCAGGCGGTGATCGTGTCGGGTTGCCTTCCCCAGCGGTTCCGCGAGGACCTTCCCAAACTGATGCCCGAGGTCGACGCGTTCATGGGCATCGACCAGGTCGAGCAGGTGGGACGCATCGTCGACCAGGCCATCGCGGGGCGCGCGGCCAAACAGGGGACAAGGTCCGACGCGAAAGGGAAAGCCGGTGGCAAGAGCGCGGTTCAAGGCCGGCTCGCCGAACTCGAAGCGGCCGCGGGTGCCGATCCCACCGCTCACGCCGTCCCCGCGAAGCGCGCCCACGCCCACGCCCACGCGAACGAGGACGTTCTTCGGGGCACACCGGGCTTCGGGCGCACACGCGTCACGGTTGGCGCGACTTCGGCCAAGCCGGGAGCGGCGCCGATAGCTTCCGAGACCCCGTCCTCCGTCGAAGTGCATGTCCGTCCCCAGTACGTGCCCCATTGGGACACGCCGCGGTTCCGCCTGACGCCGGCCCATTTCGCCTACGTGAAGATCGCCGAGGGCTGCAATCATCCCTGCAGCTTCTGCATCATCCCGCGCATGCGCGGTTCCCATCGAAGCCGCGCGCAGGCGGACATCGTCGAGGAGGCGAGACGGTTGATCGCGGATGGCGTGAAGGAGTTGAACCTCATTTCGCAGGACTCGACCTATTACGGTCTGGACCTGCGCCCCAATGCCAGCCGGGCCATCGCTTCGCCCGACCGGTTCCGGGCGGCGACCAGGGCGCTCGCGGCGGACGCCACGACGCTGTGCACGTTGTTGCGCGAGTTGAACGGGTTGCCGGGCGACTTTTGGATCCGCCTCCTCTACACCCATCCCGCCCATTGGACCGACGAGCTGATCACGACCCTCGCCGAATGCCCGAAGGTCGCGCGCTACGTCGACATGCCGTTGCAGCACATCCACGACGACATGCTCGCGCGCATGCGCCGGGAGACGGACGGAAACTACATCCGTGAACTGCTGGCGCGGATCCGGGCCGGCATTCCGGGGATCGCCATCCGAACGACCTTCATCGTCGGTTTTCCGGGCGAGACCGCGGCCCATTTCCAGACCCTCCTCGATTTCATCGCCGACACGAAGTTCGAGCGGTTGGGCGTGTTCGCCTACTCGCAGGAACAAGGAACGATCGCGGGTCGGATGGAGAAACAGGTGCCGCCTTCGATGCGGGCCAAGCGGAGGGATCGGGCCATGGCGGCCCAGCACGCGGTGGCCGACCAGATCTCGGGCGCCTTCGTGGGGCGGACCCTCCGGGTGCTGGTGGAAGGATCGGCCCGCGACGAGCAACTGCGGCAGGCCAACGTTTCGTCCTGGGAACACGGTTTGATTCGCGAAGGGGAAGGAGAGGAAGCGCCGGGGAACGCCGAAGCCTATTCGGTGGCGCGAGGCGAAGCGGATGCGCCCGACATCGACGGGAGGATTTACGTGAAGGGAAAGCTTCCCGCGGGTGAGTTCGTGGACGTGCGGGTGGTGGGTCACACGACCTACGACCTCATCGCCGAGCCGATCCGCGCGGCGAAGCGCGGTTCCGTCCCGGGGCGTTCCCCGGGTTCGAAGAAGGCCAAGTCGAAGAAGAAGGCGCGCCAGCGGGTGCGCTGACGGGCGGGCGGGGTGTTTTTTGGGGCTTTGGGTTGGCCAAATCCCTGGAGGAGAAACCACGAAGGGCGCGCCTCTTCGACCCCGGGCCTGTGGACTCATGGACTCCGCTCAGTAGTGGTACCGCAGTTGAGCGATCAGTAGATCCTCGCCCACCACCTTGTACACAAGCCTGTGCTCATCCGTGATGCGCCTCGACCAATACCCTGACAAAGCGTGCCGGAGCGGCTCGGGCTTCCCGATTCCCTCGAAGGGGTGGCGAGTGGCGTCCCTGATCAGTTCATGGATTCTCCGCAATATCTTCGGGTCGGTCCGCTGCCAATGCAGATAGTCATCCCACGCGTGCTCCGCGAAGATCAGCCTCATGGCGCCAGTTTGATGTCTCGGACTTCGCCCTCTCCGCTCTCCAAAGAAAGAATGGCCTCGAGCAGCCTCCTCGCGTTGACGGGACTCCGCAACAGGTGGGCCGTTTCCTGGAGTTCCTCGTAGTCATCCAACGAGATCATCACAACCGATTGGTCTCGATTTCGAGTGATCAGCACGGGTGCTCGATCCCGGCACACCTCGTCCATGGTCGAAGCCAATCCCTCCCGGGCCGCCGTGTACGTGATGGCCTTCATATGGACAGGATCATGTACATAGTGTGGCGGGTGGTCAATGCGCCGTTGTTCGGACCGAGCGGATGACCCTTCCGACCTCAATCCCGGGCGATCGAAGCGCGGGACCCGCGCTCCGAGGGCCGCTCCTACGGAGCTCGGAAATCATTCTTGGACACGTTCTATAGACAGGCCGGTCCTACGGACCTTGATTCGGAAAGACGGGTTCTGCGAACTGAGGGACATCTTTCACCCCTCCTGGATGAAAAGCCCCACTTCGCCTGTCTGCCTAATTCGCAAAAAATGGCCAATCTCCAGGCATCACCGCGGGATGCCGATTCCCGCCGCCACGGCGATTCAAGAGATTCACGGCGGAACATTTCTCCTAGTCCTCGCCGGGTAGGCCCGCCGGATGGCCGAAAACACAATATGCGAAATCGAGGACGCGATCGCGGCGAGCGGGAACGTGGGAAGGAACCAGCTCACGGCGGTGTCGAAGACAAATCGCCAGTTGGTACCCGCCGCATTCCTGAAAATGCCGCCGGGATTCTCGATCCATTCCCAAACGGTGACCAACGCGGTGATGGCCAAGGAAAACGATCCTCCGATCGCGATTCCAAAACACCAGGATTGTTGGCTCAGGAACTTCGGCATGGACACCCAGTCCCAACCCGCGAACCCGCGGGTCTGGGACGACCGAGAACGTGCCAGACGAGCCCCACCCCGATCAACGCGGTTCAAGGGCGCGCTGTTCGTTCGCGGGGGCCGTTTTCAAAATGGCCCTTGAAGAAAATCCACCTGCAAGCGACTACTTGCCGTCGTTTCAAGGAACTTCTCTCACCGACCATGTCGAGCCGACTTTTTGCTTCGTGTCCCCGGGGGTGGTGGGCCTTTTGCGTGGCCCTCCTGGTTTGTTTGAACCCCTCCGGAAAGGCCGCCACGCCCCAGGCCTTGGGCGATCTGGACGCCGACGGCGTCCCCACCGTCTTGGACATGGTGCGCCTGGTGAACCACGTCATCGGTGTGGTCCCGCTGTCCGCCGACCTGGTCCCCTTCGCCGACATCAACCAGGACGGTTATGTCAACGACCAGGACATGGACCGGTTGGCGGCGGGGATTCTGGGGCAGGCGGCCCTTCCCGCGCCGCCACTGGCCCGGGTGCGGATCACCTCGCCGGATGAAGGCGAGCCCAACGTGGCGGTGACGCGGGAGGCGGTGTTCCGGTTGACCCTTCCGCTCGCGGCATCGGCGGTCATCACGACCGACCAGATGACCGGGGTCGCCGGAGGGCGGAAACTGCTGGGTCGCGTGGAGATCTCGTCGGACCGAAAGACCGTCACCCTGTTTTACTTGGAGCCGGTGCCTGGCAATGCCCAGGTTTCGGTGAGTCTGAACGGCGATGGGATTCAGGATTTTCTGGGGCGTCCGATCGATCCCGACGGTGATGGCCAGCCGGGCGGCGTGGCGCTCCTTCGGTACGAGACCCTGAGCACGGAACCGGTGGGGACCACGGCGGTGATCGGTCGTGTGTTCGCGTCGGAATTGGTCCCCGGACCGAACAACACGACCGCGACGGTCAATGTTCCGCTGCAAGGCGTCCGAATCACGGTGGACGGGCGGGAGGAGAGCCTTCGGGCGACGACCGATGCCAGCGGCAATTTCAAGCTGCAACCCGTGCCCGCCGGTGTGTTTTTCGTCCACGTGGACGGTCGAACGGCGGTCGGCAGCCAATGGCCCAATGGCGCCTACTACCCGACGGTGGGCAAGGCCTGGCAGGCGATCGCGGGACGCGAGGACAATTTGGCCGGGGGAACCGGCGAGATCTACCTGCCCAAGATCATCCAGGGCAGCCTGACCGCGGTCAGCGTCACCGAGAACACCGTCGTGACCTTCCCGGACACGGTGGTGGAAGGGAACGCGGCGTTGGCCGGCGTTCAACTCGACGTTCCCGCCAATTCGTTGCTCAGCGAAAACGGGACCCGAGGCGGACGTGTCGGGATCGCGCCCGTGTCGCCCGACCGTTTGCCGGAGTCCCTTCCGATCGGGTTGAACTTCCCGCTCGTCATCACGGTGCAGACCGATGGCGCCTCCAATTTCGACCGACCGGTTCCGGTCCGTTTTCCCAACCTGCCCGATCCGATCACCGGCGAGGTGCTGGCGCCCGGGGCGAAGAGCGCCCTGTGGAGCTTCAACCACGACAAGGGCGAATGGGAAGTGGTCGGGCCGATGACGGTGTCGGCGGACGGCCGGTTCGTGGAGAGCGATCCGGGCGTGGGAATTCTTCAACCGGGCTGGCACGGCACGCAGCCGGGCGGAAACAACCGCTGTGACCGTCCGCGGCGCGGCGGAGGCGGTGGAGGAGGGGGCGGCGGAGGTGGTGGTGGCGGAGGGGGAGGCGGTGGCGGCGGCGGAAACAATCCGGGACCCGAGCCGGGCAGCGGGGATGAGAACGAAAGTGTCGGCGGCGGGAGCGGCGGGGCGATGGAAGACGCCGGGACCGACGCCGGCGACGAAGTGGACACCGACGGCGACGGGACGCCGAACAGTTCCGACGACGACATCGACAACGACGGGATCCCGAACGCGAACGACGACGACGTGGACGGCGACGGGATTCCGAATGCGACGGACCTCGACGACGACGGCGACGGGATCCGGGACACGCACGATCCGACGCCCCAGGGGCCGCAGGATGCGGGTGGCGATTGCGGGGGCGTGGAATGCGGTTGCGACCGGACGGGCTTCTACCAGACGCCGACTTCGGCGGTGTTGGCGAAGGTGAACCCGGACGGCACGTCGCCGGACGGGAGATTCCGGCTCGAGGCGTCGCCCGCGAGCGGCGGCGTCAATCTTCGGGTGCGGAAGGTCTCGAACGGCGCGGACGTATTGAACGTGACGATCCCGACCGCCAACGCGGGTTGGGGCTTTGCTCCCGAGGGTGACGGCTTCATGTACCACTACCTCACGGGCCCGATCGGCAACCAGTCGTACACCGCCGTCCTTCACAACCTCGCGCGCCTCAACCCCTCCGTGCCGGTCTGGATCCGGTCGTCGCCGATCGTGTCGGGGTTCACCGGGTTCAGTCCCCAGGGCAACTGGCTTCTCCACGTGGTCAGCCAGGGGGTGTCGACGGTTTCGCTGGCGGTGGTGAGCGTGATTTCGGGCGATCTCAAGGTGAACGAAACCGTCACGACCAGTCCGGTGCCGATCGACGGCGGCGGGTCGGGGACGTGGGGATTCAGCCCGGAATGCGGGGAGCGGAGTTTCGTTCTGGCCTATCTGTCCCAGCCGAACCAGGTGCAGTGGAATGTTTACAATCTGATGTCGAAGACACGCGTCGTGGGGGAGTCGTTCGCGACGATCAGCGGGTTTTGGAAGTTCAGCCGATGCGGCGACATGATCGGCCTGGTGACCCAGCCGAACGTTTCCCAGATTCTGGTGAATCTCTATCGGACGAAGGACGGGGTCCGACCGGCTGGCGGAAGCGGGTCGTTCAACTCGATCGGCGCCGATTTCAATCTGAAGTCCACGCTCGACTCGCACGTGGTGGTGAACCAGGGGGCGGACGTGGTGCTGGTGTCCAACACGGCGGATCAGGCGTGCGGCGCGGGTCCCGCGTCCCGGAGCCTTCACGCCGCTGGCGGGCCCGCGGTGAATCCTCCGCAGCCCATCCCGGATTCGACCGTGATTTCGCTCGGTCTCCACTACTACGCCATCCACGACTGGTCCCGGAACGAGATCGTGCAGCGTGGCACCGCCGGAAGCGCCGGCGTGGGGCACGTGAACCTGATCCTTCCGCCGAATCGACTCTTCCGGAACTACCTGCTCCGGGCCGAGACCCTCGAGATCGGGTGGGTGGACGACGTTTCCGCCGGCAACGGCCAGAGCCAGGTGATGCCGCAGGTCTATCTGGTTCCCGACACCTCACCGGACACCGATGGGGATGGGTTGGGGGCTTTGGCGGAGGCGATTCTCGGGACCGACCCGACCAAGGCGGACACGGACGGCGACGGCGTCAACGACGGCACCGAGACACGTCAGGGCGACGATCCGAACAGCGGCCTGTTCGTGAGCACGGGAGTGATCGCCAGCGCCGACACGCCGGGTGACGCCCGCGACATCGCCGCGTTGAACGACCTCGCGGTGGTGGCGGACATGACCGAGGGCGTGGCGGTGTTCAACGTGTTCAACGGTCTGAACCCCGTCCTTGTCGCGCAGGTGGATACTCCCGGGACCGCGCGCCGCGTGGCGTTGTCGGGTCGGTTCGCGGCGGTCGCGGATGACACGGCTGGGCTGGCCGTCGTCGATGTCGGCGACCCGGCGAACGCGCGGATTGTTCACCAGGTTGGCCTCGGGGCTCGCGCGCAGGCGGTGGTCGCCGCGGGCAATCTCGCGCTGGTCGGGTTGAGCAACGGAGACCTGGTTTCGGTGGACATGCTGTCGGGCCTGGTTCTGGAACGGGTCCTGCACGCGACGGAAATCCACGATCTCGCGGTCGAGGGCGAATTTCTCTACTGCCAACTCCTGAGGGAGCTGCGGGTGTATCAGCTCTTCGCGGATGGTTCCATGGAGTTCCTGGGGGCGTCGGGACCGCCGACCTTCCAACTGGCGGGCACGCTCGACCGGCTCATTCGGATCTTCGTGGGCGGCGGCAGAGCCTACGTCTGCGTCTACCCCGGTTACGATGTCTTCGACGTGCGGGATCCGGCGGCGATCACCAAGCTCGTGGCGGCGCGGGATATTGGGCCGAATTCATTCAAGCAGATCGTCCTGAACGGGTCCGGAAGCGGGTTGGCGTCCGTGGGTCCCGTTCCCAACGAAAATCCGGCCCACGACGTGTTTCTGTACGACACCGGCGATCCGACCAAGAACGACCTTTTGATCGCGAACTTTGCGACGCCGGGGGCGACCCATGCCGTCTCCCTCTACAACGGGCTGGCGTACGCCGCGGACGGGAAGTCGGGATTGCAGGTCATCAATTACCTGGCGCGCGACACGTTCGGCGTGGCGCCGGGGATCGCGCTGCGCGCGTCCTTCTCGCTCGCTCCGCCGCAGGCGGAGGAAGGCAAGAACCTGGTCGTGCTCGCCGACGTCTCCGACGATGTGCAGGTGCGGAATGTCGAGTTTTACCTGGATGGCGCGCTCGCGGCCACCGACGGGAACTACCCGTTCGAATTCCGATTCACAGCGCCTTCGATCAGCCCGACGCGGACGTCGTTCAAGCTGCTGGCGAAGGCCTCCGATACCGCCGGCAACACGACGTC
The DNA here is from genome assembly GCA_942490575.1 of uncultured Verrucomicrobiota bacterium. Taxonomy (GTDB): domain Bacteria; phylum Verrucomicrobiota; class Verrucomicrobiia; order Limisphaerales; family CAIMTB01; genus CAIMTB01. The sequence goes on from CALNYA010000001.1 coordinate 20,803, forward strand.
GACCGCCGAGATCACGGTCCAACTCGTCCAGGACGGCACACCGCCGAGGGTTCGGCGCGTCACGCCGTTGGGCGGCGGGAAGGTTGTGGACACGCTGACGGCGTATTTCAACGAGCCGATCAGTCCGGCTTCCCTCGCTGGAAACGGCTTCCGGCTGTTTGAGTACGGCCCCGATGGCCAGCCCGAGACGCCCGACGACGTCCCGGTCGCGGGTGCGACTTCGGATCGTCCCGAGGTGAATGCGGCGGTCTTCCGCACGGCTTCGCCCCTGCCCGACGGACGTTACTACGCCGTCCTCGGCACGACGGTGACCGACCTGGGTGGGAACCAACTGGTCGAGGCGTTCACCTGGCATTTCCGGGTCGGCAACGCGGTGTTTTGGACGCGCGGCGGGGACGGCCTCTGGAACGAGCCCGGCAACTGGAGCACGGGAGTGGTTCCTGGGCCGACCGATGACGTCGTGATCGATCTGTTTCCGGGCAACGTCACCGTCAGCCTCGATTTGGGGACCGTGGCGTCGTCGGCCAACCTGCTGCTCGGCGAGACCCTGCGTCTGGACCGGGGCACGCTCGCCGGGTCGCGGGTTGAGGTCGTCGGAACCGGCGCCCTTCGATTCTCGTCCCGGAGCGACAACTTCCTGGATGGTGTGACGATCGTGGGTGATCTCGACCTGACCACGGCTTCGGGGAGGGCCCGAGTCCGGAATGGACTCTCGATGGAGGCGGGCCGTGTCCGGCTCAACAACAACGGTGGAATCGGGTTCGAGGGCAATCAGACCTTCTCCGGGGAGATTGAGTTCGAGGGCGACAGCGGATTCCTGAGCATCGACGGCACGTCGACGCTGACGCTCGCGCCGACTTCGCTGGTCCATGGGAAGTCCGGACGGATCGGCCAGGCGATTTTCGTGGGGGGAACGTCGACCCTGATCAATCAGGGCACGATTCGCGCCGGGGTCGCCGGAGGGACGATCACCCTGGTTCCGAACTTGCTGACGAATGAGGGGACGCTGGAAACCCGGAACGGCGGCATCCTGGCGGTCAACCCTCCAGCCTGGAACCAGAATGGAGTTCTGCGGGTGGGCGAGGGGACGATCCAACTGGGAGGCGCCGTCACACTCGGTGCCGCTGGGACGATCGCGCGGGATGGCGGGAATCTGGAGTTGACCGGCCTGCTGGATCTGGGTGGGGGCGCGCTGGCGCTGGACGCCGTCACCGGTTCGATGAGGTTGAACTCCGGAACACTACGGAACGGGACGGTCACCCAGACCGGGGGAGCCCAACTTCTCTTCTCCAGCAGCAGCCAGAATTTCCTCGACGCCATCCAGGTGAACGGGGACCTGGACCTGACGCCGGCCAACAGCCGGGTCCGGATCCGAAACGGGTCCGCGATCACCGGCGGGCGGGTGCGCCTGAACAACAATGGAGGGATCGGATTCGAGGGCACCCAAACCTTCGCGGGAGAGGTGGTGTTCGAGGGCGACTCCGGATTCGTGAGCATTGACGGGAACACCACCTTGACCTTGGGACCGACGGCGCTGATCCGCGGCAAGTCGGGACGGGTGGGGCAGGCCATCTTCGCGGGCGGCACTTCCGTCCTCGTCAACCAGGGAACCCTCCGGGCGGAAGTCGGCGGCGGTACGATCACGGTGAACCCGAACACATTCACCAACGAGGGAACCCTGGAGAGTCGGAACGGGGGGATCCTCGCGATCACCCCGAGTTCCTGGACCCAGAACGGGATCGTGCGGGTGGGAACCGGAACGGTTCAACTCGGGAACACGGTTGTCCTGGGTCCGACGGGAACTCTGGTCGGCGACGGTGGAACCCTGGAACTGACAGGCCTGATCGACCTGGCTGGAGGCACGCTGACGTTGGATGCGGTCACCGGATCGCTCTTGGTGAACAGCGGCACCTTGAGGAACGGAACCGTTTCCCAGACCGGCGGCGCCAGGCTCCGTTTCAGCGGCGGCAGTCAGAACATCCTCGATGCTGTCCAGCTGATCGGTGACCTGGATCTGACGTCGGGGTCCGGCCGGGCCCGGATTCGTAACGGACTCATTCTCACTGGCGGGCGGGTGCTTCTGAACAACAACGGCGGGATCGGGTTCGACGGCACCCAGACGTTCACGGGTGAAATCGTGTTCGAAGGCGATAGCGGCTTCCTGAGCGTCGACGGCAACACCACCCTGACCCTCGCGCCGACCACCCTGGTCCGCGGCAAGTCGGGTCGGATCGGCCAGGCCATCTTCGTGGGGGGCACGTCGATCCTGATCAATCAGGGCGTGATCCGCGCCGAAGTGGCCGGAGGCACCCTGACGGTGAATCCGAATATCTTCACGAACGCGGGCACGCTGGAGTCCGTGAACGGGGGAACTGTTGCCGTCTCCGCCGCCACATGGACCCAGGTCGGCGTCGTGCGGGTCGGCGTCGGCGCGGTGCAGTTGGGCGGGACGATCACTCTGGACCCCGCCGGATCCCTGGTCGGGAACGGAGGCAACCTGGAGTTGACCGGGTTGCTGGATCTGGGCGGCGGCACGCTGGTTTTGAACTCCGTCACCGGACCGCTGAGCCTGAACGGCGGGACCCTGCGAAACGGGACGGTCACCCAGGCGGGCATCGGCCAGTTGAAGTTCAACGGCGGCGGCCAGAATTTCCTGGATACCCTGCAGGTGAACGGGGATCTGGATCTGACGCCGACGTCCAGCCGGGCCCGGATCCGAAACGGACTCACACTGGTCGGCGGAAAAGTCCGCCTGAGCAACAACGGCGGGATCGGATTCGACGGCACGCAGACGTTCGCGGGCGAGGTGGTGTTCGAAGGCGACTCCGGTTTCTTGAGCATTGATGGCAACTCCACCTTCACACTGGCGCCCACCGCTCTGGTCCATGGGAAAACCGGACGGATCGGTCAGGCGATTTTCGCGGGGGGCACGTCGATCCTGATCAACGAAGGCATCATCCGAGCCGAGGTGGCCGGAGGCACGCTGACGGTGAATCCGAACAGCTTCACGAACACCGGCACGGTGGAGTCCTTGAACGGCGGAATCGTCAACGTCACGGCCACGACCTGGACTCAGAACGGCACCGTGCGGATCGGGGTCGGAACATTCCAGTTGGGCGGAGCTGTCACGCTTGGGCCGGTCGGGTCCCTGATCGGGAACGGTGGGAACCTGGAATTGACCGGGCTGCTGGACCTCGGAGGAGGCACGCTCGCGTTGGATTCGGCCACCGGACCGTTGATCCTGAACAACGGCACGTTGAGAAACGGGACGGTCACCCAGACGGGCGGCGGCCAGTTGAAGTTCAGCAGCAGCAGCCAGAATTTCTTCGATACGATGCAGGTGACGGGCGACCTCGACCTGACCCAGTCATCGAGCCGGATCCGGATCCGGAACGGCCTCGCGTTGACGGGAGGAAAGGTCCGCCTGAACAACAACGGCGGGATCGGGTTCGACGGCACCCAGACGTTCGCGGGCGAGGTGGTGTTCGAAGGCGACGCCGGCTTCCTGAGCATCGACGGCAACACCACGTTGACGCTGGCGCCGACGGCCCTCGTACACGGCAAAACCGGTCGGATCGGTCAGGCCATCTTCGCGGGCGGCGCGTCGGTCCTGATCAATCAGGGCGTGATCCGCGCCGAAGTGGCCGGAGGCACTCTGACGGTGAATCCGAACTCGTTCACGAACACGGGCACGTTGGAGTCGCTGAATGGCGGGATCGTCGACGTCATAGCCACGACCTGGACCCAGAACGGGATCGTGCGGATTGGCGTCGGCACGATTCGGTTGGGCGGTACCGTCGTGCTCGGGCCGACCGCATCCCTGATCGGGAACGGCGGCAACCTGGAGTTGACCGGGTTGCTGGACCTCGGTGGAGGCACGCTCGCTTTGGATGCCGCCACCGGCCCCCTGCTGTTGAGCAACGGGACGCTGAGAAACGGGACGGTCACCCAGGCGGGCGGCGGCCAGTTGAAGTTCAGTTCCAGCAGCCAGAACTTCCTCGACGGGATGGGGGTGAATGGCGATGTCGATCTGACCGTCACGTCGAGCCGGGCCCGGATCCGGAACGGGATCACGCTGACCGGAGGGAAGGTGCGGCTGAACAACAACGGCGGAATCGGGTTCGACGGCGACCAGACGTTCGCGGGCGAAATGGTGTTCGAAGGCGACTCGGGATTCCTGAGCATCGACGGCAACTCCACGCTGACCTTGGCTCCGACCGCCCTGGTTCACGGGAAGACGGGACGGATCGGCCAGGCGATTTTCATCGGCGGCACGGCGGCGCTGGTCAATCAGGGCGCGATCCGAGCCGAGATCGGCGGAGGCACGCTGACCATGAATCCGAACGCGTTCACCAACACGGGCACCGTGGAAACCGCGAATGGCGGCAACGTCAGCATCACGGCCACGACCTGGACCCAGAACGGCATCGTACGGATCGGCGTCGGGACGTTCCAGTTGGGTGGCGCTCCCACCCTCGGGCCGGCCGGTTCACTGATCGGTAACGGTGGCAACCTGGAGTTGACCGGGGTGCTGGATCTGGGCGGCGGCACCCTCGCGTTGAATGCCACCACCGGACCGCTGCTGGTGAACAGCGGGACGCTCAGAAACGGGACGGTCACGCAGGCGGGCGGCGGGCAGTTGAAGTTCAACAGCAGCAGCCAGAACTTCCTCGACGGCATCCAGGTGAATGGCGACGTCGATCTGACCGCCACCTCAAGCCGCGCCCGAATCCGGAGCGGCATCACGTTGACCGGAGGGAAGGTCCGCTTGAATAACAACGGCGGAATCGGGTTCGAGGGCGACCAGACGTTCGCCGGCGAAGTAGTGTTCGAAGGCGACAGCGGATTCCTGAGCATCGACGGCAACACCACCCTCACCCTGGGACCAACCGCTCTGGTTCATGGCAAGACCGGTCGAGTCGGCCAGGCCATCTTCCTGGGCGGCACCTCGGTGCTGCTCAATCAGGGCACCCTCCGCGCGGAGGTCGCCGGCGGCACGATCACGGTGAATCCCACCACGTTCACCAACACCGGGACCCTCCAACAGATCAACGGCGGCGTCCTGGTGGCTCCCGGGTTTCCCTGACCGAACCCGTTCAAGTCGAAGCAACCAACACTCAATCCATTTTCATTCGATCCCATGGAATCCATGAGCGCTCCTGAATTCACGGTCCCCCGGGCACCTGCCGGCCTTGGACGCCGACCCGCCGTTGGTCTTCTTCGCCTCGCCTGCGGCCTGGCCTTCGGCTTGGCGACGTTGCCGTCCACACAGGCCGCGACGAGTCTGGCGCTGGGCTCGGCGAGTGCCGGCCCAGGCGAGAGCGCGGTGGTCGACATCGTCTTCCAGGCGGACGGCAATCCGGTGGCCGTGCAATTCGACATCCATTTCGACGCGGCGAAATTGACCCCGGGAGTCGCCGTGGCCGGAGCGGCACTGACGGGTTCCGTCGTCCAATCGGCGAACCCGCTGCCCGGAGTCGCTCGCGTCGTGATCTATTCCGCATCCAACCGCCCGATCGGCAACGGGACGATCGCGAAACTTCCCCTGCGAGCCTTGGCGGCCGCGCCCGGAGGCGCGACGCCCGTGTCCGTCTCGAACGTGGTCGTCTCGAGCACAGCGGGCGCGCGATTGGAACCTATCACGACGTCGGGCGGCAGCGTGACGCTTCGCAACGAATCGGCGCCCAGGTTCCGTCATCCGATCCTCGCCGTGAACGGCCAGATCACGCTCACGTTGGAAGGCCAGGAGGGGCGCTCGTACACGTTGCAGGTGTCGACGGATCCCTCGGCGGGTTGGCAGGCCGCGGCGACCGCGGTCGTCAGCGGAGGTGTTGCGGTTTTCTTGGACACGCCGACCGGAGGCGCCGGCGCCCGGTTCTACAGGGCTGTCTTGGTTCCATAACGCGACGGCTCCGCCGCCTTGCCACCGGCGCCCTTCCGTTGGCCGATCCGCGTCCCCGAACCAAGGTCCGTAGGACCGGCCTGTCTCTAGAACGTGTCCAAGAATGGATCTCAAGCCCCAGAGGGGCGGCCCGACGGATGACCCTTCCGACCTCAATCCCGGGCGATGGAAGCTCGTGACCGCCTCTCCGAGGGCCGCTCCTACGGAGCTTGAATTCAATTGCGATCGATCGTTGCTATAGACCGGCCACCCCTACGGGGTTGTGCGGGGATTTCTCGCGACCGAATCGAGAGTGACGGCTTCGATGACCGGTCCATCTCCCTCCGGGGTCGGTGAAAAAATGGCCAATCTCCAGGCACCGGCTTTCAGCCGGCATCGGGGTCCGGGTCTTGCAACGGAGCCGACTGGAAAGTCGGCGCGACAGGGAGTACCACCGGCTTTCAGCCGGCATCGGGATCGGGGTTTTGCGACGGAGCCGACTGGAAAGCCGGCATCGCCGGCTTTCAGCCGGCATCGGGATCGGGGTCTTGCAACGGAGCCGACTGGAAAGTCGGCGCGACAGGGAAAGTACCGCCGGCTTTCAGCCGGCATCGGGATCGGGGTCTTGCAACGGAGCCGACTGGAAAGTCGGCGCGACAGGGAAAGTACCGCCGGCTTTCAGCCGGCATCGGGATCGGGGTCGTGCAACGGAGCCGACTGGAAAGTCGGCGCGACACAAAAAACCCCACGGCCGAGGCCGTGGGGTTGCGGGCAATTCGACTGAGACTTCGACCCGACGCACCGCCGTCGCTAGGACGGCGGCGCGGGATCGACGCGTCAGGCCGGGGTCGGCTCGTACTCGTTGTTCCGGACCACGCCGGGGGTCGGGATCGGGTACTTGCCGTCGGCATCGGAGCGGACCGGCGCGGCGGAGTCGGCCGTCCAGTTCTCGATGCCGGGCGCGTAATCGTGCTCGTGATTGAGCATCTGTTCGAAGGTGATTTCCTGGCCGGTGTGGGCGGCCATGCGGCCCATCGAACAGGTGAGGCTGGCTTCGACGCCGCGCTTGACCTCGCTGTAGGGCTTGTCGTTGCGGATCGCGTCGATGAAGTCGTTCCACTCGTTGAAGTACGGGTTCCGCTCGTCGGGTTTGACGTCGGAGACCCAGGTCGCGCTCGCGCGGTCCGGATTCTGGCCCTTGTGGATGCTGGCGGGCAGGCCGCAGTCGCCGGACTTGGATCCGATCGCGATGCCCTTGGAGCCGTGGATATAGCTCGAATAGATGTCGTTGCAGCCGTTCATGCAGCGGCCGTCGAAGAAGAACTTGGAACCGTCGGCGAAGGTGTATTCCACCGCGTACGTGTCGAAATTCTGGTCGACGTAGGTTTCGCCTTTGGCATTGGTGCGGTAGTGGCGGCCGCCGAGGGCCTGGGCTTTGACCGGCCATCCGTTTTTCATCCAGGAGAGATGATCGACGATGTGGATGTAGAAGTCGCTGAAGCACCCGCCGCTGGCCCACAGGAAGCTGTGGAAATTGCGGATCTGGTACATGAGCTCGCTCGGCTTGCCGGGCCACTTCGTGGTGAACGCGGATCCGACCGGGCCGTGCATGCGGTAACCGCGCATGGCGATGATGTCGCCGATTTCGCCGTCCTGGATGCGCTGGTGGAGTTCCTGGAGGCCGCGGCTGTGGCGGGACATCAAGCCGACACCGACCTTGAGATTCCTCGCGGAGGCTTCGTCGGCGAGCTTCAGCATCCTCCGCGACGACGGTCCGTCGGCGGTGAGCGGCTTTTCCATGAAGACGTTGAGGCCCTTCTGGATGGCGTAGGAGAAGTGGACCCAACGGAACGCCAGCGGCGTGGTGAGGATGACGATGTCGCCCGGCTTGAGGGAATCCATCGCGTGCTTGTAGCCGTCGAAGCCGAGGAACTGTTTGTCTTCGGCGACCTCGACCCGGTTGGCCACCGGTCCGCGTTTGAGGGCGCGATAGCTGTTGTCGAGCTTGTCCTTGTAGACATCCGCCATCGCGGTGATGCGGATGGGGCCGGACTTGTTCGACAGCGCGTCGACCACGGCTCCGCTGCCGCGACCGCCGCAGCCCACGAGGGCGACGCTGAGCGTGCTGTCGTCGGCGGCGTGCACGTGGGGAAGGGCGACTCCGGCAAGCGCCGAGGCGGCGCCGATCCTGCCACTGGTTTTCAGAAACTCGCGTCGGGACGACGTCAGGTCAGAAGGGTTGGACATGCGCAAACGGTTTTGCCCGGCTCTCCCCCTGTCAACCGCGAAAGCGCGGAATGACGAGGGGGATGGCGACGCCAAGACATCTCCTTTGTCGGTCGTTGGGGAAGGAAGGGGGGGGCTCACGCGAAGACGCGAAGACGCGAAGCGGAAAGGGAACCACCGAAGGAGAGGTCGTTTGTCGGCGGTTCCGTTGTGGGCAGGAAATGGCGGGCTTGCAGCGGGAGGCGTTCGACAAAGGAACAGGTCTTTTGTTGGGGCACCGAATCAAGGTCCGTAGGACCGGCCTGTTTATAGCCTTGTGCCCCGGAATGTTTCCCAAGCTCCGTAGGAGCGGCCCTCGGGAGGGTGCGGTCGCCGGGGATCCAGGTCGAATGAGTTGCGCCGAAGGGCCGCCCCTCTGGGGCTTGAGATCCATTCCTGGACGGGTTCTATCGACAGGCCGGTCCTACGGACCTTGGTTCGGGGTAGCGGATCGGTGCTATAGACCGGCCGCCCCTGACGGAGATGAGAGCAGGTACTCCAGGAGATCGGCGGCTTCCTGCGCGGTGAGGGGAGCGAGCATGCCTTCCGGCATGGCGGATAGGGAGGACTCGCGGGCTTCCACGATGTCCGCCGTTCGGAGGGTTCGGTCGGTCAACGATTCCTCCCGGACCACAAGCCGTTCGGGGGAGCGGTCGAGGATGAAGCCGACGATTTCGGAATCGTCGCGCAGGGTGACCGAAACGGTGCGGAACTCGGGGGCGACGATCGCGGAGGGGTCCAGGATCTGTTCCAGCAGTTGGGCGCGCGAATACTTCCCCTTCAATCCCTTCAACTCCGGGCCGAAGGCGCGTCCGACGCCATCGCGGGCGTGACAGCGCGCGCATTGGGCGGGGCCGTCGAAGAGCTCCCGGCCGCGGACGGCATCCCCGGTTCGGGCGAGGATCGACTCGGGTCGGATGTCGGAGCCGAGCGTTTCCCGGCGCCGGTCCGGGGGCAGGTACCGCTGGAGGAGGTCGCGGACAAGCGCGTTCGTGTGGGTGTTGGCGGCGGTCTGGAGGGCGGGGAGACGGCGGTCGCGTCCGGGTTCCACGACGGCGGCGAGGGCGCCGTTCATATCGGCGAGAAGCCGGTTCGGGGTCTGGGAGTCCGCGTTGTTTCGGGTGAGTTCCTCCAATTCGCTGGCGCGCTCCCGGGCGGCGCGGAGTTCCTCGGACGCCTTGGGATCGCCGGCGGCGGCGGGTTGGGGGAGCGATCGGATCCAATCGCGGACGACGGCGAGGCCCTGTTCGTCGACGAGACGGGAGCCGACGAGCGGCATGTGACCGGCGCCTTCGGTGGCGACGCGGTAGAGGAGGACCGATCGCCAGGGATCGCCCGGCGCGACGATGCGGGCGCCGGCGAGGGAGAAATCGCCGCGGGTGGGACGGACGTCGAAGATCCGGAGTTGCTG
>CALNYA010000002.1:0-109562 GCA_942490575.1 uncultured Verrucomicrobiota bacterium
GCACGCCTTCACCGTCTGGATGGCCGGCGGCGGCGTGAAAGGGGGCGTGCATCACGGCGAGACGGACGACATCGGCCACAAGGCGGTCGTCGATCGCGTGAGCGTCAACGATCTGCATGCGACGATCCTGCACCTCGTCGGCATCGACCACGAACGGCTCACCTACCGCTACAACGGCCGCGACTTCCGCCTCACCGACGTCGCCGGCGACGTGGTCCGTTCGATCATCGCCTAACCAAGCTCAGAGGGGCAAAAACCTCTTTCCGCCGATAGGTTCTAGACTTGCCGTGGGTTGCATCCGTGCGCACCACCCATTCCTGGGGGGAAAATCTCGAATCAACCAACGGCTGAAGACCTGCACTGCTGAAGGGAGCTTTCATCGTGAATTGGTCAGTGCTCAAGAATTGATACGCCATCGTGTGTCCGCTCAAGCGCCCGAAAAACAATCGGCCCTCGTCTCCCACCCCTCTTGGTGGCAAAAACACGGGTCCCTCCCAACTTTCGTTGCCTACTCGAATCGCCGAACGCCCCGGGGGCGACATGTCAGCACGGAGGACGCACCCATCTGGAGCCTCCATCCGCATCCGAGGCGGACTCTGAACTGAAACACGGCACTCGCCATAGCTATAGGGCGTGGAAAACAGCGACCTCTCGCACCAAGCAAAAACGCGACTGGAGGTGAACGCGTGAATCAAGCGCATCCCCGTGCCGTTCACGTCATCTGACGGCATGGCCCGGATCGAAACACTGATCTCTGTGAAGCGAATCCCAAAAAAAACCATCTCCGCTGACACGACCCATATCTGGGCCGCGCCACCGCACGGCATAGGTGAGAGCCCCTCTGCCTTCAGGAAGGTTGACCAAAACTCAAAATCGCCAGTGCCAATCAGAGTGACCTCACGCACATGCTTCGGTTCTGCCAGATACCGGATTTTATGGGATTTGCGCATGATACCGACTAGCGACCGATGGGTGCGACCCGAAGTCGCCGCCTTCGAGCTCTGGCTATCTCCGGTTTGCAGGATCTGATGGGTGCACTCCGGAAAGAAAGTGGTAGGGAAACCGATCAAGATTGCATCGGCGGAGTCCGCTACGATCGAAATGGAAATGCGTGGGGTTGCCGGAGGCCTTCCTCAATCCAACATGTAACTCCGCATAGAAATCGTCCCCAAGCTTCATCGAAATGGCATCATAACGTCTCAGGATCTCGTTCAGATCCGACTGAACCTTCCTATGAAAGAGGGCTTCCACGGCGCCTCAGTCCAGCCACCAATTGATCGAAGGTAATCAGGGCGCTCGGATCTCGCTCGGCCTCCTGCTTTCGAAGGGCGACTTCGTCGTCAGTTACATCGTAAACCGGCGATTCCAGGCCATGCAGGAGTTGGGAAGCAAGCGACGCACGCTCCTCCTCGAAGTTAGCTTGGCTACTTCAGCAACAACCTCTTCCACTTCATAGCATCGGAATCCTAAACTGGCGGCGCTCAGGACGCCATCGGATTTTCGGCGAACGGCCCAGTCTTGCGATCCGACACGCGAGACCCGTGGGGTAGGGCCACGATGTGATGGATGGCTCTGCCGCAGGGATGACGATGGTCGCCTCAGCCATCCGCAATCACCACCGTCCAGGAGGAGGTTGAAAATTCCGCCGATGATCCCGTTGATCGCGACAGTCATTGTGGCGGAGGACCTCAGCGCTCACCCGCCTCATCAGCTGGGGAATGATGCTGGGAACAGGAGGCGCAACCCGACGGGCATCGAGTCGACGGGTGTCACCCACCTCATCGGCCATTGTCAATTAGTGGAACTGACCCCTTTTCGCCTCACCGACGTCGCCGGCGACGTGGTCCATTCCGTCATCGCCTAGCTGCCCCAAAAGGGATTCAGGGAACTGGATGCGTCAGGACGGATCGTTTCGTGCGCAATGGGATTCCTAAAGGGGCGTCAAGCGCGGGCCGCGATCTCCGTCTCGGTGCCGACGACGATCCAATAGTGCGGCTTGCCGTAAATCGAACGCGGCCCCACGGAGGCGCTGTCCAATGGCGACGTGCATGCACGGCACGGCGAGGGGACTGTCACGAGCGCCGCCGGCGTGCGGTCCAAAATTCCAGGGGATCGTCGACATGGGACTGAACACCGCGATGCCCTGTCCCCGCGGCATGAAAAGCGCCATGGCCTTTCGAGGCGGATCGGCTCGTCCCCAGGGCGGTCCCGGCGGCTGGTTTTCGTCACGCCATCGCCCGTCTCCGAGATAGGACCGTACGGAACTGAAGTTGCGGGTGAAATAGCAGGCCGGGATTTCCTGGTGACGGCTCACGGCCGGCCCAACGGATCGCCCTCGGCCGCGTTCGGAAACCAACCTACAACGGACGAATGTCGCGTTGGACATGCCCGTCTAGCACCCGGTCCACCGACGCATTTCGTGCGGAGGCCTCCCTGTCAAAAAGGTCCTGGTGCCTGGGAATCGACTCGCAGTACAGGGTTGGTGCCGTCCTGCCCGCTCAAAAGCGGCGACGACCCGAGCCCAGGAACGACGCCCCCTCCCTGGATCGGGTTCCATGTCCACGGACTCCACGCCCCGCTCTGTCCCTCGTCACGGCGGTCGAGTCCTCGTCCCGCGTAATACGATTGCTGGATCAACCGGCCGGGATCGTGGTGATTCACGGAATTGTTGGGATGCCCCGTCCACGACAGGTAGGTGATCGCCCCCCCTTTGTCACGATCGAGGCCGATGCGCACGGCGCCGTTGTCGAGGAAAGCCACCCGGTTCGTGCCCTGGGCAAGGCCCGTTCTCCCAATGTCGGCGGCGAAACCGGCGTGGGCGTGGACGAATGCGACGAGGCTCGTTGCGAACGAGACGATGCGCCGCGCGCGATCGCGGAAAGGCCGACGAAAGCCGGGGAGGAATGGGGTGTGGCGCCTCATGAGTGATCGGGGATGACGGGGAAGCCTGCGCAGCCTTCCGCATGGGAAGCGATACCGTGTCTCGGGGAGATTCCTCGTGTCCTTCCGCCGCTTCGAGGCCTATCCCGTTCGCCGGTCGATGATCCTGGTGATCGGTGGCGCGGAACCTCAACGCTCACCCGCCTCATCAGCTGGGGAATGATCCCGGGAACCGGAAGCGCATCCAATCGAGCATCGAGTCGACGGGACGGGTGTCAGCCGACTCACAGGCCATTGTCAATTAGTAGAACTGACCCCTTTTCGGCTAGTTCCTGTTCGCTGGACCGTCTGCTCGACAGCCTTACGTGGCTCCAGGGTCACCAATTGTCCGGCGAATCGCCGAGCTTGATCCTGCTGAAGTGCCGCGTGATAGCGGCGCACGTCCCCACCATACGAATCAAGGATGTTTGCGCGGTGGCGTCGCACTTCGGAAATGATCGGATCGTCAATCATGAGGTTCCTCCATCAGTTCGTCGGGTGTGCAAATCGTGGGCAACTCGTACCCCAACGAGATCGTAACCGCGTTCAGATGCTTCAAGGTTTGCGCGTTGGCAATGTGGGTGCAATTCCACGTCAAAAGGAAGTCCATTCCATGACGGGTGGCAACCGCGATATGCGAGGCATCCGTCGCAGCCTTGGTTGGAATGGCTCCGGAAGCCATGTAGGCCTCCGCGATGCGACTCGTCTCCTCATCGAGGGCAAGCACGCGCAAACCAGTTATGATCTCACGGCGACGCAAGGAAACTTCGGGATCACCCAGAGCAACCTCATCCCAGACGAGCGGTGAAACGAAGAGTTCGAAGTGTGGTGCGCGAAGTTCCCACCAGATTCGGGTCGTCGCTTGCTTCCCGGCGACGATTACATCCCGGGATGGCCTCGCAGCGAGGAAGCTCGGGAGCGTCGTCTCGATGTAGACCCTCGGCATTCCGTGTCCTCAACCGGTCTGGTCGAACATCAGTCGTGAGCCGCGTGAGGTAGCGCGATAGCTCCCCGACCTTGTCCGACTTCCTTCTCTTCGAGTTCCTTCAAGGTGCGTCCCTTGGAATCCTTCCAAGCGAGGAGTCCGTTAGCAGATCCGCCATGCACCACAGCCGCTGCCGCACTGGGACTTGTGAACTCGTGGTCCTTTGTGAACCTCAAACGGTCCGTGCCCTTGGTTAAAATGCCCTCTTCAATGAGCTGCGTGCGGAGGGTGGCAGCATAGGGGAATCGTTGGGTTGACGGTCGAGCCTCCAGAACAGCCTCGGAAGCCTGGAGCACCAAAAAGCCACTCTCGGTCTGTCTCCCGGTTGCCTTCACATTCTTAATCTCACAAGTAAGTTGCTCGCGCTTCGTTGTCTTGGCCTCCGGTTTGGAGATAGGCTTCAGGAAATCGTGTCCCAATACGGGAAGCAACTGCTCCATTCGCTCCAAGAAAACATTCATATCGGCGGAGTCCGCTTCGGGCAGATGTGACCCACTCGAATTTGCATTCTCAATCTCGTAGCGACCTGCCTTGCGGGCTCTTTCAATCAGTACGCCCTCAAGGTATTTGATATGTGCCTTTGTAAGATTCTCGTCCTTGCTCACAAAAAAGGAAATGGTCTTCCAAAAATCCTTATCCAAATGGCCCTTGATCCGTGCCTTTATTACTTCGGCCTCGCCAATGTAAACCCGTTCCTTTCCTGTCTCGGGATTCACACCCGTCAGAAAGTAGACGCCAGGCTTGGCTGCTTCCTCACGCTGCAAAACCGACTCAAGCTGTGAGCGAGGCCCCGCCACCGCCTTGCCGGTCCAATTTGAAATTTCCGCAGTTCTCAGGGAACTGGGATCTCCACGGACAAGAAAGATCTTAACAGTCGCAGTGGGGTTCACGGTTTATTTCGGATGCACAGCGGACCCGACGCCTTGAGAGTGGGCGACGGAGGGGGTCGCATCTAAATAGTTGATAATGCGCGGACTGGCGCAGGCCTGGACCTCTTCGACACACTATTGAATGTCAACTATTTGGGTGCGAGCCCTTTGTTCCACTGCAGTCCTCGATTCAGATTCTGGATTTCGAATCGAATGTTTCCGACAATGTCACGAGCAGCTGAGGAGTTCCGACTCCAGTTTTCAGGAGTCGCTCCCGCGAGCTTCCCATCCAGATCAGTTAGCCATGACTCAGCGTTGCCGATGCGCTGTGATTCCTGCTTCAACCTGCCCATCTCGATTCTGAGGTTGCCCAAGGCATGCTGGGCGGAAGAAGCCTCGTGTCTCCACGTCTCCGCCTGGCTAATTCTCAATCGCCCATCCAGGTCGCCAAGAAGCGCCTCAATGTTGCCAAGCGTTCGGCGCAGTTGCACCCGGTCCGTTTCGGCCTCCTGGGGCTTCTGGGGGCCTCCATCCTCAGACGGAGGAGATGGGTCGCAGCCCGCCACCAGGGAACAAAGAGCCAAGGTCAAGACAGGACCACAGTTCATAGTGCCTATATGCCCAACGACCACGTCAGCGACTGCCGAATGCGGTTCACGACCCCGTCGTCCTCAGTCCTTCAGGATATGGCAGTTGTAGCCGCCCGGATTTTTGATCAGGTATTTCTGGTGGTATTCCTCGGCGGTGAAGAATTCGGTGGCGGGGACGATCTGGGTGACGATGGGGCGCTTGAAACGCCCGGACTTGTCCGTCGCCTCCTTCACCCGGGCGGCGACGGCCTTCTGCTCGTCGGTCGTGAAGAAGATCGCGGACCGGTACTGGGTTCCCACGTCGTTGTGCTGCCGGTTGAGCGTCGTGGCGTCGTGCATCCGGAAGAAGTAGCCCAGCACTTCCTCGTACGGGATCCGCGCCGGGTCGAACACGATCCGGACGGCCTCGGCGTGGCCGGTGTCGCCGGTGCAGACTTCGCGGTACGTCGGGTTCCGGCTCTCGCCCCCGATGTAGCCCACGCTGGTTTCGAGCACGCCCGGGATGCCGCGGAGGATTTCCTCCATGCCCCAGAAGCAGCCTCCGGCCAGGATGGCCGTCTCATTCTTGGAACTGGAACCACCGACGGCCGGGTTGGATTCGGATTCGTTCATGATCGTGATCGTCGTGGAAGGGTTGGCGGCGCGGTGGGTCGAGGGGACTTCGCCACCCCGACGCGACACGGCCCACAGAATGCCAGCGGTCAGCACGACCGCCATCAGGGCCGGGAATATCAGCTTCTTCATGGTCGTCAGCAGTGTTTCGACGGGATCGATCACCCCACCTGGGGTTGGGTCGCGTCCGCGTCGGGATCCTTTCAGGTCCCGGCTAATTTCGTCGATGGTTTCGTGGGCGCAAGTCGGCCTAGCGCGCCGGCGACGAGGTTCCTCAGGTCATCGAAGAACGTGTAGAACACCGGAACCACCAAGAGGGTCAGGACCGTCGCCGTGGTCATTCCGCCGATCAGCGTCAGCCCGAAGCTCTTGTAACTGAGGCCCGTCTGGCTGGGGGCGCTCATCGTCAGTGGCACCATCCCGATCACCGTGGTCAGGGCCGTCATCAGGATGGGTCGGAAGCGCAGGTCGGCGGCCTGGAGAAGGGCTTCCGCCCGGGGCATCCCGGACTGGCGGAGGCGGCTCACGTAATCCACCAGGACGATCCCGTTGTTGACCACGACACCGATCAGGAGAATCACGCCGACGGCTCCCAGGAAATCCAGGTCCTTGCCGGTCAGGAAGTGGACCCACACAACGCCGATGCCGGCGAGCGGGATGGTGAGCAGGACCGACAGCGGGAGGATGACACTCTCGAAGAGGAACCCCATGAGCAGGTAGATGAAGATCACGGACAGCCCGGCGGCGAAGACCATGCTCATCATCTCGTCGCGGGTGGTGTCGATCCGCGTCGTTCCAAAGGTAACGCCCTCGGGTAGCACCAACCGCTCCTGGAGCGCCATCAAACGCTGGCGGATATCCGATCCCTGCTCCTCTCGAAGCTCGAACGTCATCGAGCGCGTGATGCGCTTGTTGCGGCGGAAGATGCTCCGGGGCGCGTTGTGGACCTCGACGTCCGTCAGCGACGACAGCATCACCCTGCCGCCGTCCGACGTCGGGACCTGGAATCCGCCCAACTCCACCATCGTCTCGCGATCCTCCTCCTCGAACCGGATGCGGACGGGGATCTCGCGTCCTTCGTCGTTGAACTTGGGCAACTGGGAGCCCCGGAGCGCGTACCCGATCATGCCCGCGATCACCTCGGGATTGACTCCCGACGCCGACGCGCGATCGCGGTCGATTCTCAACGCCATCTCGCTCGGCGCGACCTCCTCGCCCTTCCGGACCCCGAGAACACCGTCCACGGCCAGAAACAGGGGTTCGAGTCTCTCCGCCACCGACTCCAGTTCGCGGGCGTCGTCGCCTTCCAGATAGACTCCGAACACCGCCTTTCCCTTGGCCTCCTCCGCTCGGTTTTCGTCTCCCTGGAATATCCGGATTCCCGGTTTCTTGGGAAGGTCCTTGAGCAGCGCGGCGGTCACCTCCTTGGCGCTCAGCGTCACGGTCCGTTCCTTTTCGAACCAGCCTTCGATGGAGCCGAACCGCTGCCGGTAGAACACGAAGTAACCGCTGAGGCCGTAGTCCTTCTTGCGACTCTCGAGGATCTTCTCGACCTCGCCGAAGTACTCGCCCAACTCCTCGAAGCCGTACTCGTTCGACGCCTCCACGTTCAACTCGAAGCGAGTGCGATCCTCCTCCTGTTGCTCGACGAACTCGACCTTCTTGAACGCCCAACCGAACGTCAGGGCGAACACAGCGGACAAGACGAGGACCAGATCGATGCGATGCCCGAGGCAGACGCCGAGGGCACGGACGTACAGCCGGTTCATCCGGCCCAGGGTCGCGTCGTACATCCGTTCCAGCCACGCGTTGATCCGGTCGTGCGCGTGCCGCCAGGCGGTGGGTTTCTCGCCCTCGCCGGCCCTCGGAAGGGTGAGGTAAACGCTCAGCGGGATGAACACGAGCGCCACAACCAGCGATGCGATCAGGGCCACGGAGATCGGGAGGGCGAGCCGGATCAGGAAGAACTGGCCTTCGCCTTCCACGAGCGCGGCCGGGACGAAGACGATCACCGACGTCAGCGTCGCCATCGTGATGGCGAGCGCGATCTCCCCGGCGCCGCGGATGCACGCGTCGGCCCGGCTCCAGCCCTCGCGGTGATGACGGTGGATGTTCTCCGCCACCACGATGGAGTTGTCGACGAGCATGCCGATGGCGATCACCAGGGCCAGAATCGTGAGGATATTGAGCGATTCCCCGGCGAAGAACATCGTGGCGAGCGCGATCAGCAGCGAAAGGGGGATCGAGAGCGTGATGATCGCGGTGAGACGGAACCGTCGGAGGAACACGAACAGAACGAACGCGGCGAGGCCCGCGCCCAACGCGCCGCCCAGGACGAGGTTGTTGAGGGAGTCCTCCACCACCTTGCCCTGGTTGAAGAGCATCTCGCTGAACATCGAGGCGAGGCGCGGGTCGTCCTGGAGCTTTTCGAATTCCTCGATCACCCGCCGCGAAACCTCGACCGTGTTCGCCTCGCCCTCCTTGAACACGACCAACGCCACCGCCGGCCTGCTGTTGACGCGCACCGAATAGCGCTTCTCGGGTTCCTCGTATCGGAGTTCGGCGATGTCGCCCAGCCGCACGTTCGGCGACAGGGGCCTGTTTTTCAGCTCCTCGATGCTCCGGTACTGCGCGACGGAACGGAGCAGGTACTTGCGGCCGGATTCGCGCACGTTCCCGCTCGCCATGGTGAAGTTGTCCTCCCCGAGTTCCTGCGTGATCTGGTAGAGGTTCAATCCCGTCGCCTCCGCCAGTTGCCGGTCCACTTCGATGAGGATCTCCTTCTCCTCGAGGCCGTCGGCTTTGACGTTGGCGACGCCGTCGATGCGTTCGAGCCGCTGGACGATCTGCTTCTTGATCAGCGTGTAGTAGTCCGTCAGCCCGGGATCGATCGCCAACCCGATGACCGCCACCGGAATCCCGGAGGCGTCCTCCTTGCGGATGAAGACCCGGTCCGCATCCGACGGGAAGAGGAGGCGGGCTCGCTGCACGCGGTCCCGAACTTCGCGGTACGCGACGTCCATGTCCGTGCCGCGCTTGAACCTGAGGAAGGCGCCGGCGGATCCCTTGGACGAGAAGGAATTGATCCCGTCGATTCCCCGAACGGTGCTGAGTTCCTCCTCCAGGGGCAGGGTGATTTTCTGAAGGACCTCCTCCACCGGGGCATCCTGCCAGGGAACCCAGACGCGGAGGTTTTGGCCGGTGTACCCGCGGGGAAACAGTTCCAGCGGAATCCCGACGGCCGCCACCAACCCGACGACGATCACGCTCATCAGGCAGACGAGGACCGCGATGCGGCGGCGCAGGGCGCCCCGGGTCAGGGCCGAGGCGAGTTCCTCGGCGCGATCAGGGGCTCCGGGGCCCTGCCCCGGCATCGCGGCCGGTATCGGTACCGGTCCCGGCGCGGGTTCAGGAGGGGGCGTTGACATCGGAAAAGTCCGGGGCCCGGAACCACCGACCGCGGAGATCCAGAACCAGCGTGTAGAGAATCGGAATGACGACGAGGGTCAACAGCGTGGACGTGGCCAGGCCGAACATGACCGTCAGGGCCAGCGGAGTCCTCACCTCGGCGCCGTCGCCCAGTCCAAGCGCCATCGGGAGCAGCCCGAGGACGGTCGTTCCCGTGGTGAGCAGGATGGGACGCAGCCGGATCCGGCCCGCCGTGGCCACGGCGTCCGCGGGATTCATCCCGCGCTCACGGTATTGGTTCGCGCAATCCACGAGGACGATGGCGTTGTTGACCACGATCCCCGCGAGGACGATCAGCCCCAGGAACACCATCACCGACACCGCCGTGCCGGTGACCAGGAGGCCCACCGCGCTGCCGAAGAATGCCAGCGGGATCGAGGCCATGATGATCAGCGGTTGGATCAGCGATTCGAACTGCGCCGCCATGATCACATACACAAGAAACAGGCTGAGTCCCAGCGCGAGAAACAGGCTGCCGCGCCCCCGCTCCCACTCCTCGCTTTGCCCGCGGATCGCGAGATTCATCCCGACCGGAAGAGTCATGTCGTCGCGAAAAATGGATCGAATCGCGCCCACCGCGGCCCCCAGCGAAGCGAGCCCCACATTGGCCTGCAGCACGGCGACCCGTTGCCCGTCCACCCGCCGAATCTCACTCGGGCCTTCACCCACGGACAGATCCGCCACCGCGCGCAACGGGATGGGCCGTTCCTCGCCGGGATTCACGATCAGGCGCCCGACGTCGTCCACCTGCGCCCGGTCGCTCTCCTCCAGCCGCACCAGGATCGGAATCCGCCGGTCCTTGAGGTTGAACCGCGTCGCCTCGAAGCCCTTCACCAGATCCCGGACCTGGCGGGCGACGGTGCCGATGTTCAATCCGTAGAGCGCGAGCCGGTCCCGATGATACGTGACCTGGATCTCGGGCGCCCCCCGCCGCAAGGTCGCCTCCACATCCGCCAACTCGGGCCTCTCCGCGAGCAGCGCCTGGACCCGCGTGGAAACCTCCTTCAGCGCCACCAGATCATCCGCCTGCAACTCGACCACGATGGGGCGCTGGGAACTGAAAAGCACCGGCCTGACGACCCGAACCGTGGCATCC
This sequence comes from uncultured Verrucomicrobiota bacterium, assembly GCA_942490575.1. Taxonomy (GTDB): domain Bacteria; phylum Verrucomicrobiota; class Verrucomicrobiia; order Limisphaerales; family CAIMTB01; genus CAIMTB01. The sequence continues at coordinate 10,540 of CALNYA010000002.1, forward strand.
GGGATACCCGCGAACCGTTCCCGCATCCGCCGAAGCACGCGTTCCTCCGTCCCCCCGGGATCGGGACCCGGACGGAGGACGATCTTGAAACGCGTGGAATGCTCGCCTTCGTCCGACCGTTTGATGTTGGTCACGTCGTACCCGAAGGTCACCAGCACCGACTCGATTTCCGCGGCATCCGCCAGAATCGCCTGCTCCATCGGCGACAGGATCGCGACCGTCTCCTCCAGGGGCGTACCCACCGGGAGATCGACCTCGACCGTGAACTCCCCCTGATGCACCTCGGGCAGGAGTTCGGTCTCAAGGCGTCGTCCCGCCTCCCAAGTCAGCCATCCGCAGACCATGACCCACGACAGGACGATCCATGGATGCGCGAGGATCCACCGGATCCAGACCGGGTACCGAGCCTGGAGACGATCGGAAACGGAGCCCACCGCGCGCGCGGGCAGGGCGAGGCCCACCTTCCCCACCCAGACCAGCACCGGGCCGAGAACCCGGACGACCACCCAGGCGACGCCGAGGAGGAGCGCGAGCAGGAGCTTGCCGATGCCTTCGAGCAGAGTACCCGCCACGAGCTGAAGGACGCCCCAGGGCAGCGCCCAACGGGGCCGCGGCGGCGATCGATCCAGCCACTCGGCCCGAAACCCCTTCCAGGCCACCCACTCCTTGAAGCCCGGGCCCGGCGCCGAACCGACTCCCATCCCCTGGGATCGGCGGCTCGCCAGCATAGGCACGAAGAACACCGCCACCGCCAGGGACGCCAGCAACGACGTCACCACCGCCAGGCTCAGATCGCTGAACACCTGACCCGCGATCCCCTCGACGAACACCATGGGGAGGAACACGGCGACCGTGGTCATCGTGGAGGCCACGACCGCGCTTCGCACTTCGGCGATTCCCCGGATCGCGGCGTCCATGAGTTCGTCGCCCTCCTCGCGGCAGCGGAAGATCGATTCGAGAACGACGATCGAATTGTCCACCAGCATGCCGACTCCCAGGGCGAGACCGCCGAGGGACATGATGTTCAGACTGACGTCGAGCAAGTGGAGCGGCGCGAACGTGATGAGCAGCGACATCGGAATGGAGACGCCGATGATCGCGGTGGTCTTGAAGTCGCGCAGGAACAGGTACAGGACGATGACCGCGAGCAACCCGCCGAAGATCGCGGCGGACCGAACCTCCCGGATGCTGCTCTTGATGAAGGTGGAGCGGTCCGCGACCACGCGAAGGTTGGCGCCCTCCAGGTCCTTCAGGCGCTGCGCGAGCGAAGGCGGCGGACGGTGATCGCCTTTTGGCCCGCCAGAGGCCGCGTACCACGGTGGGGGTCCGCTCTCGGGCACCTTGGGACGGCCCACGGCGGCCAGAACCGCCGCGGCCACGGAGACGATGTTCGCGTCGGCCTCCTTGTAGATGTCGATCTGCACGCTCTCGGCGCCCTGCGTCCGGGTCAGGATCTCCCGCTCGTGGTGCGCCCGGATCACACGCCCCAGGTCCTGGAGCCGGATCTCGCGCCCCTCCTGGCGGGTGATCACGGTTCCCCCGATTTCATCCAGGCTTTCGTACTCGTTCAGAGCTCGGACCATGTACTCGGTCCGCCCCTCCTTCAGGGTTCCCCCCGCGACGTTGATGTTCTCCTGGCGCAGGCGGTCGATGACCGTCTGGACCGAGATACCCGTCCTGGCGAGGGCCTCCTTCCTGAGGAGGACGTGGTACTCCTCCTCCAGGCCGCCGCGGACCCGTACCGCCGCGACTCCCTTGATCGGTTCCAACGCCCGCTTGATCTGAAGATCGGCCAGCCGCCGCAACCGGCGCAGCCCCTGCTCCCCCGCGTAGCGATCCCCCTCGCCCGACAGGCTGAGTTCCATGATCGGATCGAGGGCGGGATCGAATCGGAGGATCAACGGCCGCTCGGCCTCCCTGGGCAGGAACACCAGATCCAGCTTTTCAAGGGCCTCCTGCGTCGCGGTGGACATGTCGGTGCCCCACAGGAATTCGAGGGTCACGTCGCTCAGTCCGGAACGACTGACGCTCGTGAGGCGGTTCAATCCGGCGAGCACCCCGAGGGCTTCCTCGACCGGCCGGCTGATCTCGTTCTCCACCTCCTGGGGCGCGGCGCCGGGGTACTCGGTCCGGACCGTGAGGGTCGGATAAGTCAGCTCCGGCATCAGGGTGACCGGAAGCCGTTGAAGGGAGAAAAACCCGAACACGACGGCCGCCGTGAAGACCATCAGCACCGCCACCGGGCGATGGGTGATGAACGACGATCTCTTCGGCGATGGCGCGGACATGGGGAACTTCGGATGGGCGTGGCTGAAAGCCTCAGCTCCGCCCGCCATTCGAACCGGCCACCAAGTTGGTTCCGCCGGGTTCCGGGTCTCCGGGGATCCGAACCAGCGCCCCGTCCTTCAACCCAGTTTGACCCGCGACCACCACCTGGTCCCCTTCGTTGAAACCGGTCATCGGCTCGACGTGAAGACGATCGCTGGCCCGTGGCTCGACCAGGAGGCGTTGAACCTTGCGATCCGGACCCAGGCGGAAGGCGTAGGTCTGGTCGCCATCCAGCACCAGGGCCCTCTTGGAGAGCAAAACCGCGTCGTTCTTCCGGTCGAGGATCAGTTCGACGTCGACATACATTCCCGGTCGAAGCGGTCCGAGGTCCTCGAATCCGATCGTGACCTTGACCGTGCCGGACTTGGCATCCACGACCGGCGCGACCCGGCGGACGCGGCCCAGGAACTCGCGGCCGACGAGCGCGGTGGCGTTCACCCGCGCGGGCTGGTTGGTCGCCAGGCTGGCCAGGTTTTTTTCCGGGACATAGATCCGGGCGACGATCGAGTCGAAGTCGACGATATCGAACAAGTGCTGGGCGTTGGAGACGAGGTCGCCGAGCTTCACGAGCCGCTTCGAAATGACCCCCCGGAGTGGTGCCCGGATGATCGTGTAATCCAGCTCCCGCTGAGCCTCCTCGAGGGCCAACTCCAGCTGGCGGAGTTCGTAGCGCGCGTCGGTGAAGACCTGATCGGCGATCAGCTTCTGCTCGTGGAGGACTTCGAGCCGCTCAAACTCCGCCCGGGATTTCGCGAGGGCATTCTCGGCTTTCGCCACCATGACCTTCTGGTTGGAATCGTCCAGGCGGACGAGGACGGCGTCCTTTTCGACCGCGGAACCTTCCTCAACCAGGAGCTCCATCACCCGATTCGCGGTGCGGGCGAAGACCTTCACCTCCTGCTCCGCTTCCAGCGTCGCGAAGGTCCGGAGCGCCGACTCGATGGGACCGCGCTGGATCGGCTGGACTTCGACGGGAATCGCCGCCAGCGCGTCCTTGTCCTTGGATTCCTTCTTCTCCGGGGCGCAACCCGCCAGGAGCGCGAGCACAACGGCGAGAAACAGAGGCGCGACCCGGCATTGAGCCCATGGCACGCCCGCTGGATGTTTTTGGAAAATCATTCGCGGGAACGGACCAACCACCCGGGGCCCGGCCGGGAAGTTGCACCGAACTTTGGGTCAACGCGACCGCTATTCCATGAACCGCCTTTCGAGTAGCCGCGGACGTCAGTCCGCGCCATCTCCGGGTGGAGGCCAGCGCCGACTGACGTCGGCGGCTGGAGATTGGCCATTTTTTTGGGGAGCGCGGGACGTCGGCGTGGCCTGGAGGGCCGGCGGAGATTAGCCGGCGGCAAGCCCGCGCCAGCGGGCACGGCCGCCGGACCAAGGATTCCCGAGAGGCGCGCCCCGGCGGGGCGCGGGAGGCGGCGATGAGGTCGCCCTACGCCATCCATGGATTCAACCCAGGTCCCCCCGGCAGGCCTCCTCCGCCCCGCAGGGGCGGCACCGATGCTGGGGGTCTCGGTCCGGTGGCTGCGACGGCTTCGCCGCCTTGCCTCCGGCTAATTTCCCTTGTCCCTTCGGGACCCCCGCAGCGACCCGAAATAAATGGCCAATCTCCAGGGCCGGCTGAAAGCCGGCGCTAGATGCCCGGTTCAGCCGCGCCGGAACGGTACCCTGGCCCCGAAAGGGGATTCCCGGCGGAAAAGGCGAGGATCTTGTCGACCCGGTGCCGGTCCATGTCGAGGACCTCGAAGACGTAACCCTGGTACTCCAGGGTCTCCCCTTCCCTGGGAATCCGGCCCAGGGATTTCACCACGAATCCGGCGAGGGTCTGGTATTCCGAAGTGCCCGGGCTGGGCGACCGAAATCCGGGCAGGGCCCGCTCGACGGCATCCAGGTTGATCATGGCGTCGATCAGCCAGGTGCCGTCGTCGCGCTTCTTGACCTCGGGTTTGGCGCGCTCTCCCTGGCTCGGGAATTCGCCGACGATCGCCTCCATGACATCGTTGAGAGTCACCAGGCCGACGATGGCCCCGAACTCGTCGGTCACCATCGCGATGTGCCTACCGGCGTCCTTGAAGGTCTCCACGAGCTGCAGAACGGTCTGCGTCTCCGGCACCACCAGTGGGACGACGATCAGGTCGCGAAGCCGGACGGGCACCTGGGCCGCCAGGTTGGCGTAGATCGCCTTCACCGACACCGTGCCGAGGACGTGGTCGCGGTTGCCGTCGTGAACCGGGAAATGGGAATGATTGCTGACGACGATCTTGTGCCAGATCTGGTCGTGCGGATCGTCCTGCCTGAGCCAGATCACCTTCGGACGAGGCGTCATGATCTCGCGCACCGGGAGCTGATCGAGTTCGAGGGCGCTGTGAACGATCTGGCTCTCGACCTTGTTGAAGGCCCCCGCGCGAACACCCTCCTGCATCAGCACCCGGACCTCCTCCTCCGAAACGACGGCCTCCGTCGCCGCCTTGAACCCCACCAGCCGCAGCAATCCGTCGGTCGAGACTCCCAGGAGACTCACGACGGGCGAAGTCGCCCGGGCGAGCCAGTTCATCGGTCCCGCGACCGCCATGGCGATGTCCTCCGGGCGGCTCAATCCCAGGCGCTTCGGAACGAGTTCCCCGAGGATCAGCGAGCCGTAAGTCAACAGTCCCACCATCGTGACGAACGCGATCTTGTCCGCGTACGGAGCCATGAAGGAGACCTGGGCGATCGGGACGGCGAGCTTCGCGGCGAGAGTCGAAGCGCCGTAAGCGCCCGTGAACATCGCCACCAGGGAGATCCCGATCTGGACGGTCGAAAGAAAACGGTTCGGCGATTCGGCCAGCGCCAGCGCCCCGGCCGCCGCGGCGTTCCCTTGTTCGGCCAACCGCCTCAATCGGGGTTTCCTGGCCGAAACCACGGCGATTTCGGCCATCGCGAAAACCCCGTTCGTGAGGAACGCCAGCAGCAGAATGCCCAACTCGAATCCCAATCCACCCATAAGTGGACCCAGGGTGGGTGAGAAACGGGGCGTTGGCCAGCACCGGAACCTCAACCACGCCGACGGCGCGCGAGGATCACGCCGCCGACCGGGCGCGCTGGACCCTCGGATCGTCGCCCCGGAACACCAGACTCATGCCGACGAAGACGGCCCAGACGCCGGCGAACAGGAGGATGATCGCCGTGCCGCCGCTGGCGGTGAACACGCGTCCCGTGATGAACGGACCCAGGACGAGGCCGCAGGCGAAGAAGATGTTGAAGATGGAATTCGACCGGGGGTATTCGGCGGGGCAGACGATCACCCCCTGCAGCGCCAGGGACAGCGGGGGCATCGAGCTGAAACATCCACCCGCCACCACGAAAACCAGCGCCATGAGGGGGTACGAATTCAGCGGGAGCATGGCGAGCATCCCCAGCACTCCCGCGATCGCCAGGACCCGCATCACCAGGACATGCCCCCACCGGTCGCCCGCCCGGGCCGCGAAGTTGGCGATCAGAAGCATTCCGGCGGCGGCGAAGGCCACCACCAGGCTCGCCTGCTCGTCGGGGACGCCCTTCTCCCTCACGAGGAAACGAGGGACGAACAGCGCCGCCGACGCCTGGAAGAAGCCGCTAGAGAACGTCGCCAGACAACTCACCTTGATCCGCCATGCCAACTCCAAGGCCCCGCGGAAACCCGGCGGCGCCTCCACCTCGACGACACCGCTCCCCCCCACCACCTCCGCATGCCGGTGGCTCGTGGCCGGATCCGGATCCAACCCCACCGCGCAGATCACCGCCGCGGCCATGGCGATCAGTCCCGCCACGTGAAATCGCAATTCGGGCGCGACAAAACCCGATACCGCGAACGACAACGCGGGGCCCGCCATATAACCCGCCATGGTGAAGGTCGCCGACAGGCTCGTGGCCAGGGCTTTATTGCTCCGATTCGACCGCCATAGCACCAGCGTCTCCGCCGCCATCCAGGCCCCCATGGAGAACATCCCGTCGACGAAGCGATCCGCGGCCAGCGCGGAATAGCTTCTGAGGAACGGCAGGATCCCGATCATCACCGCGTATCCCGCGATCGAGACAACCAGCGTCCAGCGCGCGGTGAACCGCCGGATCAGCGCTCCGGAGGGAATGGCGAAAATCACGAGACCCAGCGCGAACCACGAAGCCAGTTCCCCGGCGACATCCTGCTCGATTCGACGCTCCTCCAGAACGATCGGCAGCACCGCCAGCGCGATGCCGTACGCCGTCGATAGCACCAGCATCGTGGCATAGATGACCCAGAGATTCCTGTCGGGCAGGTGCTCGCGAAGAAAACGGATCATTCCGGCGCAAGGCTGCGCGACCGAGGGAACCCGCGCTAGAGGGAACCCGAACGACGAATGCGCGGACCCGAAGGTCCGCGCATTCGCGTTCAACTTCCAAATCGGCCCGCCCCCGGGTGCAGTGCTTCAGCCCTGCACGCGATAGAATTTACCCGACCCGCTGGGCTGCACCGTCACGGGACTCGGGGCCGCCTCGTTCTGCCAAGGCCCGTTCGCGCTGTTGGAACTCTGCAATTGGCCACCGCCGTAGGTGATCACGACATTGCCCCCGTTGCGGGCCACCGAGAGGGTCGGCTTGGCCCCGCCGCCCATCGCGTACTCGATGGTCTTCAAGAACAGCGATTTACCCGTGTCGTTCAGCATCCCGAGATCCGGCCCGTAGTTGGTCGTCGGAAGCGCCGCCTGGCCGTAGAAGAAGACGATCCGCTTGTTGGGAGCGACGCTCCCGTCCACGAGTTTGTCGCCCTTCTCGTAGATGAACAGGGTCGGGTACTTGCCGTTCGGCTCGATGCTCGCCAGGACGTCCGCGTCCGCCGAGGGGATCCCGAAGTTGAAGCTGTACAGCTCGGAGTAGACCTGGAGCTTGCCGGCGCTCAGCCCGCTCGTGATTGGATGGGTGGTGTTGACGATGTAGATCGAATCCCGCGCATCACCAATCTCGAGGCCGTCGACTTCCGTGCGTCCCGAATTGCCCCAGTTGATGAAGTCGTTCGAGCCGTCCTCGGTCCGCGCCGTCCAATCGGCGTTGTCGTACATGTAGGCCTCCAACGAGATCACGGCGACATCGGTGTCCTTGAGAGTGAACACCCCGATGCCGTCGCCCGCGGGATCGACCACGGACGTCGATCCGATCGACTCGGAGATGAGCACCAGCTTCTTTCCTTCGGCGGCCGCCCTGAGATCGTCCGGCAGCGTCCCGCCCGTCGGGAATACCGTCACCGTGTAGCCCTTCGCCCGAATCCACGCGACCAGGCTAGCGTCCGCGTTGATCAGGTTCGCATCGGCGGTCAGGAAGAGGATCTCCCCGGAGGAACGCTGGTCCTCGTCAAATCCGAAGATCAGTTCGCCCGTCCCTCCGTGCGACAGACGTCCCAGCGGAATCTATTCCCCGCTCAAACCCCAGAAGGTAGTCCCGCGTCTGCTTTTCCTCGGGTGTCAGAATGTCCAGATACTCCTGGTTCAGTCCAAAGCGTCGGACACGGTTCGCCCAGAAATACTGGATCTCAAGATCCTGGGACCTCGACGCGTCGCCGTTCACGCCCGGCCCCGTCTTGTCGTCATCGTCCAGACCGATGTTGAATCCCATGCGATAACCGTTCCTGAGCTTGTTGCCCGCGGTGGTGTCCTCGAACAACCGCTTGCGGAAGCGGACTTCCAACGCCCACCCGCCCGCCACCGCCTTGCCCACCCCGAAGATGTCCTCGCTCGCGCCGTACATCCACGGCACCGAGGATGCCCAGTTCGAACCGAGAATAGCCCCGGCATCTTCGTCCCAGGCCGAAAACTTGCCCTGGTAGTTCACGTAGCTGTGGCCGCCCACGGGATCCATCGAACTGTCCGTGTTGTTGTCGAAGCGATCGTACAAGGCATCCACCACGATCTCGATCGCGTCATCATTCCAGAACGCCGTGCTCGGATTGTCGCTGTTGACCACGTCGTCCTTCACGTTGACGGCCACATAGAAGTTGTCGTCGTCGTGCGCCAACCAGAAATCGAAGCTGGAATCCGCGGCGTCGAGCCAGAATCGGTCCTCGGGGAAATCCAGGATCCAAGCGTTGACCCCGGGGGTCACATTCTTCGTGATGAAATTCCCGTACTCCTGCGCGGAGATTGTTCCGTCGAGCGTGATCGAACCGTTCGCCACCTTGGGGACCATCGCCGTGGTCTGCGCATTCTGCGAATGGGGCCCGGCCGAGGTCGGGTCGAAGGTGAAAATGTCATATTCCTGGGAAAATCCCAGCCACGGCGCCAACGCAACGGCCGAGGCGACAGACGTTAGTAGTTGTCGTTTCATAGATGATTAGTTGTTTTGGGGAGCGTCGGAATTAAGTCCAACGGTTTGCCGTTTGGCAATGACGAAGACCTCCGGAGCTCGTCCTTTCGTCTTTCGCGACAATCCCACGATTCCCCGCTACCCTCTCGGTCCATCACCGTGAACGCCCGCCCGCCCGCCTTCGCCTCGAAGCACCTCGGATTCGTCGTCGCCTTCCTTCTCCTGGCCCCGTGGCCCGGGCCCGGCTCCGGAACCCGGTCCGCGACCGCAGCCGAACCCGGTTCCACGTGGAGAAACGGGCCGCCGACCGACGACACCTGGTTTCCCATCGGGGTCTGGCTTCAGGACCCGAAGAACGCCGTCCGCTACAAGGAGGCCGGTATCAACGTCTACATCGGCCTCTGGAAAGGCCCGACCGCCGCTCAATTGGAAACGCTGCGCCAGGCGGGAATGCCCGTGATCTGCTCCCAAAACTCCTTCGGCCTCTCGCAACGGGACAACCCGACCATCCTCGGGTGGATGCACGGCGACGAACCCGACAACGCCCAATCCCTTCCCGGCGGAAAGGGCTACGGTCCCCCCATCCTCCCGGAAGTCATCCGTCGGGACTTCGAGCGGATCCGCCAGGCCGATCCCACTCGTCCCATCCTGCTGAACCTCGGCCAGGGCGTCGCCTGGGACGACTACATCGGCCGCGGCGTCCGCCGGAATCACCCGGAGGATTACCCCCGCTACGTCGAGGGCGCCGACATCGTCTCGTTCGATATCTACCCAGCCGTCCACGACCATCCGGCGGTCGCCGGGAAGCTCGAATTCGTCGCGCGCGGCGTCGGCCGACTGGTCGGCTGGGCGGGTCCGACACGGACCGTCTGGAACTGCATCGAGTGCACACGCATCAGCAATCCGAACACCAAACCGACGCCCGCCCAGGTCCGGTCGGAGGTCTGGATGTCGCTCATCCACGGCTCGCGCGGACTCATCTATTTCGTCCACCAATTCCGCCCCAACTTTCGGGAGGCGGCCCTCCTGGACGATCCCGAGATGCTGGCGGCGGTCACCGCGATCAACCGGCGGATTCGCGACCTCGCGCCCGTCCTCAACACAGCGTCGATCCACGACCAGGTGACGGTCACGCCTTCGAACGCGGACGGTCCGATCGCCTGGATGCACAAACGACACGCGGATGCGGAGTACCTGTTCGCGGTGAACCTTCGGAACGACGACACTCGGGCGACGTTTCAGTCGCCGGCATGGACGAAATCAGGACGGGCGGAAGTGCTCGGGGAATCCCGTTCCATCGACCCGCTTGAGGAGGGCCGGTTCGAGGACGCCTTCGGACCCTATGCTGTCCATCTCTACCGCTGGGGGAAGGCGCCTTAACCCACGACGCCGTCTCGCGTTTTGGAGGGCCAATAAAAGACCTGCCCTTTGTCGTGCTCCAGGGGTCCCGGAGGGACCAGGGAAATGAGCCGGTGGCAAAGGCGGCGGAGCCGTCGCGGCCACCGGATACCCGTCCCAGAATCGACACCGCCCCGGCAGGGGCGTGGGAGGCGAGAATCACGGGACATGCGGTTGGCCCTGGAGTGAATCGAAGGGTGACATCTTGGGGCCTCGGCGACGTTTCCGGCGCCCCGCCGGGGCGCGCACCTCTGGAGTCTCGGGCCCGGCGGCCGTGCCCATGACGCGCGGGCTTGCCGCCGGCTAAACTCCGCCGGCCCTCCGGGCCGCCATGACTTCCCTCGTTCCCAAAAACATGGCCGATCTCCGAGGCCGGCTGAAAGCCGGCGCTACAAAGCTCGGCAACACTGGCGGAAGCGCGGTCCTGTCCAATCGAAGGCGTTCCGGCTATCCTGCGCCGCATGCATTCCTTCCGTGTCGCCTGGGCTTGGGCCGCCGCGGCCAGCGTTCTCGCCCTGGCTCAGAGCCCCATCCTTGCCGAGGAATCCTCGACCAACGACGTCCCCTCGCTGACCGTCGAGTCCCTCTTCGAAAAGAACGAGTTCAACGCGAAGGGTCACTCGGGGACCTGGGCCGACGACAGTTCCGGGTACTACCGGTCCGTCGATTCGGCCTCGACCCAGGGTGGCCAGGACATCGTGCTCATCGATCCCGAGACCGGCTCGACCAACCTGCTCGTGGCCGCCCAGGACCTGATTCCACCGGGCCGGAGTTCACCGCTGTCGCCAGCCAGCTACGCCTTCTCGACCAACCGCTCGAAACTCCTGATCTTCACGAACACGCGACGCGTCTGGCGTCACAACGATCGCGGCGACTACTGGGTCCTCGACCGCAGCAGCCTCGAACTTCGCCAACTGGGAGGCGACGCCCCGCCGTCGTCCCTGATGCACGCCAAGCTCTCCCCGGACGGACGGCAAGCGGGCTACGTCCGGGACCGGAACCTTTACGTCGAAGACCTCCGCACCGGCGTCGTCCGCCAACTCACGACGACCGACGGCGACGACATCATCCACGGCGCCTTCGACTGGGTGTACGAGGAGGAGTTTGAGATGCGCGATGGTTGGCGTTGGAGTCCGGACGGTCGGGCCATCGCGTTCTGGCAACTCGACACGAGCGGTGTGCGCAAGTTCCCGTTGATCGACAACGTCTCGGGTCTCTACCCGGAGGTTCAGTGGATCTCCTACCCGAAGACAGGCGAGCGCAATTCGGCGGCCCGGGTTGGTGTGGTGTCCATCGACAAGGGAGCCATCACCTGGCTCAAGATCCCGGGCGATCCGCGCGAGAACTACGTCCATTCGGTGGAATGGCCCGGGAAGCCCGATGGAATCCAGGTTCAGCAGCTGAACCGATTGCAGAACACCAACCAGGTCTTTCCTAGCCAGTCCGGCCACCGGCGCTGCGTGCGAAGTTTTCACCCAGTCGGATGCCGCGTGGGTCGACGTGCGCGACCCGGCGCCACTGGACGGGGGCCGGAACGCTTCCCTGGCTCAGCGAACGCGACGGCTGGAATCGCTGGTACGCGATCGACGCCGTGACCGGCGGCATGAAGGCGTTGTACGACGATCCGCTGGACGTCGCCAGCGCGGTGCGATTCGTGGAGGAAACGGGGGAGATCTACTTCACCGCATCCCCCACCAACGCCACCCAGCGGTACCTCTATCGCACATCGCTCCAGGGGAGCCGTCCCGAGCGGATCACCCCCGCGGACCAACCGGGCACCCACGGTTACGGGGTTTCACCGGACGGGAAGTGGGCGCTGCACACCTGGACCGCGTTCGGCGAGCCGCCCATCGTGGACCTGGTCCGACTGCCGGACCATCGGCGGGTGCGGGTTTTGGAGGACAACCAGAAGCTCAAGGACAAGCTCGCCCAACTCAATCCGCCGCCCGTCGAGTTCTTCCGAGTGCCGATCACCGCCGACCTCGAAGCGGACGCCTACTGCCTCAAGCCGGCGAACTTCGATCCGTCGAGGAAGTATCCCCTGATCGTGTATGTCTACGGGGAACCGGCCGGACAAACCGTGACGGACACCTGGCACGGGGCCGGCGGCCTTTGGCATCGCCTTCTGGCGAACGAGGGATTCGTCGTGATGAGTTTCGACAATCGCGGAACCCCGGCGCCCCGCGGTCGGGCCTGGCGCAAGTCCGTCTACCGCCAGGTCGGGATCCTCGCCCCTGCCGACCAGGCGGCCGCGCTCGAACACACTCTCGAAGCCCGACCCTACCTCGACCGCGGCCGTGTCGGCATCTGGGGCTGGAGCGGCGGCGGCTCGATGACGCTCAACGCCCTCCTGAAATACCCGAAGCTCTACCAGGCCGGCATCGCCGTCGCCGCGGTTCCGAACATGCGGCTCTACGACACCATTTATCAGGAGCGCTACATGGGCCTTCCGGACGACAACGTCGACGGCTACCGGGAAGGTTCTCCGCTTCATTTCGCCCACCAACTCGAAGGCAACCTCCTCCTCGTCCACGGGACGGGCGACGACAATGTCCACTACCAGGGCATGGAAGCGCTCGTCGACCGGCTGGTGCATCACAAAAAGCGGTTCGAAATGCTCGTCTACCCGAACCGCACCCACAGCATCAGCGAAGGACAGAACACCAGCGTCCACCTACGCGAGGCGATGCTCGATTTCTGGAGGCGCCGGTTGGCGGGGACGACGCCGGAGCCAGGGCATCAAGATCCGAACATTCCGTGAAATCCTTGGTTGTCCCGGGCTTCCATCGTCCGGGATTGGGGTCGGAAGGGTCATCCGTTGGGCCGCCCCTCTGGGGCTTGGGAACCATTTCCGGAACACGTTCCATCGAAGACGCTCCTACGGAGCTTGGAATTCTCCGCTCCCGGACCGGCGCGCACTGGGGAAAAATGCCAATCTCAGGCCGCGGGACTTCCCCTGCGCGTCGAGTCCAGGCGGCTTGTAAGCCGCCTCTCCCCGCCATCCTCCGTGGTCCCCCTCGTTTCCTCGATCAATCCCCCAGGAGCGGCGGCTTACCAGCCGCCGAAAATCGGCCAATCTCCAGGGTCCTACGGCCCAACGGACCTTGGTCCCTCACCACCCTGATCTCACTCCCGGAAAATGGGATCGAAGTAGGAGGCCGTCAGCTTCGCGTTGGTGTTGCGCACGATGGGCAGAAGCTTCCGCTCCTTCATGAACTCGATGTGACCGTCCATGAAGCCGTTGTTCAGACCGCCCTTGTGCAGGCGCAGATCGAAGTCGTCCACCGAACCACCCGGGCTGACCGACGCGTTGTGCATCGACTTCGGATTCTCCTGCATCAGGAGGAACTTGCCCGCGGGGTTGAAGACGATGCTGGCCTTGAGGCCCTTCGGGGGGAAATCACCCGCTTCGCCGCCGTCCACGCGTCCATTCATGCTGAAGTTGACCCGAAGCGCCTGCCCCTGGAGCCCGGTGCTCGGGCACTGATAAATGGCGAAGCTGTTGGAGTACCCATCGGGATTCGTGCCGGTCGCCGGGCGAATGAGCGACTGCCCGGTCACAAACGGAAACACCGACCCGGCCTCGGCGTGGTGCCCGTAGGTGCGCGGGGGGCGCTTCCAATAGTTCTGGTTGTTCGTGTCCGCCGCGGCTTGTCCGCCCCAGACCCAGTCCGGAGGAAGATTGCGGTCCGTGCCCCCGGCCCAAGGGTAGATGTCGTCGTTGTCGTCGGCGTACATGAGCATCCCGAGGGTGATCTGCCGCATGTTGCTCTTGCACTTCGCCGAACGCCCGGACTCCTTGGCCATGGCCAGCGCGGGAAGCAGCATGCTGGCGAGGATGGCGATGATCGCGATCACGACCAGAAGTTCGATCAAGGTGAAGCCTCTGCGGGCGTTCGGAGCGAAGGAATGGGAAGTCATGGCGGTGGGCCGGCTGGGTTTGGGACCTGTCGCAGGCTGATCCGAAATCGCCCGCGGTCGCACCTGTTTTTCCGTGGGCACAGGCGTTGGTCATCGAAGGCGTCACCCTCGATTCGGCCAAGATGAATCCGCGCGCAGCCCCGTCAGGGGCGGCCGGTCTATAGCAACGATCGGTCGCAAATCGATTCAAGCTCCGTAGGAGCGGCCCTCGGAGCGGCGGTCACGGGCTTCCATCGCCCGGAATTGGTGTCGCAAGGGTCATCCGCTGGGTCGCCCCCGGAAAGGCGGCGGCGCGCGTGGGCGGGACGCAAAGTAAGGGGGGCGGATCGAGGGGGACGGAGTCGACGCGGGGCACCAACGCCCGAGCAACCGCCCGGCGGCCGGGCGGGGGCGAGGGCGGCAGCACCGGCGCGCCGGGAGGATAGGAAAGCCGAAGAGGAGGGCGGACAGACGAGCCCCATCACAAAGGGGGAGACACGCAACGCAGCCGGGCGTCGCGGGGCGAGCGAGGGCGGGGGGCGGGAGAGACGCGCGGACGAGGCAAACCGCGGGCCGGCGGGGAGGGCCGGCGGCGGAGGGGGAGGGGCGACGACGGGGAGGAGAGGCCGTGCCAAGCCCGGCCAAACCACCCCAACGGCCCCGCGGGGTGTGGGGGGGGGGTGGGGTGCCGTGGCACCACCCGTCCCCCTTCAGGACACCCCGCAAACCGCCCGACTTTCCACCCTCAATATTGGTGGGTTGGGTGGGGGTGTGGTTGGGGTGGTGGTTTGTTGGTTTGTTGGTGTGGTTGTTTGGGTTGTTGTTGGTGTTGGGGGGTGGTGTGTTGGGTGGGTGGGGGGGTTGGGTTTTGTTGGGTTTGGGTGCGGTGATCGAGGTGCCCTCGGAATGGAGTGCTCGAGGTGTGCAGGGGCCGGAGATGGTGAGCGCGAGTTGGTGGTCCTCCGCTCCTCCCCGCTGCCGGGCGCGTTCCGGCGGGGGGTCGGGGCGGGTTGGTTTGGGCGCATACTCAAGTGCGGGCGGCGGCTGGCCGTCCGACATGTCTGGGATTCTTGGCGTTCGCGGGGGTCGTTGGGGGGAGAGGCTGGCGCTCACGGTTCATCCCCCATCTGATGTTTTGGGGGGCGGGCGTCTGCTCCCCCCCTCTGGGGCTTGAGATCCACTTCTGGACACGTTCTATAGACAGGCCGGTCCTACGGACCCTGGTTCGGGGAAAGGGTTCGTTTCAGCCTAGGCGGCCGCGGCGGCGGCGGCCGCGAGCCGCTGGCGTTCGGCGATCTTCGCGAACGGAAAGTAGACCATCATCGCGATCCCCAGCGAGGCCACCCCCCAGACCGCGGCCCTCCAATCCCCGCCCGTCACCAGGAAGTGCCCGATGATCGGCGGCGTGGTCCACGGAACATTGACGAACGGCCTCCGGATCCAGCCCCAGTCCATCAGCAAATAAGTCCCGGTCGTCAGGATCAGGGCGTTGAGGACGTAGGGCACCATGAAGACCGGGTTCAGCACGATGGGGATCCCGAAGAAGATCGGTTCGTTGATCTGGAAAACCTGGGTCGGCAGCGAGAGCCGGCTCACCTGGCGAAAGCCCGGGTCCTTCGAGCGCATCAGGATCAGGGCGAGGGCGATCGTCGCGCCGGTACCCCCGACATTCACGAAGACGGTGAAGAATCCGTAGGCGGTGATGTACGGCAACGGTTGGCCCTGGCTCACCGCGGTCACGTTTTCGGCGAGGTATTGGAGGAAGATACCGGCGACCACCGCGTCCATGGCGTTGTCACCGTTGATCCCGACCGACCACAGGAGGGTCACCAGGAACGCGTACACCAGGATTCCCGGCAGCGTGTTGAGCGCGAGCACGAGAGGCTTGAGCAGGGTCGTCACGACTCCGTTGATGTCGACTCCGAGGACGAAGCGGATCGTCCAGAACACCACGACCAGGAACAGCATCGGCGTCAGCGAAACGAACGATTCGTAGACGACGGACGGAACGCTCTTGGGTAGTCGAACAACGAGGTCGCGGTCCGAGAAGAACTTTTGCGCGCGGACCGTGATCAGCGCGATGAAGACGGCCGTGAACAAGCCCTGGGACCCGAGCCCGTCCATGGCCAGGACCGATTCCTTTGGATCGATCTGGATCAGCAGGAAGATGAGGGTCGCCATCGACGCGCTGACCACCGCCTCCTGTTGCAACCGCTTGCCCAGGTCGTAGGCGATCGCGAAGCACACGAAGATCGCGAGCAGGCCGAACATGGCCGTGACGGGCAGTTCGAGGAGGTGCGCCACCGGCTTGATCCGGTCCTCCCAACCCGGGACCGGGAGATTGGTCACGATCAGGAAAAGCCCGCCGATGATCGTCATGGGCACCACCGAGACCATCCCGGCGCGGATCGCCGACAGGTAGGTGTTCTCGCTCATCGCCGTCAGCGGCGGGACGACGTACTTGTTCAGGAATTGATTGGCTGAACTCACTCGTTCCCCCTCCTTGGCGGAGCATTCCGAAGACATCGTTTCACCCCAGTTTCTTCCCCATGTAGATGCAGCCGTCGGTCTCGGTCCCCACTCGGAGGAGTTCCCGGAATCCGAGACGCCCGTAAAACCCGACGGCGGGCTGATTCAGAATGCTCACGCCGAGATGCGCCCCCGGGGATCCCCGACGACGCAGGTTCTCCATCACCTGCTCCAACATCCGCCGCCCGTATCCCCGACCCTGCGCTCGTTCCAGCAGGTCGATGTGCAGGTGCGCCGGATACTCCCCGTAAGGCTCCGGACAGGTGTAGTCCGGATGGTGATACCAGGAATGGACGTGCTGAACCCGGGTCCACTCGGCCGGATCCCCCGACGGCATCGGAAACTCCGCGCACAGTTTCGGGCGCCATTCGTTCTCGTACCTCCCATAGAACCTCTTCGAATCGAAGGCCCCCAGGGCATACCCGCAGATCCCCGCTTCGTCCTCCAGGATCAGGCTCAGGTCCGGTTCGTAGGCAAGGTAGGGGCCCACGAAGATGCGCCCCAGCGAATCGGGATCCTCACGAAAGAACGGCTCACCGTCCTTCCCGTGATCGCCGGTCTTCATGCAGACATGGTAGGCCCCCGGCTCGTCCCCGGAGCGGTAGGGTCGGATGGTGGTCATCGTGTTCACGGGATCTGAGGGCGCGCCGGTTCGAAGCTCCCGTCCGGCTTGGACGCGAGCAACCGCTGAAGCTTGGCCACCATCCCACCCCGATACGTGCCCGGAAGGTGATAGTCGGACCCGGCCGGCGACTTCGCCTCTGGGTCGCGACTTCGGATCCCGAGGTACCGGTCCAGCATGTCCGTTTCCTCACGAAGCGCCCAGGCGCGCCGCCAGAGAGCATAGAACAGGGGGCGATTCCGCAATTCCGCCATCCGCGCGCAGATGTCCCGAAGTCGCGCAACCGCCCGTCGCGCCTCGGTCACGTCGTCGCCCCACGATCCCGGACTTCGGCCGAGAAGGCCCCGCACCAGCTCGAAAACCCGCGCGGCTTCGGCGCCTTCCCCGTACGGCAGGTAGTAGCTGTCGCCGAACAAAACCAACTCGTCGACCGTGAACGCTTGCCCACTGGTCCCAAACTCACCCAGCCATTCCTTCATCGCCTCCAGGTACGCCGCCCGAGGATCCCAGGGCCCGGTGGATTTCAGATAGGCCGCCAGCGTCCGCAACGGGACATAGTTCAGGGCGAACTCGCAGTTCGGGTTGGTCAGGATTCCGTTCACCGCACCCTTCAATTCCGTCGGCCTTCCGGAATACGGCCCGCAGAAAAATCGGCCGCCGTCGTAGTCGTTGGCGTGGAGATTATCCCAGATCACCGGCTTCCGGCGCAGGACCCCGGTCAAGGTCTCGATGTGCGCCACGGTGATGGTTTCCGAGATGATCTCGGGCCCCGTCCAAAGCACTTCAACCTCGGGCGCCAGTTCGCGGCCCACGGTCTCCAGGTAGTCGTCGCCACCCAGTTTCGCCGACGCCATCCGACTGCAATAGGGTGTCGGACAAAACAGAAACCGCGCATCCGGCCGCCGGTCCCGGGTCCAGGCGAAGAGGGCGTTGGTGACCCCGCATTGAGCGGAAGCCAGCGATCCCCATCGGGCGAGATCGGAGGGCTCGATCCGATCCGGGATGTCATCGAAGAGCAGCGCGAAATGCCGGCACCCGATTCCGAGCATCTGTTCGAACCGACGACGGAGGCTGGCCGCGTCGGCGTCGCTGGCATAGCGGATGTCCAAACCCGGGCTCAGTCCGTAGAGGAAATGCACTCCGTGGGCTTGGCTCGACCGGACCAACTCCTTCAGCGCGGCCAGTTCGGTCTCCGAATAGTCCTCCCGCCAGATCGCCCGGTTCTTCCAATCGTCCTTGAGGCAGTAGAAGTACGTGTTCAGCCCCCACGCGGCCATCCACTCGAACAGCTGGCGACGCTCGGCGGGCGCCCAGGGCTGTCCATAGAAGCCTTCGATGACACCGGCCAGAAAACCGCTCGATTCGGACTGGGACATGGGTTCGCGCGACGGCCTGGGCAGGCTAATCGCCCCGAATCGGAGGTGGCAAGGCCGTCGGCTCCTCCTTCCCAAGACCGGGATTGTCCCTTCCCCTTCGGCAGCGTAGCAATCCCGGGTTCCCCGGCCATGGCCATGCATCGACCCACCCCGCACCGAGTCCGCCTTCTCACGCGCACCCGCACGCTCGCGCTCGCGCTCGCCCTTCTCGTCCTGTCCGGCCTCGGGTCCCCGGCCGCCTCCTGGCTTCGCGCCAACGATGTCGTCGCGTTCCTCGGCGGAGCATCCGTCGTGGCCGCCGAACGAGCTGGATTCCTCGAAACCACGCTCACTCTCGCGCATCCCGGCCATCACCTCCGGTTCCGCGGCCTCGGTTGGGAGGGCGATTCCGTCTTCGAACAGCCGCGGGAATTGAACTTTCCGGACACTCCCCAACTCCTCCGCCAGAACGGCGCCACGGTGGTCTTCCTGGAATTCGGAGCCCTGGAAGCCCGGGATCCAAACCTCTCGATCGACGCGTTCACCGGGGCGTACCGGCGCCTCATCAATTCCCTTCGTCCGATCGTCCCGCGAGTGGGCGTCGTCGTGCCGCCGCCTTTGGAGGACAAACCGCCGCCCCTCCCGGACTCCACTCGCGCCAACGAGACCCTCGCGCGACTCGCCGACGCCATCCGCGCCCTCGCCGCCGAACTCCAATTGCCCGTCATCGATCTCCACGACGTCTTCACCCGCCAACCACCCCCCGCGCCGTGGACCCACGACGGCCAGGATCCCACTCCGGCCGGTCATCGCGCCATCGCGGCGGCGTGGGCCCAGGCTCTGGGCCGGGAGGCGCTGGCGACGCGCGCGCGGAGTCCGGCCTTTTGGGACCGCGCCGACATCGCGGCGCTTCACGAAGCGGTGACGGCCAAGAACCAGCTCTGGTTCGACGCCTGGCGCCCGATGAACTGGGCGTTCCTCGCCGGCGATCGCACGGAACAACAGGCGAGTCGCGATCACCTCGACCGCAAGGTCCGCTGGTTCCCCACCGAGATGCTGCAATTCAGCCCGCTCATCGTCGAAGCCGAGATCCGTGTGGAGTCCCTCGCCGCCCAAATCCCATCCCTTCCATGAATTGCCCATCGCGTAGCCGCGGACGTCAGTCCGCGCCATCTCCAGGCGGGAGGTCAGCGCCGACTGACGTCGGCGGCTACGGTCCGGCTGCCGACCCAATGGGTTCAAGGTCTCAACTCGGGGTTCGCGGACCGCGGAGCCTCTCAATGAACCTGCCCTCACCCCCAGCCCCTCTCCCGTCCGACGGGAGAGGGTGGCGACGGAACGCGGCGCCGGGTGAGGGTTTCCGGCTTGGCCGTTCATGGATCCAACGCGCGAGTCGCAACTCGTTGATGCTATCCATGAATCCCTTCCGGCTCCTCATCCTCCTCGCAGGACTCGCGGCTTGGACTCTCCCGTGCGCCATCGCCGCGGACGCCGCCGAATCCCACGACCCCGATCCGGATCCCGAACTCGAGCGCGCCTCGTTCAAGGTCCTGGACGGCTTCGACGTCCAACTCTTCGCGACGGAAAAGGAGGGCGCGATCAAACCGATCGCAATCCGCTTCGACGCCGCCGGCCGGCTCTGGGTGGTGGGGAGCACGGCGTATCCCCAGATCCGCCCCGGGGAAACCGCCAACGACAAGGTGACCATCCTCGAGGACACCGACGGCGACGGTCGCGCGGATCGGACCACCGTTTTCGCCGACCACCTGATGCTGCCGCTCGGCCTCGAACTCGGCGACCGGGGCGCCTATGTCGCGTCGGCGACGGAACTCGTTCACGTCCGCGACTCCAACGGTGACGGACGCGCCGACGAACGGCGGGTGGTTCTTCGCGGGTTTGGAACCGGGGATGCCCATCAAACGATCAACTCGTTCGCCTGGGGACCCGGCGGGGAACTGATGATCTCCCAGGGGCTCCACGCGATCTCCCGGATCGAAACGCCTTGGGGCCTCTCGGAATTGCGACAGGCGGGCGTCTTCCGGTTCTGGCCACGCCGCCGGAAGCTCGACGCGTTCTGGACCGGCGCCATGGGCGCCCACAACCCGTACGGCACCGTCTTCGATCGTTGGGGTCAGCCGTTCGTCTTCGCCGGAAACGGCCACGGCATCTACCACTTCACCCAGGCGATGATCGAAACCGATCATTTCCTTCTCCAATCGGCCATCTGGCAGCAGGGCCGCAAATTCGGCGGCGCCGACATCGTCGAAAACTCCCACTGGCCGACCGAGAACCAAGGCGAGTTCGTCAGCGGCGGCTACCTCCACAACTCGGTGGAACGTTTCCGGATCCGCGAATCGGGTTCGACTTTCCAGGCCGAGCGGCTGCCCCCATTGATCGAGTCCACCAACACCGCGTTCCGAATCGTCGACGTCCGGTTCGGACCCGACGGAGCGCTGTACCTCTGCGACTGGTTCAACACGCTGATCGGCCACTACCAAACCAGCCTGCGCGACCCCGGACGCGACCGCACCCGCGGCCGTATCTGGCGCGTCACCGCCAAGGGGCGGCCGCTCGTCCGCTGGCGGAACCTGGAATCCGCGACGACACCGCAGCTCCTCGAACAGCTCGGGTCCCCGGAGCGTTGGAATCGTCAGATGGCGAAACGCGTCCTCGCGGACCGGCCGACGCCCGAGGTCCTCGCCGCGCTCGCCGAGTGGCAACGCTCACCCGCCGCCGACAATCCCCTCGCAGCCACCGAAGCCCTGGGCGTCCAGGTCGCCCACGAGACGCCGAATCTCCAACTCCTCGATTCTTTGGCCAAGTCCGACGAACCCGGAGCCCGCGCGTACGCCGCCCGCGTCATGGGCCATTGGGCCACGCGGATCGACCAACCCCTGGAACGGCTCGCTCCACTGGTCGTTGATCCTCATCCCCGCGTGCGCCTCGAAGCAGTCGTCGCGTGCAGTTACGTCGCCGACCCGCGCGCCGTGGAGGTCGCCGCCCAGGCGACCGATCACGCCATGGACGGCGCGTTGGAATACGCGTTCACGCAGACGGTCCACGCCCTCAAACCGCATTGGCGCGAACATCAACAACGAGGACTTCTGACCTTCGACGGCCGGGCGAGTCGCGCCGCCGCCTTCGCCCGCGCGGACGGCAGCGGCGATACGGTCGCCGAAGCGGTTTCGCGCCTGAACCGGGTTGCCGAGGTCGCCCTCGATGCCGAAGCCATCGGGCGCCTCGCCGGAATCGTCGCGGCGAATGGCGGCCCGGGTGACCTACCGATCCTCCTTCGACGGCAAACCTTCACGCTCGGCGACACACCGCTCGACCCGCTTCAAGGCGAGATCCTCGACGCCTTGTGGCGGCGGGTCAGCGAACGGCCGGTCCTTCCCTCCGGCAATCTCGCCGCCCAACTCGCGCCCCTGCTCGACAGCCCCTCGCCCGCGGTCCGTTCCGCCGCGATACGCCTCGCCGGCGCCTGGCGGGTCGAGTCCGCGCGCGATTCCATCGCGGCTCTGGCCCGCGATGACCGCGCCGATCCGGCCATGCGCGAAGCCGCCATCGTGGCGCTCGGCGGATACGCCCGGCAGGACGATCGCGACGTGCTCCTGGCCGTGGCGGCCTCGCGGAATCCAGACTCCCTCCGCGTGGGTGCCATCGTCGCCTTGACCCGATTCGCGTTGGATTCGGCGGGGCCCGCCGCCGCCCAGTGGCTCGCGGCGCCGACGGCCTCCCTCGCGCCCAACGCGGACTCCGACGCGATCGCTCGCCTCCTCACCGCTTTCCTGAACCGCCGGGACGGTCCCGGAATCCTGGCCGCGGCGTTGGAACAAAATCCGCCTTCGCGGGACTCGGGGCAGGCCGCGCTGACGTTCCTCGCGGCGTCCGGACGACGGGATCCCCGCCTGGCCGACCGCCTGGAAGAGGCCGCTGGAATCCGTGGGACAACGCCGGCCACGGCGGACGACATCCCGGCTCTGGCGGCGGCTGCGCGGAATGCGGGGCGTCCGGAGGTCGGAAAGGCTGTCTTCGAACGCGCCGCGCTGGCCTGTGTGAATTGTCATGCGACCGACGGCACCCCCGGAAAGATCGGTCCGGATCTTGGAGCTTTGGGAACCGCGCAGACCGTCGAGTTCATCCTCGGCGCCATTCTCGACCCACAGAAGGAGGTGAAGGAGGGCTTCGTCGCCCACGAGATCGAGACCCGCGGGGGCGACGTTCACCAGGGCTACCTTCGTGGCGAAACGGCGGATGAGTTGGCGATCCACGATCAACTGGAGAATCGCGTCCTCCGGTTTCGCGGAAGCGAGATCGCCTCGCGCCGGCAGCTGGGATCGCTGATGCCGCCCGGCCTGGCCGACGGACTGACCCGCGATGAACTCCGCGATCTGGTCGCCTACCTCGCTCGCCTGGGTCGGCGCGATTGACCGGTTAAAAGCAGGAACCCGCCGGCCCTGAGGCCGACGGGTTCGAGGCGGATTGGGGAGGGAAGAGGTTCAGCGGGTCGCCGCCTTGCGGGTCCGATTCCGGATGGCGCCCAGGACCGCGAGTCCGCCGCCGAGCATCGCGATGGTGACGCCCTGGTCGGGAACGTTCCGGTAGATGCCGACGAGGTTGTCGTTGCCGCATTCCATGACGAACTTGAACAGCGTTCCGTCGGGGATGTAGGCGCCGAGGAAGCTCAGGTCGAATTGCAGCATGTGATGGGTGTTGTTCCCGCCCCAACCGAGGTACTCGCCGCCGGTGTAGAGCCCCGCGTTGACGTCCAGGTTCTCATAACCGGTGACCGCCTCGCCGCCGGAATGATAGATCCACGGATTCGACTCGGCATTCCCCGCCACGGCGACCGAGATCACCTGATCGGCGGTGCTGTCGAGTTTGTACACCGTGTACTTGGTCCCGATCGACGACACCGTGCTGTCGAACGCGCCGTTCACGGTCTGCTGCAAGTCGATCACGTAGTCGTAACCGAACATCGAGTTGCTCTTGATCTTGGTGCCGCCGCCGCCGACATCCGTGCCCCACGTCGCGTCGCCGTCCACGTCGATGAAGATGTCACCCGAGGCGTAGGTGCCTTCGCCCGTCATGAAATTGTAGCCGCCGATCATCTTCAGCGTCGACCCGACGATCTGGAACGCTTCGAGGTCCCACTCCTGCCCGATGGCCGTGCCGGGTTCCGTTTCGTTGTCCTCGGCGATTCCCCGGGAATCCGGATGCTGAACCCCGGCGGCCGAACTGTCGTCACCCCACCACTGCTTCGATCCCGCGTTCGACCGGTACTTGGTGACCTTGTCGAACACGGTGATGTCAACGCCCCACGCGCTTTGGCCCAGCACCACAACCACCGACGCCGCGACGAACAGGTTCTTGATGGAAAACGACATATGAATCCTCGGTAACTGAATTGGCTTTCTTGGTGTTGTCCGATCACCTCCAAGCAACCGGACATGACGAGATAAGCACCCCCCGTGCCAAGGCCGACGAAGACCCGACTCACCGGGAAAAGCCCCAAAAAGCCGGCACCACAATCAGCGCAGCTCCCAGACGCGCCGGTGCCGCATTGCAGTCCCATTGCAGACCATGCAATTGCAGCCTCCGGACCGTGCAAACGAAAGGGCCTTGAGGAACCGGCCCATTTCCAATCGGGCCGTACCCTTTGGTTACTCCCATTTCCTCAGGGAGAATCGGATTCCGTAGATTTGCCTAGCCCAATCCAGCAAGTCCGATACCAGCCGTTCTTCGGTTCGGAGCAACCCGCCAGGGTTGCCAGAAGGAAGCCGGTGGCGGCCATTTTTTGAGGACCGACGAAGGACGGCGTGGCCCGGCGGGCCGGCGGAGATTAGCCGGCGGCAAGCCCGCGCCAGCGGGCACGGCCGCCGGTCCCGGGATTCCAAAGACGTGCGCCCCGGCGGGGCGCTGGAAGCGTCGCCGAGGCCCGGGATGTCACCCTTGGGTTCAACCCCATCCAACCGCAAGCCCGTGATCCTTGCCTCCTCCGCCCCGCCGGGGCGGCACCGATACTGGGGCGGATTCCCGGTCCAGTGGCCGCGACGGCTCCGCCGCCTTGCCACTGGCTAATTTCCCTGGTCCCTCCGGGACCCGTTGGGGCGGCCCTATCGCGAACCCATCCTTCCTCGGGAAACCTTGACCGCCGGCCCGCGTCGCGAAGGATCCGCCCCATGGGACCGGTCCAACCGACGTCCACCCAACCCAGACGGCCCCCGCGGTGGGTCCTCGTGCCGCTCGGTGTGGTCCTGCTGGCGGTTGGAGCCTGGCTCGTCGGGGACCGCGGCCAACCGCACTTCCAAGGCCAGCCGATTCGCGCCTGGTTCCGGCAAACCTACCGGAACAGTTTGGCAAGCTGGGGTTTTGGCGAATCATCCGCCTGGTACGAGGCGCGCCTGGCGTTCCTGGAAATGGGCACGAACGCGGTCCCGTTCCTCATCAAGGAAGCGTTCACATTTCGCCCCGACTCACCGCTGCGGACCCAACTCCACGATGTCTTCAGGGAATTGCCCGAGTGGGCCGGCCGGGGCGCGTTCACTCCGTACTCCGAGATCCAAGATCAGGCTGTCCGCCTGCTCCGCGCCCTCGAACCGCCGGCGAACGTGCTGGTCCCGCTCCTCCAGCCCCATCTCGAATCCACCAACGAGACACATCGCGTCCAAGCCACCATTCTCTTGGGCTCGGTCGGTGAAGGAGCCGGATCCGTCGTTCCCCAACTTCTTCAGACGGCTACGACTTCCGCCCATCGTCTCGCCCGCGCCGCTGCTTGGCAGTCCCTTCGGCAGATTGGAATCGAGGACGCCGACGTGCTAAGCGCTCTGTTGGCCATCGGGTTGTTGGAAATGGATTCGGAGGTCCCATTTCACCTGTTCCTTTCGTGGATCGGCGAGTTCGGGTCCCAGGGCGCGCCAGCCGTTCCGATCCTGGAACCCTGGCTCGGCCACACGAATCTCGATCGCCGGGTCCGCAGCGCTCTAGCCATCGTTCAGATCAACCCCAGCCATTCGAACGTATGGCAGCTTCTCACCGTTGCCGCCGCCCCCGACTCGGAGGGCCCGAAGGAACCCGATTCCCGGGGAGCCCTCTTAAACGCCGTCTCTCGAATGGCACCCCAGTCGAACGACCGCCTAGCGGACCTGATCGAGCCCCTCGCCCAACGCGAGATCGCCGATTGGAATGCTCGGAACGCCTCCTTTCGGGCCGTCAACGCCCTGCAACGGATCGCCCCGGAGCGAACCAAGACCCTGTGCGAGCCCCAGCTCGCCCGTTCCGGGGATATCAGAATCCATGCCGCCCGGATCTTGCTGTGTCTGGATCGCGACCACCCAGCCGCCACCGAAACTCTTGTCCAGGCGATTCCCGACTTGCGACCCGATCAACTCTCTATTCTGGGGGAAGCGTCTTCCACGAACCGCCTGGCGATCGAGGCCCTGGAAGGCGTGGTCGCCGGCAAAGGCGGACCGGAACCCCAGCCTCCTTCAAGCGTGGTCCAAAAGCGCGCCGTGGAATCGGCGAAGGCCGCGCTGGCCCGTATTCGTTACCGCGAAGCCAGGGAGGCCCGGGGATTGAAGGACGGCGATTGGCGGTGAACCCCAGCCTGTTTGTCGCGCCGACTTTCCAGTCGGCTCCGGTTCCAGACCCAAATGCTGCCGGCTGAAAGCCGGCGCTACTCCCCCTGTCGCGCCGACTTTCCAGTCGCCCCCCCCTCCTGTCGCGCCGACTTTCCAGTCGGCTCCTCTCCCTGTCGCGCCGACTTTCCAGTCGGCTCCGGTTCCAGACCCAGATGCTGCCGGCTGAAAGCCGGCGCTACTCCCCTGTCCCGCCGACTTTCCAGTCGGCTGTCGGGGGACACGGTGGCCGGCTGAAAGTACCGCCGACTTTCCAGTCGGCTGCGGGGAACGATGTGGCCGGCTGAAAGCCGGCGCTACTCCCCTGTCCCGCCGACTTTCCAGTCGGCTCCGTTGCCAGACCCGAATGCTGCCGGCTGAAAGCCGGCGCTACTCCCGGCTCCGCCGAGCATCACGAACATTGTCTAATGTTCCTGTTTGACCCCATCGGCTTTCTAAAAAGTTGGCGTCCGGCAGGATCTTTGACGGGCGGGAAGGGGGCGGTTAGGCTCGATCCGTGAGAACGTTCACGGCTGTGGTCGAGAAGTGCCGGGACACCGGGCTTTACGTGGGATACGTGCCCGGGTTCGCTGGCGCGCATTCGCAGGGGGCCACACTGGACGAACTGAAAGCGAACCTCGAAGAGGTCCTCGGGATGCTGATGGAAGACGGAGAGCCGGGCCTTCAGGCGAACTTCATTGGCACCCAGACGATCCAGGTGGGGTAGCCCACGGGTAAACTTCCGGTCCTGAAGCCGCGGGAGGTATGCGCGATCCTTGAATCCCTCGGCTTCTCTTTGATGCGGCAACGCGGCTCGCATATGCAGTATCGCCATCCGGACGGCCGAGGGACGACGGTGCCGAATCATGCCGGGCGGGACATTTCCCCGTTCCTGCTTCGACAGATTGCCCGGGATATCGGTGTGACCGCCGAGGAGCTAGTCAGCCACAAATAACGCTCGGTCGCGGGAACTTTTTTGGCCGGTAAAGCTTTGTGGAATCTGACGTTCCAAATTTGGCGAGAGCCAAAGTCCTTCGAGAACTGCGAAGCGAATATGATTTGAAATGCTTCGGTAGGACGAAATTGCTTCAGCGATGCCGCCGGGAGGCCCCGGGGACTGAGGAACGGCTGGTGGTGAACCCCCGCCCTGTCGCGCCGACTTTCCAGTCGGCTCTGTTGCGGGACCGGGATGCCGGCTAAAAGCCGGCGCTACTTGCCGGCTTAGGGCCGGTGGTAGTGTGCCCAGCAGGTGGCGGAGAGTGTACGGACGGTATCCGCGGCCAGCGATTGAGTGGCGAAGGGATGCTGGAAGACCACCCCGGCTTCGTCGCGCGCGGAACCAAGTTGCGCGTGGAATCCGCCGAGCAAGACTCGCGAGCGGCTACTTCGGGTTGGGCGATAGTCGTCGGAAGTTTTTTGTCCCCTCGGGCGGGTCGCGGCAGTTGGATTCATGGAACACCTGATTCATGGAAGACACGGATCTATTGCATGACTTCGCGAACCTCCACTCGGATGCGGCGTTTGCCGAGTTGGTCCGTCGCCATGGGGGACACGTGTATTCCGCCGCTCTACGGCAGGTGAGGGATCGGCAATCTGCCGAGGACGTCACCCAGGCGGTGTTTATCGCCATGGCCCGGAAGGCCCCGCGCTTCGGGACGCGGGTGGTTCTGGCGGGTTGGCTGCACCGGGCGACGCGGTTTGCGGCAATGCATCTGATGAGGACTGAAGCCCGCAGGAAGGATCGGGAACGCCGGGCGATGCCCGAAGATGCGTCGTCGGGTGACGCTGAAGGGTTGGCGGAGGGCTGGGATGAGGAGGCGTGGTCGTCGGCATCGTCGCTTCTGGACGAGGCGATGGCGACCCTGCTGGATGCCGACCGGGACGCTATCCTACTGAGGTACTGGGAGGAACGGAGCCATCGGGAGATCGGTCTGAAACTGGGTCACAGCGAGGAAGCGGCGAAAAAGCGGGTCACCAGGGGTGTGGAGAAATTGCGGCGATTCTTCAGGAAACGGGGTGTGGTGGTGACCGTGGGCGGCATGGCTGCGATCCTCGAAGGGAAGGCGGCGCCTGCCCCACTGGCGCCCTCCCTTTCCAACCTGATCCTGGAAACATCGCTTTCGGCGACGGCCCCGATATCGACCGGGCTTTCGGGGATGGTGAACGCTATTTCATCCGGATTCTTTCGCGCTGCACTTCTTCCCGGCGGCCTGGTGTCTCCGGTGGTGGGTGTGGCCCTCCTACTGTTGGTTTCGGCGTCGACAGGTGTCCTTATGAAAGCTGGGCTCTCACAATCGTTGGGCTTCCTCACGGCGTTGCTGGCTTTCGGCAGCGCCGGACCTTCGCCGTCACTCGGCGCCACCGTGGATCGCAGCTTCAGTCCGGCTTTCTCCCGGCGTGGCGAGCTGATCACCAAATTCATGGCGCATGCGGATGGTAGAGTCATGGTCAGTGGACTCTTTGACATGCTGGAAGACACGGTGGCCCTGGGAGTGGCGCGAGTGAATCCCGGGGGAACGGTGGATCCCACATTCCGGGTACGGACCCGGCCTGGCGCGATGCTCGCCGTGCATCCCGACGGTGGGGTGTTGGTGCGTGGACCCAAAGGGCTCGAGCGCCTGGCCGCCGATGGCACCGTTCACGCCGGGTTTGACTTGGGGAGCGGTCTTTCGTCGGAAAATGCGACGTTCGGAGGGAGCCCCGACAACTTGGTGACTGGCGTTGCGGTGGATTCGGAGGGGCGGATTCTGCTGGCTGGTGGGTTTACCCATATCAACGGCATTCGGCGCGTCGCTGTTGCACGACTGCTGTCCAATGGAGCCGTGGATGAGACCTGGGATATCGGTGACGCCCTCGAGACCACGACCGAAAATGGCGGCAGGGTGCCGGCTCCAGAGTCGGGGTTGACAATTCAACCGGACGGCAAGGTCGTGGTGGTGGGCAATTTTGTCAGCGTCCGCGGTCGGACGGTGAATGGGATCGTACGGTTCCATCCGGATGGCCGCTGGGACGAGAGCTTCGCGAGTGGCATGGGTGGAAGGCGTCCGGGTGGGAGTCCAGGCGAATGGGTCACGGCATCCACCGTTTTGATTCGGAGCATTCAAGACGGGGAACTGGTGATTTACGGGGACTTCACGGAATTCGATGGCCGGGCGAGGTCGGGGTTGGCGCGACTGCATTCGGACGGTTCCTTGGACACGGGATTCATCCCCGACCTCCGTAACTCCTTCCTGGTCGATGTGCTCTCGGACGGGAAGGTGTTGGTTGCGCTCTTCAGCAGTGGAACCGTGCGCCGGTTGGGACGGGATGGAGCCAACGACCCGACCTTCCGCTGGAGTCTTCCAGGACTTTCCGCCAGCTCGTTTGTCGGTGCGGCGGTGGGCTTGCCGGACGGAAGGATGCTGGTGGCGCAGTCCACGACCGAGATTCCGGGATACGCGCCAACACTGAAATGGATGAACACCAATGGCGTGGTGCAGGCGGGGTACACGGTGGCGAGTCGGTTGGTTCAGCGAGTTCGGGCGATCGCGCCTCAGCCCGACGGAAAAGTTGTGGTGGGCGGTGAATTCTCACGGGTCGACGGGGCCGACCTGGGGGCGTTGGTCCGGCTGAACACCAATGGAACCGTGGACCGGACCTTCAAGGCATCGCTGAAGCCCGAGATCTCCGCTGGAGGTTCCGTGAGGAATCGGAGCATCTGGAACATTTTGCCCCAGAGCGACGGCCGTTTGGTGATATCGGGCGATTTTGAATCCATTGAGGACCAGTCGCGTTCGGCTTTGGCCCGACTGCTTCCGGACGGCAGCTTGGATCGCACCTACGCGCCATCGCGGACATCGCCCAGTTACACCGCCGCGTATGCGATGCAGCCGGATGACCGATTGATCGTGGCTGACCGCTGGCTGACCAGGGCGGGTGGTTTGGCCAGGAATGGTATCGCACGTTTCAACGTGGATGGAACGGGGGACGAAAGTTTCGATCCGGGCGCCGGCATTCGATTTGGCGCACAGAACATCTACTCGATCGAGAGTATCCGCGCGATTGTCCTTCAGAGCGATGGGCGAATCCTGCTGACCGGGTCCTTGCGCGAAGTGGGTGGGGTGGCACGCACCAATCTCGCCCGCCTCCATCCGGATGGTCGTGTGGACCTCGATTACAATCCTGGGGAAGGTATTCGTGGGGAGATTTTAGCGATGGCGGTGCAATTCGGCGATCGGTTGGTGATCGGTGGAAGTTTCACCAGCGTGGTCGACCAGACCCGAGTGGCGCTCGCCCGGCTGCGCGTGGACGGATCACTGGATCCCGGATTTCGGCCGGTACTGAGCCGGGACGAGACTACCCGGCCTGTCAGAGTCCAGTCTGTTCACTCACTGCCTTCCGGGCAGCTGGTATTCAGCGGTGACTTTGGTTGGGTCAATGGGATCCGTCGGCGCGGTTTGGCCCGCTTGAACGGGGACGGATCCCTGGACACTGCCTGGGACCTTGGATCGGAGATTGAGTTTGGCGTGGGAGTCGGGATCGCCGACATCATGGAGACACGGACGGTGGTCGGTGACTTGGGGGAAGGAGCCTTGTTGGTGGGTGGATCGCTCGCTTCGGGCGAAGTCGCAGGGCTGATTCGGGTCTTCCCGGTCAGCTCGCCGCGACTGGTGGTGCAGCGAGCGGCGCTCCCAGGGCTGCCGTTGCTGCTGTCGATCCTGGGTGCCGGGGGGCGGGAGTATCGTCTCGAGCAATCGGATGATTTGGTGCATTGGACGCTCCAGACCGAGGGGATCGCGACAGCGGTGGAAGTGCCCATGGCTCCGGCGGGCGAGGGGATCTCCCGACGGTTTTTCAGGGCGATCATTCCGTAGCGGGACCCGCCGCTGGGAACCGAAGGGTGGCGAGGAAGATGAATCTTGGGAAATACGGGAATTGGGGTCAAACATTGACTTTTGACATTCGACTCCCGGCTCCGCCGAGCCCCATGAACATTGTCTAATAGTGTTAATGGGTGACCCCAGCGGCATTCCGGCCGCGCAATCGGCAAAGCAGGACTCCGGCGACAAGTCCCAGAATGAGGGGGCCCCAGGACCAGCGCTTCGGCGACGCCGACTCCAGGTGGAGAATCGATCCGGCCCCGCCCTGGCCAGCACGACCACCGGCCACGCGGAACTCCAGGACGGGTCCGACTTCGGACGCCGTCGCGACAAGGGCGTTCCCCTCGAAAGGCGTCGCCGATGATCGACTGCCGAAACGAGGACGGATCGCGGATTCGATCACGCCGCCCGACGGGTCGAAGCGGGCTCGGATGACCTCCCCGGGACGGCCCCGGACGCGCACCACATGGACTCCGGGACCCAGCGGGACCGTGGTGCCCAGCCGCGCCTCTCGTAGGACTGGGATCGCTCCAAGCTGATGTTCCCATGTTCGCCCGCCCGCATTCAGAGTGACTCGCGGCGAAAGCGCCGAGGCGCCGGCCGCGTCGGGGATCCGCGCCCGCGCGCGGAGTTCGACAAAGGCGAGCCCCGCTTCCCGGCCGCTCAGGGTCTGCGAAAGCGTCGCCGCGGGGCTGTCCGTCTCCGCAAACCGGATTGAGCCGGTCGCCGACTCGATTGCCGCCCTCGAGTACAGTCGGACCTTGAAGGTCCCGGCGCCGCCCGGCACCAGGGCGCGTTCGGAGGGCGGTTCCACAACCACCGACAGCGGCGCATCGTCCGTCGGCGCGGGAACAAGCGCGGCGACCCGCGTGGAATTCCGGCTCAGTTCGTATTCGCCCGGGGTCTCGTCGGTCACGTCGGGGTCCAGGTAGAGCAATTCGTAGACCGGATCCGCCCTTCCCCAGACGTCGATTTCGAACTTCAAGGACGGCATCCCCGGGATCATCAGTGCATCTTTCGGGCATCGCCAGGCGGCGTAGAAATCGAGCGCGACGCGACCCGACGGCGTCAGGGAGAAGTCATCGAAGTCAATGTCCCACTCGGCATCGCCCTCGCTGCCATGGAGGCCGTCCTTGCCAGCGCGTTCGACTTGGGTTCCTTCCACGCCGATCGTGGTTTCGCCGCCCACATTCAATCCTGGAGTGCTGTCCACGTTGATCGATCCCGACAGAGTCACTCCGGACCCGTTGAGCTTGGGCTCCCACTGGATCAATTCGCACTCAAACGGAGCCGGATTCGGAAGGTCGAACCGCAAGTCCTCGATGTCATCCGGGACCGTGGTGTCAGTCCGCGTGGGTTCGAGAACCAAGTGCGCCTGTTGGATGACATAGTGAGCGTCGCTCGCCTCGAACCTGAACGTCCAGAGTTGGAGCAACACATACCCGGTATCGCCAAATCGCTTCTCCGTGACCGTGTACGTCGGCTGCCCGGCCCCGCTGACGCCAACCGGCGGCCCGGGGTCGGCCGGCGCGGCCCGCGCGCCGGCCGACCAACCGACTGCGAATGCAATCAAGACACAGCACCCAGGAATGCGCCGTCCGTGAGGAGGGTTCGTCTTCATGTTTGTGTTCCCTTCGGACTCGCCGCCGCGGTTGCCGGCCTGGGGATTCGGACACGGGCCACACCGTGCGATCGGGGGCAGCCGCGACACTGGCGGATTCCGAGGGGATAGTGCCGTCTTAGAACATCAGGCCGGCTCGGTCAATCCAACGGACCGGGGAGAATCCGTAAGGAGGGCCGAAGCGGCCACCCATTGATATCGAACAAAGAAGGCGGTTATCGGCTGGGTCGTGGAGAAACTGTCAAAAGTAAATGTTTGACCCCAAAGAGACGAGACCAACGACTGGAGCGCGGATCGAATTCCTGATTGGAAAGCGATGGCGTCAGGTCGGGCACGCCTAGGATTGCCCAAACCTCCCCTTTGCCGGACCCTCCCCCTCGAAAACCATGAACTGTTTCAACCCGATCCCGATCAAGGGCGGATCGCTGGAAGGCGGCGGTTGGCCTTCATTCCCGCGGCCAGTTGCACCCAGCGCCGCGTCAGCAACCGCGGAAGCGATCGGGAGCGGTTGCCCATGAAGGACCATCGAGATATCGATCGGAGGAGCTTGGCCTTCGACCGGCTGATCGCGGCGCGGATCCGCGAGAATCCGGCATTGGTGGACAAGGCGCGGGCCAATCTCCGGCGGTGGCGGTCAACGGCGTCGCCGGGCGCCCTTCGGACCCTGGAGGAATGGAACGTCCTGTTGGAAGGCCCGTTCGACGACTTGATGACCCTGCTCCAAGCCGATGACGAGCGGGCGACCCGTTTGCGGCAATCGAGTCCATTCTGCGGGATCCTGTCGCGGGACGAGCGATTGGAGATTCTCAAACAATTCGCCGCCCATGACGCGTCCTCAACTTGAGCACATCATCCGCGCGTCGGCTGGAAACGCGGATTGCGCCGATCTCATCGTCATCGGGAGCCAAGCCATTCTCGGCGCCCATCCGGACGCGCCGGAGGAGCTGTTGGTGTCGATGGACGTGGAAATTGGGGCCAGACATTGACTTTTAAACACTCGATTCCCAGCTCCGCCGAGCCCCACGATCATTGTTCAAAGTTGATGTTTGATATCCAGCGGCTTCATTTCCCCAGCGGCTTTTTTAGTTGCGGACACACGAAATGAGCACTCGTCCCACATTTAAACAAATTGACGCCGTCGGTTCATTTGTTGAGGCGTGCGAGGAACTGGAGCGAGAACCGTTTTTTGGTCCAGACGAAAAGCTCTCTATCAAAGATGACGGCCGGATTACAACTTACACGCTCGGAGATCGCTTTCACTTCAGGTCTGCACTTATATCGTTTCGGCGCATCTGGATGCCCGACGAACCATCGCATCTACACAACATCGCTAGAATAATCGTATCGTTCGACGACTTGAAGCCTATATCCGGATTCCTGGATTATCACGTCCAGCAAATCAAGACTGCAGAAGATAGCCCTCGATCATTTGGCAGTTTAACCCTCAAGAGTCGCAGAGTTGTCGATCTGTGTCTTAATACGGTGTTCGCCCACGGCGGCCTCGTGGGAAAAAACAAACGCGCGGAATTTGAGGCGGCCGTCGCGGCAGGAGGGCATGCGCCATTTGAGTACGCATTTCGATTTCTAGTGCGTTCAATTGGGATGGCGTATCGGAACATCAGCAAGCTTGTAGCCAGGCCTGTGCTCGCAGCGTGGAAAAGTGCGGGTCTGACGACATCGTTTAGAGTTGGTTCGGCATTTGGTATCAAGCGCAGGGAAGTCACCTCAGAGGGGCATATTTTGATTCGCCGAGGCTCATCTGAGTTCTATTCAGATGAGACATTTGAAAAACGATTTTCAAGATTTTTGGATAGGCACATTTACGATGGGTTGAAGTTCGTCCTGGAGCGGAGCGAATCAGAGTTTGGCACCCTATTACTGGCGGTTTTAAGGGCTAACACGATCGAAGCAGTTCTTGAATACTGTGGTGTCAAAGTGAACTTGATGGATCGAATGCCGCTGGACTCTCCGCCAACTGGAAGATCCCTCCGAGGATGGATTCAAGTAAGACCTTGCATTCCGAGTTTCCTGCACGATCCGGGAACTTGGACACGAGCCGCAATATATGAAGGACCTGTCATGGAAACCGATCGGTTAGGCATTCAATACCTCAACGATGCGCTAAAGCACTTCAAGAGCGGACTCACCGAAGAGCAATGAGAACAGGGGGGTAATGCATGCACCATTGGACAGTTGGGATTTCCAGGATTGCCGGCATTGCCGAACGGCTTCCTTCATTCACGCCAAGAGGCCGACCGTGGTGGGTCAGTAGGCACTCCCGCTCTTCCTGTGCCCCGAAACAACCATTGCCCGATCCGCCGAGGTTGGCCTGATGGGCGGGTTCCTCCCGTCATGTCATCGAGCCCATCCGCTTCAGGCACCGATCGCGCGCACCGGTCACGGACCGCCTTCACCCTGATCGAGTTGCTGGTGGTGATCGCGATCATCGCGATCCTCGCCAGCATGCTGCTTCCGGCTTTGTCGCGGGCCAAGGGCCAGGCCAGGTCGATCAAGTGCGTCTCCAACCTCAAGCAATGGGGCTTGATCTGGGCGTTCTACACCGACGAGAACGACGGCAAGTTCAGCGACGGCGACACCGTCGGTTGGGCTCGGGGTGAGTGGGTCCGGGCGTTGGCCCGCCACTACCGGCAAAAGCCTTATCTTTTGCTCTGCCCCGACGCCACCCAGCGGCGGGCATCGGGGGGAGGCAGGCAGGAGATGCTGCGACCCATCGGGACTCCTGAAAACCGGTTGGCTCAGTACGGCGGAGCTCATTCCGCCTACAACTTTCCCAATTTCGCCGAGGACCAGGAGGCCGGGGCGGCGTTCCTGGTCAGCAGTTACGGGGGCAACAACTGGGTCTACAACGCCCGCGCCGACATCCAGGGCCGGCGCGCGGCGGATCACTGGAAGACGTTCGACGCCGCGGATCAACCATCCGACATCCCGCTGTTCCTCGACGCGATGTGGCGCGGCGGTGGGCCGGATCACCGCGACGGCACCAAGGACGCCGCTCCCGTCTACAACGGCGAGTGGAGCGGCGCGGGCGCTGAAACCAAGCACTTCGCCGTGGCTCGGCATGGTCGTGGATTGAACCTCGTGTTCTTCGACCAGTCCGTCCGGGGAGCCCGCAAGCCGAAGGCTCTCTGGGGGTTCCGCTGGCATCGCACCTACCAGCGGCACGGCATCGAACGGACCAAGACGTTTCCGGGCTGGATGCGGTGACCGCGTCCGCCGAAAAGGTGACAAACGGTCGGCGCCTTGGGTAGAAGTTGCGGATGCGCAACCTGGGATTTCTTTCGGTCCTGATCGTGGGACTGAACCTCGTCGGCGTGGCCATGGGGGCACAGACCGACGGGCTGCCGACCTACGCCAAACCGCCCGCCGCACCCGGGAACCCACCACCCGTTCTCCTGCCCATCCAGCCGGTGCCTGGCGAGACCGTGGCGATGATCGGCAATTCCCTGGGCGAGCGGATGTTGTACTTCGGACATTTCGAGACCGCGCTTCAGCTGCGTTTTCCGCAATCGCGCCTGACGGTGCGCAACCAGTGCAATCCCGGTGACACTCCCGGGTTCCGGCCGAACCCGGCCAGGAAGACCCAGTGGGCGTTCCCTGGGGCGGAGAAGTTTCATCCCGAACTGACCGCCCACTTCGGCATTGGCCATTACCCCACCCCGGACGAATGGCTCTTCGAGGTGAAACCGACGACCCTGCTCGCCTTCTTCGGGTACAACGAATCGTTCGACGGGTTGGAGCGCGTGGCGAATTTCAAGGCCGAGTTGTCGGCGTTCGTGGACCACACGCTGTCGCTGGCCTACAACGGCCGGACCGCCCCCCGCCTGATCCTGGTGACGCCGATCGCCTTCGAGGATCGCACCGACGCTTACGACCTGCCCAATGGGGCGGACGAAAACCGCCGCCTGGCGGCCTACGCCGGCGCTGTGCTCGAAGTGGCGCGTGAGAAGGGCGTCGGCGCGGTGGACCTGTTCTCGCCGACCCGACAGTGGTTCACCGCCGGCGGACCGAAACTCACCATCAACGGCTGCCACCTGAACGACGCCGGCTACGCGCGGATCGCGCCTCTTCTCTTGGAGAAGATCTATGGTCCCGGCGCCGCCGTTTCGGCCACGGACCCCGGCAGCCTGCGGGCCGCGGTCGAGGACAAGGACTGGTTCTGGTTCAACGACTACCGGATGCTCAACGGCGTCCACGTCTTTGGTCAGCGGTACAAGCCCTACGGCAACGTCAACTATCCGGAGGAAATCCTGAAGATGCGCGAGATGACCCGCCTGCGGGACGAGCGCATCTGGGACATGGCCGCCGGGAAGGTCGCGGCCAGTTCCACCCTGCCCCCTGTTCCCGACGACCGGACCCGGGCGCTCCCGCGGGTGGCGAGCAACTTCAACAAACCGATCGAGTACCTCGGACGCGAGAAGGCGATCGAGCGATTCACGATGCGCGACGGCTACAAGATCGATCTTTTCGCGTCCGAAACGGAGTTCCCGGACCTCAAGAGCCCGGTGCAGATGTCCTTCGACAATCGCGGCCGCCTTTGGGTCTCCGTCATTCCCAGCTACCCGCACTACCGGCCCGGCGATGAGCGTCCGAACGACAAAATCCTGATCTTCGAGGACACCGACGGCGACGGCCGGGCGGACAAGCAGTCCGTCTTCGCGGACCACCTCAATCTGCCCATCGGTTTCGAACTCGCGCCGGAAGGCGTCTATGTGTCGCAGGAACCCCATCTCTGCCTCCTGATCGACGACAACAAGGACGACCGCGCGGATCGCATGGAGATCATCCTGACCGGATTCGACACGCACGACACGCACCACGCCATTTCGGCGTATGCCGCCGATGCGTCGGGTTCCTTCTACCTTCTCGAAGGCCGTTTCCTGCATTCCCAGGTCGAGACTCCCTACGGCCCGGAGCGCATGACCGACGGCGGCGCGTGGCGGTTTGATCCCAAGCGCTACCGCCTCGAGCGCTACAGCCAGTCCGACTACAACAATCCCTGGGGCATGGCGTTCGACGAATGGGATCAGGGCTATATCTCCGATGCGTCCTCCGGTCAGAACTGGTGGGGCCTCCCCGTCTCCGCGAAAATTCCCCACGGCCTCGAGATTCCCAAGGTCGGCGAGTTCGCTCCGAAACGAGCACGGCCCACGTCCGGATCCGAGTTCGTCTCCTCGCGGCATTTCCCGGACGACGTCCAGGGGGACTTCATGATCTGCAACAGCATCGGCTTCCTCGGAACCAGCCTGCACGACGTCTGGGAGGACGGGTCGGGCTTCGACGGCAAACACATCGGCGATCTCGTTTCGTCGACGGACCCGAATTTCCGCCCGGTGGATCTCGAGACGGCGCCGGATGGTTCGCTGTATTTCGTCGACTGGCACAACGCGTTGATTGGCCACATGCAGCACAGCGCGCGTGATCCGAACCGAGACCGCGATCATGGGCGCATCTACCGGATCACCTATCCCGCTCGACCGTTGGTGAAGCCCGCCGTGATCGCCGGAGCGGATCTCGGCCAGCTCTTCGAGAATCTGAAGCTTCCCGAGTACCGCTCCCGCTATCGGACGCGGCGTGAACTCCGGGGCAGACCGGCGGCGGAAGTGCTGCCGGCGGTCCGACGTTGGGCGGCGTCGCTCGACCGGCGCGACCCCAATTACGAGCACCACCTCTGCGAAGCCCTTTGGGTCACGTGGTCGCAGAACGCCGTCGATCGCGCGCTGCTCGAACAGTGCCTTCATGCCCGCGCCCATCAGGCGCGAGCGGCCGCGGTTCATGTCCTGCGTTACGCGCACCGGCAGATTCCCGACAGCACCTCGATGTTCCTGCGCGCCGCCAACGATCCCCACGGCCGGGTCCGCCTTGAGGCGATCGTCGCGGCGTCCTGGCTCGACAACCCGGCCGGCGCGCGGATCGTCCTCGAGGCGCTCAAGCACCCCTTCGACCGCTGGATGGGACCGGTCACCGATCAGATCCTGAAGACCACGCTCGCGGACGACCTGAAATCCCTCCAATCGGATCCGAAATTCGACATCACCGACAACCCCAAGGCCCAGGCCTACCTGGCGGGCACGTTCAAGTTCGAGCCGGCGCCGAAGTCCGACGCCGACAAGAGCTACGGCCCCACGCGCGCGCTCAACGAGGGGGAGCAGAAGGTGTACGCGTTGGGCAAGGAGATCTTCAATCGGGACGCCTACTGCATCACCTGCCATCAGCCCAACGGACTGGGGATGCCCAACATCTATCCGCCGCTGGTCGCCAAGGACAACCCCTGGCTCACCGGCAGCGACGAGCGGCTGATCAAGGTCGTTCTCAAGGGGCTTTGGGGACCGCTGCCGCTCGCGGGTCAGATGTTCGATCCGAGCAAAGGCGTTCCTCCGATGACGGGGTTCGGCGGACTCCTCAGCGACGACGAGATCGCCGCCGTTCTCAGCTACGTCCGTCAGTCGTTCGGGAACGACCTCCCGTTCATCCAGCCCGGGAAAGTCGCGGCGGTTCGG
Source organism: uncultured Verrucomicrobiota bacterium (assembly GCA_942490575.1). Lineage (GTDB taxonomy): Bacteria > Verrucomicrobiota > Verrucomicrobiia > Limisphaerales > CAIMTB01 > CAIMTB01. The sequence continues at coordinate 49,583 of CALNYA010000002.1, forward strand.
GCGGGGACCACGGGGCGCGACGACTTCTACCTCGTCGAAGACCTCATGGTGGAGCATCCCATTCCGGGTTGGGAGAGCTGGCCGAAGGCGTCGATGAAGACCAATCCGTTCGAGTAAGTGGGGGAGGAGAGGCTCCTAACGCTGGCGTTCCTGGCCGGCCCGTCCGGAGCGCTGAGTCCAATTGATGCTGATTTCTCCATTCGACATCAAAAATCCATGGTGGCACCATCGTGGCATGAGAACGACGCTCACTCTGGACGATGATTTGGTCGAGTTGGTGACCCGGCAGGCGAAAGCACGGGGGGTGTCGATGGGCAGGACGGTGTCGGACCTCGTCCGGCGCGGTCTCAACGCGCCCACGCCTTCCGTGGGCAAGGACGGGCTCATGGTTTTCCAGCTACCGGCTGATTCCCCCGAAGTCACGACCGAGGACGTGCGCCGCATCGAAGCCGAGGGCGCATGAAAGGGTATCTCCTCGACACCAACGTGCTCATTGCGCTGCTTTGGCCCCGCCATGCGCGGCATGAGGTGGCCGTGAAGTGGTTCGCCCGCCGCCGGAACAAAGGCTGGGCGACCTGTCCGCTCACCGAGGCTGGTTTCGTCCGCATCGTGTCGAACCCAGCATTCTCCCGGGACGCCGTGACGCCGCGTGAGGCCGCCGTCTTGCTGGCGGCCAACACGGCCGAGAAGGATCACGCCTTTTGGCCGGACGAACTTCCTTTCGCCGGAGCCGTTGCCTTCAGCGGGGAACGATTGGTCGGGCATCAGCAGGTGACGGATGCCTATCTGCTGGGATTGGCCGTTCACCGGGGAGGGATTCTGGCGACACTCGACCATCGCATCGCGGCACTCACCGAGTCGAAATCCGCGGGGCTCGCGGCCCTGGAGATTATCGCTTGAAGTAGGGATGGAGGCCGGGGGCACCCGATCTCCCCTTGCGCCCGCGCCCGGAGGTTCCCTACGGAGTTTCTTGAACACGAATCCGGCGGTATTCCATCTGGCCGCGGTCGCCTTCCAACCCGATCGGGCCGGTCGCTGGAACTTTCAGCGCCGCTTCGAGAACCTCGCCGTTGCAGGTGCACAGGGCTTCGCCTCCCTTCACCGTGACCTCGATCTCGTTCCAGTCCTGGGGACGGTATTTCAGCAGCGACTTGTAGGGGCCGGCCAACGGGTAGTCGCGGCACTGAAGTTGGGGCTTCCGGATGAAGATCCCGCTGTCCGCGTTCGGGGTCGCCCGGAATTCGAGCCGGAGGACGAAGTCCTTGGGGAACTCGCGGGTGGTCCACATCTGCTGGATGCGGCTGCCCTCGGGCGGCGTGGTGACGATGATGCGGCCGTGCCGGGCGACGTAGCGGCCGTCGGGACTGGCGACTCGGCCGTCGAAGGCGTTGGTCTTGAATCCCCAACCGGTCAGGTCCCGGCCGTTGAAAAGGCTCACGAATCCTGGTTCCGGTGTGAACGGATCCGGGTCGTTTTCCAGGAACCCGAGGGTGGCCAGAATGGGTCGGACCGCCGCCGCCCACTTGGCGTAACCGGCATTGTTCGGGTGGAGGAGGTCGGGGAATTCCGACGCCTTGGCGTCGCCCTGGGGGTCGGCGAAGAGCGGCCAGGTTTCGATCAGCGTCACCTGGGGGTCCCCCTTGACCGCCGCGGCGTAGAGCGCGTTGAGCTTTCGGATCTTGTCGGCCGGGCGGGCCTTGGAGGCCGAGCTTGGAAAGACCTGGCAGAGGACGATCGGCATCGTCGCCCGGTGCTGCTTCAGCGCGGAGAGGATCAGGCGGAGATTCGAGGCGGCCGTTTCCGGTTCGGCATGCTCTTCAAGGTCATTCGTGCCGAGGAGCAGCACCACGGCCGCGGGCTGGAGGACCAGCACGTCCTCCGCCAACCGCAGGAGCATGCCGCGAGTGGTGTCGCCGCTGATGCCGCGGTTGGCCGCCTTCATCCCCGGGAAGGCCCCTTTGAAATCATCGCCCCACCCTTGGGTGATCGAATCGCCCAGGAACACCACCGCGCCCTGATCCGCCTGGACCCGGCCGGCCCAGGCGGTCCGCTTGTTGGTCCAGAGCCGCTGGAACCAGTCGTAACGCCGGATGGGACCCGCGCCGGGGAGTCCGTCGTCGGTCTCGGGTAGTGCGAGGGAACTCCCCGCCGTCGCGGCCGCCGGGGCCTTGGGTTCGGCGCCCGAGGAAACCGGGATCGAGACGGGAAGGAAAACGGCGAAGGCCAGGCAGGCCCATGTGGATGACAGGCGATTCATGGGAAAGGGTGTCGGACGCTCCCCCATGCGGCGTCCCTAGCCAAGACTGGAAACGATGGGGCTCGGCCCACTGCCGGCGTGGGGATCGGTGCGTCAACCTAAGCAAATCGAGGATTCCACTTGATGTAATGCAATCATTCATCTTTCCTAATGCCGCCCATTGGGAATGGGATGATTGATCCAGCGTGGTTGGCCCCACTCAGGGCATCAATTCCTCCCATTCCTACCTTCAACCTGCCCGATTATGAACAAGACCCTTGCGGCTTTGAGCGTCGGCGCCTTCCTGGCGACCACCGGGTCCGCGCCGGCGGACATCTACTACTTCGAAGTGCCGTTGGACGGGGGCCAGGAATTCCCCGGGCCGGGGGATCCCGATGGCACCGGGTTGGCGATGCTCTGGTTTGATAGCGTGAACGGTTTGGTGACTTGGGATATTTCCGTGAACGACATCGGACTCCTTACGGCCGACCACATTCATGAGGGGGCCGCGGGGGTGGCTGGCCCCGTGCGAATCAATTTCGGGGGCAGCCTGATCGGAGGACCCTTGTTTGACGCGGATGTCTCTCTGCTGCTGGCCGACCCGACCCAGTACTACGTCAATGTGCACAATGCGGACTTCCCCGCCGGAGCCATTCGGGGACAGCTTCCGGCAGTACCGACGGCGGTGATACCAGAGGGGTCGACATGGCTGGCGATGTTGGGGGTGGCTGGAGCGGGATGGATGCGGTGGCATCGACGCCGTTCGGCGACTCCGACTGATTCCCCGAAGTGACAACGGAAGACAGACGTGCGCCGTAACGCGGCCCTGGAGATTGTCGCGTGACGTCGAGACCGAGGCCGGATTCGGGAGTCATTTCGAATCCAGCTGGATGATCAGGGGGCGGTCGGGGTGGTCCGCGTCCGGTAGCGCGGCGAGACGGGTCAGATAAAACCGGGCGATTCCGTCGTCGGGATATTCCTCCAACGCCCGGCGGAAGGCGCTGATCGCCTCTCGGATCTGGCCACCGAGGAGACAACGGATTCCGTGGTCGCAGCAGGTGTCGCCGTTCACCTCGCCGGCTCGCTCGGCGGAGTTTTGAGTGGCGGGTCGCGGCTGGAAGACCTCCACCGACTGGTCGAAGCCCTGGAATCGGAAGTGGCCCAAGGGTCGGACCAGACGCCGGTCGAGGCCGTCCTGGAATTCCCGGCTCACCAGGATCTCGGTGCCGAGGTGTTTGTTCAGACCGTTGAGGCGGGACGCGAGATTCACGGCGTCGCCGATGGCCGTGTAGGAGAAGTGATTGGCGCTGCCGAAGTTCCCGACGCAGGCGACGCCGGAGTGCAGGCCGATCCGGGTGCGCATCGACGGGGTGCCCGCGCGTTGTTCGAAGGCCCGGAGGCGTTCGGTCAGCGACAACGCAGCCCGGAGCGCGCGGTTCTCGGGATCGACCTGTTCCACGGGCGCGTTCCAGACCGCGAAAAGGCCATCGCCGAGGATGCCAAGGACGGTGCCATCGGACTCGTGAACGCAGCGGATGGCGATGTCGTAGTACTCGTTGAGGAGCGCGACCAGTTGATGGGGGTCGGTGCGTTGGGAGATGCGGGAGAAGTCGGTGATGTCCGTGAACAGGATGACGACGCGCCGGACGGTGCCGCCGAGGCGGAGGCTTTCGGGGCGGGCGGCGAGCTCCTCGACGACGCGCGGGGGGAGGTATGTGGCGAGGGAACGACGGAACAGGTCCTTTTCGTATCCGATGAGGAGCAGGTGGGCGCCCCAGGCCCACAGCAGGCCCGCGGGAATCTGGATGGCGACCGGGACGAGCCAGGCCCACCAGACGTGGAAATGCCAGGCGGCGGCGAGGGAAGCGAACCCGGCGCAGGCGGCGAGACCGAGGCCGGCTGCCAGGGCGGGAATGGGACGAAGTCGGGGCAGTCCGAAGCCGAGAAGGAATCCGAACGCGATGACCAGCCCGGCTTCGAGGCGGGGGTCGGGACGCTGGAGCCACTCGCCGCGGATGAGATTGAGGAGCGCGGTGGCGTGGATCTCGAGACCGGGCATTTCCTGGCGACCGGCGCCAAAGGGGGTTGGGAAGGTGTCCTTGCGGGTCCCGGGGAAATCGACTTCGAAGTTGGCCCCGACGACGACGAGTTTGTTTCGGAGCTTGGGAGCGGATTCGGGCTGAAGGGCTTCCTCGTAGGACATCGCGGGGAGGGCGCCGGCGGGTCCGTAGTAATTGAGCCAGAGATCGGAGACCGGCGCGCCGCGTTGGAGGGCGAGATTCCGGCCTTCGAGTTTGGCGGCGACCCAGCTCAGGGTGGGTTCCCAGCCGATCTCGGTGCCGCCCTGCAATCCAGGCAGGAGGCGCCGCGCGACCCCGTCGTCGCCGACCACGACGTTGAGGAGCCCGACCTTGGCCGCGTTGGTGGCGAGGATGGGGATGGGCGCTTCGCGGACCTCGACGGGACCCAGGCCGGGGAGTTCGCGGCGCGCGATGTTGGCGCTGACAACGACCCGACCGTGTCGGGCGAATGCGCGGCGAGGTTGGCGTCCCCGTCGGCCTCCTCGGCGAAGAAGAGGTCGACGAGAACCGCCCGTGTGCCCGCGCTGGCGAGGTTGTCGATGAGCCTCGCGTGGAGTCCCCGATCCCAGGCGGAGTCCCGGCGTTGTTTCAGCGCGTGGCGGGATTCGTCGTCCATTCGGATGACGACGAGATCGGTGGGGACGGGCTGATAACCTTCGGGCCGGAGGCGGAAGATGAGATCAAAACTCTCCTGGGTGATGCGCTGTCCGAGGAAGGGATTGAGGGCGAGGACGCCGAGGGCGACGAGGCCGGCCCCGCCGATCCATCCGACTCGGCGCCGGCCTGGGGCGAGTGCGGTGCTGCCGGGCTGGGGCGTTCCGACGCCGAAGCGACGGCTGACAAAGCGCTTTACAAGGCTCCTCATGTCTCGCCCAAATCGTCCTGGTGCTTAGCACAGGGCCGCCTGCCACCCCAAGCAAGGAACGAGCTGGCGCCGATCACGGTGGGGAAATCGAGCCTTCCGGAAGTCGGTTTCGCTCCAAAACACAACGAATCCCGGATTCCAGGAACTCCTATGACAAACGGTTCAGGCGGTGCGGCATCGACGTCTTCGGCACTCCCCAGATTTGGGCCGGGCGGCAATCCGACGGGTTGCCCGGGTCCCTACCAGGCCATCGCGAGGATTCCGGCTCCGGGCGGCTTGCTGACTTGGACGGCGCCCGCCGGAAAGACGAGCTGCCGGATCACGGACGTGACACCCGGAATGCCCGGGACCTACGTCTCGCGGGTCGAAGCGGTGAAGGTGATCACCCAGGTCGCTTGCGGCGACCAGACCGTCACCTTCCCGGTGACGGCGGGTTCGAAGTACTCCTTCACGATCTACGTGATCAACGTGCCCCCGCCTCCGGGGCCTGGTACGTCCCTGGTGTTGGAAGTCGAATGGCTGCCTTGAATCGCGGGCGCGGGGCCTGAACGGCGCCGACAGGAGGTTCAGGAGGCGGTCAGGAGTTCCCGCGCCTCCGACATTCCCGCGGCGGGACGCCCGAACTCGCTGGCGGTCACGCGGGCGAGCGCGACGAGGTGCCGCCAACGGAATTCAGGTCGGGTCGTCGCGAACTCCTCCGAGACGGTCCGGAAGAATTTCTCGCCGTGGAGCGAACCGTCCTCGCTGGTGGCGTACTTGAGGAGGAGTTCGAAGATCGGCCGATGGGGTTGTTCCAGAATGGCGCACCTTTGGACGATGGCGCAGGCACGGGCCTGCAGGTTGCCCCGGACCGCCTCGTCCAGTTCCCTGAGAAGTCCGTCGGGTTGGGTTGAGCGGATTTCGTCCAAATGCCGGGCGACGGGAAGGGGTTGCCAGTGGAGGAAATCCCCGCCGCGCCCGATGCGATCCCTCGCGACCTGATAAGCACCCAGGATCAGGCACGCCACGGTGTTCCGAGGCGTCGCCATCCGGGCCATGTTGCGCCAGGCGTTGGCGGAATCCATGGCGTGCACCCCGATGGAATCGCCGTGAACACTGCCGATCACCTTCCCGGGCTGCTCCTCGCGCGCGGTCCGTCCGGCGTCGCGAAGGATGAGTTGGTTGGCGGCCAGGGTGATGGCCTCGCCGAGGGCTCCGGGGGCGATCCCTTCGGCGAGGGCCGACGCCACCGCGCCGGCCGCCTGCGCCGGGGTCGAGACGAAGATCGTGTCGGCGATCTCGGATACGGCCGCGGCATCCAGGGCGCGGGTGCCGGGTTCGCGTTCGAGGAGGTGATGCTCTTCGAGCAATCGGGGAAGGATGGCTCGCGGTTCGTCGGCGGCGACGGCGCGTTGGGCGGGTTCGGCGTTGACGCAATAGCGGACGGACTGTCGCAGAAGGGTGTGGGCCTGTTCTTTCCCGATGATGCCGAGGAGATCCCAGGCGCGGTACGGGAGGACGACACGATGGACCTCCGTGTGATCCTGCACCGCCATCAGGAGGTGGTTGAACGCCGCCTCGGGAGATCCTCGCGACGCCGTGGCGAAGACCTGTTCCGCAGCCTGGATGTCCTTTCGCCGGACGGCTTCCTGGAGGACCTGGCCCGCGGGCCGTCCCTCGGGGATGGGAGCGCCCTCGACCGGGTGCAGGACTTCCGCGCGCCGGCCGCCTCGCTCCTGGATGCGCTGGGTGTTGCGATAAAGGACCTTCAGGACCGGCAGCGCGCGAAGTTCCGCGGGCGATTCCATCGCCATGTGGTAGGCGGGCGACAGCGCCATCAGCGTGTGGAACCCGACATAGTCCTCGCCGCCGAACGTGCGGGCGTTGGCAAGCGCGCCGGCGGCGACCCAGGTGCGGAGGTCCACGCCATCCCGGAGATGGCGCACGATGACGGGAAGGACCCGGTCCGCGGGGGTTTCCTGGAGAAGGCGAACCAACGGTTCCAGCGGTCCGAACTCGAGGGTGGCCCGTTCCTGAAGGACCTCGGCCCCGGCGGACAGGCCCAGGTTGCCCGCGACGGCGGGGCCCAGCGACGCGATCAGGGCGCCACGACCCACGTCGGCGAGGAATGCTCTGCGTGTGGAGGGGGACTTCATGGGGACTTTGGGAGGACTAGGCGTTGATACTCCCGGTGCCGGGCGCGTCAAGCCGGCATTCCTTTCGAACGGAATTCACCACCACTTCCAATCGGGGCTCGGAGCCGGACTGAAGATCCACTGCTCCATCTGGCGCGGTTCGGGGAATTGGAAGAACTCCATGTGCCCATCCGCGAAGAGCATGTTGAACCGGCTCTTCCCCTTGTAATTGTGCCAGATGCTCCGGTTGTCGACGTTGCCGCGGTTCGCGTGCCAGGCCCAGTCGCCCTGCATGAACTTGTTCGAAGCGCCACGCGAGAGTTCCGTGGTGCGCATCGGGAGATTCTCATAGGAACCCTTGGCGGCGTTGATGTCGCCCAGGACGTGGCGGGTGCGGAACGAGTCGTGCTGCCATTGCGGCAGATAACTGGTGCCGTACTTCAGGTAGCAATTCTTGATGACCGCGGAGTTCAGGCTGTCGCCTTTGTCGTTGGGGCAGCGGAAGAGTTCATACACATGCGTGTAGACGTTCAGGGGACGGTTCGTGGCCGCCACGAAGACGCTGTAGGTGCCGTTGGTGCCGCCCGCGGCGTGCCAGTCGCGTTGCTGCGGGAAAAAGTCGGTGTTGTCGTCGGCGTAGAGCAGGTAGGCGATGCCGATCTGCTTCTGGTTGTTGGTGCACTTGATCTGGGTCGCCTTGGCCTTGGCCCGGCCCAGGGCGGGCAACAACATGCTGGCCAGGATCGCGATGATGGCGATCACCACGAGCAACTCGATCAGGGTGAAACCTCGATGGCGGCGCGGGACGGAGGGTGTCATGGCGTTTTGGGGGACTTGTGCGGAGATTGTCCCTCCCCGGCGGCGTTGACAAGGCGCGTCAGGTTGCCGAACCCAGGCCGACTGGAAAATCGCCGGTACCTCTGTACCGCCGGCTTTCAGCCGGCAGAAAGGGTCGCCCTTCCCGAGGCCGACTGGAAAGTCGGCGCGACTCTCTGCCCGAGGCCGACTGGAAAGTCGGCGGTACAAACGCCGGCGTTCCGGCTCAGGCCAGGCCGCGTTCCCGGAGGAATTCAACCAACTCATCGACGCCGAAATCCGCGAGCACATCGCCGTCCCAGTTGACGGTGGGGGCGCGGCTCTGCCCGGACAGTTCGACCATCTCCCGGAACGCCTCCGGATTGCCCGACACCACGACCTTTCGGTAGGGCAACTGTCGTTCTTCGAGGAACTCCATGACCTCCTGGCACCATCCGCAACCCACCTTGACGTAAAGGACGGGCTCCACTGGAACAGCATTGCTCACGCCGCGATCCAGCCAGCGGGACGGCCTCCACGCAAGGCCATGGGGACGACGGGAGTGGATTCCACGGTTCCCACGCCAATCGGTCGGGGATTCCGATGATTGCGCGTGGGATGTCGTCCGGTTATTCCAGGGCACTTCCCGTGTCCATACGCTTTCCACCTCCCTGGGCCGCCGCGGCCTTGACCGTCCTCGGCACCGCGACCTGGGCCGTTCCCGTCCGAGGCCGTTGAATCCGGCGAGGCACCCGTCTTCTTCCGATCGGATCTGGGCCTCGCGGACGGTACCAAGGGCGCGATGTTGCCCCACGAGTTCGGGGAGAAGGCTCTCCGATGGCGGACCGCGGTCGATCCCGGACATTCGACCCCCATCGTCGTGGATGGCCTCGCCGTGGTGACCACCTACCGGGCCGGCACTCGCGAACTGGCCGTGGAGGCCCTGGACGTGGCGACGGGGAAAGCGCGGTGGCGGCGGCCGGTGGCGCCACCGCGGATCGAGGAGATTCATCCCACGGGAAGTCCGGCGACGGCATCGGCCGCGTCCGATGGCCGGCGGATCTTCGCCTTCTTCGGAAGCCACGGCCTCCTGGCCTTGAACCTGGATGGAACCGTGGCCTGGGAGAAGCCCATGGGCCCGTTCCAGGACGAGTACGGGGCCGGCAGTTCGCCGATCGTGGTTGGAGACCGGGTGATCCTGCTTCAGGACCACGACACCGACAGCTTCCTGGCCGCGTACGACGGCGCGACGGGGCGTGAAGAGTGGCGGACCCCGCGCCCGGACGCGGTGCGCAGTTACTCGACGCCCGCGGTTCGGCGGAACGAGGGGAGGACCGAGCTCTTGGTCGCGGGTGCGCTGGAACTTTCCGGGTACGATGCGCTGGACGGCCGGCGTCTGTGGTCGGTGCCAGGCTTGGCGCGCATCGTCATTCCGACGCCGGTTCCGATGGGTGACCACAATCCTGATGGCATCGTGGGCGCCGGGTGGGGACACGGGCCGCCGGCTCGCGCTGGATTCCTGGGCGGTCGCGGTGGGCAAGTGGGACAAGGACGGGGACCATCGACTGACGCGCCAGGAGATCGACGATGCGGAGGTTCTCAACCGCTACTTCCGGATGGATCTCGATCAGGACGGACGATTGAACGAGTCCGAATGGGATCGGCACGCGAACGTCTTCAAGTTGGCGAGGAACGCTCTTCTTTCGATTCGGCCGCCGGACGGTCCGCCCACATCGGCCTCGGAGGAATCGAACCCGGTCCTCTGGAGCCACAGCCGTGGCGTGCCGTATGTCTCCACCCCGGTCGCGGACGCGGGGGCGGTGTGGATGGTGAAGGACGGCGGGATTGTCACGCGTCTGGATGCGTCGACGGGCGCCGTTCACTACGAGGAACGCCTCCCGGGTTTGGGCAGCTACTACGCCTCGCCGGTGGTGGGCGACGGCAAGGTCTATTTCGCGAGCCAGCAGGGGGTGGTGTCGGTCATCGACGCCGGGCCCGCGTGGCGGGTGGTGGCGTCCCACGATTTCGGCGAGAAGATTCACGCCACGCCGACGTTCCACCAGGGGCGCCTCCTGATCCGGACGGACGCGGCGCTGTACGCGTTCGGGCTCCCTTGAGCCGACGCGCCGTGCGAGTCAACTCGCGGCATCTCGCTTGGCGGCGGACGGCGGGTGGCTTGGAATGGGGTGAACCAAGCCCGCCATGCACCCACACCCCGCCTCCCTTCCACCTCGTTCGAGTCCAAGTCCAAGTCCGAGCTCGAGTTCTCTTCCGCGATCCTTCCCCTCGGGGAATGAGGAGGGAAGTTCGCCCGCCGGCCGATCCCTGGGACGGCCCAGACGCGGCGTGGTGATCGGGGTGGCGCTCCTGTTCCTCGCCGACGCCCTGTTCCAGGCCGGCGCCGCGACGTGGCTCCATGTGGCGCCCGAAGGGAACGATTCGGCGCGGGGCGCCGCGGACGCGCCGCTGCGCTCCCTGCCGGCGGCGATTCTGAAGGCGCGCGCCGTGGAAGGGCCGGTATCGATCCTCCTCGCCGAGGGTCGCTATGAGCTGGACGAACCGCTGAGCCTGGGCGTCGCGGATTCGGGTCTGACGATCGCGGCGGCGCCGCGCGCGCATGCGGTGGTCAGCGGAGGGCGGCGGATCACGGGTTGGATCCGGGACCCTGAGAACCACGCTCTCTGGCGGGTGACACTGCCCGAGGTGACGAGCGGTTCCTGGTACTTCCATCAGTTGTTCGTGGAGGGGCGGCGGGCCACGCGGGCGCGGACGCCCAACACGGACTTCTTTCGCACGACGGGCAGCCTGGGCACCAACTCGCCGATCGAACTGCCCTTCCGCCCGGGCGACATCTCCCCGGCGTGGACAGCGCTTCCCGACGCGCGCCTCGTGATGCTCATGAAGTGGACTGATTTGCAGGTCCCGATTCGGTCGGTCGACACAGCCCGCCACGTCGCCAGCCTGCCGGGTGGGCCGCGGCCCTATTGGATGAACGAGCCGAACGCCCGGTACTGGGTGGAGAACGTTCCCGACGCGTTGGACGCCCTGGGCGAATGGTACCTCGACCGGGCCACGGGGGTTTTGTCCTACCTGGCCGGGCCCGGGTTGGACCCGAACCGGGCTGTGGTCGTGGCGCCCCGACTTCGACAACTGATGGCGGTCGCCGGCGATTCCGTCGCGCGCAAGGCCGTCGAGGGTTTGACCTTTCGCGGAATCGCCTTCGCCGAGACCGATTACGAAACGGGTGCCGACGGGTTGATCTCTCCCCAGGCGGCGGTGCCGATTGGCGGTGCGGTGACGGTGACGGGCGCGACGGGAGGGACGTTCGAGGACTGCGGATTCGAGAACCTGGGCGGGTACGCCCTGGAATTGGGCCGGGGTGCCCAGGACTGGACGGTCAGCCGGTGCGAGATTCGCGGATCGGGAGCCGGCGGCATCCGGATTGGTGAACCGGGCGAACGCCGACCGGACGCCTTCACGGCCTGTCGAGGCCATCGGATCCTCGACAACCACCTGCACCAACTCGGGCGCATCTTCGCTCCAGCGGTCGGGATCATCGTGTTTCAGTCCGGCGGGAATCACATCGCCCACAACGAGATCAACGACCTCTATTACACGGCGATCTCGGTGGGGTGGAACTGGGGGTACCAGGAGACTCCGTGCCGCGAAAACGTCATTGAATACAACCACCTCCACCACATCGGCCAGGGGCGGCTCAGCGACATGGGCGGGATTTACACGCTCGGCATCCAGAAGGGGACGATCCTCCGCAACAACCTCATCCACGACGTGACCAGCTACGACTACGGCGGATGGGGCCTGTACACCGACGAGGGGAGCACGGGAATCCTCCTGGAAAGCAACGTCGTCTACCGCTGCAAGAGTTCGGGGTTCCACCAGCATTACGGCCGCGAAAACACGGTGCGGAACAACGTCTTCGCCTTCAACCAGGAGAACCAGCTCATGCGGACCCGGGACGAGGAGCACCTCTCGTTCTACTTCACGAACAACGTCGTCCTCTTCGATTCCGGTCGGCTCCTGGGAAGCTCCTGGAAGAACGACCGGTTCGTCATCGACCGGAACGTCTACTTCGATCTCCGGGCGGGCGTGGATCCCGCGCAGATGAACTTCGCTGGCGGCACCTGGGCGGCGTGGAAGGGCCGCGGACACGATGGCGGTTCCCTCGTGGCGGATCCTCTCTTCGTGGATCCGGCGAACCTGGATTTCCGGTTGAAACCTGAATCACCGGCGCTGGCGCTAGGCTTTCGGGCGCCGGACACCCGGACGGTGGGTCCGCGACCGGCGCCGGAGAGGTGACATGAACCTGGAAACAGCGGTTCCAACCACGGAAGGGGAAGGAATCCGAGAGGCGGCGGGTATCCTCCGGAAGGTGACCAGCACTCCCTCCGCGACCCCCTCTCATTCCGTGCTTTCCGCTTCTTCCGTGGGTGTTGCCGCCGTCTTTACTTCAGGTTCAGTGCCGGGCTTTGAGGATCTCGCGGACATCGACGGCGTCCATGCCGGCGGTGCGGATGGCTTCCATGCCGAGATCGGTGTCCTCGTAGCCTCGGCACCGGGCGGGATCGACGCCCAGTTGCCGGGCGGCTTCCAGGAAGATGTCGGGGGCCGGCTTCTGGCGTTGGACATCCTCGCTGGTGACGACCGCCTGGAACAGGTGCCGGATCCCCATCTTTTCGAGCACCAAATGGATGATTTTTCGTGTGCCGCCCGAGGCGACGGCCATGGGGAGGAGTCCTTCGTGGGCGCGCGCGATTTCCACGATGGCGTGGACGGGTTCCACCTCGGCGGCCATGGCGAGATAGGTCTCCTCCTTCTCAAGGGCGATGGCGATGGGGTTGATTTCGAGGCGCTGCTCGACTTTGAGCATGGTGAGGATCTCCCGGGAAGGGACGCCGCCCAGGGAATAGAAACGGTCCTCTGGAAAATGGAACTGGTGCCGGCTCTGGATGACCTGCCAGGCCTGCCAGTGGAGGGGCATGGTGTCGGCGAGAGTGCCGTCGCAATCGAAGATGAGGGCTGCGGGATTCATGGTAGGAACGTTTTCCAAAGTTTGGACACGAGGTGTGACCATGAACGGCCAAGCCGAAAACCCTCACCCGGCGTCGCGTTGCTTCGCCACCCTCTCCCGTCGGACGGGAGAGGGGCTGGGGGTGAGGGCCGGTTCATGGAGAGCGAGATTTTCCAGATTCGGGACACCTAGCACGGCCAGGAACCGTAGCCGCCGACGTCAGTCGGCGCCGACTTCCGACCCGGAGATGGCGCGGAGTGCCGTCCGCGGCTACGGGTGGGTGGTTCATGGAGTTTTTGGGAAGAAAGACGCCGAGGACGCGATGGTCGCGTCGAATTGCCTGACCTCACTTCCGGCTCAGCTGGGCCAGGCGTTGCTGCAGGTCGTGGCGCAAGAGTGGTTCGAGGACGTCGTCCAAGGTGCCCTCGATGACCTGGGCCAGGTTGTAGATCGTCAGTTCGATCCGGTGATCGGTGACGCGGTTCTGGGGGAAATTGTAGGTCCGGATCTTCTCGCTGCGTTCGCCGGTCCCGACCTGGGTGCTCCGCTCGGCGTCGTACTTGGCCTTTTCCTCCTCGATCTTTCGTTCGAGCAAGCGCGAACGCAGGACCTTCATCGCCTTGGCCTTGTTCTTGAGCTGGGACCGCTCGTCCTGGCAGCGGACTTCGAGTCCGGAGGGTATGTGGACGATGCGCACGGCGGAGTCGGTGGTGTTCACACCCTGCCCGCCGTGCCCGCCCGCCCGGCAGACGCTGATATCGAGGTCGTCGGGTCGGATCTCGACGTCGACTTCCTCGGCTTCGGGCAAGACCGCCACCGTGGCGGTGCTCGTGTGGATGCGTCCCTGGGCCTCGGTGGCGGGGACGCGCTGGACGCGGTGGACGCCGCTCTCGTATTTGAGTCGGCGGTACGCGTCCGGTCCCGTCACGGCGAAGATGACTTCCTTGAAGCCGCCGAGGTCGGACGGGCTCGAATCCATGGGCTCGACCTTCCAGCCGCGGCCCTCGGCGTAACGGGAGTACATCCGGAACAGGTCGGCGGCGAATAGCGCGGATTCGGCGCCGCCGGCGCCAGCGCGGATTTCGACGATGGTGTTCCGGGAATCGGTCGGATCGGGTGGAAGGAGCCCGCGCTGAACCTCGAGTTGAAGTCGGGCCTCCTCCGCTTCGAGGCGGGGGATCTCCTCGGCCGCGAGGGCGCCGAGTTCGGACCCGGGCCCTTCCGACGCGGAGATTTCCCGATTGCCGGCGAGATCCTCGACGACGCGCAGGTAGCCGCGGCCGTTGGCGACGAGTTCCTTGAGACGGGAGTATTCGCGCGAGAGCTCCTGCGCCCGCTGGGGCACGGCGAAGGCCTCGGGGGAACTCAGCGCCGCTTCCACCTCGGCGAGGCGGCGGGCGAACCGGTCGATGTGGGGCGCGAGATCCATCGTGCCGCCAAAAAATAATCCGCCCGCGAGGTCTGGAGGACCCGGCGGGCGGAAGGAAACCGGGAGGCTACTTCTTCTTTTTCTTCGCCGCGGTGGCGGCGGCGTGGGCCGCCTGGGCCGCCTGCGTCTTGGCCAGGCGCTGCTGGAACTTGTCGACGCGGCCGGCGGTATCCACGAACTTCTGCGTGCCCGTGTAAAACGGATGGCAGGCGTTGCAGATGCCAATGATGAGGGGCCCTTTCCTCGTGGAGCGGGTGTGGATGATGTTGCTGCATGCGCAACGGATCTCCACGTCTTCGTAGCGGGGATGGATGTCGGCCTTCATGGACGAAAAAACGGACGCGCACCCTACCAACGACACCTCCACTGACAAGAGGTAATTTCCGGCGTGATCGCGCTTCATCCGCCGTCGGCGCCGGTCTAGGCTCGCCGGTCCATGGCTGAACCGACCCGAACCCCCGCCGCCGGCCGAGCGGACGGACGCGCCGCCGAGAACCTCCGCCCCATTCGATTCGAGAACGGCGTCGCCCCCCACGCCGCCGGTTCCACGCTGATCCACTGGGGCCAGACCCGCGTCATCTGCGCGGTCACGGTCGAGGACGTCGTTCCCCGCTGGATGAAGGAGCAGCAGGTCCCCGGAGGCTGGATCACCGCCGAATACTCGATGCTCCCGTACTCCACGCTCGATCGGAAGGCGCGGGACATCACCAAGGGCCGCCTCGACGGACGGTCCAGCGAGATCCAACGCCTCATCGGCCGCGCGCTCCGGGCCGCCGTGAATCTCACGAAGCTCGGGACCCGGACGCTTTGGATCGATTGCGACGTTCTCCAGGCCGACGGCGGCACCCGCACCGCCGCCATCACCGGAGCCTGGGTCGCTCTTCAACTCGCCTTCAAAAAACTGATCGCCGAGGGACGTCTGAGCGCCCCGCCCAACGACGAGCAGGTCGCCGCCGTCAGCGTCGGAATCGTCAACGGCGCGCCGCTGTTGGACCTCTGTTACACCGAGGACGCGGCCGCGAGCGTCGACATGAACCTCGTGATGACCGGTTCCGGACGGTTCATCGAACTCCAGGGAAGCGGCGAGGAATCCACCTTTTCGAGGGACGAACTGGACGCCCTGCTCGGACTCGGCCGCGGAGGGATTGAACAACTCCTCGCCCTCCAGAACGCCGCCCTCGCGTCCCCCTGACCCATGGACGCGCCCGTCACGCGCCTGCTCTTCGTCCGACATGCCGAGGTCGAGGAGGCCTACCACCGCGTTTTTGGTGGCCGCATCGACATGGCGATCTCGGCGCTGGGCGGGACGCAGGCCGAAAAGCTCGCCGAGTATGTCGCCCGGCGCTTTTCGGTCGACGCCATCTACTCCAGCCCGATGCGCAGGGTTCGGATGACGCTCGAACCCGTGCTGGCGCGGATCCCGCATCAACCGGTCGTCGACGACGACCTGCGCGAGGTGGATTTCGGCGCGTGGACCGGCCTGCGTTGGGAGCAGATCGCGGAGAGGTACGGCGTCACGGCGTTCGACTGGCTCGACAATCTTGAGCGCGGGACGATGCCGGAGGCCGAACCCGAGGAGATGTTTCGCCGGCGCCTGGAACGGGTTCTTGCTCGGATTCTGGCGGAGCAGCCGGGGCGGACCGTTTTGGTGGCCTGCCACGGCGGGGTGATCCGGATGGCGCTGGCGGTGCTGCTCGAACTTCCGCTCCACAAGATGACCCACCTCGAAATCGACTACGCCAGCCTGACCTGGGTCGATTGCGCGGGCCGCAAAAAGGAGATGCAGCTCCAGAATTTCACGCCCTGGCGGGATCTCTGACCCCGCGGGGCCGCAGGGACCCTCACCGCTACCCTCACCCGGCCTGCGGCCACCCTCTCCCATCGGATGGGAGAGGGCCGGGGTCAGGAGGGTCCATCCACCTACGCAATGATCGATATCGCGATCACGGTTTCGGAACGCCGAACCGGTGGAGGACGTTGCGCAGGAGGGCGGCCCACCTGGGGTCCGCATGAAGCGCCCAACCGGCGCCGATGGTCCCGGCGTGGAAGACCGTGCCGCCGTCCGGGCGCTCCCACCAGATCATCTCCCCGCCCTGCTCGTTCTTGGGTCGGATGGGGCGGAAAAAATAGTCGAAGGCCGCGCCACCGTGCTGCCAGGGGATGACGCCGTTGGCGAGGCGCTGGATCCCGGGCGGGTCGGTGGGCATGACGGCGCCGGCCGGAACGGGTTCCTCGGCCATCGACGCCAGGGTCGACAGGCGGATGTCGAACTCATGGCCGTTCGCCATCGGCATGCTTCCCGGCCCCGCCCACCCGAAGCGATCGCCGGGCTTGAGTCCGGTCTCTTCGGGTTGGTGGAAGATCGGGTGTTCGGTCGCCTCCGCGATCCAGGGGCCGAAGTTCTTGACGTTGCTCTGGTTGTTCCAGCCCAGGGTTTCGAGCCCGATCAACGCCCAGCCCGGGTATCCGCATTCCCGCAGCAACCCGCCCCGTTGCCCGTCGTGCGCGTGCCAAGCCTCCCCTCGCTGTTCCGGGCGCAACTGGTCGCCGGGCGCGTCCACCTTGCGGCACTCCATGACTTCGCCGTCCGGGTCGAAAGTGACCCGCCAGAACAGGGAGTTGCCGCTCAGCACGATGACCCGCCCGCCGCCTTCCAGATGTCGTCGCAAGGCCTGGTACATCTCGATGGACCAGTATTCGCTGTGCCCGTTGATGACCCAGACCGCGTGTCCGCGCAGGCGGTCGCCATCCCGATGGAGGTCGTAGTCGCCGACCATTTCGACCTCGTAGCCCTCGCGCTCGAGCCAAGTCTGCGCGAATCGCTCCGCGCGGGCGAGGTGGCTGTACTCGGTCGCGTCGCCGTAGCGCAGGTAGGGTCCCGACGACGGCCACGGAACCCGCCGCCCAACCTGGTAGGTGCCCTGTCCCGCCGCGTGTCCCCGGTAGAACGAGAATGCCGGCGGATCCCCGGCGGAATTGGGGAGGCCATCCGTGCCGCAAAGCTGGCGGGGTCCGGGTCGGGGCCTGCCGAAAGCCGCCGCGTTGTAAGCGCGCCAGGTGTTGGTCGCCGCCAGAAGCAGGATTGGCGCGGGTCGACGACGACGCGCGCGACGGACAATGACCGTCGCGTGATTCCAGAACTCTTCGCCCCCGGCTTCCCACCGGAGTCGCAGGACGTAAGGACCGGACACTGCGTCCGACGGGATCCGCCATTCGAGCGTGGGCGTCCACCGGCAGTCGTAGAGATCGTCGGAAGCGAGGCGCAATCCGTGGCCGCGCCTCGGATCCCGGGTGGGATCGTAGTCGCCGAATCTCGGCACGGACGCGTCGAACGCGGGTCCTCCGATCATCCGGGTGCCGTGGTTGATCAGGATTCCGTGCCGCCGATGGCGCGACCGGTCCCGGATCTCCTCACCCCGTTCCGCATCGAATCCCCAGGAGGCCAGCATCGACGGACCGGAGACCGGTTCGAGACCCTGCGTTTTGAACCGGAGGGCGACGGTGGGCTCGTCCCAGGCCACGTCGAGCAGGGAGACCTCCGCGAGATCGCCGTCGAGGAAACGCGTGGTCTCCCGCCGCTCGCCCATGGCTCCCAGCCGGATGGGATGCCCGCCCGGTCGGAGCGGGCCGGGAAACGTCCATCGACCCACTTCCTTCCCGTCGACCCAGAGCCGCTTCTCCCGCCCGTCCCAGGTCGCCACCAGGTGATGCCAGCGACCGCGCGCAACCACTCCGGGCGCGCTCCTGTGAACCAGGGCTTCGTCCTCGGAAACGCCGTCGCCGAGGTAAAACCCGACGTAACCGTCCGGGCCGATTCCGAGAGCCCAACCTTCCGACGATTCCTTGTCCTCCTGGCTGACGACGCCCATGAGGCGATCGATCCGCCAGGGGCGGACCCAGGCTTCGAGAGTGAACGCTCGGGGACCGGATCGAAGGCCCGCGGCGACGTGCACGTAGGATCCCGGATGGATCGGCTGAACACCCGGATCGATGCGGTCGAAATCCTGGACGAGCGTGTCGGAGGCGGGATCGTCCACCGAGGTGCCAAGGCGATGGATCGCGGCGGTGCACGGGGCGTCGGCGCTGATTTGGAACCGGACTTTCTCGCCCGGGAAGGCGCTTTCGCGATCCGCGTAGACATGGACTCCCGGAACGCGGAGCGCGCGGTGGGGCGGGAGACCGGAACTGGTCCGCGGGCGGTCCGCGGCGGGAGCCGCGAGAGGTGCCCCGAGGGCGAGGGCGGCGGCGGCGGCCCCTTGTTGGAGAAAGGCACGCCGGGAGGGAGCGTCAGGTGTCATGGGGATGGGCGGACCTTGGGGGAGGCGGGGGGATGGGGAAAGGGGGAATGGGACCTATGGGACACATGGGACGTATGAGACATGTGTCCCATAGGTCCTATCTGTCCCATAGGCCCCGCATGCCTTCCGGCACACGCCCTGGTGGTTCCGCCCTCGTTCAATTCCCTTTGCTGAAAAACGGCCGCTGCTATCGTCGGGCGCGACGATGAAAATGACCCGCGCCGAGATCTGGAACCGCTTTCGTGACATGTACCGTGAGTTCCCGGCGGCGGGCCTGGCGATGGATCTCAGCCGGTTGGGCGTCGACGGTCCGTTCCTGGCGCGCATGGAGCCGCTGATGGCGAAGGCTTTCGCCGCAATGAACGAACTCGAAGGCGGGGCGATCGCCAATCCGGACGAAAAGCGCCGGGTGGGCCACTACTGGCTGCGCAACCCGAGTGTCGCGCCGGACGCGGCGGACCGCCTTGCGATCGAGGGCACGGTGGAGGACGTGCGGAAATTCGCGGCCGACATCCATGAAGGCCGGATCGTCGGGGAAAAGGGGACGTACAAGCATCTGCTCGTGATCGGGATCGGCGGGTCGGCTCTGGGACCGCAATTCGTCGGGCGCGCGCTGGGTCATCCCCTCACCGACCGGTTGAACGTCCTGTACTTCGACAACACGGACCCTGACGGGATGGACCAGACCCTGTCGGCGATCTCGGGTGATGACCTGGGGCGGACGCTGGTGCTGGTGATCTCGAAGTCGGGGGGAACGCCCGAAACCCGCAATGGCATGCTCGAAGCCGAGGCGGCTTACCAAAAAGCGGGACTGGATTTCGCGCGACACGCGGTGGCGGTGACCGAGTTCGTCGAGAAGAGCAGTCTCTACGCCCGGGCGCGCAGCCAGGGTTGGTCCAAAATGTTTCCCATGTGGGACTGGGTTGGCGGGCGGACCAGTGTCACGTCGGCCGTGGGGCTGCTCCCCGCGGCGCTCCAGGGATTCGACATCGTGGAATTCCTCGCCGGCGCGAAGGCCTGCGACGAGGTGACGCGGACGGCGAACGTCATGGGGAATCCCTCGGCCCTGCTGGCGCTCGCCTGGCATCACGCCGGAGGTGGCCGGGGTTCGAAGGACATGGTCATCCTGCCGTACAAGGACCGCCTCGAACTGTTCGCCCGGTACCTCCAGCAGCTCATCATGGAGTCGCTGGGGAAGGAACTGGACCTCGACGGGAAGGTCGTCAACCAGGGCATCGCCGTTTACGGCAACAAAGGTTCGACGGACCAACACGCGTACATCCAGCAGTTGCGCGACGGGCTCCCCAATTTCTTCGCGGTGTTCATCCAGTCCCTCAAGTCCCGGCACACCGATTCCCTGGAAGTCGAGCCGGGCGTGACTTCCGGCGACTATCTCAACGGGTTCTACCTGGGGACACGGACCGCCCTTTTCGAGAACGGCCGCGAATCGGTGACGATCACCATCGACGATGTCACCCCGTTCACGGTCGGGTCGCTGGTCGCGCTCTTCGAACGGGCGGTCGGCCTCTATGCCCATCTGATTCACGTCAACGCCTACCACCAACCGGGGGTCGAGGCCGGTAAGAAGGCCGCCGGCCGGATCCTGGAACTTCAGGCCGCCGTCCTGGACGCCCTCCGGTCCGCACAGGACCGCGCGATGGGTGCCGAGGAACTGGCGCGGATGGCCGGGTCCGACGATCCCGAGGCCGTTTTCAAAGTGTGTCAGCATCTCGCCGCCAACGGGCGGTGCGTCGTCCGTTCCGGCGCGGGCGCGGACGCCCAGTTCGCGGCGGCCTGATCCCCTTCCCCGGTTTCGGTTCTCCGATTGATTCCCATGCCCATCCCAGCCCAATTCGAAAACGTCACCGCCGTCGCCAAGGCCAATGTCTACTTCGGCGGCAAGGTTCTGAGCCATTCCCTGCTCTTCCCCGACGGTTCCAAGAAGACGCTCGGCCTGATCCATCCCGGCCGGTACCACTTCGACACCGACAAAGCCGAGGGCATGGCGATCGTCGACGGCCGGTGTTCGGTCACGCTGGACGGGCCCGGACAGACCGCCCGGACCTATGCCGGCGGCGAGGAATTCCACATCCCGGCGAAGAGCGGCTTCCACATCGAGGTCGCCGAGGGCATTTGTCAGTACATCTGCTCGTTCCTGGATTGACTGACCCGGCGTCGCGACGCGGTGGCACTTCCCTACAAAATCGCGACGTTGCTCTACGTCTTCGACGACGCGGACCGTGTGCTCCTGCTCGAGCGCGCCCGGGAACCCAACCGGGGCCTGTGGAGTCCACCGGGCGGCAAATTGGAAACCGCCACCGGCGAGTCGCCGTGGGCGTGCGCCTGCCGCGAGGCGCGCGAGGAACTGGGATTCGCCCTTGGACCGGCCGACCTCCACCTCGCCGGTATCGTGAGCGAACACGGATACGCCGGGACCGCTCATTGGCTGATGTTCCTCTTCGAAGTCCGGCGGCGCTTCACCCAGGTTCCGCCCTCCATTCCCGAGGGACGATTCGAGTTCTTCAACCGGGATGCCCTGGACGGATTGGCGATTCCGACAACCGACCGAAGTCAGATCTGGCCGCTGATCTGGCGGTTTCGGGGACGCTTCTTCGCCGCCCACTGCCGCTGTCACGCGGATGGCTCCCAGGATTGGGTTCTCGAATCCGATCCGGAATGGAATCCTCCGCAGGATCCCAGTCGCCCGTGATGCAAGGCCGCACCGAAAGCCCCTGATGAAGTTTTCAAATCCCCCCGATTCCCCAACGCCGCCCGGTGATGCGGTGATTGACCTGACGAGCGACCACCATTTCATGGGCGAGGCGCTCCGCCAGGCGGGCAAGGCGTACCAGGCGGGGGAGGTGCCGATCGGCGCGGTCATCGTCCATGGCGGGCGCATCATCGCGCGGGCGTTCAACCAGGTGGAATTGCTGAAGGACGCGACCGCCCACGCCGAGATGCTGGCGATCACGCAGGCGGAATCGGCCCTGGGTGACTGGCGCCTCAACGAGTGCGTTCTCTACGTCACCAAGGAACCCTGTCCGATGTGCGCCGGCGCGGCGGTTCACGCGCGGTTGGGCCGAGTGGTTTTCGGCGCGCCGGATCCGAAGTCCGGTTGTGGGGGAGGCGTGCTGAACCTCCTTCAATTCCCCTCCTTCAACCACCGTTGCGAAGTGACCGTCGGCGTCCGCGAAGTCGAGTGCCGCCAACTGCTGCGCGCCTTCTTCGCGGAACAACGCCAGCGAACGGAGTGATTGGGCCCGCGAAGACGATTCGCGTCATGCGCGCCCTGGCCGACGTTAGCTGGTTGCTGCCGCTGTGCTACGGCGGTCACGAGCACCACGAGTTCGCCCTGCGCTGGCTCGACTCGCTGCCCAAGGGCGGCGGGGTTGTGGTCTGTCGCCTCGCGCAGATGGGGCTCCTCCGCCTGCTGAGCAATCCCGCGGTCATGGGCGACGACGTTTGCGGGACGGACGAGGCTTGGAAGTTGAACGACCGGTTGTTCGGTGACCCACGCTTCGGAATGGAAACGGAGCCTTTCGTTTCGACGGGCGGACGCCGCGCCGGCACGCTGACCGCATGCCGGAGCCGCAATTGAGCCACGTCGACGCCCGGGGCGAGGCGCGGATGGTCGATGTCTCGGAGAAACCCATCCTCCACCGTGAGGCGATCGCCACGGGGGAAATCCACCTTCAGCGATCGACCATCGACCTGATCGAGTCGCAGGCGATCGCCAAGGGCAATGTTCTGGCCACGGCGCGCATCGCGGGGATCCAGGCGGCGAAAGCCACCGGCCACCTGATCCCGCTTTGCCATCCTCTACCGATAACGGGTTGTGATGTGACCTTCGAGATCCCGCCGGAACGGGATCGCATCCTGATTCGGGCGTCCGCGCGGATTCGGGCGCAGACCGGGGTGGAGATGGAAGCCCTGACGGCCGTGAGTGTTGCTGCGCTGACCCTGTACGACATGGTCAAAGCCGTGGACAAGGGCATGGTGATCCGCGAGATACGGCTGGTCTCGAAGACCAAGTCGCCCGTTTGACCCTAAAAACGGCGGCAACAACCACGGAACAAACGGAAACCACGGAATGAGAGTGGGTTGCAGAGGGAGTCCTGATCGCCCTCCCGAGGATTCCCACCGCATCTCCAAATCCCTCCCCTTCTGTGTGTTCCGTGCCTTCCGTGGTTGAAACCGCCGTTTCCAGGTTGACCTGGCCTGAGCGGCTTGGCGGGGCGGGTTCCTTGGCGAGACACCCTTGATTTCGATCGTCCGGTGGGTCCGTCGCAGAGGTTCGGGAGTTACCCGTGGCGTTTTCGTCGGTGGAAAACCTGGGGAACGGCCCTTCACGGGAGAAAGATTCCAGAAGGGCGAACAGTCTCCAACTTGTTCCAGTTGAGGTGTTTCAACTAGATAAACGGCCGAACCCCCTGGGACCTCGGAAACTTTTCCACATTTTCTTTGTAAGATTTTCGGCCGAACTCGCGTTCTCCGGGCGGTTCGCTCGCCACCCAAATGGCGGTGGGAGCGACCCGAAAGCGAAAATGATGACCTGCGCGGAGACTGAGAGCACGGACACCTTTGCCGTCCTGGAAGGGCGGAATGAGAAAGAGATGTCCGGAACGCTCTCGGCTTGTTTCGAGTATATCGGGCGCACGGCGTTGGTGCTGACAGGACCGTACACAGGGAACCGGTATTGGTTCCGCCAACCGGGCGCCAGGCTCCGGGTGGACGGTCGGGATCGACACGCCTTCCAAGCGGTCCCGGTCCTGCGCTCCATCGCCGCCTGACAGGATCGCCCGATCCACTTGGAAGCCGCCCGGAAATGGGTTGGCTGGCTCGGCTCCATTTTCCGTCTTCGTTTTCCCCTCTGCGGTCCCGGAATTCCCGCCCGTTCGTCTTTCTGAGTTCATTCCCTGTCGCCCCCTTCGGACCTTCTGTGGCTCGTCGTCTCCCGATTTGGTTAAGTCGGGCCGTGCCGGACGACATTTTCACCCGCTTTCGTGCCGTGGATCACCTGTACGGTCCGGGTGCGGTGGAGCGTCTTCAGGCCGCCCATGTCGGCGTGGTCGGTCTCGGGGGCGTCGGATCTTGGGTGGTCGAAGCCCTCGCCCGTTCCGGGGTCGGCTGCCTGACCCTCATCGACCTCGACGAGGTCTGCCTCAGCAATGTGAACCGCCAGTTGCTCGCGCTCGACGGGACGGTGGGACGTTTCAAGGCGGAGGTGCTCGCGGACCGGGTCCGCGCCATCCATCCCGGATGCGATGTCCGGCCCCGCGTCGAATTCTTCACCGAGTCCTCGGCGGATCGATTGCTCGAACCCCGGTACGATGTGGTCGTCGACGCGATCGATGCCCTTGGCAACAAGTGCCGCCTGATCGCCGGTTGCGGGGCCCGGGGCACTCCGGTGGTGGTCTGCGGCGGGGCCGGCGGACGGCGCGATCCCACCCGGGTGCGACAAGTCGACTTGTCCGACGCTTCCCACGATCGGCTTCTGGCCGAAGTGCGCCGCACCCTGCGGCGGGACCACGGGTTCCCCGGTGCCGGGCAGACTTGGGGAATTCCAGCGGTCCACTCGATCGAACCGGTGGCGCGACCCACCCGGGATGGGAGTTGTTCGGCTGGCGAAGGAAACGGTGCGACCGACTCCGACGCTGGTTCAGGTACCGGGGTGCAAGCGGGTCGGCGACTGAACTGCGAAGGCGGCTTGGGCTCCGCGGCCTTCGTCACGGGAGCGTTCGGATTGGCTGCGGCCGCGTGCGCCGTCGGCTTGATCCTGGCGGATCGGTGAGGGGCGATTCATGGCGGACGTTCCCGCGAAGTCGGAAGAACCGGGTCGCCATTCCGCCTACCGTGGCGGGGCTCTCCTGGAGTGATGAAGCCCGCCAGGGCCCTGACGGTGCGGGCGCTTCGTCCAGTGCGTCCCGACGATCGTTCCAGATCAGCACGGTTTCGTCGTTGAATCGGTGCCAATCGAGCCGAACGACGACGCTGTCGGGCGTTTCCGGTGGGAGGAAAATGTGTTGGCTGGCGCCGGTCACCACGGCGTTGGACGCGGCGATCAGAGAAAGTCGGTAGGGAAGGCCATCGTCGGGAAGAGGACGGAAGCCCTGGATCCGGGTTGTCATTCGGCCCGGCGGAATCCCGACGGTCCCTTCGTCCCAGGTTCCCCGGGGGGAGTCGAGCCGCCAATTGGCGCCGACTTCGTTCGTGGCGAAGCGACTCAGGCCGACTTCCAATCCCAGGGCGATGCCGGAACGGGGGGAACCGCTTCGGCGTCCGGTGAGACCGATCCCGACCCTGGCGCCGGGCGAAGTGTTCATGAAGGCCGCCAGGCGCCAGCCGTCCACGGCCGGGTTCCAGGCGGTGTTGTTCTGGTGCTGATCGGGTACGCGGCCCAGTCGGTTGCCGCGAATATCCATCCGGGCGGTCCGCCAGGTCCAGTCGTCCCAATTCATGCCGAACACGTCCCGGTAGTTTCCGAGAAGTAGCGATTCGGTGACCTGGAGAAACCCCGTGTAGGCGGTGTCGTAGTTGTCGCCGAAGCGCGCGCCCGAAACATTCTCGAGGCAGAGACAATCGTCGGCGATCACGCGGGGCGAGTCGGAGCCGCTGCTCCAGCCGCATTCGATGCCTTGGCCGCAGTGGATCGCGACGCAGTGGAGGTTGGTCGCGCGCCGCCCCGCGCCCGACCACGCGAAGGCGTCGTGGAAGACGGCCTCCACCCAGACGTTGCTCGCGGTCACGCTTCCCGCGCCCCCGCTGCCGGCGTCGATGCCGTCGTCGCGCGCCCAACCGATGACGGTGTCGCTGATCCAGTGGTCGCCGTGGGTCAGATAGATCGCGTCGTTGTCGTCGTCGGTGAAGATCCCGTCGTCGCGCGGGAATTCGATCAGCGCGGAGTTCCGGACCTCCACGCGGCCGCCGTTGAACTCCCCGCCGGTGATGAATCGCTGAACAAGGCACCGTTCCAGCGTGAGACGTCCTTCCCGTCCGTGGCCGAACTGTCCGTGGCCGTCGAAGGCCGCGCAGTCCGTGAGCCGGACGTCGCCGCCGTCGATCAGGAAAAGCGCCTGTTCCCGCCGATGGACGGCGAAGCCCGGATTCTCGTTGAACCAGGCGGGGTTCGAGCCGGATTCCGTCCACAGCGTGTGAGTGCCCTCGAGCGACGCCGCGCCGCCTCGAATCTCGACACCACCCCACGGTTGTCCCGGCTCGGCGGCGGTGAACAGAACCGCCCGACCGGCCGTACCGCGGACCTCCACGCGGCCGAAGACTTTCCAGGTGGCGCCCGCGGTCATTCGAATCAATGAACCGGCCCCCACAACGAGGGTCGCGCCCTCGGGAATTTCCAAGTCTCCGTCGACCACCACGCGGGCGTCCTCACCCCAATCCGCCGAACCCGCCAGCCTGCCGGTCACCCGGATCCAATCCGGCCTCTCCTCGATGCGCACCGACGAAAAAGCTTCGAGCCCCGGAACATCGGAAACCCAGTGGAAGACTCCGTTGGTGACGGGGAGGGAAGCGGCTGGAATGTGACTCGAACCGGAACCGCGGCGCAGGAGGAACGCGGGATGCGCGGGCGACTCCAACCGAGCGTGGGCGCGCAACACGTGACCGTCGGGACCCTCCAGCCACACCGCCATCGGGAGCGGCGAACCGGCGGGAATCGCGGGAGGGTACAGGAAGCGCAGCCGGCCGTGGGCGATCTCCTCCGCGCTCGCGGGGATGGGAGCCGGAGGAGTCCAGGGGGGCAGCCCCCATTCCGAGTTCCCACGATCCGCCGACCGCACGATGAACTGAACGGTGCGCGATTCCGTCGCGACGCCCGCCGTCGTCGAACGGACGATCTCGAGTTCGTGATAGTCCGGGTCGCTGATTTCCAGGGTTTCGCCGGTCCCGACGATCCGGCCATCGATGCGAAGAACATCAAGGAAACCCTCCGCTGGTATCACCCGGGGCCGGACGATACCCGTCACCACGGCGCGATCGGCGATTCCTTCCACGACGATTTCGGAGCCCGACTTCAAGCCTGTCAGGAGGCAGGCAGCGAGGCTCAACCAACAATAGGTGGGAAGAAGTCTCATGGCGGTCCCTTCTGGAACAGCGATGCGTAGACCGCCTCGGTGGCGGCGGCGCACGCGTCCCAGGTCTGGAGACGCGCCGTCGCGAGGCCGGCGGCTGACACCCTTTCCGTCAGGCGGCGGTCCGAACGCAGGTGTTGAAGGGATTCCCGGAGACCGACCCGATCGCCGGGCGCGACGAGGAATCCGTTCTCTCCGTTCCGGATCAGTTCCGCCGCGCCGATGTCGCGCCCGATCACGACGGGCACCCCGCTCGCCATCGCCTCGGAAACCACCATGCCGAACGTGTCGTAGCGGGAAGGGTACACGAAGACGTCGGCGGCTCGGTACGCCAGCGCGATGTCCTGCTCGGGCCCCCAGAAGTTCAGGCGATCCGCCACACCCAGCTCGGCCGCGAGCGCCTCGTGGATCCGGCGGTCGGATCGCGAGATGGCGAGGAGTCGCGCCTCGGGAAACGCCGGCAGTTGGGCGATGGCTTCGGCCAGGCCTTTCACGGCTTCGCCAACGAATAGCCAGATCCAGGCGTCCGCCGGGAGACGATACCTTTCACGGCAGGCCCCGCGTTCCCCGGCATCGTGGGGCGGTCGGAAGCGAGCCGACTCGACGCCGTGATGAATCACACTCACAGGCCGCCGCCAGCCGTAGTGGTCGCGGATCTCGCCTGCGACACGCTGTGAGATGGCGATCAGATGCCGGGCCTGGCGTCGTCGGTAGAAGGCGGCTTCGACGGGATTGACCAGCGCGGGAAAGACGCGGGCTCGCAGGGAGGTGGGAGGCGAGACGCGGTAGCGCGCGGCATTGCACACATGCGCCGTGATCACGTCCGCGCGCCAGCAGGTCAGGCCCTGGGCGTGGACGACATCGTGGTGCCACGCCGGACGAGGCGCTCGGACGACGCAAGGAACGTGAACACGGAAGCCAGCGAGACGCGCCGCCAGGCCGGGACCTTGACGAAGCGCCAGCCGGGTCGGGGTTCAGCCGCGAACCGGTTGGCGTAGATCGTGACTTCGTGCCGAGGGACGAGGCGTTGGGCGAGTTCGTGGCAGTACCGGCCGTGGCCGACCTTCGGGTCGAAGTCGTGGACGACCAGGGCGAGATTCATGGCCGGCGGCGGGTGAATCCGATGAGCCCGGCGGCCGAAGCCAGGCGTTCCGCGAGCTTGGGCCAGTGGTAGATCTCTTCGGCCCGGCGGCGCGCGGCTTGTCCCAGGACGCGTCGGCGATCCGGATCGGCAGCCAGTTCAAGGATGCCCTGGAGGAGTCCTTCGTTTCCGGGAGGCACCAGAACCCCCGCCCGCCCCTGGTCGAGGTCGGTTCGGTTTTCGCCGATATCGGTCGCGACACAGGCGCGGCCCATCGCCATGTACTGCTTCAACTTGGTTTCCGAACGCGCTTCGGAGTGGAAACCGGGCTCCAAGGTGTCGACGCAGATGTCCATGGCGGCGAGGCAGTCGGGGAGCCAGTCGTCCGGCACGTAGCCGGTGAATGTGAAACGGTCCGCCACGCCGGCTTCCGTCACCCGCGCGCGAAATGTCTCCAGAGCGGGGCCGAACCCGACGACGAGGAAATGCGCGGGACATCGTTCGACCACGCGGGCCGCGACTTCGGCCAAGGGTTGGCCGGCAAACTTGCCTTCCCAGGCCGCCAGGTAACCGAGGTATCCGACGATGGGACCGTCCGGGAGGCGGTACTTCTCGCGGACCCGATCCGGCCTGGCCTTGGCCGGGTCGAAGGTTTCGCAATCCACACCGACCGGCAGGTAGTGGACGCCGGCCTCGCGTCCGGGCCGGAGGCGGCGTCCGAGGTCGACCTGGGTCGCGCTCACCGCGAAGACGTGGTCGGCGGTCACGACATTGCGGCATCGCAACCGGTCGATCCAGCGATCGGGCGGGTGCGAGGACCAGTCCGCGGGCGCGTCGTACCAGTAGAGGAGGGTCTGGCGGTTCCGCTGCCAGAGCTTCAAATCCGCGCAACCGTCATTCGCGTAGAGAAGGAAATCCGTCGTTGGCCGGTTCCAGAGGGGACGAATTCGATTGGCGTAAAGGCGTCGCGCCAAGCGCCGCCAACCGCCCGTCCTCGAGGAGGTGACTCGCACTTCGACGGTGTCGGCGTGGTGCTGGAGGGCCCGGGCCAGTTGGGTGGTCTGGAACGACGTCGAGAGGTGGTCGGGTTGCCCGAACAGGACGGCCAGGGAAGGTCGGTTGGGCCGTGGGCTGGAGTCGCTGTGCGGGGTTTCACTCACGTCCTTGGCGCCTATTTGCTCCGTCCCGAGCGGGGGCCGGCAAGACAAACTTGGGGAGCGGCGGCGGGAGCGGCGGCTTACCTGCCGCCGATCGGAATCGGGCCATTTCTTCTGAACCCACCGATCGCGTTCGGCCTTCCATCGTGCGGAGAACCAATTTTCTTCACCAACCCCGGGGCGAGAAGGGCCGGTCATCGAAGGCGTCACTCTCGATTCGGCCGCGAGAAATCCCCGCACAGCCCCGTCAGGGGCGGCCGGTCTATCGCGACGATCGGTCGCAAAAGAATCCAAGCTCCGTAGGAGCGGCCCTTGGAAAGGTGATGACGGGCGGCGATGACCCGGGACCCTGTCGGAAGTATCATCCGTTGGGCCGCCCCGCTGGGGCTTGGGAAACATTTCGGGGCGCAGGCTATAGACAGGCCGGTCCTACGGACCTTGGCTCAGAGAGACGATTCGGCCGACGGACGGGGGGGGGTTCGTCGCGTCAGGATGAAATGCCCCACGGAACCTCGCAACCGAGCCGACTGGGAAGTCGGCGCGGGACCGGAAAATGATTCGCCATTTCACGACACCCGCGGTCCTCGAATCCGCGACTCCACCTCGTGCCAAGGAGAACCGGCATTGGGGTTCCGCCGGAAATCCTCCAATTCACGATCCAATATCGTCTTTTCCTCGGTCGCGGGTTCCACGCGCAATTTGGCGCGATGAACGCCGACGGTGTGGCCTTCGTCGCGCAGATGTTCCGCTTGGCGATCGGGTCCGAAGGGTGTCTTGGGGCTCAACGTTCCGTTGTCCAAGGTGACACGCCAATACGGCGCGAGCGGTTTTTGACCGGCGGCGATCTGTTCCTCGGCTGCGCCCGCGACCAGGTTGAAGAAGATGCCGGTCATCAACGGGCAGGTGAGGTCCGCCTGAAACCGCCGCGCCAAACGGGTGCGCAGTTGGGAGACCGTGAGGAGTTGCCCTTTGGGAATCGTGACGATCTCTTCGGCGACGAGCATCGGCGTCGGGAGCAGCATCCGGCCGCGTCCCTTGGGGTCGTCGCCCAATTCGGGCTTCATTTCCGGACGGAGTTTCGCGGTGAAGGGGACTTTGCTCGGTTTCATGCCCTGGCGGGTCTCTCGCTTACTGTGGTCGAGATCGTGTGCCGTGAACCCCGGGAGTCAAGGGAGTCCATGGGGGTGACCGAAGATATTGCTCGGGGAGAGCCGACTGGAAAGTCGGCGATACATCGGCGGGCGGCGGATCGCTATCGTCGCGGTCGGTTGCTTGGAACGTCGGTGAAGATGGCCGTACCCTGAGCCGACTGGAAAGTCGGCGGTACAGTCGGTCGGCGCGCGTCCTCCCCACTCGACGCTGGCAATCGGGAGGAATTCCGGCAGCTTTCAGCCTGTTTATGAATCGACACGCACCCCTGCTGGTGGCCGGACTGGCTGTGCTCTGGCTGGCGGGCTCCCTCATCCCGCCCCGGGACAAGGAGTTCCAATCCCGCGAGTTCGGCCGGATCCCGGTACTCCTCGAAGGCCGGGTTCAACCGCTGGATTCGGTGGCCCGCAACGCCCTGCTGCAATTGCGGGCCAAGCAGACGGTTCGGATCACCGACGCGGCCACCGGCAAGACGGTCCTCACGCTGTCCGCGCTGGACTGGCTCAAGGAGGCGCTGTTCCAGGCCGAGGTGGCGGACACGCGGCCCATCTTCCGGATCGATCATCCGGAGGTCATTTCCCTCCTCCGCATTCAGCGCGAGGACAAACATTTCTCGTTCGCCGAGGTTCAATCCGGGACGGAGGAACTCGAGCGGGCGGCCCGCCTGATCAGTGAAGCGAAGCTGAAGCCCGAGCAGCAGACGCCGTTCCAGAAGGCGGTCATGGACACCTACAACCGCCTCATCCTCTATCAACGGATCAAGAACAGCCTGAAGCCGGAACGCATCACGGAATTCGGCCCCGAACTGGCGGCCTATGAACGCGCGATCGGTCCTGGTCGGGCCGCGGCGGAAGCCCAGCGCGACGGGAAGCCGTTCGATTCCTCGGCGCTCGACGCGCTCATCGGGCATCTCGGCAAGTACGACATGGTGGCCCGCTTCGCCTTCCCGCTCATCGTGCCGGGAGAAACGCCGGGCCACGCGCGGGACGACTGGTCCAACGCCGGCGCGTCCCTGATGGAGGCCGCGCGAGTCGGGACGGTGCCCCAGCCGATGAAGTTTTTCGCCGCGATGAACGACACGTTCCGGGCCGGCGACGTCGACGGGTTCAACCGGAGCGTCGGCGAGTACCACGCCTGGCTGGCGCATCACGGCTACCTGCCCGAGATCGAAAAGGGGCGGAAGGAATCCTTCTACAACCACGCCCAGGCTTTCTATAAGGCGATGATCCTCTACATCGCCGCGTTTCTCTGCGCGTCCGTCTCTTGGTTCCACCGGAATGAAACCCTGCGCCGGTCGGGGGTCGCGCTGACGGTCGTGGCGCTGGTCCTGCACACCGCCGGCCTC
The DNA here is from genome assembly GCA_942490575.1 of uncultured Verrucomicrobiota bacterium. Lineage (GTDB taxonomy): Bacteria > Verrucomicrobiota > Verrucomicrobiia > Limisphaerales > CAIMTB01 > CAIMTB01. The sequence continues at coordinate 81,246 of CALNYA010000002.1, forward strand.
GTCTACCGGATGGTCCTCGAAGGGCGCCCCCCGGTCACGAACCTGTATTCCTCCGCGATCTTCATCGGTTGGGGAACTTCGGTCCTCGGGCTCCTGCTGGAGCGGTTCTACCGGGACGGCATCGGAACGGTCGTCGGCGGGCTGACCGGCTTCGCGACCCTGGTGGTCGCCCACAACCTGTCCCTGGGGGGCGACACCATGATCATGCTGCGGGCGGTGCTCGATACGAACTTCTGGCTGGCCACCCATGTGGTGGTGGTGACGCTCGGGTACTCGGCCACGTTCTTCGCCGGGTTCCTGGCGATGCTCTACATCCTGCGCGGTTTCTTCACGTCGACGCTGACCGTGGAGAACGCGAAGTCGCTGGCTCGGATGGTGTACGGCGTCACCTGCTTCGCCATGGTGTTCTCGTTCGTGGGCACCGTTCTGGGGGGCATCTGGGCCGACCAATCCTGGGGCCGGTTCTGGGGCTGGGATCCGAAGGAGAACGGCGCCCTGATGATCGTGATCTGGAATGCGTTCTACTTGCACGCCCGGTGGGGCCGGATTCTTTCGGAGAAGGCGCTCATGGCGACGGCGATTTTTGGCAACGTCATCACGGCGTTCTCGTGGTTCGGCGTCAACATGCTCGGGATCGGCCTCCACGCGTACGGCTTCATGGACGCCGCCTTCCGGTGGTTGATCCTTTTCGACATCACCCAGATGGCGCTGCTGGGGATCGCGCTCCTGCCGCTCCGCTATTGGCGCAGCTTCCGGGGAGGCGCTTCGAGCCAGTCCGCTCGAGGCGGCAAGGCCGGGCGAATGGTGGCGAAGCCCGGCGCGGCCTGAGCCCCGTCTGGAATCGGGACGTTCCATTCCGGCTTCCGTTCGAACAGCGCGCGGACCGGATCCAAGGCGTTGATGGACCTTGTTGTCTGAATCCACCCACGGCCCTAGGTTCCACGCACGTGACGGCTCCTGGATTCGCCACCGCCATGCTCATCGCGGATGCCTTCGACGAAGGCACCCTGCGAAGCCGCGTGGAAGAGGCCCGGCGGCGGCTTCCCGGCGAGCGCGCCGACCTGGCGCTGGTTTTCGCCAGTCCGCAACTCCTCCCCCAGATCCGGGAAATCAACGAACTGATCCAGGTCCACGGGCGCGCCAAACTCCTCGCCGGATGCGGCGCGCACGGGGTCATCGGCCAGTCGGTGGAAGTGGAGGACGGCGCGGCCCTCTCCATCCTGCTACTGTCGCTTCCCGGCGCCGAACTGACGCCCGCGCGATTCACGGCCGCGGATGTCGAGGGATCGACGGGCCCCGGCTGGTGGCACACCCGCACCGGAATTGATTCAGCGAACACTCGCGGCTGGCTCTTTTTCGCCGACCCCGACGGGTTGGATGCCGAGCGCTGGCTCCAGCAATGGAACGACGCCTATCCCGGGACACCCTGCGTGGGCGGGCTGGCGGGAGGAACGACGGCGCCCGGCGATCGATGTCTTTTTCTGAACCAGGAGGTGTTCACGGATGGCGGGATTGGGATCTCGGTGGGAGGCGCGGCGCGTCTCGAAGCCATCGTCTCCCAAGGCTGCACGCCGATTGGCCGCCCGTGGACGATCACGGCCGCCGACCGGAACTTCATTCAGCGCATCGGCAACCTCCCCGCCCTGACGGTTCTGCAGGACACCTTCAACGCCCTGCCCTCCTCGGAGAAGGCCCGCGCCAACGGCAACATCTTCGTGGGTCTGGCGGTCGACGAGTATCGGGAGGAGCACCGCCGCGGGGATTTCCTCGTGCGCAATCTCCTGGGAGCCGACCCGAATCGCGGGATCGTGGCCGTCGGGGCGCGCGTCCGCGTGGGACAGACGGTCCAGTTCCAGTTCAGGGATGGCGCGGCCGCGACGGAGGATTTCTCGGCGCTGCTTGGGCGGGCGCGCGAGCGCCTCGCGGGAGAAAGGATTGTCGCGTCCTGCCTCTGCAGCTGCGCCGGGCGCGGCCTGGGTCTGTTTGGCCGGCTCCACCAAGACACACGGCTCGTTCACGAGAACCTCGGGCGGCAACTCCCGCTCGCCGGATTCTTCTGCAACGGCGAGATCGGGCCCGTGGGCGATCGGAATCACCTGCATGGCTACACGGCGTCCCTGGCCCTGTTCATCGCCGACGCGACCGCCCGCGAGAACTCGTGACCTCCGCATCCGCATCCGCGTTCCGACTCACCGATGTCCAATCCTGACTCCGTTTCCCACGAGGTTTCCTCCGCTCGACCCGCCGAGGCGCCTCGGAATCCAGGGCCGGCTGTGATCGTGCCGGACCGGACGATCCACAAGCCGGCGTCATGGCTCGAACGACTGGACCTCCGGACCATGTTCGGGCGGGAGGCGCCGCTCGAGGTCGAACTGGGCAGCGGCGACGGTTCCTTTCTGCTCGCCTGGGCCGCGCGGCATCCCGACCGCGATTTCATCGGTGTGGAACGGCTGCTGGGCCGGATCCGGAAACTCGATCGGAAGTGCCAGCGGCAAGGACTGACCAACGTTCTTGGGCTTCGGATCGAGGCGTCCTATTGCGTCGAGTACCTGCTTCCGCCCGGGACCGCCTCGGCCATCCACATCTACTTCCCGGATCCCTGGCCCAAGCGGAGGCATCACAAGAACCGGCTGATCAGCGGGCGCTTCGGGGCGCTGGTCCGCGAAGCCCTCAAGCCGGGCGCCCCGGTGCATCTGCGAACGGACAACACCGACTACTTCGCCCAGATGCGGGCGGTCTTCGACGCCTGCCCCGGATTGAGCCGGGTCGAGACGCCGGCCGAACTGGCGGTTGTCCTGACGGATTTCGAACGGGATTTCGTCGCGGCGGGAATTCCAACCCAGCGGGCGTCCTACCTCCGGGATTGAAACCGTCCGCCCGGGCATCCTCGCTTCCGGGGCGAACGAAGATGCCGGCGTCGCGACCGAATCGTTCCGGATCACACGTCGATCACCGGACCGCCGCCATCATCGCCGGGCGGAGGCCGTCGACGGGGATAGCCCTGGGATGGGGGTCCGGATGATGCGACACGGGATCGCGCGGGCTGGGAATTCACGCCTAGGGCGACACCGAGCAGGGTTGCGACGATGCTGATGACGGCGGCTCCGCCGAGGGCGGAGCCGAACCCCGCGACCTGGAACGGCTTCACGAGGAATCCGACGAAGTACAGGAGGGCGGCGTTGATGACCCACAGAAACAGGCCGAGGGTGACGACGACGATGGGCAGGCTCAGGACCAGCAGGAGCGGACGAACGAAGGCGTTGAGGAGGCCGAGCAGCAGCGTGGCCGTGATGAGCCCGACCCAGGACCGGCACTCGATTCCAGGAACGACCTGGGTGGCCACCAGGACCGCCGCGGCATGGACGGCCCAGCGGACGAGGAAAGGACGCCAGGCGGTTTGTCCCGAGGTCACGGCCCGCCTCCGGCGAGACGCTCCCGGCTTTCCACCAGGAACTTTTGAAGCCACGCCTCGTCCGGCGGCATGAGCTGGCCGCCGTCGATCTTGGCGCCCAGGTCGATCGCCTCCCGAAGGCGACCGCTCTGGCCGAGGAACTCAACCTGGGCCAATTCCCAGGCGGCCCGTTCCTGGGGTCCCAGTCGCGCCGGATCCATTCGGGCTAGGACCACGGCGGCCTCCGCGGTTCGTGAATTCTGGAGAAGCGCCGCGGCGTGATTGATGGCGGCGCCCGCGGAGTTCATTCCGGCTCCGCTGAGACGCACGCTCAAGGTCAGCGCCTCGGCCGGGGTCTCGCGCTTCAGGAGCATCAGTCCGAGTTTCATGTTCAACGCGACGGCGCTTTCCGGCTGCAATTCCAGCAGAGCCGCCGTCCCACGTTCCAGCGTCGCGACGTCGCGCCGGCCCTGGGCGGCGATCAGCACCTGCATCCAAAATCCGGGATGCTTCGCGAGATCCGGTTCCGCTCGTTTCAGGAGCTTCTCCGAAGTTTCGAATTCACCGACCCGGATCAGGCCGGAGGCGAGTCGCAGGACCACGGCGGGGTTCGCGATTTGCGCCTCCTCGAGCCGTTTCAGATAAGCCAACGCGCCGGTGCGCCGATTCTCGGAGAGTTCGGCGATCGCCTCGGCGAACCAGGTCATGGCGAAGACGTCGTCGCGACCCGAGGCGGTCCCCCGCAGCGAAGCCGCCACCCGACGCACGTCGTCCCAGAGCCGCCGTTCCATCAGAAGATCGAAATAGACCGCCCACACCTCGTAGGTCATGCCGTACCGCAGGGCGTTTTCCCTGAACATCTCCACCCCGAGGTCGCCCAACCCGAGTTCGGACCAGGCCCGCGCGAGTTGCACCGCTTCCATGGCGGTCGGGGGAGGCACCGGCTGATGCTCCCGAGCCGCCTGGCGCGCCTCCTCGAGTCGATCGTGGCGGGCCAACAGCCCCCACCGAGCCGCCTCGTCATGCACCATGGTGGATCCCATCTCGCGAAGGACGGCCAACCCGCGCTCATACTCGGCGGGATCATCGCGCCGCGCGGCGGCCGCGCAAAGCAACCGGGCCGCCTCCAGGCGTTGGTCGGGATCGGCGAGGGCGGATCGGAGCTTTTCGAGGGCTTCCACCGCGACGGCGGGCGGACCGGAAGCGTCGATGGCGGCGCGGAGCAGGGCCATCCCCGGGTCCCGTTCCAGACGCGAAGCCGAGCTTTTCCACCGGGCTTCGAACGCGCCGAACTGGCCGCTCGCGAACAGCGCCCTCATCCACGCCATCTCCTCGTCCGCCGTGAAATCACTTTCCCACCGCCGGAGCAGGTCCACGGCCACCTCCGGGAGGCGGTGCCTGACCAGCACGTTCGCGACGAGGGTCGCGTCGGCGCGATTGGTTTGCGAGAGCTCGATCAGGAGTTCGCCGCTGAACAAGGCGTGGTTCAGGTTCGCCGAATGCACCCAGGGCGCGTCGCGCAGCGTTTCCAGGACGCCCCGATGGGCCGCCGTGTCGGCCAGGTTGTTGGCCAGGGCCGTGCGCCAGGCCACGATGGCTTCGTCCCAATGCCCCGCCGCCACCTCGTTGACGGCGGTCCGGCGGAGATTCCACGCCTGGATTCGGTCGAGCAGACTCACCCGGATGACTCGGGAAAAGTGAGGGGGCGCCGGATTCCAGATCTTGGGCACCACCAGGGCGACACCGCCGCCGCAGATCACCAGGCCCGCGATGGCGACCAGGAAGGATGGTTCGTGAACCATGTGGCGGAGGAAGCCATTGGTTTGGAGTTCCTCCTGCCAACGGTGCCGGAGTTCGGCCCACCACCGTCGAATACCCTTCAATTCCTCGAAATCCTGGTCGTCTTGCATCGTCGTCGTTCCTCCGGGAATCGCGATTCCCACGAATCCTTCATTTTCCGCTGTTGCGAGCCGCCTCGGCGGCGATCCGGTCCAGGCGTTCGACCTGGGGGGCCAGAAGCAGGCCACGGTCCGCGGCCGCGGCGGTCTCCGCCGCCTGTTCGGGCCGCCCCAGGGCAAGCTGCGCCCCGGCCATGGCCAGTTTGAAGTTGGCGACGCCCTCCTTGGGCAGCCGGGATGCCGCCACGGTGGCGAGGACGCCTTCCGCCTCGGCCGCGCGGCCGTTGGCGAGCAGCGCCATCGCGTGATTGATCTTCAGGAGGGCGGAAGTTGGATTGCGCGCCAACCCCGCCAGCGTCAATCGCTGCGCCTCGGCGGGATCCTCGCCGGTGATCAACAGAAGGGCGGCCCTGTTGTTGATCCAAGCGGGGTTGTTGGGCTCGATCCTCAGCAATTCCTCCACCGAATGCCGCAGGACTTCCACGTCCTTCCCCGCCAACCCGGCCGAGAACACTTCGGCCCAGTAGGCGGACCAATTCCTGTAAGCGGCCTCGTGGGCCTCCAGAAGTCCCAGCGAGACGTCGACCCTCTCGTGGGTCCGAAGCACCGAACTGATCCGCACGAGGGTTTCAAGGTCCGACACCCGGACACCGTCCAGCTCCGCCGCCAGCCGGGCCTCGTCCGTCTTCCGGTTCTCGCCCAGCGAAGCCCGGTACTCGGCGAACAGGGCTTCCACAAAGAGAGGTTCCTGTCGGGACGCGACGAGGCGGGCGTTGGCGGTCGCCCGCATCGTTTGCTTCCAGCGCCGGGCTTCCACCAGCAGGTCGAAGTACGTTCGCCAGGCTTCCAGGTCGCTGCCGTAGCGTCCCAGGTTCTCCTCCGCCATGACCAAAGCCTCGTCCGCCATTCCGATGTCCCGCATCGCCCGCCATTGGGCGCCGGCCATTTCCGGGTCGCTGGGGATCTCCTTGTAGGCGGCCGCCAGACTCCGCGCCTCGTCGCCCCGACCGGAAGCCGCGAGGACCCGCCAACGAAGTCCATGCTGCGCCACGGAAGCGGAATGCCGTGCCTCGAGCACTTCCAACGCCTGCCCCAGGTCGTCGGCCTGCCCCTTGGTCGCCGCCACCAGAATCAACAGTCGGGCCGCGGTCAACCCGGGCTCGCCCTCGGTCCGAAGCGCGTCCTTCAACCGTCGGGTCGCCTCCAGGCCCGGCGTGCGATCGTCGGTCGCGCCCAGCCAGGCGTCGTGGTACATCGCCAGGACGGGATCGTCCTTCCAGGCCTCGCCCCGTGTCATCCAAAGTTCCTCGAAGGCGTCCAGTCGGCCCGAGGAGAGAAGGCAGCGGGCGCGCGCCTTCTCCAGGTCCGGATCCTCGTCCCGCGCGATGGGTGCCATCATGGCCAAGGCCATCCGAGGCCGCCCGTAGCGTTCCATGACGCTTCCAACCAGGGTGAGGTCGGACAGATTGGTCTTCGTCAGGGCGAGCAGCCAGGATGCGCTCCGTATCGCGAAGTGCGTCCAATCGGTCCGCGCTTCCGGGCTCCGTCCAAGGAACGAGAGGACGCCCCGGTGCGACTCGGGGGACGCCAGATTGTTCGCGAGCGCGCCGCGCCACGCCATCAGCGCGACCTCGGCCTGGCCGGCGGCCTCCGCCCGGCGGGCCGACCGCTTCAGCGACCACGCCTGCGCAAGATCCATCGCGCTCACCCGGACTTCCCCGTGCGGAAACGCGTCCGGGGTTGTCTTCCAGAATTTCGGGACGCCCAGAAGCACCGCTCCGCCAACCACGGCGGCCAGCGCCATCACCACCGCGAACGGCCGATCCCGGTCCAGGATCCGCAGCAGACGGGACCTCTTCGACGAGCGTCCGGTGGACTTGGTCCGCCTTCGACTTCCAGACGTTGGGGGTCGTTCACTCATGGAAACTTCCGTATCCGTATCCGTATCCGCCTCGCGCGTGCGATCACAGTCTCGGTCGGGATCATCATCATCACATCCATCGAATCAGTCGGCGGATTTCGATCCCTGGCAACCCAGGCCTGGAAGGGCTGTCAGCCATTCCGTTTCGCCCTCCAGCGTCGCCGTCACCGATTCCATCGCCGCCGGAATCAGACCGAAATCGCCGGCCCGCAACCGAACGGCTTCGGGCCCATCGCCGAGTTGGAGCCCCCCACGGACCACGCCCACGACGAGACACCGGGAGAGGCGCCGCCGCCACTGGGACCCGTTGGGACCTCGGTGAGCCTCGACGCGGAAGGAGTCGTTGTCGGTCAACAACCGCGACGCAAGGGCCGCGTCGGGCGACCCCTCCGCCGACCAGTCGGTCTCCACGAGCCTGGGCGCGTAATCCTCGAAATCGATGCTCTCCATTGATTCGGCGACGTGAAGCGGACGCGGCTCGCCGTCGAGACCCTTCCGATTCCAGTCGAAGACCCGGAACGTCGTGTCGGAATTCTCCTGGATTTCGAACAAGAGTAGCCCCGCGCCGATCGCGTGCACCCGGCCGCTGGGAAGGAACATGGCGTCGCCGGGGGCGACCGGGATGCGATGAAAACACTGCTCCACGTCGCCGGCCGCCAGTTGCCGTTGAAAACCGTCCCGCGTGGTTCCAGGTCGCAGCCCGACGAGGATTTCGGCGCCGGGTTCGACGTCCGTGAAATACCACATCTCGGATTTCGGCTCGCCGCCCAGGCGCCTGGTCTGATCCGCGGGGGGATGAACCTGCAAGGAGAGCACTTCGCGGGCGTCGAGCACCTTGACGAGGAGCGGGAAGCGGCCCGCCCGCAGGTGGGCGCGCGCATCCCCCATCAACCCCGAGGCGTCCCGCGCGAGCAACTCGGCAAGAGTTCGGCCGGCCCAGGGACCATTCGCGACGACACTGGAAGCTCCCTCCCGGTCCGAAATCTCCCAGGATTCCCCGATCGGAACCGCGCCTGGCAGCTTGCGACCGTAGACGCTTTCAAGTCGGCGGCCGCCCCAGACCCGTTCCTGATAAATGGGAACGAAACGGATCGGATACCAATTCATGTCGACTTCGCCGGCCCCGGATGGGAAGGCGCCCGTCCGCTCCCACGAACCGCGGGAACCCGGGACTGGGCCGAGGTGGCCTCCTGGGATTTCGCGGGCCCGGTCGGCGTCGTCGCCGCGTCGGTTCCGGCGTTGTTCCCGCTCCCGGCGGCTTCGGGCGCGACCGGGACCGGTTCCGGGGGCCGGATCGCATAGTGCCCCATGCCGCGGAACCTTTGGTACCGCTGGCGAAGTCGTTCGGGTCCCGGAATGGCCTGGACTTCCTCCAACTGACGGATCAGGGCGGCCTTCAAGTTGGCGGCCGTGGCCACCGGATCGTGGTGGGCTCCGCCGTCCGGTTCGGGGATCACTCCGTCCACGAGCTTGAACTCGAGGAGGTCGGGGCCGGTGATTTTCAGGGCGGCGGCGGCCAGGGCGGCGGCCTTTCGGTCCTTCCAGAGAATCGCCGCGCAGCCTTCCGGGGAGATGACCGAGTAGTACGCGTTTTCCAGGATCAGGACGCGGTCGGCGACCCCGATGCCCAGCGCGCCGCCGGACCCGCCTTCGCCCAGGACGGCCGCGATGATGGGGACTTCGAACATCATCATCTCGCGGAGATTCACGGCGATGGCCTCCGCGATGTGGCGTTCCTCGGCGCCGACCCCGGGATAGGCGCCCATCGTGTCGATCAACGAAATGATGGGGAGGCCGAACCGATCCGCGAGGCGCATCAGGCGAAGCGCCTTGCGATACCCTTCGGGGTTCGCGGAACCGAAGTTCCTGATGATGTTCTCCTTGGTATCGCGCCCTTTCTGGGTGCCGATGAGGAGGACCCGGTGCTTCCCGAGTTTGGCGAATCCACCCACCATCGCGTGGTCGTCGGCGAACAGTCGGTCGCCGTGCAATTCGGAGAATTCCGTGAACGCCAGGCGGGCGTAGTCGAGGAAGTAGGGGCGCAGGGGATGGCGGGCCAGCTGGACCCGTTGCCAGGCGGTCAGCTTCGCATAGATCTGCCGCCGCGTTTCGGCCAATTTGGCCCCGATCACCTGGATCTCGTCCTCCAACTGAAGCCCGAGGGGGTTCGACTGCTGGGCCCGTCGCAACTCATCAAGCTTCTGCTGGAGTTCGATGAGTGGCTTCTCGAAGTCGAGATGATGCTTCATCGCGTTTCGCAGGATAGGCGGGTTGTCCCGTCACCGGCAACGTTCCATTTGCCCTTGCCCAAGCGACCCCATATCCCACTTGCCGGCCCTCACCGCTTGCCCGACGCTCTTCGCCCCCGAGTCTCGGTCATGAACTACCCGATCGCCCGCCGCGCCGCCGCCCTCTCCACATCCCTCACGCTCGCCATCGACGCCAAGGCGAAGGCCATGAAGGCCGCGGGCGAAGACGTCGTTGGATTCGGCGCCGGGGAACCCGACTTCGAAACCCCCGAGCACATCCGGAAGGCGGCCATCGACGCCCTGAACGCGGGGTTCACCAAGTACACCCCGTCCAGCGGCATCCCGGAACTCCGCGAAGCCATCGCCGAGAAGTTCCAAAAGGAGAACGGGCTCACTTTCAAGCCCAGCCAGATCATCGTCTCCAACGGGGGAAAGCACTCGTGTTACAACGTCATCCTGGCCGTCTGCCAGGAAGGGGACGAAGTCCTGGTCCCGTCGCCGTACTGGCTCAGCTACCCCGAGATGGTCAAATTGGCGGGCGCCACTCCCGTCATCCTCCCCACCTCCGACCAGACCGAATTCAAGGTCACCCCCGACCAACTCAGCGCCGCGATCACGCCGCGCACCCGGCTTTTCATCCTCAATTCCCCGAGCAACCCCACCGGCTGCGTCTACACGCCCGACGAAATCCGGGCCCTGGGTGATGTGTGCGTCGAGCGGGGCGTCCTCATCATGAGCGACGAAATCTACGAGCACCTCCTCTACGACGGAGCGGTTCACAAATCCGTCGCCAGTTTCAGCCCGCGCCACCAGGACCACACCATCATCGTCCACGGCTTCGCCAAGGCCTGGTCCATGACCGGCTGGCGCCTCGGATTCCTCGCGGCTCCCGAGCCGATCGCCAAGGCCATCGACGCCATCCAGAGCCATTCCACGTCCAACCCCACCAGTTTCGCCCAGAAAGGCGCCGTCGCCGCCCTCACCGGACCCCAGGACCACCTTCCCAAGTGGCTCGCCGAATACGCCAAGCGCCGCACGGTGGCCTACCAACGGCTCAACGCCATTCCCGGCGTTTCATGCGTCAACAGCAGGGGTGCGTTCTACCTCTTTCCAAACATCCGCGAAACCGGCCTCCGAAGCGCCGAATTCTGCGCCCGCCTTCTGGAAGCCGAAAAAGTGGCCGCGGTCCCCGGAATCGCCTTCGGCGCGGACGACTACCTCCGGATCAGCTACGCCACCAGCTTGAGCCAAGTCGAAAAGGGCCTCGACCGCCTGGACCGCTTTGTCCGCTCCTTGAAGAAGGGCTGAGAGCGGCTAAGGAATTTCAGAAATTCAGCGGTTCCTCGAAGTTGTCTCACCCCGAGGGATGGCGGGTCATCGCATGCGTCTCCCTCGATTCGGCCGCGAGAAATCCCCGCGCAACCCCGTAGGGGTGGCCGGTCTATAGCAACGGATCGGTCGCCAACGAATTCAAGCTCCGTAGGAGCGGCCCTCGGAGCGGCGGTCACGGGCTTCCTCCATCGCCCGGGATTGAGGTCGGAAGGGTCATCCGTTGGGCCGCCCCTCTGGGGCTTGAGATCCATTCCTGGACACGGCCTATGGACAGGCCGGTCCTACGTACGGACCTTGGTTCGGAAGAAAGAAAAAAACCGGGCCCCGCAGTCTGAGGGAGACCGCCAGGGCCCGGGGAATGTCGAATACAAGGTGCATGCGGGCTTAGGGGATGCCGGAGGTCGTGTGCACCGCACAACTCCGGAGAACTTTTGTTGCTCCATCCACCCGCACCGTCCAAAGAACATTCCAGCGACAGGCGAGACCATACCCTGTCCCGACGTTCCGTCAACACAGCTTTTCTTAAACAATTTCAACATAAGAGAATATCATTCCGCCCATCAAACCCGTCGTTTCGGCGCCCCGCGCTCCTCGCAACCCACGGCATGCTTGACGACCCCGGAACCTTGCCGTGTTCTCTCGGCATGAGTTCCCCCTGCCGGCACTCCGTACGATCGATCACCTTCGCTCTCGCCGCGGCCGCGGGCCTTTCCGCCTCGGCCGAACTTCGGCTTCCCGCCGTCTTCTCCGACAACGCCGTCCTTCAGCAGGGACGCGAAGTCCCCGTCTGGGGATGGTGCGACGCCGGCGACACCGTCAGCGTCGAGTTCCGGGGCAAGGCGTACTCAACCGTCTCCAAGAACGGGCGATGGCTCATCAAGCTGCCGAGGCAACGCCCGGGAATGCCCGAGACGCTGCGGGTCCGAGGGAGGACCGAAACCCTCACCCGCACCAACATCCTGGTGGGCGAAGTCTGGGTGTGCAGCGGCCAGTCCAACATGGAGTGGCCGCTCTCCCGATCGGAGGATCCCCAACCCGCCATCGACGCCTCGTCCAACAAGCAGATCCGCCTTTTCACCGTCTCCAAGAGCATGGCGGAGTTTCCCGCCGACGACGTCGAGGGCCGCTGGGAACTCTGCAACCCGACCACCGTCGCGGGATTCTCGGCGGTCGCCTACTACTTCGGTGTCGATCTCCAGAGGGCGCGCGATGTTCCGGTGGGCTTGATCCACACCTCCTGGGGTGGATCCCCCGCCGAGGTGTGGATTCGCGAGGAGGTGCTGGCCGCCGATCCCGCCTTCAAGCGGGACATCCTGGACCCGTATCCCGAGAAGAAGCGTCGCTTCGAGGAATCCGTCGCCGCCTGGGAGAAGGAAGTCACCGAACTCCGCGCCAAGGGAAAACCGCCGGTCCGCGGGCGGCCCTGGGGGAACTGGGCACCCTCCCAGCTCTACAACGGCATGATCTATCCGCTGATCCCGTACGCCATCGCCGGAGCGATCTGGTACCAGGGCGAATCGAACGCCTCGCGGGCCCATGAGTACGGACGCTTGTTCCCGACCTTGATCAAGAACTGGCGGGCCGACTGGGGCCAGGGTGAGTTCCCGTTCCTCGCCGTCCAACTCGCGCCCTGGGACAAGAACAAGAATCGATCGCTGGAGGAGATCACGGCGGCGCCGATGGAGAGCGACTGGGCGGAACTCCGTGAAGCCCAGTTGATGGCGACGCGGGTTCTCCCGAAGGTGGGCATGGCGGTCATCACGGATGCGGGCGACAAGGACGACATCCATCCGACCAAGAAGCGGCCCGTGGGCGCCCGCCTGGCGCTGGCCGCGAGAGCCATCGCGTACAAAGAGCGGGTCACCCACTCGGGACCCAGCTACCGCGGCCTCCGCATCTCCAAGGGCCGCGCGATCCTTTCCTTCAGGGACGTCGGATCCGGCCTTCAGGTCCGGGGCAAAGCCCTCACCGGGTTTCAGATCTGCGGCACCAACCGGGAGTGGCACTGGGCCGATGCCCGGATCGACGGTCGCCGCGTCGTGGTCACCCACCCCCAGGTCCCCGAGCCGGTCGCGGTCCGGTACGGATGGCAGGACTACCCCGTCGTCAACCTCTTCAATGTCGACGGACTCCCGGCGTCGCCGTTCCGCACCGACAATTTCCCCATGGTGACCGCACCCAAGAACTGAACCCCACCCAACCCCTCGCCTCCATCCACCATGCATTCCACCAATCGCCGCGATTGCCTGCGCCTCGCCGTCGCCGCCTCGGCCGCGGCGGCTTTCGGATTCACCCACCGGACCGCCACGGCGGCGGCGGCCGCTGATCAGGCCGGCTCACCGCCCAACCCGCCGCCTGAATCCCCGGGAATCATCGCCCGCCGATTCATCTACGAGCAGGCCGAATTCCCGGAGTGCCACGCGTCCACGCTGGTGGAAACCAAGGAGGGCATCCTGGCCGCCTGGTTCGGGGGCACGGCCGAAGGCCGGAACGACGTCGATATCCACACGGCGCGATGGCGCGATGGCGCGTGGTCCGAGCCCAAGCGCGTCGCCACCGGCACGGCCGAGGGCGATCCCAAGCGCCACCCCTGCTGGAACCCGGTCCTCTTTCAACCGCGCCAGGGGCCGCTCCTGCTCTTCTACAAAGTGGGCCCCCGGCCGTTCAACTGGTGGGGACTTGTGAAGACCTCCACGGATCAGGGCCGCACCTGGTCCGAGCCGCATCGACTGCCGGACGGCTTCATGGGCCCCGTGCGGGCGAAGCCGATCGAACTCGCGGACGGCACCCTGCTCTGCGGCTCGAGCACGGAACACGACGGCTGGCAGGTCCAGATGGAGACCACCCGGGAGCCGCTCGGCGCCTGGTCGCGAACCCCGCCCCTCAACCGGGGCGACGAATGGGGCGCCATTCAGCCCACCTTGCTCCCCCACTCCGACACCACGATCCAAATCCTCTGCCGCTCCCGGCAGGGCGTGATTCTGGAGTCATGGTCCACGGATGCCGGGAAAACTTGGAAACCGCTCACCCGCACCGTCCTCCCCAATCCCAGTTCCGGCATCGACGCCGTCCGCCTCCGCGACGGCCGGTTCGCCCTCATCTACAACCACACGACCAAAGGTCGGCACCTCCTGAACCTCGCGGTTTCCGACGACGGCCGGAAGTGGTCCGCCGCGCTGGTCCTCGAACGCGAGCCGGGCGAATTCTCGTACCCGGCGATCATCCAGACCGCCGACGGTCGGATCCACATGACCTACACGTGGAAACGCCGGCGCGTTCGCCACGTCGTCGCGGATCCGGCCCTTCTCCAAACGCGCCCGATCATCGACGGCCAGTGGCCCGATTGATTGATGGATTGATCACGGATCCGGGCTCCGCTCCCAGAGCCATCCGAGAGTCCGAACCGTCGCATCCGTCCGACGGACGCCGTGGCCGATCCGAAGTCCTTCCACCCAGAAAATCTCGCCGCCTTCGGTTTCGGCCACGACCCGACGACGGCGTTCGGCGGCCGGGACGCGGGCGTTGGTGAAGAGGTCCTGAAGTTTGGAAGCCGATTCGAGGCCGATCGGCTGGAAGCGGTCCCCCGCGCGCCAGTGGCGCAACCGGATCCTCGCGCCCACGGCGTCGGCATCGAGCCATTCCACCCGCGGCCTCGGCGTCGCTGAATCGCCCGACCCTCCGAGGCCCCCTTTGGACCGGATTGTTTTCGTCGTCTTTTGCCTTCTGGGACCGCGCCGCGATCCGCCAGGCGAGGCGGCCTCCACCGAAGGTCCGAACGCCGGGGCACGGCTCCAAGGCGACCTCCACTTGATCCTCGAGAAACGTCCTCTCGACCGGATCATCCTCCAGCACCCGCACGCGTCCCGATGGATCGCGGACCACGCGACGGCCGGGGCCGATCTGGATGGGCCGGCCGGGATGGACTCTCAGCGCCTCGACGGCTTCGAAATCCAGCGCGAGCGAACGGCCCGTCCACTGCGCCCGCAACACCTCCCGTTGCAGCGCCACCGCCAGATCGGCGAATCCGCGCTCCTCCCCGGACGCGCCCGACCCCTCCAGCCAATCCCTGGCCAACTGTTGAATCAGGACCGCCTGATCCCGCAGCAGGGTTTGCTCGCGTAGGAGGATCCGCTGGATCCCAGGCTGAAACCGGGACTCCAGGAAGGGCAGCAATTCATGGCGAACACGGTTTCGCAGATGGGACGGATCCAGGTTCGTCGCATCGGCGCGGTAGTCGACGCCCCATTCGCGGGCCAGGGCTTCCACCTCGTCATTCCCGCAACCCAGGAGCGGTCGAACCATCCCCACCCCGGGGTCGACGGGCGAAGGATCCGATTCCCCCATGCCGCCCAGCCCCGCCGCGCCCGCGCCCCGGAGCAACCGGAGCAGGAAGAGTTCCGCCTGATCCCCGGCGTGATGTCCCAGGGCGATCCGCGCGCAGCCGTGCTCCCGCGCAACCCGGGCCAGGAAGCCGTGTCGAAGCCGGCGCGCCGCCGTTTCCCAGGACTCGCCGGATGCGCGCGCGGCTTCCACATCCGCGGTGCCGGCGACGAAGGTCAAACCAGCCTTCGCCGCGGCCACCGCCACGAAGGCTTGGTCCGCGTCGGCGTCGGCCCCGCGCAGTTGATGATGAAAGTGCGCCACCACCAGGCGCCAACCCTGGTCGATCCGCCACCCCACGAGTCCGCGCAGCAGCACCATGGAGTCCCGTCCGCCCGACACCGCCACGACCACCCCGCAGCCGGGAGGCAGGCATCCACGTCCGATCGCCGACGCCTCGAATCCGGCCCAGGGTGGCTTCATGGGGTGGGGTTCTTTCCAAACCCGGGACACGTATCGCGGCCATGAACCGTCGCCGCCGACGTCAGTCGGCGCCGACTTCCCGCCCGGAGATGGCGCGGACTGACGTCCGCGGCTACGGGGGTGTGGTTCATGGGGAAGAATCGCCGCGAAGGCGGGACGCTAGGAGGGTCGATTCGTCGCCAGACACGGGAGACTCGCCGCCGCCACCGCCTGGCCGTGGCGCTTCGCCGTCTCATCCGGCGTGTGGAACTTGATCCGCTCGGCGAGGTCGGGGAATTCCAGATCCAACACGGCTCGCGCGCCGTCGAGGATCACGGAGCCGCCGTCGCCGGTCATGACCCGGCCCAGCACGAGCACGTGGTCGCAATCGTAGAAGCTCGCGAAGTGGGCCAGTCCGTAGCCGAAGTAGGTCCCGATGGTCTGATAGATCCCGCGGGCCCGTTCGTCGCCCTCGGCCATGCGCTTCTGGACGAGCTTGAGCTTCTCGGGCAGCCCCAACGCGGGATCCGCTTCGATGCCGGACGCCGGCAGCAGACGGCCCACCGCCTGCTGCGAGAAATACTGGGAACCGACCCCGCGATCCGTGCTCCATTCGTCGCACGGTCCTTCGGGCCGATAATCCAGCGGCACGAACGCCAGTTCGTTGAGCCAGGAGGTGATGTTCCCGTCGCGCGTCACGAAGCCCGCCGCCGTGCTCGTGCCCATGGCGATGCCCAGGACGGCGTTCTTTCCAAGCGCCATGGATCCGGCCAGCGCCGTGACTTCCCCGTCGTTCGCGACTTCGAAGGGCACCCCGCCCCAAGCCGCCTTCAGGTCCGAGAAAATCGGTTTGATCCGGGATTCAAAAAGGTCCGCCGGCACCGCCCGGTAGAGCGAGGCCACCCGCGGCTGGTTGTTCACGTAGACGCCCGCCGCGCTGCCTCCGATGGCGTCCACCCGCGGCAGATGCGCCGCCGCTTGGCGCAAGGAATCCATGATCCCGTCGAAGTGGTATTGCGGATCGGCCTGATGAATCGGATCCCAGACCGTTTCCTCGGTGAACACCGGTTCCCCGTCGATCACCGCCGACACCTTCCGGTCGCTCCCTCCCAGGTCGAAGCCGATCCGACAGCCGTCCCGATGCCGCCCCAGCGCCTGCGTCGTCGCCTGTTCCGCCGGCAACCGGTCCACGGCGACCACCTCGAAGGGACGCCCGTAGATGCGGCCTCCCATCATCATCGTGTCGAACCGGCCGGTCCCGGTTTCGGCGTAGTACTTTCGCAGTCCATTGGCCAATTCCGGAGAACCCTCCACATGCACCCGCCATCCCCCGCGCGACCAGAGGAGAAACTTCACGAGGCGCTCCAGGAAATACGCGTTGGCCCCGGCGGCGGGATGGTCGGCCGGGAGAAAGGTCCGTCGGAAGCCGAACGTCGAACCGTCCGCCTGTTCCACAGCCACCCCGACCTCCAGCCCCTTGCCCGACGAGCGGGCAGCCCCTTCCAAGGCGCGCACCGCCAGCGCCGCTGGACGGAATCCCGGGTCCAACACCGGTAGGATCTTCGGCTCGGGCAGCAGGAATTCGGCGACTTTCATGGCGCCGATTTTGACCACGGACCCGCCACGCGTCGAGCGTCCCTCCGGCGCGGACCGGCGGTACTTCCGTGTGCTCCGTGCGGTCCGTGGTTGTCCTCGGCATGCCCCGGGATGGGTGGTCGTCGTCAGAAATCGACCTCGAACCGGGTCTGGAACTGACGGATGTTCCCCTCCGGATCCCGGCCCTCCAGGCGCCCTATTCCGTGTTCGAATCGCCACTTCAGATGGGAGTGGAGATACCAATTCAAGGCGACGGTCCCCATCGTGAGGCGCCCCCCGGCGACCCCCTGGCTGTTGAGGTTGACGTGGGAGAACCGTCCGGCGAGTTCCCAGGCGCCCCACCCGCCACCGCGCAGCCGAAAGTTCCGATGGGGGACCACGCGCGCGAGGGAGCCGCGGGTCCGGTCATAGGGTCGGCTCTCGCCGGTGAGGAACCAGCTCGCCGAGGTGTAGAACCCATGGAAGTCGACGTCCGGCGCGTCCCCATTCTCGACCGCGACGCGAAGAAACTCGCCTTGGAGGCAGAGCGGACCGTCGATCCAGGCGGCCTCCACTCCCATCACGTAGGCGCCGCTGGCCGCGACGTCGAGGGTATCGACCACGCGCGGCGCCTGGTGGCTCTCGGGGCGGCTTCGGTAGCGCACGGAGTCGCTCCCGGCATAGACTAGGTAGCCGCTCAGTCCCAGGTGCAGCAGGCGCCCGGTCCCTAGGAGAGTCGGATCCTGATCGTCGATCAACAGCCCCGTGACCCGGCCCACCGCCCGACCCAGATCCTCCGTGGCATCGCCGAAGTCGTCGCCGACACCCTCCGTGAAAAGCCCGAACGCCCAGGTCATTCGACGGTCGAGGATGGGGCGCCCGAACTGGAAGCCGGCTTCGACGCCTGGCGCCAGGGCCTGCACGGCGGCGGCGGACTCCATGAACAGCGTGTCCCGGCTGCTTCCGACGTTTTCCATGCTCATGGGCGTATGGAACTGCCCCCCCTTCAGACTGCCCAGGACGCCGAGATTTCGGAACTCAAGGTAGCTGTTCTCGAGGTAGAACTGCCCGGGAATGTACCCGAGTTCGATCTGATAACTGACCGGAAGCACCAGCAGGCAGTCGCCGCGGGCGAAAACCCTGGCGCGCCGCAGTTCGATGCCGTCGTCGAACCCCGGAAGATCGTCGTCCGCGCGGTACGCGGCGGCATCGATGGCCACCTTGGCGCCGACGTGCGCCGTCAGACGGGTTTCCTCCAGGTGAAGGCCCGAAAAGCCGTTCGTCAGATGGGACACAACCCAGCCGTGGCCCAAAAGGTCCTCATTCACCTCGCCGTGCAGCGTGGCGAGATTGGTCACGCCGGGGATCCATTTGCCCAGAAGCGTCCTGCGGGTCACCTCCAGCTGAAGCCCGTTCCAACCTTTCCAGATGGCATGGTAGCTGAAGGACCGGGGCGGTGGGACTTCCGCCGTCGGTCCGCCCTCCGGTGGGGCATGGGTATCGGAAACCTCCGAGGCGACCGTGACCGCGCCCTCCGAAGGCGGCCCGGATTCGATGGCCGACGACGCCCGGCAAAATTGCCCCAAAGCCGCGAGAAATACCAAAACCGCCGTGGCTCGCGCGGGCCCTAACATCCCTTGATGCCCCCTCCCCGGGGGGGTCGATGGCCATCACGGTCGCCCGGGTTCGCCTGCACGTGTCTCCCTCCCGGAACCCGCGCGGGTCAGCGCCTTCGGCCCCCACCGCCCCCGGACCTTCGGCCCGAGTACGAGGAGGAAGCCTGGGTGGTCCGTTGGCTCTGCTGGTTTCCCCACTGGCGGGCCTGCGATTGGGCCTGGAGATCCTGTCCGTGCTGGGCCCATCCGGAGGACGCGGAAGATGCGGAGGAAGTCGTGGATCCCGAGCGCGGTTGGGGCGTGGACGCGGACTCCCAGCCGCTGCCTGAGTTGCTGGACCACCCCCCGCCGGAGTCCTTCTTGTACGCCGTCCCATCCTTGGCGGCATAGACGTCCCCCGAATCGGTCTTGACCACCCCGCCCTGGCTGTTGGCGGTGTTCCATCCGGCCGCGCTGTTCCCCTGACTGGTGGTGACGCCGCCGGCGGTGCCGTACGAGCTGGAGCGATAGCCCGCGGAGGCGGACTGGCCGGTGCTGGGGTTGTACGCGGACGCGCGTCCGGCGGACCCGTAGGCGGTGCTCACCTGACCACCAGCGGCCGAAGCGCCCGTGCTCGAGTTGTAGGCCCGCCCGCCGGAGGCGGTACCGTACGCGCTCGAACGGTAACCGCCGGAGGCGGCCGTGCCCGTGGAGGGGTTGTAGCCGGCGGCGCGTCCAGCCGATCCGTAGGCCGTGTTCACCTGGGCGCCGCCCCCTCGAGCGCCGGTGTAGGGATTGTAGGCCGACTGCCGGCTTGCGCTCCCGTAGGGCCCGTAGGCGTAGCTCGATCGCGCGTAGGTCCCGGTGGACGGATTGTAGCCGGCCGAGTATCCCGCCCCGCCGTACGGTCCATAGACTCCGCCCGCCGACCCATAAAACCCTCCGTGCGCGTAATTGTAGGTGGCCGCGCATCCATACGAGTAGTGGCAGGGATAGGTCGGGTAGTAATAGTGGTGATAGTCGTCGTTGTTGTTGGCGATCGCCGCCCCGACCAGTATCCCGGCGCCGAACATGAGCACCCCCGTGGCGGCCACGTACTCGCCGCTATACCCGGAAGTCTGGGTGTACGTCACCGAAGTCGGGGTCGAACTCTGGACCGTGACATAGGTGACGTTGTAGGTCGGATGCGACGGCGGGATCGTGTAGATGGCCGGCGGAACACTGGAACAGAAAACCCAAGGCCCGCTTGCCGACGCCGCGGAGAACCAGACGCCCTGGTCACAGCAGTAGTACCCTCCGTTGACCAGGAACACGGTGCTTGGGGAATTCACCGCGTATTGGACGGTCGTGGACGGGATCGCCACGAATTGGGGAGCGCCGCTGTAGACCACCCGCACGGGGGCGTTGGTGAGGCTGACGACGGTGCTCGTCGGGATGGACGCCAGAAGAACGGCGTCCATCGCCTCGCGCGTGCCCGGGACCGAGGCCTTGACGAAGGCCGCCGGGTCCGAGTCCGCGATGCGCGCGAAATCCCCGGGCAAATCGCGGCTGGCCGCCGTCCATGGACCCCTCAGGCCGCCTCCCCGGAACCAGCGTCCGGCCACCAGGAAATACATCTTACCGTCACTCGGATTCAGGAACAGGACGCTCGATGTGTTGCTGACCTGCAGGAGGCGCGTCCCCTGGACCGGCCGGTAGCTTGGGACGCCGTCGGTCAGGATCAATTCCGCGGGCTCGGTCGTCGCGAACACCGCGGGGGCGAACTTGGCCGGAGGCACCGAAAGGTGCTGTCGAACCTCAGCCCAGTTCCCGTTGTCAGGGAGTCGCGAGAAGGCGGGAGGCAGCTCCCTGACCGGGATCCAAGGACCTTTCAGGGGATCCGCCGCGCTGAACCAGCCGTCCCCCGCGAGAAGGTAGTAACGCTTGAGCGACGTCTCGTAGAGAACGTCCCAGTTGGTGTTCGCCACGAACATGAGATCGGTGCGGTTGGTCTCCACCGCGACGAGCCTTGGCTCCCCCATGTAGATCACCAGGATCGCCGGGCTCGAGCTGTGGAAGATTTTGGGCGGCTCGAGATTCAGGCCCACCGCCGGTTGCACGGAGGGATGGGCCGGATCGAGGTACGCGAGGAGACGATCCAAACCCAGGGTGGTGGCCTGCCCGCTCGGATGGATCTTTTCGGCCGCACTGCGCAGCGCGGAAAGCTCGGGCTCTCGAATGTTCGCGAAGCGCAACTCCCTCTTGAGCGGCACCAGCGCCACGACCCGCGCCGTGTGGTCGACGACCGTCAGCGCCTCCACTTCGGCCACCCCGAACTTCTCCTCGGCGGACACGCCGCTGACGCCGATGGCGCACCGAAAATGGAGGTTGGTGAAGCCGTGCCAATAGTCGACCTGCGGCTGGTGGACGGTGAGTTGGGTTTTCCCGTCCTTGAAGACGCGCGGCCATCCCGGGTCCGACGGGACCTGGGCCACGGCGATGGCGATCCCTTGGATCGCCAGAGTCAGCACGACCCCGACCCGGGAGAGGACCGCCACCAGCGAACGGTTGGGGCGAGTGAAAGCAGGTTTGCGGTTCATGCTGGGACGCGAGTCATGTTGGGGTTCACCGCATCAGTTTGTATTGCAGGCTGAGCTGGACACGATGGGCGTCGCCGTCGCTGCCGTCCCGGGCTCCCTTGAGTCCATAGACGTATTCGAGGCCAACGTAGAAACTCTTCGCCGCGGCCCAGACCAGGTTCGCCTGGGCGTAGTGGGTGTGATCATACGCCTTGGGACCTTGCTCGGCCCGATTCTCGAGTTCCAGGTACCCGTAGGTGGCCTCCGAATGCCAGTTCTCACTCCAGAAGTGCCGGTAGCCGACCATGGCACCCCAGGCGGCCAGCGTTTCCAGTTCCCCCGAAGCCGTCGCCACCGCGGCGCTCCCGCCCGGAAGATCCTGCATGTAGCGGCCAATGCCGTCGCCGTAGGTGAATCGACCCACCACACCGTCCCGGCCCCAGGTGTGAACGACCCCGGAAATGTTCACGCCCCATCCGAAAGCCGTGTCGTCGGAACCCGCGGAATTGTCGTACGCGACCGAACGAGCGAGGCCGCCGATCTGAACGTGCCCCGGTTTTCCTTCCCACCGCCATTGCCCGGTGAAGTCCGGGAGGATGTTCCGGGTCGTGGCGGTATCGGGTAGGGCGCCGACGTCGCTGTTGGGCTGTTCGACGGCGAAAGCCGCATGCATGCCCTCCACCGGGGTCTCGAAAGTGTACCGGATCTGCGGCTGCCGAAGCACCGACTGGACTCCAGGCCCCGCGAAATCGAGGGTGTCCGGGATCGCGTCCGGATCGAAGAACGTGGTCCAGGTCTGACCCACGGTCACGTTGGCGAGCTGACCGTAGAAATGGCGGAGGTTGTAATCCATTCCGGGAGAGGAACTGCTCCCGAAGAAGTCGTTCTCGTACACGACCCGAAGCGACCCAAGCGAGGTCGGCGATCGGAGTTCCAGGTTGATCCGGGTCTGCTTGGCGTGGAGCGTGAACTCCTCGGACTTGCCGTAGTTCGCCTCACCCTCGACCGGAATTCCCCCGGTCACGAACTTGTTGGGATTGCCCACCTTGGTCGAGTCGAGGATCGAATCGACCTTCGCGTAGCCGCCCAGCCGGAGCCAGGTCTTGGTCCCGAACAGCGGCATGAAACCCGCGTAGGTCGGATCGATCGGGGCGTTTCCAGGACGTGGCGCGGCGTGGTTGTCCTCCATCACCGTTTCGCGATGGCGCATGGCGGATTCCCGGTCGCTCAGATCCCCCTTGGGGACCGTCGCCGGGACGTGGGCCGACCCAGGCGCCACCGACGGAGTCGTCGTGGAAGGCGTGGGTGCGGGCGAAGGCGCTGTCGCCGTCGGCGCGGGCACCGGACTCCCGGGCTGCTGCCGGGTCTCGAGGTTATGGATCTGACCTTTCAATTCCTGGATGGTCTGTTCCATGGCCGAGACGGCGGCCTTGAGGCGGTCCAGTTCCGAGGCGTCCTGAGCGGGGGCGGTCAGCGGAGTCGCGCCCGCCAGCAAGGATCCCATCAGCGCCAGGCCCAGCCTTTTCGAAGTGTTCTTCATCGGGTTTCGAGCGGAGTGAATTGGGGCGCGCGGCGGTCGAGGGGGGATCGCCCCGCGCCCGCCGCGCCGCGTGACTTCAGTTCGAAAAGCCGCCGGAGGCGAGACCGGTCCCGATCGGACGACCGTTCAGAGGCTGGACGGGACGATTGTTGTGGTTGAGGCGGGCCGCGAAGGCGGCCAACTGATCGTGGCTGGCGGTCAGAGGGTCGCGGAAGACGAGCCATTCCACGTTCTCCGTGCAGGGCGGCGTGGTGAAGGAACCCATGTAGGTGTAGGCCGGAGCGTTCGCGGGAATATGAACCGCGAGATCCAGCTTCACGTCGGCCAGGTGCAGCGTATCCCCCTTGGCCTTCGGGAAATTGGCGATGAGCTTCGCCAGGTTGTCGCTGGCCGCCCCCTCCGCGAACAGCGCCGACACCACCGCGAAACTGCCGTCATCCGCTTGGTGAACGAAGTGGACTTCCATCGGGAAATGCCGGCCGTTGACCGTGTGCTCGCTGGGGGTATGAAAATGGAACTGCTTGAGATGATACGTGTTGCGACCCGTGGTCATCGTGCTGCCTTCGTCGACCGTCACCTGGATCGTGTGACCGTTGTCGACGATGTCGATCACGTGCTCGTGGTGCGCGATCTTCAGCGAGGTGGACTTGTAGTCCAGTTTCCAGGGATTCGGCGTGCCGGCGCCCGCCTTCGCGATGTCGATGGGCGACTGGGCCGTGCCGGCTCCACAGGCCGCGTACACAGGACTGAGCGCCGCCCAGTGCCGCGGGTCGACCGCGCCCTCGTAACCCCAGTGGGCTGGCCGGGCGGAAGCCTTCGGGTTGGCCGAGGCGCTGGTGGTGGCGTCGTCGGATGTGCAGGCGGTCGAAAGCGCCACCAGGGCGCCGAGGGAGATCGTGGGAATCAGGTGTTTCATGGAACTAATGCGGGAAGAATCGGGAGTTGAGTGATTTTTGAGGCTCTCAGGAAGTGGGAAGTCGCGCGGGCTCAGTTTCCGGTGCGCCGGTAGCCGCTGTAGTCGACGGTGACTTTGAGATCCTTGGCTTTGGCGTCGAGGGCCACCTTGTCGGTGTAGCTGGTGCCGTCGTTCAACTGGGCCATCCGAACGTCCAGGAGCACCGCATCGTCGGCGGAGTCGAGATAGGAGGAGACCTTCAATGCCAGCGCGCGATTGGTGACGAGATCCACTTCGACGCTCATGACGTCGCCGGACTTCTCGTAATCGCGGAAGTTGAGACGGATCCGCTTCCCCGGCTGGACGATGTCCAAGCTCACCTTTCCGGCGTCCTTGGCGGCCTGAATTCGCGCGGGTACCGGGGGGACATACGACTTCACGAGAGCCACGGCCGCCTTCATGTAGTCC
Source organism: uncultured Verrucomicrobiota bacterium (assembly GCA_942490575.1). Classification (GTDB taxonomy): domain Bacteria; phylum Verrucomicrobiota; class Verrucomicrobiia; order Limisphaerales; family CAIMTB01; genus CAIMTB01. The sequence continues at coordinate 105,450 of CALNYA010000002.1, forward strand.
GTCAATTCCTCCGTCTTGCGCTCCGCGATCCGACCCCGCAGACCCCTCTTCTTCTCGGGCGCGGGTGACGAACTCACGTCGACCTTCTGGATTCCGCCGTCGGCGCCGTAGTAGCAGCGCTGTTGGCGGCGCGATTTCTCCTCGCCCTTGAGCTCGATCGTCGTCGTTTCGATCCACTCGTACTGGCGGAGCACCGCCTGGCTCGCGGCCAGCGTGGCCTTGAGCGCGGCGACCCGTTCCGGGACGGACGGTTGCTGGGCGGATGCGGACGCAGCGCCGGCGAGCAGGAGGGCGGCGGCGGTGAGGAGGCGGATCATGGTATTGGATGGGCTTTGCATGGCTTCAGGGGACTGACTGGAAGGATGGATGCGAAGTTCCGGCGTCAGAGACTTCACTTGGCCGGGGCGTACCAAATCGGGGAAGTGTACGCACGTTCGGTGACGGTCATCCGGGCCCCCGGCGGCGGTTTCACGCCGAATCGCTTCGCGTCGTAGGCTGTCCAGCGGGGCGTCGGGATCTCGATCACGCGGGCATAGTAGAAGGCTCGTTGCCGCATGTCGAAGTCGGGATCTCTCCAGACGGTGATCAGCTCGGGGGCGCCGATGGTATTGGTCCAGGTGGCGTTCTCGACATCCACGGTGCTGCCGACCGACGGGACCTTGCCTCCGTCCGGGCCGGCTTTGCGGTCGCCGCTCCAGACGACGTCGTAAACCTTCTCGTGCAACTCGCCCTTCGCGTCGAGCCAGCCCTTGACCACCTGGATGCGGTCGAGGTTCGCGCCGATCGGGTCAGCATCGCCAGCAACAAGGTAAGCGGCTTGCCTGCCGGCGGGGCGTTAAGTGGACGTCGCCCCGGATGGCCACGCCCTTGGTGTAGCAGCGAACGGCGGGGCGGCGGGATTCCGCGCCAGGCCGTTCGAAGTCCCAGCCGCCGAAGAAGCGCACGATCATGCGCGGAGCCGGTGGTGGCGTAGGTTTCCTTGCGCTGCATGGCGTCCCAGATCGACTCGCGGGTGTTCTCCTGGGCCCAGACGGCGGCGTAGCCGGAGGCGCCGACCTCCCAGTCCATGACCTTGACGCCGGTCTGCGGGATTGTCGACGAAGGTCTTGAGCATGCGCTCGGGGACTGGGCTCCTGCGGCGTGGTCTTGCCGAAGAAGTTGTCCTCCTCCATCGCGGCCAGGCCGGTGTGGGCGTCGCTGCTGCCGATCAGGCCGAACTTGTAGGGATTGGTGCCGAACTCCGCTTCGAGTGCGAGGCCATTCTTCAATGCCGAGCGTGCGTACTCGCCGCTCGAGCATGTCCTTGGTCTTCGCCACGCTGCCGTCGAGGTTGCCCTTGTCCCAGGTCTCGAAGTCGGCGAACTCGTCGTTGGGCGAGAGGAACGGATGCGCCTCGCCGTCGCCCTTGGTCTGGGTGGCCTCGTAGAGCGCGCTCCCATTTCGCGCGGGTCTCGACGTAGTCGGCGGTCGAGCGGCTTGCCGAAGGCCTCGACGATCGGGAACATCCGGCCGTTGCTCAGGTTGCCGTTGTGGGCGATGGCCAGGGCCCGCCCGCCGGTCCTGTCCTCGTAGGCCGCCATCCATTTCCAGAGATCCACCGGATTGTCGCTGCCGAGCGGCGGATAGACGTGGTGAAGGGCTCGACCTGGCTGGCCTTGTCGCCGTTGTCGCGGAAGATGACGTTGCGGTGCAGGTTGTTGCCGCCGGTGTTCGAGGTCCACTCGTAGCCGATGAAGGCGGTGAAGCGGCCGGGATCGTTGTAGTCCTCCGCGGCGTCGATGGTCTCCTGCCAGGCGCTCTTGTAGGCGCGCGTGCCGGGGAAGTACATCAGGTCCTTCGGGAACGTCCCCTGCGAGAACGCGACGATGATCTCGAGTGCCGCCGCGGCGCCCTTGCCCGACTTGATCATGTCGTACCACTTGCGCCCGGTCGGGTCCGCCAAGAGCTCGGGCTTGCCCGCGAAGAGGTCGGGGAAGAAGCCCATGTTGTCGGAGTGATCGGCGACGACGAGGAAGTCGAGCGGGCGCGACAGCCTGACCGGCTGACCGGTGGAGGCGGTGACCTGCTCGCCGCGGGCGAAGCGGTAGGCGTCGCGCGGCGTGAGGCGCGCGCCGAAGGCGCCGGCATCCATCGAGAACGAGGTGTGCACGATCTGGGCTTGAGCTCCCCTCCGCTGGAGAGGCCAGGGCGGCCGTGAGGGCGAAGACGAGACTCAGGCGCGCCGCGAAGTGGCCGGTCGGTAGGACGGGTTTCATATTGGATTTCTTGGAGGGAATGTGGGCACGGAGGCGGATCAGCCGATGGAAATGACCCGGGCGATGAGCCAGTAGGAGGCCACCGCGCCAATCGAGTAGGACGGTACCGGCCGGAACCATTCCGGCGGACGGGCGACGAGGCGTCGCGCCATTCCGACCCCACCCAACACGGCGCCAACGAACAGCAACTGCCCAACCTCGACACCCAGGTTGAACAAGAGCAAGGCCAGTGGAACCTCGCCGGCCGGCAGGCCGATCTCCCCCAGGGCCCCGGCGAATCCGAAGCCGTGCAGCAGGCCGAAGGCGAACGCCACAAGCCATGGACTGCGCTCCCGGTCAGGCTCGATCGGCCGTCCCGGCGCTTCGCGATCTCGGTGGCCAGAAAAACGATGCTCAGGGCGATGACCGCTTCGACCGGACCGGATGGCAACCGGGCGTGGCCCAGCGCGGCCAATCCGAGGGTGATGCTGTGGGCCACGGTGAAGGCTGTGACCGTCTTCACGATCCGACCAGCGCCCCGGACGAGCAGGAGCAGGCAGAGCACGAACAGCAGGTGGTCCACACCCCAAAGGATATGTTCCATGCCGAGAGCGAAGAACGCCCCGGCGCCCGGGCCCTCCGCTTACCGGTCCAGAATGAAGGAAGGCGAATCCGGACGCAGCAACCGGGACACCACCCGCCCGTCGGCGAAGGCCACCCGTACCAGAACGTCCACCATCGTGGATGAGAGGCCGTGCACGGAAACGTTCCAGCCGTCCAGACCCCGGGTCCCTGTGTCGATCGTCCAGCGCCGGATCTCGGCGCCGGGCAGACGCTGTACGCTAGGCGGAGTGAGGTTCACCGCATGGCCCGGCATCGACGGATGAATCGGGAGGGCGGCCCGCGCCAATTGCGCCGCCGTCGGCGCGGGGCAACCACATGGCATGATGATGCTAGCCGGCGCGCCCTCTTTCCCCACCGGAGGCCAGGCTCCGGAGGATGACAGGGTTTCATGTGGGATCTCCTCACCCGCGAGCGAGGGTCCACCCAGCGCGGGCACTTTCCACAGCACGTCGAATTCGCCCGGCGCCCCTTCGATCAGCTCGAGGAATGCCGGCCGCACCTCGTGGGCGACAACGAGACCCGGAATCGCCCCAAAGATCAGGGCGATCACCATCAGCACCGGTGGTCCGGTCGATCCTCATTTCCATTTCGAATCTCGTCGCGCGGCATGCTCCGCGGCGCGCCCACCGTGCGTGATTCCGTCGCCCGGAACGCCCGGGTCGATCGTGATCCGGTACCGCCGCCGCAGCCGTTCAAACGTTTCCCGATTCGCTTTCAAACGCCGAGCCTCCGCGTGGTCGCGGACCACTCGCTCCCGCACCTCGGCGAATTCCGGTATCTCCGATTCGCTCCGTTCCATGATCCGAACGAGATGGAAGCCGTACGTGGACCGAACGGGTCCGAACCACGGACCGACCTTCCGCTCCCGGTCCGCGACCACCCGGGCGAACTCACGACCGATAGCGGCCGCTTGGTCGACCTCGCCGCGCGCGGCGAACTCCAGTTCCCCAAGGAAGGGATCCCCGACCATCGCATCCTCGCCGGCTCCCCCCGAGGCGAGAGTCGCCAGGGCCGCGGCCGCGGCCGCTTCGGCCCGCTCCCCACCCCGTTGGCTGCTGAAGTACGCATGATGGAACCCCAACTGTTCCGGACGCGCATAGCGACCTGGGTCGGTCTCATAGAATCGCCGCAACGACTCCTCGCTGGGCGGCGCTTCGCTCCCGATGTCCTCGGTAAGAAACTCCATCTTCTGCGCCAGACGCCGACGCACGATGGTGTCGTCGCGGTCGAGTCCCAGAGCCAGCCCTTCCCGGTA
>CALNYA010000003.1:0-49733 GCA_942490575.1 uncultured Verrucomicrobiota bacterium
AATTCGCTACGGTGTGACCTCGTGCCAAAGTTGGAACAGGCGGTTGAAGCGACATGAACATTCCCGTGCAGATCGTTGTCGAAAGGTGAAGCATTTCGGCCGCGGCGCACGCCCTATGGGACAGACCCGTCAGCAGTCACAAGGTTGGCTTGCTCGAGGATCATGTCCACGACCGCCTCGTCCGATCCAGAGCGGGTCTCGGGAAGGCCAGGAATTCTATCAAAATGCAGAAGGACGGAGAAATACAAAGAGGCCGAAGATTTATAATTGTTCGGAGGATTCTGCGCGGTAGGTTCAGAATCGCGTCCTCTACGGTTCGGAAAAATCGCAACGGATTCCTCAAGGCTTCCGAAATTCAAGGAAGAACGCCGAAGACGACGGCCGTGTTGATTTTCAGGGCGAAGGATCTGATGTCGCAATGCTCTGCTAAAAACGAAACCTGCGGCTCAAAGCCCCGTGCCTCTCATCGACTTTCTGGTCTCGTGAGTTTCGAAACTCCAACGAACAAGAACGCACCACGCCCAACCGCAGTCCCATGACCAAAGACCTACCATAGTCGTCGTGGAAGGCGGCGCCATCGTCGTCGACGCGCTTGCAGGATGTTTCGCGGGTGCGACGCGCACACAACAATTCCAGCAGTCTCGCAGCATCGCCGCCCACTTGCCGGACATCGTGCTGATCGATGTCGACAAATCCACGCGTGACATGACTGACATCTCGTTGAATGCTCCTTGCCGCCATGCTCCGTGTCCGGCGCGGCGCGTTGTCTGGCGCAGAGGCTGGTCGCTTGGCGCCCCGCCGGATAGCCGGTCATAGTCGCGATTGCGCGCTTTACGATGATACGTCAAATGCGCAGTGAACTGGCCGAGATACGGCTGGCAGCAACGCGTGCCAAAGGTTCGTTGATGAAAGCCAAGGGTCTGGATGAGGGCGCGGCATATGTTTTGCTGCGCATGACCAGTGGGCGGCGTGTCGCGGATGTAGTCGAGGCATTTGTACGGCACGGGGCTTTGGGAGCATCGCTTCGACACCAGTTGCCTATATGCCGTTGGTGGATGGACCCCGCCGATCATCGCGCAGGAAACCGGCTGCCTACGATCGCCGCCCCATCTTGGTCTCGGTTCGCGACATGTTATGCGGGATGCGGCGCATATGTGTCGCCATTTTGTTGGTAAATGCAACAGCGTCGGCCGCAATCGGTCCCGTCGGTAAACGGCAACGTCATCGGTAGCCGCCTGAAGACCGGTCGCGAAGCGCAGGATAGCGTTTCCGCCCCGCCGATCCAGTCTGCCGCTGACGCTGCAGGTTAGCACTACGCAGGTGCTGTTCTCGATGCACGTGGAATTGTTACGGTACCGGAGCCGCGCTTCGGCGCTCTGACCGAAGGAATCGATCCGCACCGCGCCTCCGCCCCCCCCCGACCGGCCGCCGGGGATCCGGATGCATTGCCGGTGCGAGCCATGGGGATCCGCCGCGGTTGGACACGGGCGCTGGCGCATTTGCCATCGTCGGGAAGGTAAGTTTCGCACCGGAAAAGTCGGGCACACATTGGGCCGAACCAGATTTCCTGTTGGGGTGTCTCATGCGAGCGGTGCGGCTCGCCACAACTCCGGACACGCCACGGCCAGCGATCTTCTGTCACGCAGCGTCTAGATGTCCTATCCGGAATCGACCGTGTCGGGCCATTTGAGGGGCGGTGAGCACCATGCCACGTGGTGAAAAGATTCTGAGTTCCATTCAGGTGCAAGATTTTTCAGTTTCCCCATGGCGCGCGGATTGCGGAACAGTTGCACAAATCGCAGGCGCGGCACTCTTGATATGACAAGATCGCAGCGAGCTCCGCTCGGATCTACCGGAAACACCTGCGCACAACGGATCGACATGCCGGGCGCGTCCGAGAAACGAGCGCTGCGCGATCTGTCACATGGCCGGCTCCCCGGGTGGGGGCTGCTCTAGTTTTTCGATGGCCACATATTTGATCCCTGCTGATCGTTAAGGACCAAATTTGTGGGTAGTGACGTCGCGCATCCCGCTACACTTGTCCACTCGAGTTCACGCCGCAAATGCAGCAACAGTCGATTGCATCCACAACGGGGTGGATCGCAACGAATTCTTACTCCCACGACAGGGACGTTCTGGAGGCGGTCGCTCGCTTTCCGCCGATGGTTCGGTGGTCAGTGATCGGCCTTTTGTTTTTACACCGGTTCTCAACTGATGGATCGCGCTCGAAAGGATCAAACACGAGACCTCTCCCGGGCCTACGGCCACAACTGCGATGATCGTCTGTTCTCGTCGAGTTGCTGATGCTCGAAAGGATGCATCCGACCATTGGTTTCAACAAGCCGAGAGCGCTCGCCGCGGCATTCGCTTGTTTGTCGCTAGACTCATCAATTGAAAGTCCCGTTGGGACGACGGGCAGCCGTGGACGGCGCGCATCCGTTCGCGGGCCATGGGACCGAAGCCGCGACGCCGTCTTCGATGGATTCGGTGGGTCGGCACGGTGACCTAACGATGCGTGGACACGATGCGCCCGCATATCCTCGCTAGATGGCATCTCGATCTCGTCGTAGCGCGTTGGTCTCCGTCATCGAAGAATTCAACACCAAGGAGAGCCATTCAACATGGGATGGTCTCTTCTACTCCGACCCACAATTGCCGAGCTGCGTTACTGGCTGGTTGTTGGCGGTATCAATCCCGGAGCACATTCCAAGATCAGCTACAGTTTCCGGCAACTTGCAAGTCGGAATGTTCGCCACGATGGAAGTCGGCGAATCCACGCCAATTTCCAGCCGGAATCAGCAGGCGGTGTTCAAGGGCATTGCCGGTCATCACCACCAGCTTCTGGAAAAACAACCCGGTGTCGACCGACGAGCTTGTCACCGAAAACTTCCAATACACTCAAAGCAGGCGTGCGCGCTGACGGCGCGGCTGGACGAAAACAACGCCGACATTTAGGGGGCCGATTACGACGTGATCGCGAATTTCCATGACTGGGTTCTTCGAATTTGCTATGACGTTTAGTGATATCTCGATTTTCAACAAATGCCAATGTGACCTATCCCATTTCGATGCTGTCTGGTACCCGACGGATGTTGCCAGATTCAAGTAAATGACGCGTGTAATGACGCAAATGCGGCCAGCGTTTTACCGTCCCGACATCTACCTGGAAGCCGCGCGTTCACTTGCGGATGACGGCCCGGTAAACGAGGCGGATTTCCCTGGGACAGCGACGATTCTCAGCGCCCCCGCAGCGGATCCCGTCATTGACGGCATTCCCTTCGATGCATCGCACGCCAAATGCCCACCTCGAAGCTTGCCGATCGAAGCTTGAAGGCGTCAGGCCGGGAGGGCTGGGGCCACATTCGCGTGGGGCGGCCGCCCACCCACGCCTTTCCAATTCCGCAGGAGACAATTCGATGAGACCCGACTCCCCGGGCGGCTGAAACCGCGCGTGAAGCTTCTGACGCTTTGCTCCGACACCGCCGACAAGTGGTTCTCAGTTATCGGCCTTTGCTTGGCTGACCCCGATCCCGAGCCGTCGGCGACAACCCCAAAGCCCAGATAAGTGCGAAATCTGGCGTCTTCTGGGCGTGCCTTTGTTGGCTATTGCGGGGCTCTGATGCTTGGTCCGCGCTGACTGCGTTCGCTTGGGCGGACTCGGCCCGGCCATGGACCGAGGCATCAACCCGCACGAAGACGTCCGCTGCTCCCGCGCACTGGGGTTCGATGCTGTATCGCAACGCTCAACGAGCGCCGCATCGCTCAGGAAGCCATCGGTCGAAGTCCTACGCGAGCAGCCAGATCTGGACCGCCGATCAAAACGGTATTCTCGGCTTCCCGATCGCCAGCCGCCATTCCAAGGGCAGTCAGCTTCACCCACTGCAACGTGCTGCCCTGAACCCTATCCCCGTCTCGCCGCTGGCATGGCTGCGATCGTGACCATGGTGCGTCCGCCGTCTATACGACCTTCGGCATGTTCGCGAAAAGTTTCCGACTCCGGCGATTACAGCGAAGGCTTCGGCCGACGCTGATCAACACCGCACTTGGCGTACCAGCACGTCAGTCAATGTCTGAAAGCGTTGAAGATGAACACGGACCAAGATCTTCCACCGACGCTCCGCGTCGGCCGGGCCGTTCGATTGCCGCCGAGCCGAGTTGTCTGGGACGAGTTCTCAGAACGGGTCGTCCAGCTCGCTGGCCAAGACATGGTTGCGGTCCGGACCATCGGCATCGGCTTCCACCGCGTGATGCTAAGCCCCGCAACTCTTACCTTCACGACCGGTGAGCACCAGAGCATCCTGAGCTCGAAAACGTCTCGCAGCTGTCGGCACACATGCCACCCATGTGCTCAAGAACATCGATCCGGATGTGCAAGAAGGGATCCGGGCGCCGCAACGACTTCGGATGGCGGGGCTGAGCGCCGACTTCCAAGGTTTCGCGACAAACCGTTGGGCAGCTGTCACCGGTCCCGCCCAGAACGCGGGGTGGTTTTTCAGTTATTCCCTGATGCCGCGGATATTGGCGGTCGACAATTTCGGCTGCACGAACGGGCCGAGTCGCGGCAACATGGTTGTCCCATCGCGCGCCGCCCGAATCCGTCGGGTGTGATGCTCACCGTGGCCCATTTCGAACCCACGTTCGCTGCTGGACGAACCATTGTCGGCGCTTGATGCTCCGGCGGACGAGACTGAACACACTTCGGGGACGCTGACAGTCCCGCGTACCGATCACCACGGACGAGGCGAATCATCCTTGCCGACCGGATCATCGCACCCGATGTTGGGAAGCCTGGCGACATTCCCCACGGGAGATGAACACTCAACGACGCCTACGGACGTGACCAAATTCGACGGGACGGGATACAAAAGTCGAAGCACGCCGGCCAGTTCGATTTAATTCGACGGCTTCCGTCGACGGTCGCCGAGGCCCGAAACTGCTATTTGAAGCCTAGGCCAACTGCACAAATCCGACAAAAGCCGACCGTAGTCGAAGATTCGAGCTTCGACATCAACTGCGGCGAGTTCTCATTCGATTACCTACAGTAAGGTGGAGCCGTGGGTCCGAGACTCTCAGCGGCTATCGCGCCGGATGGCACCGTAGGTGCCGACCCCGAACGGCGGTCGCCCAATAATTGCTACTCCTAGTTGACCGCGAAAGAGAACGTGGCGATCGGGGTGGACGTCGTAATCCCCGCGCCTCGAACGTCAGATGTGGCGGAATACTATCTTGAACGGTCAAGCTTGAGGATGCGATGGACAGCGGCATGCGACATGTCCAACGGCATGTAGCAACGCGTTGTATTGCTGCGCTTTCGGTGACATCACCCAAACCGCTTTTGCAATTCGATGAACCGTTCGGGACTCGACAGCCCCAGCACGGTGGAACTGCAGGAGCGCGCTGATGGAGGTCCGGTCGTGCGCACCAAAGTCACCGCGATTCGCGTCACCTCAGATGCGGGACGAAGCGATCCATCTTGGCCGACCGCGTGGTGATGAGACCAACGGCCGCAAGCGACCATTGGCAAGACGTCGATGCGTGGATACCTTCCGCGTCCACGCGCTGCTGGAGATCAGGATTACTACAAGTATCGCCAACAAAGTGCTCGATTTTCTGAGGAATATGGACCGCGTGGGCGGAGCGATCCCATGAAACAGAAGCCAGTCATCATCGGCGCCGGTATGGCATCCGGCAGTTGAACATCTGGTGGATGACGACGAGGTGCCGGACACGTTCGATACCTGCTCACCGAACCGCGCGCACCGCATCATGCTGAGTACCCCTGCTATGTCGGCTCCATGCCGATATGTTCATGACGACGATTGCATGCTTTTGGCGCATGGTGTGACCTGCCGTTTCGGCAGCGAATTCCGCCATCGATCCCGAAGGTGGTCGCAGTGCTTCAGTTGTATCGAACAGCCCCTAGCGACAAGTTGACTACCTACCGCCATGCTCGCTCATCATTCCGGTGCCTCGGCAAGGACCTACCGTGATCTGATGATACCAACGCCATGATCGCCTCTGCCAAGGGTATGTCGCGGTCATCGGTGGCGGACTTTGGGTTCCGGAAGACGCGGCCGGATCACCGAGCCGTTGCGGCTCTGATGGGTCACCTGATGGAATCGCACCGGATTTTATGCGGCGGGCTGCTCCGCTGCGCAAGGATCGTCACCACTCCCCGCAGCGATCATCGGCGATGGTCGCGTTGAGGCGGTGCTGGAGGGCGACGAAACTCTGCCCGCCGATCTGGTGGTCATATCCGCTCCGAAACCGCTCACCGACGCCGGCCTTCTCTGTCGCGCGCGGTACTGAAGTAAACGCACAGATGCAAACCTCGGATCCACGTGGGGCGAGTGTCTGGTTCGACGCGCCGCTCTACGATCGTCGGCTGGCGCACGCCGGACAAGCTTTCGTGGCCTTCGTGGCCGACTCACCGCGACCGCTGAAGTCACCGGCTCGTTCAGCAGTCGTCCAGGCTCTGCGATCTGATGAATTCGCGGCGTTTGCAGGAGAAGCTCACGAGCGAGGTTGGCGGCCGCTCCCCGTCCCCCGACGTGGCGGCGACTTGTACCCGACGGCGTCTCACAGCCGGTTGCCGATCTCCTCCGAACGCGAGGCTGCGACGCCCCGACCACGACCGACCACGGACAGCCACCGAGGACCCCGTGGCGCTTCGCTTCGAATTCCCGCCGAGTTCATTCAATCATTAATCGAAATGGCCAGCTCTTCCCATCCATCTTCTCGTTCAGCCGGCGTGATGCAGAAGCTCGGTCTGGGATTTATGGTGCCAAGCGGGCTTGGGTCTTTGCGATTCCCAAGCTCGCGCGTCTCGTGCGGGAAGCCGCTGCGCCAGTCCCAGGCCCGGGAACGCGCAACAACTGCATTCTCGGGTCTGATGCGGCGGCCCATCGCACTACGAGTCATCTGATCCCAAACCGGGCGCGCCTCCGGAGACGGGCGAGTTCAAGGACATTCCCACGGGGCGGTCCCGGGGATCCGATCCAGAGGCGGTGCTCGAAACCGCCGGGGTCGCGGACAGCCGACATCGTCCGGCTCGGCTCCACACAGAATCCTGCGCGGGGACCCACTACCTGATGACCGGATGCCGACCCCGGTTCGGTCGCCTCGCGGAGCTCTCGTCGCTCCCTCAAGATCCATGGTTTACGAGAATTTCGAACGGGTCGGCGGATTCACCGCCTGGCGCGCTGGCGCGCGCCGCGATCGACGGCTCCCCAACTCCAAATGTCCGTGATGTCGTTCTCCCAAAGGACATTCGGAGGGCAGGGCCACCCACCGGGAACCCTTCCGCGCAGCCCCGACACGATGGCTGGTTGATGGGCGGTAGATTCTCGACCAGGTATCGCCCAGGATTGGAATTGGTCGTCTCGCCTCGCCCACCCCGACATCCATTCGAACTACCGGGTCCGTCGCCTAGCGGTCGAAACGATTCGCGCCGGTTGGTCGAAGTCGGTGTGAGCCTGTCACGTTGTTACGGGGTTGGGATCATCACACGAAGATCTGATGCGTGCGTCAGCGGCGATCACCTCAAACGATTCGACCAGGGGCGTCGCGGCCCTCGTTTCCGACCTTGACACAGGCTTGCTCGACAGTACTCCTCGTAAGTTAAGAATTCGGCCGAATTCGAAGGTCGTGGAACAAGGATGCCGGGCGCGATCACTCGGCCGGGCGCCATGTCCATCACGGTGGGCGCGGGAATGCATCATGGCCTAGGCCACCGATCCCAAGCGCGTTCACGTGTGCGGCCGCCCGGCAGGATTCGCCGCATCCCACACGAAGCTCGGCATCGATCCGAAGCAGTCGCTCCACACGAATACCGGCCGAACGAAGGGCGTCCGTGGTGCGAGCGGGGAAACCGGGATCCATCACCCGAGCGCGGTGGATTTCGGGGTTTGACGACGGCGGGTCGCCCAACTTGGCTTCTCAGCGATGCATCCTCGCCTTGGGGTTTCAGCGCCGCGAAAATCTCGAACCACTTTTCCAGCCGGTTTGCGGGAATACGACCCACCTTCCGACCTGCAGGGCCGCCTGAATTCTACGGAAGGCAGCGAGCAGTGTCCGCCGAGGGACGCGCGGAATTAATCGATAGCTCCGCGCGCGTCTACGAGGCGAGCGAGCCGCGATTGTTCGTCGTAGGCGATGAACGCACGCCACGCTCATATCATCATGCCTAGACGTGGACTCGGTGTCCGCCGAAAGGGTGCAGGATGCCTACACGTTGATGGTTGCGCGTTCTCAGGCTTGTGACACGCTCTCGCGCGGAATCATTGCGACCCGCGCTGACGCGACCGTCGTGGTCCGGGTCTACGGTTTCGTGCAGCCCGGGGCTCGATTCGTCCGTTCGTCCACCGGGGGGCGAGGGGGCTGCGTATCGGTTCCCCACTTAAAACGGGTTGGAGCCTCAGCCGCCGCCATGAGCCGCCGCGGACCGGTGGCGCGGGTGCCTGCCCGACTGGTCAGTTGTGGGAGATGACGCCGAGAACCTCCACGAGCTTCACGCGTCCAAGGATCACCCTACACCATCCGGCTGCCGCTGGCGCGCCGCGGACGCCCGAGTCCGATCCTTCGACGGCGCCGACAAGGAGATGGCCGGAAACGATGATCCGGACGGTGCGTCGGACTCCCGGGTTGACTGGCGGGTCTTCGCGACGACTATCGCGTGGGGGTAGTCCGCCGCATCGCTGCGCGAATTGACGGCAGGCGACAGCGGCTGACGGCGTGGACCATGACGGGTGGCGCCACCCAGGACGCGCGTGGCGTCGTCGCGCGGTTGCACGGCTTCACACCTTCAATCGGTTTTGAATTTCAAGGCCGACCTGGTGATTGTCCGGCCGGAAGCGCGAAAAGGGATCGCGACGACAATGGCTCGCGTCGCTGCTCCCGTGACCCTCGTCGTCGAATCCAACGAAATCCGGCAGAACGCCAACTGGTCGAAAGCGATCTCGTCAGCCGCGAGGGTTGAACAACGGGGTGCCGCAGGGCTATTCCCAATCCTTGCGGGAAAGATTGAGTACTTTGGCCACGGCGCTCCGCCCCGGAGCGGCGAGTCCCTAGCGCATCGACCACGCTACGGCCGGCCGGAGCGAGCGGTGTGGGGCGGGTCAGTGGGCTCTGTCACGGAGGTTCGCTGACGGCGAATGCCAGCTCGGCGGCCGGGCGGAGTCCTCACACGCCCGGAGATCGGCCATCGTCCGGACCACCGAAATCTGGACATCCATGGCCTTCACAGCGCGCTCTCGGGCTCTGCGAACGAGGACGCCGCCCACCTTCGGTGCCGACCCCGACGGCCGATGCCTCCTCGCGTCCGGCCAGGGTCTACGAGCGCACCCTATCCCGGCCGGACTGCCGACTCGAAGCGGCCGAGCTCGCTTCGCTGGCATTCTCTACACAAGGGCGATGGCCCGAGTGGGCGACGCACCTGTCTGGCTCCATAGGAAATTTGACGCGAACCCGATAGCCGCTGCCAGGAGGGACGGACGGATGGCGCAGGGTGTGTGACGTCGGGGGAAGGGAGGCAGTCTGGAACAGACTCGCGGCCCAAGGGGTGGAGCACGTGATTCTCTGTAGGCATCGCAGACGATGCGTGCCGGGAAGATCCCGCTCCTCTGTACCACAGACGTGGATGAAACGAGTCTGCGAGATGCCGCCATTCAGGCAGAGGTTGTCGCGTCTGAGATTCCGTCGATGTCCCAGCCGTGACACTTTTCAGCGCCAGCGGCTCACTAAGTAGATCAATGGCTCGACGGCGTCGAGGACCGGGAGGGGCTTGTGTTCCCTTCGTTGATCGTGGAGGAGTCGAGACTCTGAGCCGCGCACCGCGCACCTGTGAGGCTGGAACGATCTCGCGGTCGCCCCGTCTGAAGCACCGTACCCAAGATGTCGCAGAACTCGATGACAGTCTCAGCAACGTCGCCGATGGGATGCAGTGCCTGGCTCGGGGAAGCAGCCGTGGTAGTGGAGCAGTGCCGCACGGTGATTCCATCACGGCGATTCGGTGTAGGTCACACACGGCCGAAACAGGCCGACGAGGCATCCGTTTTTTTTTTTGGATAACGTGGGGAGCCAGTCCCGGATCAAGTCGATTGCCTACCAAATTCAGTGGGCGTTCGCCATCTCACTCGAACCAGGCAGAACCGCCTTTCGATCGCCGACCTAGGCAGCGACGCCGCAGTGCCCGCGCCGGCGATTGAGTCACAGCCGCGAATTCACAGATGGCGGCCGGCGCGATTGACGAAGACGGCATTGCCGCCGACCGAGGGCAACGTCTCAGGGAGTCCCGGTCCTAAACGACGGCGGCCCCGGTATGTCGTCCAGTCGCTACGCAACAGGGGTGGTTTTCCATGAATGCCTTGCCGCGTGCCGGAACGTGAGTCCTTCGGATCGTGACGAGCGGGGACCAGCCGCGCGCCGACAGAGGCGCACCCTCACCTCGGACAGGGCGACAGCCCGGCTGGGATCCTCGCCAGCCGGAGTGGCAGTGTGAGCGCCGGCGCGGCCGTGAACCATCACCGTGGGCGTCGAGTTCCTCGGAAGATTCGACCATGGTGTACTCGGTCGTGAGGCGCCGGCTCGTCTTGCGCGCCGGTCGCGGCGGAGCACGGGCCGGATCCCGCCCAGATCTCGCAGAAAAGTCGCCCCACTTCATGGCGGTGATGGCGTGGATGAACCCTCCGGTCGGGATCCGCCGCCTACAAGGCGCGAAGGCGTCCGGTGGAAATGCCTGACCGATGCGTCGGCGTTCGGATAGCGGGCCATCGGAGTGCCGACCGCCCATGAAGGATCAAACCAATCCTTCGGGACCTTGGCCTTACACGGCTCGGTGTCGTCCAGGGCGGTTGGTGCCCGCCGCTGACGATGGCTTGCGGCGCCTCCATCGCCCGCCAGTCACGGCGCGCGCGCCGGAGCCCAAGAGGGCCAGCACGAGGGTTCCCGAGCCTCATGTGCGGACCGTCACTCGGTCCCCGCCCGGCGACCGGGCGACCGCGTGCTTCGCTCCGACGGAGCGATTGGTTTTCGATCCCGCGTCATTCCCCGAGGGACTGTAATGTCGCGCCGTCGTGACAAAGGCGATGGCCAGAAGGGACGCGGGGCGGGAGATCTAATGAGGGTAGCGCGAAGGCGCGCTTGCCAAGAACGTGGGGCGCTGGGAGGTTGACTGCGCCGAGGAACGGGCTGAAGCGTGCGATACCATGCGGTGGGGCCGCGTCCGACCAGCCCATGGAATCCACCCCCGACCGACCGCCCACCGGCGACGGCGAGCGTCCCCCCCGGTGCCGCCTGGCGCGCGGAAGGGTGCCCGGCCTCTGGGGACCGGCGCGTACGGCGAATACTCGGCCGGCGGGACCGAGTTCATGACCGACCGCCGTCTCGTCCGGGCGCGAGCGCGCGTTCGATCTGATCTTCGGGCTGCTGTCAGAAACCTACGAACGATTCCCGGACGGCGTGCACCGGGTGACGGAGAAGCGGCTGACAATCACCGGCCGCGGTTGGTCACGGTCTACAACCTTTTCAACGGGATTCTCTCGTTAGGGCGATGGCGACGGTGTCGGCGGGACCGCCGTCGGCGGATGCCTGGGCGACAGCGTTCGGATGCCGCGTTCGAATGCGTCTGGTTCGGGTCCCACTTGCGGTCCTTGGCGCCGCACACCTTCGTCGCCATTCGCGGCCATGGTTTCGTGGCCCCCGGATGCCCTGACACAGGGTTCGCGGGGCAGATGATGGTTAGGCTTCGATCCACCAACCTACCGTTCGATCCGTCAGCGGTCGGAACGAGTGCCAAGATTGTCCCGCATCGTGGCAGCCCCGGTTCTGGTACTTACCATGCACCCGGGCATGTGTCAATCTTCCGAGGCCAGGAAGCTCCCCGTCGGACGGGCTTCCGCCGCCGGCATGTATCCGGGCATTACGTACTGGATCTGCGCCGCCTATCCGGTTCGGGGTTCCGAGAATGCGGGCGTGGATCCCAGCCGGGGCTGCGCTGGCCCATGGTTCGGGGACGCCGCGCAGGGCTGGGCGGGTCTTGATCTGCACACGTCGTGGGACATTTATAACCCGACCATCTAATGTGCTCCAGGGAGTGCTCCCAGCGACATCGCACGACCGGGACCCCTACCAGGGAACGGTGTCGTCGCCCTGGCCCAGGGCCGCTCGATTTCGTCGGAATCTCACGGGATCCTTCGCGGTGATTGTAGGACCGCTTCGGTGACCGATTGCAACCGCGACGAGCCGCCGCGCAATGGGAGCTCCTCCTCGCACTGCGCGCCTTAGCCCCGCGGGATCCCGGCCGTCGGGCTTTTTCCAGCAACGGCATACTCCCCGCCTTTCCTCTGCTGGCGGGACGTTACCCAGGATGAGCGGACCCAGCGGTGGCTTGAAACGCGAAAAATCATCCACCGCGCGCCCCCTCACACGCTTCATGACATGAAACAGCCGCCAAAACCTCGGCCCCCCCCCCCCTCCCCCCTCCCGTTCTCAATCAGCCGACGAGACTTGCCCTGCTGGTCTCGGCGGTCCCGTACTGTCAAGACCGCCGCTGGATGCGAGGAGGCGGCGACCGATCTCGGGAATCCGTCACGGGCGCGATCCGCCTCGGCCCAGGGCTTCGGGAAGAGCGATTTCCTCGGATGAGACTTGAAACACGCCTGCGCGAGCTTGAACTTACCGGAGGGGGCGGTTCGGTAGGTTCCCAACCTACGCCCTCCTCGCACATGGACACTCAAGGGTACCGAATGCGGAGGCCACGACGCCTCGCGGATCGACGGAGCTCCGCGAAACAATGGTGTCGGGCCGTGACCCGCCGAAGTGGCCGCCGCGTCTCAGTCTCCGAACTCCGGACGGCTCGGCGCGACCGGCGACGACCATGGCCCGCGGAGCGCCCATCGTTCTGTCCGGTCCGCCGGGCGTGCGGGGACGGATCCATGGCGTGACTTCCCGGGGCGCGGGGGCACGGCCATCGGGACGGCGGCGATGCGGGAGTTACCCGTAATCAAGATGGTGTCGACGCATGAGCGGCAACGTGGCTCCTTACGAGCACGTGGACACGTGTTGAACCGGATTCTCCGCGCGGGCCCCGCGGCATGCAGGAGGCCGACAAACCGATCAGTCGCGAGCCAGTTCGGCAACACCCGCGCCGAGCACGCCAAGAAGATCCTTCGAGGAGGCGGGCTACGAGGCGGCGGTGTTCGCAGACCGGAACCGGCGGGTATGGAATCGCTGATCGGGTCGGGCCCGGTCGCGGGCGTCCACGACGACGGAATGGGCCGACGACAGTGGGCGGTGTTGGGCAAGCCCACGCGTCTTTCGAAGTCAGCGTGCCGGCGGTCGTGTCCACCGGGTCTCGACATTTGCAACTCGGGACACGACAGGTGGTGCCGGCCGCGGGCGCCGGTTTTACCAGGTCGCGCAAGGACCTGATCTTCGCCGGCGGCGGAGAGCTCAACGAACCGGCTGCCGAGCGTCTGCGGGGAGATCGGCGCGCGGGGCGGCGTCCTACGCCTTCGGAAGCGCCGATTGGCGCGCTGTTTCGGGCAAGCTGGCGCTCTGCGACCGGACATCTCGTCTCGTCGAGTGCGCGATCAACGACCTGGAATTCGCCGAAAGCCCGCGCCGCGGAAAGGTTCGGCTGATGCGGCTTTAGAGCGCGCGGAGCGGTCAGACCACGAGCGCCACGCCTGCGGCGTGCGCCAGGCGCGGATGCGGCGTCGGTCTGGCAGCGCCACGCGAGGAAATACGAAGCCGCCAAGGGAGATCGTGACAGATGCCGAAGAAGACCTGCATGTAGCGAGGCCGCCACTCGGAAGGCACAACCACATTTGGCGACCAGGGAGCAGGAGCAGGGCGAGTCCGCAACATCGAACGCTGACGTAAACAGAGGGTCAGCGCGCCGATGGCCACACAAGCGTCGCGAGCAGGATCGGCCGAGAAGTCCGCGAGGTTTCGTTCCGACGTTCCACACGAACCACGCGGTGGCGATCGCCATGAAGCAGGTCGAACAGGGGCTGACCACCCCGCCGTCAGTTGCCATGGCGATGCCGAGTTCGAGGACGAGGAGCGACGGGGAAAATCAGGCGTCGGGGCGCGCCTGGTGGTGTCAGTGCGGGCCGAGGAGGGCTTCAGATGGAACTTGCTCCGCGCCGGCGAGTCGTCGAGGCCGACCTGTAGCGCGTCGCCGCAGATGCAAACGAGCCGGTGATCCGAACATCCAGGAGCTCGCCGACGTGTCGGTCCGAGCCCTCGAAGACGACGATCTTGTACAGCAGCCCGTTCGCCCTTCGAGCCGGAGCCGGTTCTGCGGGCTCCACGAGGATGCGGGTCGTCCGGGCCGATGCCTGGTATTCCGGGCTCCGATCTCGCTCACCAGCGTGAGAGTCGGTGGTCCCAGTTCCTCACGCAGCCCCGTGGACCTGGAAGGCGGGGCCCCGCGCGAGCATTTCAAAATGAACGCCTGCCGAATCCCGCCTGCGTCCACACAGAGTCTGTTGGACCGTCCTCGGTTCTCGCTGCCTGAGCCACGATCAGGCCGAGCTGAGGCCGCCTGCAAATTCGAGGATCCGAGACGCGCGGTCCCGCGATGCATGGCCTGAGAAGCCGGTCGCTCCGCTCCGAGCGCGCGCTACGGTCTCGCGTAGGTTTCCCGATCCGCCGTAGCCCCGCGTGGCGAGAAGTAGGATTCGCTCGATGCCTTCAATGTCGTGGACGGAGGCCGAGTTGGGACGAACGGGCGGTTCACGACCGGGCTCATCCGGCGCCTGCACTCGGTGACGGCCCAGTGATCTCCCGGATTCCCGCGCGCCGGCGGAGGGTCGCGGCATTCCGTCGACGATCTCCTGTCGGGCTGTCAGCGGTGAACGAAACGATGCAGAACGTGAGTGCTGGTTGCAGCCCCGCCACGAACGTGACGCCCCTGGCTGTCCGGCGGGTCGGCGGATGTCCCGGACGGTGGACGAGGCGCGATTGGCCAGTAGCGCATCCAGTGCCGGCGCGGCCCCAGCACGAGTCGGACGCCGGGAATTCTGGCTCGCCGCGGCTCTGGGCCACGCAGCCGAGGAAGCCGAGGACCGTGCACAGAGCCCCGGCCAGGGCACCTATCCTGCGGGAGCCCCGTCCGGCGAGGATCGCGCCGCACGGCCGAACACACGTCCGCCGCCGACTCCGGACCCGGGCCATGTACGGGCGGCGAGTTGGGCGAGGACGGCCTCGCTGTCGCGCTCGTTCATCCGCTAACCGTAAGTCCTGGATGAAAACACCGGGCACCGCGGGTCCGAGACAGGACGGAGCTGGGGCGGGGCGAGGCCGCCCGGGTTGAGTGGGCAAGGCGGAGGGCGGCGGGGAGCTATTTGGGACGACAGACAACCCGTTCGGTCCCAACCAGGTGCCTACCGGGCCGAGCTTTCACCCGACTCGATCAACGTGGAGTCAAACAGCCAGGGGACCACGACAACCGCATTCGGACCCGTCGACCCGGCAGGCTCGGATCCGGCCGTACCGGGCCGGCTCCACCGGCTCCGGGGCCGACACGCTCGGATGCCGGCCAAAAGCCGGCGGTACACGGCACCTTCGGCCGTACCGCCGACTTCCGGCCGGCCTGGGGCCGATTGATGATAACCTTCGGATGCCGACAGCCGGCGGTACACGGCACTCCGGCCGTGGTCAGTCGACTCTCCAGTCGGCCTGATGCGGATGACTGGCCCGATGCCGCCAAGCGGTACATCGGCACCCGGTTGCCGACTTCTCCGGCCGGCCTGGGGCTGATTGATGACCGGTCTGATGCCGGCTGTGCCGGCGGTGCGGCATCCGGTTGCACGATGACGTCCCCCGATCATCAGGCCCGTGGATCGGCGCTTGCTCGGAGCTCATCCGTTCACCTACTCCCCGGCCATTGGGCCCCGGCGAAATGCGTCCGCTGAAGACCCCCACCTGCCGGGGTGGGCGTCTCTTCCGTGCGCGCGGCGGCGACGATCCCGGAGGGATCTCGGCGCGGGACCCATCTCGTCCACGCCGAGCCGCGGATGGCGCCTGGCTACCCGGCATGTTGTCTGCGGCAGGCGGCCGCGCTCGCCGGGCAATGCTTCCGGCGGTTGGCTGCGACGGTCGAGGGTCCTCGCCACTCATGGCTCGGCGTCCCCATTTTCGGGATGCGTCGCGCTTTGTCATTGGATTCGGCATTCTAAAGCGTCTCAACGACATGCGAAGCGAAATGACCGGATTCGGGCTCGCCGGCTTTCCCGATCCTCGGCGCCCCGACCGACTGCTTCTATGGACCGCGGAACTCCGGCGCGCGGTTCAACCGATCGCCTCGTTGGCGGCTGCGAAGGCCGGGAACGAGACTCGGCAGGCTGGTCGGCGGTGCCGACGGACGCGTTCCTTACCATTAAGTGGAAACCCGGATGAAAAGCGATCGATTGCTCAGTCCAGGCGCCACTCCGTACTCGGCAGAGGCGCGGGACTGGGGTACGATCGCTGTCTCAGCACGATGACGCTGGCCGAATGGCCTGAGAAGATTGGCTCCGAGGAAGCGGCGGCGGGGGACCGGGTCTCATGGATCCGTGAACGCCGGGGAAAGTGGAAGCGACACGTGGTGATCCTGACGGATCGCGATGGAAGAGCCACGGGTCATGGGCGGCGTCTTGGTCCTACGACGGTGGGTGCGGTGCTCCGTGCAGTCTGCCGGCGCTGAGTGACGGAGCAGAAAGTACCTTTGCATGGGCTTTGGTGAAAGCTCCGGTCGGATCCCGCTTCTCAGCCCCAAGTCACCTGAGTCGCGGTCCGCGAGTGTCCGCGCGGAGCCGCGAGTTGGGCTCCGGCGGCCAAGGACGATGTTCGGCGACGAGGCCCAGACCGCGGGATCGGCCGGATTCTCTGGGTGAAGAACGCCCCGGTTCCGGTGCCGGGCCCCGCGGCCCATGCATCCGTGCCGCAACGAGCACAACGCAGCCCGGGAGTGGGGCGTCAGGGACAGCGACCCCGCGGCCGACTCGGCGACGGCCTGAATGACGAAGCTCCCCACCCTGCGCCGCGCTTAATCCCGATCGTCCGCTCGATCAGGTCGCGGACCGAGGGGCCGGGCGGAGCTCGGCGTCACCCAACTCCTGAGTAATCCGTTCGCAGCGTCCTCGATGCCTGTTGAGATGGACCACACGGGGAGCGAGCTTGCTTCGGTCGCGTCAGCACAGGGCTCGTCGTTGCAGGATCGGCCGCGGCTGAGATCCTCGGTCACCCAGGGGAGAATCAGGCGCCAACCGGCCGAGCAGGGAGGTGTGATGGGAGATCTCGCTGAGCAGGTCGTTGGTGGTGCTGGGCGAAAGGAAAGAGCTCCGGAGATGCGCCTTCGTGTCTAAGGACTAGAGATTCGGCCGCCGCGGCCCGCGGGCGGGTGATCCAGCGGAGCCTTCCGGGCCGCACGGCGGCGGCCGAGACTCGCGCGGGTCACCGCAGCGCTTCCCGCGCCTGCCGGACGGAGAAGCGCGGATCCGGGGCGACGAATCGCGGAGCCTGATGTCGGTCCGCGCCGGTTTTAGGCCAGCGTCCTGGTGTCTGACGAAAACCGGAGTATGCGACGGAGGTCGCAGTCCCCGCCAGCGGCTCCACGCTGTTTCGCTCGGCAATCGGGTCGGTGACGCTTGCGAGTCGGAGACCCGGCCTACGTAGCGACCTCCGGAGCCCGTGCCGAGCGCGTGTGCCATGGAGCGAAGGAGCCACGGGGTGTCGTCGACGAGCAGGAGGTACGTGAAGACCGGCGGACAATGCGCTGCGATAACAAGATGAAGGGGATTTCCGCAGAGAACATCAAAGAGTTACGCCGGCGCCGCGAATTCTCAGGACTTCCTCAGCCGAATGATGAACCGCGCGCCGGCGGACAGGCCGTCGTCACAGGCGACGGAACCGCCCCAGGGTTCGAGGTGATCCGGCAGAGTCTGTCGAGCCGACTTCCCGGGCTCCACGGATGAACTGCTGGAAAACTCGCGGGGACCTCATCGGCGACCACGCCGAGATGCCCCCTGATCGAGAGTGTCACGTTCACGGTGGAGTCGGTGGCGAACAGCGAGTGGCGCTCTCCAACAGATTGTAGGGCGCTCCCAGACGCCTCGGCCACGACTCGCGACTCCCAGCGAGTCGTGGCCGAGGCGTCGCGCCTCGAAAGGGTGCTCTACAATCTGTTGGAAAACGCCCTTCGCTATTCGCCGGTGCATTCCACCGTGAACGTCACCCTCCTCGATCAGGGGCCGTATCTCGGCGTGGTCGTCGCCGATGAAGGTCCCGGCGCTCCCCGAGGTGCGTCCCCATCTTTTCCAACGGTTCATCCGTGGGGGGCGCAGCCCGGGGAAGTCCGGCCTCGGCCTGTTCTTCTGCCGGATCACCCTCGAACCCTGGGGCGGTTCCATCACCTGTGACGACAGCCTGTCCGCCGGCGCGCGGTTCATCTTTCAGCTGAGGAAATGCCCCAGTCCGGTCCCACTGGAGAATCCCCTAGCCTGCAACGCCGGCGCGCCGACGGCCAACTCCTCCCCGATCGTTACTCTTGCGGAAATCCCCTTCGTATCTTGTTATCGCAGCGCATTGTCCGCCGATGGAGACATGAAGCCCACCACGTACCTCCTGCTCGTCGACGACGACCCCGTGCTCCTGGGCTCCATGGTGCATTCTGGGAGCGCGGCCGGATACACGGTGGAGGTCGCGTTCACGGCGGCCGAATGCCTCCGACTCGCGAAACGTCGCCGACCCGACCTGATCCTTCTCGATGTCGTTCTGCCCGACGGAAACGGCGTGGAGGTCTGCCGCTGGCTGAAGGAGATGGACGCCACCTCCGGAACCTCCGTGGTCCTTATCTCCGGTTTGGGGACGTCGTCCGCACCAGGACGCTGGCCTGGAAGCCGGCGCGGATGCCTACATCGTCCGGCCCATCGAAACCCGCGATTTGGTCGCCCGGATCCGCGCCCTGCTTCAGGTCCAACAGGCGCGGGAAGCGCTGCGGGAAACCCACGCGAGTCTCGGCCCCGGCTGACCCGCCGCCGTTGTGACCCCGGAAGAGCCTCCCGCGGATCACCCGCCCGTAACCGCAACGGCCGAATCTCTGAATCGCGCCGACCACGAGGCGCGGCATGTCCCGTCGGAGACTGGCCGCTCTCCGAGGCTCTTCCCGCTGCTTCGCCCAGCATACCAACGACCTGCTCAGCCGGATCTCCCATCACACCTCCCTGCTCGTCGACGACCCACGGTTGGCGCCTGATTTGCCCCCTGGGTGACCGGCCTCAGCCGGGCGTGGCCGATCGCGCCACCCAACTGACCCAGGCCCTGCTCCAACTGTGCGGCCAGCAGGAATTCCTTCCCCGTGTGGTCAATCTCAACGAGAGCATCGAGGACCTTCGCGAGCGTCTCCGCGGATTACTCGGGGACAAGGTGACACTCGAACTCCGCCCGGCCCCCGCCCTCCCCGCGATCTCCGCCGATCCAGGCCTGATCGAACAGGCGATCCTGAAATTCGCCGCCAACGCCCGCGACGCCATGCCCCAGGGTGGAACCTTCGTCATTCAGACCCTCGTCGCCGAAGTCGGCCCCGCGGACATCGCTGGAATCCCTGACGCCGCCCCCGGAGCCCACGTTTGTCTTTCGTTCGCCGACACCGGCTGCGGCATGGACACCGAGACCCGGCGCCGGAGTTTCCGAGGCGTTCTTCACCACCAAGGAATCCGGCCAGGATCCCACGGTCTGGGTCCTCGCCGTCGCCGAACACATCGTCCGCCAACACCTCGGCTGGATCGGTGGTCGTGAGCGAACCCAAGCGCGGCTCCACCTTCCGGATCTACCTCCCCGGTGATCCACGCGGACCTGCCCGACTCCGGAGTGACCTGGGAGCGTCGACGACGACGTCCTGTCCTGGGACGCCTCCTGGCTTGGATCCGACCGGAGCACATTGCAAAGCCGCATGCGTGGGCACCTTGAAGCCATCCGTCCTCGAAACCGTCGAACTGCACGAACCGCACCGCGCCCACTCCCCCTCCGTGCGCCCCCAGGACCAAACCCTTGACCCGTGGCTCTTCCATCGCGATCAATCAGGATCACCACGTGTCCTTCCCACTTTCCCCCGGCGTTCCTGGATCCATAGACCAGAAGATCCCCACCCGCCGCCACCTCGAACCGAATCTTTCTCAGGCCATTCGACCGCCGGAGACGCGCCAGCGTCATCGTGCTGAGATAGCGATCGTACCCCAGTCCCACGCCTCGGTAGAGCTGCCAGGTGTAGTTCGAGCAATCGATCCGCTTTTTCATCCGGGTTCCCGCCCAATGGTAGGGAACGCCGATCATCGGCACCGCCGCTTCGACCAGCCTGCCGAGAATCTCGTTCCCGGCCTTCGCAGCCGCCAACAGGCGATCGGTGGCCTCCACCACCCGAACCCGCCCGACGCCGGGTTCCGCTCGGTCCGCCGCATGAAGCGGTCCAACCCCCAATCGAGGCGCCGAGAATCAGTAGGAAGCCGGCGAGCCCGAATCCGGTCATTTCCCTTCGAAGGTCGTTGGAAATTTAGATTGCCGTTTCAATTTAAAAAGCACGCGGCCACATCCCCGAAAAATGGAAACGCCGACAACCCCAGGCGGAGTCCATGAATGGCGAGAATCGAACCCTCGACCGTCATCATCGCCGCCAACCACGGAAGCATTGCCCGCAACGGCCGCGGCCACGCCGCCGCCGCCCCGAACAGCATGCCGATCAGCGCGAAAGCGCCCGACGCCATCCGCAGCCAGTAGTCGAGCATGGGGTCGTATTGGATGGGTCCCGCGCCGAATCCCTCCAGGATCGTCGCCGCCTGCCGCCACGGAAGAAAGACGCCCACCCCGGCGGCGCCCCAGGTGATCGCTCCAAGGACGAGGAATAGTCTCAGCGGACGCATTTCATTCCGGGGCCCCGCGCATAATGGCCGGGGAGTACCTCGAGGCAAGGTGCCGAACGGGATGAGCTCCGAGCAAGCGCCGATCCGCGCCGATCCGCGATCCGGATGATGATCCGGGGACGTCGGCGGTACAGCCGGATGTACCGCCGGCTTTTAGCCCGGCATCGGCTCATCAATCGCCCCAGGCCGACTGGAAAGTCGGTAGCCGGGCCGTGTACCGCCGGCTCTTTAGCCGGCATCGGGCCAGTCATCAATCAGCCCCAGGCCGATTGGAAAGTCGGCGGTACAGCCGGAGTGCCCGTGTACCGCCGGCTTTTAGCCGGCATCGGGCCGGTCATCAATCGCCCCAGGCCCTGGATTGGAGGGGGGGCCGATAGCCGGCATCGGGCCAGTCATCAATCAGCCCCAGGCCGATTGGAAAGCCGGCGGTACAGCCGGATCCGAGCCACCGTTGGCCGGGTCGACGGGTCCGAAATCGCGGTTGCTTCGCGTTCCCCTGGCTGTTTGACTCCCCACGTTGATCGAGTCGGGACGTAGCTCAGCCCGGTAGAGCACCTGGTTTGGGACCAGGACGTCGCAGGTTCAAATCCTGTCGTCCCGACCATCTTCCCCGCCGCCAGTCCGCCTTGCCCCTTTTCAACCCGGGCAACCTCGCCTAGCTTCCGCGTCCTGTCTCGGACCCGCCGATGCCCAGTGTTTTCATCAAGACTTACGGTTGCCAGATGAACGAGCGCGACAGCGAGGCCGTCCTCGCCCAACTCGCCGCCCGTGGCTACGGCATGGCGGATTCGGAGTCGGCGGCGGACGTCGTCCTGTTGAACACGTGCAGCGTGCGCGATCTCGCCGAACAGAAGGCTCTCCACAAGATGGAGTCCCTGGCCGGAACCACCCGCAAACATCGGCCCGGCACGGTCCTCGGCTTCCTCGGCTGCATGGCCCAGAGCCGCGGCGAGGAACTTCCCACCAGGATTCCCGGCGTCCGACTCGTGCTGGGAACCCAGAAAGCCCACCGCGCCGGCGACTACCTGGATGCGCTACTGGCCAATCGCGTCGCCACAGTCGTCGACACCAAGGCGGAAGCCGGAAGCGAATCCGCCATCCGGGAGCATCCGCCGACGCCCGCTGGACAGCCCGGGGGCGTCACCGCGTTCGTGTCGATCATGCAGGGCTGCAACCAGCACTGCACGTTCTGCATCGTTCCGTTCACCCGCGGCGAGGAACGCTCCCGGCCGATCCAGGAGATCGTCGACGAATGCCGCGACCTCGCGGCGCGCGGGGTCCGGGAGGTCACTTTGCTCGGGCAAATCGTCACCAGTTACGGGCGCCGGATAATTCCAGTCGTGGAGGACCGCTCACCGTTCGTCCAACTCCTCGACGCGATCCATGACATTGAAGGCATCGAACGCATCCGCTTCACCTCGCCGCACCCGAAGGGCTACGGCGCGGATCTCGTCGAAGCCTACGCGAGACTGCCGAAGCTCGCGCCCAGCGCGCATCTCCCGCTCCAGAGCGGAAGCGACCGACTTCTCAAGGCCATGCATCGCGGCTACACCCGGGACCGCTATCTCGGGATCCTCGAACGCTTGCGGGCGGCCCGCCACGATATCGGCCTCAGCACCGACCTGATCGTGGGCTTTCCGGGCGAAACCGAGGACGATTTCCAACAGACTCTCGATGTGGTTCACCAGGCGGAATTCGACCAGGCGTTCATTTTCAAGTACTCGCCCCGCAGGGACACTCCGGCCGCGGGAATGCCCGACCAGGTCCCGCAGGAAACGCGTGAGGAACGGAACCACCGACTTCTCACGCTGGTGAACGAGATCGGAGCCCGGAAATACCAGGCCTTCGTCGGCCGGACGACCCGCATCCTCGTGGAAGGACCAAGCCGCAAGAACCGGCTCCGGCTCGAGGGGCGAACGGGCTGCAACAAGATCGTCGTCTTCGAGGGCTCGGACCGGCACGTCGGCGAACTCCTGGACGTTCGGATCACCCGCGTCGGCTCGTTCACGCTCTACGGCGACGCGGCCTGGATCGGCCTCGACGACTCGCCGGCGCGGATGCCGTCCTCCGCATCGGTTTCCATCTGAAGCCCTCCTCGACCCCGCACTGACACCACCAGGCACGCCCCGGCATTCCCTGATTTTCCCCCCGTCGCATGTCGCTCGCCAACCTCTCTCTCGTCCTCGGACTCGGCATCGCCGCGCCCCAAATCTGGCAACTGACGAAACCCGACGCCTGGCGGAGATGGTCGGCGGGGTTTCCCCGGTCGAAGCCCCTGGGCTACCTGCTCATGGCGATCGCCACCGCGTGGTTCGTGTGGAACGTCCGGAATGAAACCCTCGCGGACTTCTCGAAGTACAAGCCGATCCTGCTCGCGACCTTCGTGGCCATCGGCGCGCTGACCTGTATTTACGTCAGCGATTTCCTCGCGGCCAGCGGACTCGCCCTGCTCCTGCTCCTGGTCGCCAAATCGATGGTCGACACCGCGCGGTGGCACGACTCCGAGTGGCGCTGGCTGGTTTCCGGCCTCGCCTACCTCTGGGTCTTCTTCGGTATCTGGCTCACGATATCCCCTTGGCGGCTTCGTGATTTCCTCGCGTGGCACAACCGGACCGACACCCGCATCCGCGCCCTGGCCGCGTCCCGCCTGGGCGTGGCGCTCGTCCTGGTGGTCCTCGGTCTGACCGCTTTCCGCGCCTCCTAAAGCCGCATCAGCCGGAGCAACTCCGCGGCGCAGGCTTCGGCGAATTCCGGGTCGTTGATCGCGCACTCGACTTCCCGAACGGGGATGTCCGGTCGCAGGGCGCCTTTCAACGCCCCGAACAGCGCGCCATCGGCTTCCGGATCATGGAACGTACCGCCCGGCGCGCCGATCATGCTCCCCCCGTTCATGGGCAGCATCACGGAAACCGGTCCGCTGGAACCGTTGAGCTTCTCCGCGAGGATCCGACCCAGACGCTCGTTCTCGCCCGGCGAGGTCCGCATCAGGGTCACTTGCGCGTTGTGCTGGTAAAACCGGCGCCCTTCGAACTCGGCCGGCACCGATTCCCGTGTCCCGAAGTTCACCATGTCGAGACACCCGGTGGACACGACCGCCGGCACGCCCGCTTTCGCCGCGGCTTCGAGGCGCGTGGGCCCTGCACCCAACACACCACCCACCAATTCGTCGGCCCATTCCGTCGTCGTCAAATCCAGGACGCCCGCGACCAGGCCCGACCCGATCAGCGATTCCATGGTCCGCCCGCCGGTTCCGGTCGCCGCGAACACCACCACCTCGTAGCCCGCCTCCTCGAGGATCTTCTTGGCGTGTTCGATGCACGGAGTGGTGTTGCCGAACTGGCTCGCGACAATGATCGGTTTGTCGGCCTCGGCTGGGGCGGGGACCTTGGCCTCCACCATGCCGCAGATCGCCCCGCGCGGCCCGGGCGAGCAGCTCCTTGAAATCCGGTTCAACCCCGCGATGTCCACGATGCTCGGAAACATCACGATGTCCTTCACCCCGACATAAGGAGCCACGTTGCCGCTCGCCAACGTCGACACCATCAGCTTGGGAAAACCCACGGGCAACTCCCGCATCGCCGCCGTCCCGATGGCCGTGCCCCCGCCGCCGCCCAGGGAAATCACGCCATGGACCCGACCCGCCGCGGCGAGACCGGACAGAACGATGGGCGCTCCGCGGGCCATGGTCGTCACCGATTCGCCGCGGTCGCGCCGAGCCGTCAGTTCGGAGATTTGAACACCGGCGGCGGCGGCCACTTCGGCCCGGGTCACATCCGGCTTCAGCCGGGGTTCGCCCAGGCTTCCCACGTCGATCACGAGAACCTCGTGGCCCCGGGCGCGAATCAAATCCGCGATGTAGGCGTGTTCGACACCCTTGGTGTCCATGGTGCCGAGGAGGGCGATCGTTGGCATGGGATTGGTTGGAACCTACCGAACCGCCCCTCCGGGATGCAAAACCCCAGATGCAAGTTCCAAGCTCGCCGCAAGCCGTTGATTTCCGTCTCATCCGGGAAATGCGCGCGACCCGAATCCTTCTTCCCCGTCTCGAAGCCCTGGGCCGAGGCGGATCGGCCCGGTGACGGATTCGGATCAGTCGCCGCCTCCTCGCATCCAGCACGGCGCGGTGACGAACCACAGGACCGCCGAGACCAGCAGGACAAGTTTCATCGTCGCTTCGCTCATCGACTGATTGAGGAACAGGAGGGGAGGAACGAGGGTGCCGGCGAGCGCGAGAAGACCGAGGATTTTGGCGGCTTGTTTCATGTCATGGCGTGTGAGGGCGCGCGGTGGATGGCGGTTTTTCGCCCGTTTCAAGCCACCGCCGGCTTGGGTCCGCTCATCCTGGAAAAGACGACGTACAACATCCCGCAGGCGGCCCAGCACGGCAGCGGAAGGAAGAAGGCGGGGAACCCATGCCGTTGCTGGAAGAAAAGCCCGACGGCCACCGGGATCACCCAGGCCAACAGAACCGCGAAATTGAAAGAACTCCCATTGCGCGCGGCGGGCTCGGTCGCGATTCCCAATCGGTCCGCGAGGAAATGATCCACCACGATCACCGCGCCGATCGGCGCGAGGATCGTCCCGTAGATTCCGACGAAATCGAGCAGCTTCATCGCGAAGGCCGGAAACATGCCGGCGACGGTGCACACCGCTCCCGCGAGCAGGGTCCCGGTCGTGCGATGGATCTTTGGGAACACTCCCTGGAGCGCGAGGCCCGCCCGGTAGATGGTCGGGTTCGCCGTGGTCCAACCGGCGATGACCACGCAGATCAGACCCGCCCAGCCCACGGCGTCCCAGACCATGGGCCCCGGCGCGACACCCCGGCTGGGATCCACGCCCTTCTCCCGAACCCAGTAGACCAGGAGCAGGGCGGCGCAGATCCAGGCCACGTAATGCCCGAGATACATGCCGGCGGCGGAGGCCCATCCCGACGAGGGCTTCCTTGCGAACCGCAACACCGAGAGATCCGACATGCCCAGGTGCATGGCCGAATTGCAGAACCAGGAAAACGCCACGATGCCCCAGAAGCCGATCTTGGCCTCCGTTCCGGCCGCCGGCCGGATCAGTTCGAACAGGTTGGTGGATCCGAGCTTCGCCATCATCACCACCCCGCAGGCCACGAATATCAGGAGCATCCAGGGGGCCGCGAGATGCCCCATCCGGGCCACGAAACCATAGCCGCGAATAGCGACGAAGGTCATGCAGGCGCCAAGGACCCCGCAAGTCAGAACCCAGACCAGACCAGTCGGCAGGTTGTCTTCGAACGACGGCATCCGAACGCTGTCACCCAAGGCGACGCCGACGGCGGTCGCCGACACCGTCACCATCGCCCCCGCGAGGAAGCAGAAGAGAATCCCGTTGAAAAGGTTGTAGACCGTGACCAACCCGCGGCCGGTGATCTTCTCCAGCTGATAGTAGAGAGTCAGCCGCTTCTCCGTCGCGATCCGCGCCGTCAGGAATCGCCAGCACAGGACCGCCATCAGGTTTCCCAACAGCAGCCCGAAGATCAGATCGAACGCGCTCGCGCCCCAGGCGACGAACAGCGGTCCGATCATGAACTCGGTCCCGGCGGTGTGTTCGCCGGCATACATTCCCCAGAAGGCCGAGGCACCCTTCCGCGCGCCAGGCGGCACCGGTTCGCGCTCAAATTCATCGCCGGAATGCGCTGGAGAAGCCGATCGGTCAGGGGTGGATTCCATGGGGGCTGGATCCGGACGCTATCGAGAGCCCCACCGCATGGGAATCCCGAGTTCGAAGGTCCGGTATCGCCTCTTCAGCCCGTTCCTCGGCACAGTCCATCCCAGCGCCCACGTTCCCAACCTTTCGATACCATGCCCTTCCTTCGCGCCCACCTCATTGGAATCTCCCGCCCCGCGTCCCTTCTGGCCATCGCGCTTGTCCTGACGGCGCGACTCCTTCCCGCGGCCGATTTCTTCGTCGATCCCTCGGGGAATGACGCGGGATCGGGCTCGCGCGCCACTCCCTTCCAATCGCTCCGTCGGGCCCAACACGCGGTCCGCGGTCTCGCCGGGCGGGAACCGGTGACGGTCCACCTCGCCGCGGGCTCCCATTACCTTCCCGAAACCCTCGTGCTGACCGCCGAGGATTCCGGCACACGCGACGCCCCGGTGACTTGGCGGGCGATGGAAGGCGCCGCCGCCATCGTCAGCGGCGGGCTCCGGCTCGCTCTGGACTGGGAGCCTCACCAGGCCGGCATGCTCGGCGCCAAGGTCCCCGAAGGATTGAAGTTTGATCAGCTCTTCATGAACGGTCGGCGCCTTCCGATGGCCCGCTATCCGAACGCCGACGCATCGGTCAGGCATTTCCAGGGCTTCGCACCGGACGCCTTCGCGCCCGAACGGGCCGCCGGATGGGCGGATCCGACCGGAGGGTTCATCCACGCCATGCACCGCCACGAGTGGGGCGACTTTCACTACCGGATCCTGGGCAAGGATCCGGCCGGAGCGCTCCTTTACGAGGGCGGCTGGCAAAACAACCGGCGCCTCGGAATGCACGACCGGTACCGCATGGTCGAAAACATCTTCGAGGAACTCGACGCCCCGGGTGAATGGTTCCACGACAGCGCGCGCAACGTCCTCCACCTAAACCCTCCGGCTGGCGAGGATCCCAGCCGGGCCACCATCGAGGTGGTGCGCCTCCGGCATCTGATCGAACTGCGCGGCACGTCGGATCGTCCGGTCCGCTTCGTCGCGATCCGAGGACTCACGTTCCGGCACGCGGCCCGAACATTCATGGAAAACCGCGAACCCCTGTTGCGCAGCGACTGGACGACGTACCGGGGTGGCGCCGTCGTTTTCGAAGGGACCGAGGACTGCTCCCTGGAGGACGCGTTCCTCGATCAGGTCGGCGGCAATGCCGTCTTCGTCAATCGCTACAACCGCCGTCTGACAATTCGCGGCTGTCACATCGCCGGCGCGGGCGCCAGCGGCGTCGCCTTCGTCGGCGATCCGAAGGCGGTTCGCAATCCCCTGTTCGAATATGGCGAACGCCTGAGCTTGGCCGACATCGACCTGATCCCGGGACCCCAAACTCCCGATTATCCCGCGGACTGCCTCGTCGAGGACTGCCTGATCCACCTGACCGGCCGTGTGGAGAAACAGACCTCCCCCGTTCAGATCGCCATGTCGCGGAACATCACCGTGCGGCACTGCTCCCTCTACGACTCTCCCCGGGCGGGCATCAACATCGGCGACGGTTGCTGGGGCGGGCACGTCATCGAGTTCTGCGACATCTTCGACACGGTGCTCGAGACGGGCGACCACGGATCGTTCAACTCCTGGGGGCGCGACCGGTACTGGCAACTCAAGGGTCTCGACTCCTCCACGATCAGCGAGGGGCCCCACAAGCCCTCCCGATCCTCGACGCCGTCGAGCCGGTGATCCTGCGAAACAACCGCTGGCGCTGTGATCACGGCTGGGACATCGACCTCGACGACGGAACCTCGAACTACGAAATCCGCGACAACCTCTGCCTGAATGGCGGCATCAAACTGCGGGAAGGGTTTTACCGCGTTTGCGAGAACAACATCATGGTCGCGAACTCGTTTCATCCCCACGTCTGGTACAGGAGGAGCGGGGATATCTTCCGGCGCAACATCGTCTTCGATGCCTACAAACCCATTCGCGTGCCCACCCCGTGGGGCCGCGAGTGCGATTTCAATCTCCTCCATTCCCCCGGCGCCGGAGACCCCGCACCCGCGAAAACGCTTCAAGACCAGAGCGGTCGTGACGCGTCATCCGTCGTGGCGGACGCGCGGTTCATCGATCCCCTCAACGGCGACTATCGGGTTCGCGAGGGCTCGCCCGCTCTAGCCTTGGGGTTCCGGAATTTCCCTATGGACCAGTTTGGAGTGCGTCGCCCTTCGCTTCGGGCCATCGCCCGCGTGCCCGAAATGCCGGCCGCCCGAGCGGCTCGGATCGCGGCCGCTTCCGAGTCGACGATCCGTTTCGACTGGATGGGAGCGACGCTCAAGACCCTGGCCGGACGCGAGGAGGCATCGGCCGTCGGAGTCGGTACCGAGGTGGGCGGCGTCCTCGTTCTCGATGTGAAACCGGAGAGTCGCGCCGCCCAATCGGGATTGAAGGCCATGGATCTGATCCAGACGTTTCGGTGGAAACCCGTCCGGACGATGGCCGATCTCCAGGCATTGATGAAGGACTCCACCGGAGGCGCCGAACTGGGCATTCGCCGCGATCAGCTGGGAACCTCCGTGACGTTGGAAGGCCCACTGACCCGCCCCACACCGCTCTCCGCTCCGACCGACGCCACCCAACCGAAGTAGCGTGGTCGGTCGCTAGGGACTCGCCCGCTCCGGGGCGGGCAGCACCGTGAGCCAAAAGCTCTCAATGCTCTCCCGCAAGAGTTGGGAATAGCCCTGCGGCACCCCGTTGTTCAGCCCGCGGCTGACGAGATCGCTTTCGACCAGTTGGCGTTCGCCGGATTTCGTGGATTCGACGACGAGGGTCACTGGAGTCGCAACGGCCGGCGCATTGGTCGTCGCGATCAGTCGCAGGGCCACCTCGCCGCTTCCGGCCGAACAGATCACCGGGTCGGCGGCAAGCCCCGCGGGGAGCCGTTCAAAACCGATCCGAAGGTCGTTGGTGAAGCCGTGCAACCGCGCGACGACCACCTTGACGTCCTGGGTGGCGCCACCCGTCATGGTCCACGCCGTCGAAGCCGCTGTCGCACGATACCCAGGGTTCGCCGTGCCGATCGTCAATTCATACCTTTGGCGCGCGCTCGCCCGTCGGGTCCGAGACTTTACCCCCACGCGATAGTCGCCGTCCGCTGGAGCCCGCCAGTCCAGCCCAGGATCCGACGCACCGTCCAGGTCATCGTTTCCGGCCATCTCCTTGTCGGCGCCGTCAAGGATCCGGATCCGGGCGTCCCACGCCGCGCCGAGGGACTGGGCGGCGAGCCGGATGGTGTAGAGACAGTCCTTGGACGCGTGAAATGCGTGGAGATTCTCGGCGTCATCGTCTCCCACAACCCCAACCAGTCGGGCAGGCACCCGCGCCACCGATTCCGCCGCGGCTCGTGGCGGCGGCTGGTCGAGGGACTCCCGACCCGTTTTTAAGTGAAGTCGATACACGGCCCCCTCGCCCCCGGTGAGTTGAACGGACGAATCGGCCGGGTACTTGAAACCGTAGACTTGGACCACGACGGTCCCGGCATTCGGGGATCGCCACGCCAGACGAGGATCGAGAGTCGCCGAATCATGATTCCACGCGAGAGCGTGTCCGTTCGTGGTCACAAGCCTGAGAACACCGTCCACCTGGCTCATCAACGTGTAGGCATCCAGTCGCGCCTCGATCCATTCACCCGCGCTCAGCGAGACACCGAAGGAATCCACGTCCCCCCGCTTGTCCAGGCGCCCGTTGATGGTCGCGGGTAGCGAGCCCACGGCCTGCGGGACGCCGAAAGCGTCGTTCGGCTCGATGTCGGCGAGCTCCGAAGTCGCCCCCACGACGAACAATCGCGGCTCGCTCGCCCCCTCGCCGTTGAACGCGCGCACCCAGCGGGCCCCGGGAATCGCATCCGGTGAAACTTCGACCTCCGCGCGTCCCGCCTCGGTGGACGCCTTGAAGGAGACTCCCTTGCCTTCCAGCCAGAATTCAGGCGGCCACGGGTCGAACTTTCCCGAGAGTTGGATCGTATTCGACGACCCCACCCCTGCTCCGGCTGGAAAAAGATGGTTCAGGACGGGGGCCGCCGCTCGGCTGGGAAAGGAAAACCCCAAGGCGAGGGCGACCATCGCTTGAAACCGCAGGACCCGCCCGAACCGACCCGCCGTCGATCCCAGCCCGGAGAGCCACTGCGCTCGGGTGATGGGATCCCGATCCTCCCAGGTCACACGAACAGCTCCTGGATGAGACGCCCCTCGTTCACCAGAGCCACCGGCCGGCCGGTGTTCGTGTGGAGCGTCTGCTTCGGATCGATGCCGAGCTTCGTGTAGAGGGAAGCGGCGAAATCCTCCGGACGATACACGTTGTCCGAGGCGTAGTACCCCTTGGGATCGGTGGCCCCAACCACGTGTCCCCGAGGAACTCCCGCGCCCGCCATCAGGATGGACATGGCGCCCGGCCAGTGATCGCGCCCGGCATCCTTGTTGACCTTCGGAGTTCGGCCGAATTCGCCCAACGCGATCACGAGGGTGCTGTCGAGCAAGCCGCGTTCATCAAGGTCGGAAACGAGGGCCGCGACGCCCTGGTCGAATCGTTTGAGGTGATCGCCCTTGTACGCATCAAAGATCTTCGTGTGATGATCCCAGCCCCCGTAATACACGGTGACGAAACTCACACCGACTTCGACCAACCGGCGGGCCATCAGGAGGCGTTGCGCGAAGTCGTTTCGACCATAGGCGTCGCGGACCCGATCGGATTCAGCATGGATGTCGAAGGCCTCCTGAGCCGGGCGGGAAGCGACCAATTCCAATCCCTGGGCATGATACTGGTCGAAGATCACCGCCGGGTCCTCGGCCAGCTTGTCCGTGTACCGCGCCATCGTGTCGAGACTGCGCCGGAGGGATTCCCGGTGGGTGGCCCTGCCCTCCGAGATGTCCTTTGGGAGAACGACATCACGGACCCGGAAACCCTTGGAGTTGGGGGAGCCGTCGATCGCGAAGGGCGCGTGCTTGCCTCCGAGGAAACTCGGCCCGCCGGAGCGTGAAACCTCCGGCATGGCCACATACGCCGGGAGCCCGTTCCGAATGCCGCGGTCGTAGGAAACCATGGATCCGAAGGAGGGATGGAATGTCACGAAGGCTCCGCAGGCTACGGGCACCGGGGTGGGCATTCCAGTCATCAGGTAGTGGTTGCCCCCGCCGTGGTTGGGATCCTTGTGGTGAACCGAGCGGACGATGGTCAGCTTGTCCGCGACCCCGGCCAGTTTCGGCACCGCCTCGCTGAATCGGATCCCCGGAACCGCCGTGGGAATGTCCTTGAACTCGCCGCGAATCTCGGAGGGCGCGCCCGGTTTGGGATCAAATGACTCGTAGTGCGATGGGCCGCCATCCATCCAGACCAGAATGCAGTTGTTGCGCGTTCCAGGCCTGGGACCAGCAGCGGCTTCCGCACGGGCGCGCAAACGCAGGAGATCGCAAAGACCCAAGCCTGCGGCACCACCGAATCCCAGACCGAGCTGCAGAAAATCACGCCGGCTGAACCGCGAAGGTGGATGGGAGAAGCTGGCCATTTCGATTAATGATTGAAGATGAACTCGGCGGAATTCAACAGCGCCCACAGAAGGTCCTCGGTGGCTGTCCGTCGGTCGGTCGTGGTCGCTCCCTCGGCGGGAAAAGAAGCCGTCGCAGCCTCACGTTCGGAGGAGGTCGGCAACCGGCTGAACGCCGTCAGGTACAAGTCCGCCACCAACTCGTCAGGGGACAGGGAACTGGCCGCCAACTGTCGGACGCGGCCTTCCTCGCTCGTGAGCTTCTCCTGCAAACGCCGCGAATTCATCAGATGCAGAGCCTGGACGACACTGGTACGCGTGTCCCGCTCGCACGGGCAGTCGGAACTGGAATTCGGCCGGCCAAAGGCGTCCATGAACTGCGAGCTGATCTTGTAGCTCCAGGTCTGGATCGCCCGTGTTCCCGGCGGACAGCCCGCGAACTCGTCACCAACCCCGGTGATGTCATTGACGGCATCCAGCAGAACCTCGGCCGGCAATCGCCTGCGGTAGGACCGTGAGAAATTGCGCGTGTCAGCCAGGTTGGACTCGTTCGGGGTTGAACTGAGCTGGTAGGTCCTCGACTCCAGTATCGTGCGAATCAGCCGCTTGAGATCGTAACCTCCGTCGACGAACTCCCGAGCCAAGGCATCCAGCAACGCTTCGTTGCTGACAGGATTCGAGACCCGGAAGTCGTCCACGGGTTCGACGAACCCGCGCCCAAAAAGCGCCGCCCAGACCCGGTTCACAGCTGCGCGCGCGAAAAAGGGGTTCGACGGAGCGGTGAGCCAATCCGCGAAAGCCCGTCTTGGATCATCGGACTCGGACGCATCCAGAACCGGTCCATCCGGCGCCTTGGGCCTCATCTCGGCGCCCGTCACCGGATGACGCACCGCGCCACCAGGTGCGAAATAGAAAGTCTCCGTTCCAGCCGAAATCGGCGGAGAAAGTCCCGCCCCCTTCCGCTTCAACGGACCGAACACCGCCGCGAGTTGATAGAAGTCGTCCTGACTCCACTTTTCGTTCGGATGATGGTGGCATTTCGCGCATTCCATCCGGACACCCAAAAAGAGCTGACTGAAGAGCGTGGTCAACTCGGGAGGCTCGCGCCTGTCCCGATACACCACCACCGGTCCGTCCCTATGATTCGTGCCCTCGGCAAGAAGGATCTCCCGGGCGAATTCATCATAGGGCCGTCCTGACCGAAACCACTCCCTCAACCACTGATCCATCGTGAAAACACTCTTCACTCCAACTCGATCCGGATTGGGGCGAAGCAAATCCGCCCACTTGTTCGCCCAAAAGTCGACGAACTCCGGGCGGTCCAGGAGACGCCCAACCAAAGCGGAACGACGAGCCCTGGTCTCGTCCGTTTCGTCCTCGCCGGGACCCGACTCCCTGGAGCCGGCAACGAAAGTAGTCTTCGCCGCGGGAAGTCGTAGGAACTCCCTCACCTCGGCCGCCGTCGGCAACAGACCCAGCGTGTCGAGATAGGCCCGACGAATGAACTCTTCATCGGTGCATAGGTCCGATGGAAAAACCCCCAGCCGCCGGAATTGGGCATGTGCCAGTTCGTCAATGACGTTGTGCACCGGCAGCGAAGCGTATTGCTCCATCGGCATGACCCGGTCCGCGGGCACGGTGACGCGGCTCACATCGACGAACCCCATGTACCGCGCGACAACCACAGCCTCACCGCTCAAGCCGCCCACCCGCACCGCACCCTGTTCATCGACATCCGCGATCTCTCCCTCACTCGCCGCGTACTCCGCCAGATGGGTGACATCCCGCGTCGAACCGTCCGAGTATCGCGCCCGCACCGTCAATGCTTGGACCGCCTCCCTCCGGTACAACCCCTCCTGGGGACTGACCGAAATGCTTTCAAGATCCGGCTCATTCACACCCTTGTACGGCATTCCTGCTTGGACCCACCACCGCAGAAGTTGGTGCGTCTCCGAACCAGGCTCGATACGCCGCCCGCCACCGTGTTCAAGCACTCCGGTCGGCTTCAATAGCAGGAGGCTTTCATCCGGCGAGGCCGGGAACACCCGACGCCCCCGCGCTTCCTTCACAATCTCCCCGTAGTCGGATTCCGGATCGTAGCTGAAAACCGACAGTTTGAATCCATTCTGCCCCTCGGGCTTGGCGTGGCAGGACCCAGCGCTGCACCCGGCT
The DNA here is from genome assembly GCA_942490575.1 of uncultured Verrucomicrobiota bacterium. Taxonomy (GTDB): domain Bacteria; phylum Verrucomicrobiota; class Verrucomicrobiia; order Limisphaerales; family CAIMTB01; genus CAIMTB01. Next base: position 34,266 of record CALNYA010000003.1, read on the forward strand.
CTCGCAAGAACTGGAAGCACATCCCTGACAAAGGAAGGAGGCCCGCCGGAGGTGGGATCATCCTCTGTTCCTCCTTCAGCGAGCTCAACCGCCCTCGATTCGATCGGCAAACCGCCAATACCAATATCCGGGATCACCGACGAAGGTGTCCCCTCCTCCATCATGACATCCGATTCGTTGGACTCGTCGGGTGCAACCAAGGTCGCCAGGAGCTTCCCTTCGGAATCCACAAGTCGCACCACGCCGTCTTCACCACCCGCGGCCACGGTCTTCCCATCTCCGCTGATCGCCACCGTGTGCAGTGAATTCGTCCACTTCCCAAGTGATTTCTCCTTGGCTGTCGCCGAACTCTGCTCCCCCGTATGCCTCTTGAAGTCGGTGAATCCGTAGAGACGTCCATCCTCGTCGACGCTTGCAACCCTGGACCCGTCCGCCGACCAGCTAACGGCGTTCAAAGTATGCTTCCGACCACTGAGCGTCACGACCGCCTCACGGTTGCGGACATCCCAAAGCCTCAGCTGCCTATCGGCTCCAACGCTGATCAATTCCCCACCGGCCGGGTTGAAGGCCACACCCAGAACAGCGCCGGAATGCCCCTCGAAACGGGCAACCTCCGTCTGAGTAAGGATCTCCCAAGTCTTGACAAGTTTGTCACTTCCCGCGGTGGCCAATAACCCGCCATCGGGACTGATTGCGACATCACTGACAGTGTCGGAATGCGCCCGCCACGCCGACATCTCCCTCCCCGAACTCGCCTCGAGTACGCGCACCCATCCAGATTCCGCAACCGCGCCTTCCCCGACAACCAAGGCACCCCCGTACGGGGTGAATTCCAGGGCCAGTATCCGGCCAAGGAGATTCGTACGACTCGACCATCCTATGGTCAGATTGGTTGAGTTCCACACAGTTACCTCTCTGAATCCTCCTGTGGCCACCCAGTTCCCGTCAGGACTCCATGCAACCGATCTCACGATGTCCTTGTGGGCCGTGATACGCAGCGGAGGCAAATTGTTGGTCGAACCCAAATCTTGAATCAGCAGATCCGCACCCCGCGCCCACGCCACCCGCTTAGCCATCGGATCAAACGCCAAAGCCTGCACCGGTCTGTAGTCATCGGGCATGGCCTCCAACCTGACATCTCGGGGACCGTTCATGCGGGAGAACACGCCTTCGTCCCACTGCAAGCCCGACGCCACCCACCTTCCCAACACGTCAATTTCCCGCGCTGAAAGCATCTTCTTTGGCGGCATGTGAGGCTCGGCGCTTGCAGCCAGCACTCCAATCATCCTGCTGGCATTTGGGTCCCCTGGGACCACCACGCTTCCAGAATCCGCACCCGACAAAAGTCCCTCCCTCGACGTGAGTATCAGTCCGCCTCGATCCTTCTCGGGATTGTGACATCCGAAGCAATTGCTTCGAAGAACCTGAACGGCCTCACCGAACACGCTCTCAGACTCGGCGGAACCGGCACCCGGGGGCTCTTCGACGTTTGCGGCGCCAGTCGCTAGCAAGCACGGCCCACAGGCTGGCAAGACGAACCACCAAAAGCGCCTCCATCGCTCCAAAAAGACTGCACCGCATTGACGTGGGCGCATTCGGTTCACGCTCCGAATCCTAACCGCCAGGCCTCAAGGTCGACAAGCCGCCGTAAACGCCCCGATCAAGGGGCACCTTACATCGATGGTTGAGATTGCCACCTCCAGGAACTAGCGCCTCGAACGCACCAGTTCGGCCGCCATTCCATGCGTGCAAAAACGAAGAAGGCCGGGCTTTCGCCCGGCCTCCTATCGATGAATTAGTCTGCTTGGGAATTACCGCTTGACGCGGAAGACCTTCGAAGCAGCCGTGGCAGGTTCACTGTAGGTACCACTGGTGTTACCAGTTCCCGTCCATGGGCCCACAGCGGACCCAGCGGATTCCAGTTCGCCACCGTTTTGCCAGGTCACGGTAAGTGTCTTGGAACCATCAGGATTGGTGGTGATGGTCGGCTTCGCCAACGTCGGGGCTTGGGCGCTGGTCACCTGAAGGGCGAACACCTGGGATGCCGTGCTTGCCGAATCCCGGACCGAGATGGTCACCGTCGCCACACCCGTCGCATCTTTCACAAGATTGACTGTGGCTGTCACGGAGGCCGTGCTCGTGTCGAATGTGATTCCCGCGACAAGGGCCGGGTTGGACGAGCTCGCGCTGAAGTCCAGCTCCGAGATCGGCGTGTCGATGTCCTGGACGACCAGCGGAATCACCACATTCTGATTGGCGACCGTGGTTTGATCCGCAATCGGACCCAGTGTCGGCGGATTCTCGATGACCGTCACCGGGAAGGACTGGCTCACCCGAGTGAATCCATCCGAAACATGGACCGTGACGGTCGTCGTACCGGTTGCATCCTTGGTAGGATTCAAGGTCGCAACAAATCCGCCGGTCGCATTGAGACCAAACACCACATTCCGAATAATCGAGGTGTCGGCGATCGACGAGGTGAACACCCACTGGCTGGGTGCGGTGTCCGGATCCGTGACAACCAGGGGCACAATGACCGGAACGTTTGGCCGGGTCTGTTGAGCCGGAATCGGAGCCAGAGTCGGCGGCCGATTACCCCGCGTCACGGTCAGTTGGAAGGTGCTTGTTCCCAAGCCGCCGAGATCATCGGTCGCCGTGATGGTGATGAGACTCTCCCCGGATTGATTCGGGTTGAGGGTGATCGTGGCATTCCAGTTCTCTCCGGATCCCGTGATGGCTACTCGGTTCACAAGGACCAAGTTGTCCGACTCTCCGGTGATGCTGACATTCCCGGAGGTCGAACCAGTGACCGTGAAGGCGACGGTGCGCGGGGAATCGTTTTCGACCATGTTCTGGTCGGCGATTTCGGAAACCGTCAACTCATAGGGCGGTCCGACGGTAACGGAGATAATCTGGGCTGTATTCGTCGTTCCGTCACTGACGTCGACGGTGATGAACGCCTGGCCCTGATCTCCGCTTGAGCGGAAAACCAAGACGCGATCTTCATCAGTTCCGGTGACACTGACATTCCCGAACTCAGCCCGTGAGATTGTCGCCGTGACGATAAGCTCATTGGCCGCTGTTTCCCGGTCGAACACCGTGAACGGCTCCATCAACGTGACGTTCGATGGGACCAAGCGATCCGACAGGCCACTGATTTCCGGAGCTTGGTTCACCGCATTCACGGTCACCAGGAAGCTTGTCTGAGCCAGAGTGGTGCCATCAGTAACACCGACGGTGACCGTTCCCGAGCCGGACTCGTAAGGTGCCGGCGTGATCGTGAGGATCCGGTTGTTTCCGGTTCCCGTCACGGTGAGACCCAGCAGGGCCGAGTTGTCCGAGCCAGCCGCGACCACCAGATTCTCCACCGGGGTGTCGGCGTCCTCCACGATGAGGTTCACCACGATCGGCACGTTCTCATCAGTCACCTGATCCGGAATCGCGCCGATGGTCGGATCCGTGGAGAAGATGTTGAGAATCCAGCCTCCTGTGATGCTCCCGCCGTCCGGGGCGGCATCATCGACAACGTACAAGGACCAAACACCGTTCGGATCGGTTCCGTTGAATGCATCCAGGTTCGCGCTGATGGAACCAGCGGGGCTGTCCGGGAAGTCGTCCACGCCCTGATGGTTGGTGGGCTTGTAGGTTCCGTTCGGGATGGGTCCCGATGGATTGAAGGGCAGTGCGAGGGCGGCTCGATCATCAAAGGTAAACCTTGAGTTGCTGAGACGCTCGCTTCCACCCGCGTCGCTCATCAGAACGACCTTCTGGCCCGCGGGTCCGACCAAGAGGACATCCACGTCGGCAGGGTACGGGTGGTTGATCTGAGCAAGAGTCACGGTCACCCGTGATACGGCCCCTCCAACCCGACTCACTTCGATCGTCGACGGGTAGGGACTTCCCTTGCCCTGGGTCGGGATCGTGATGAGGGCTGGGTTGGCGAATTGCGGATTGAGCGCTGGTCGCACCGTGACAGTGAACGAGGTGGAGGCACTGGCACCACCCGGGTCCTGGACCGTCAGAGTGATCACGGTTGATCCGCTTTGATTGCCAACTGGCGCCACGGCCAGGAAGCCGCCCAAGACAAGCACGTTGTTGGTGGGAATCAGCGTCTCATTCGATGACGCCACGGTGAATGTCAGATCTTTCTGGGGAGTCTCGGCGTCGCCGTACGTGAACGCCACCGGGGCGCTCGCGGTGCCCGAGAAGATCGTGATGTCGGCAACGTCGGTGATGAAGGGATCATCATTGACGGAATTCACCGTCACCGTGAAGGCACTGTTGACCGTCTGAGCATATGGATTGCGGGCGAACACCGTGATTCGCGAGGCGCCCGCAACGTTCTCCACCGGCTTGCCGTTGATGGTCCAGTTGGTCCCGCTGCCTCGGAAGGTGAGGTCGTTCGTTCGGACAACGGCCGAGTTGGTGCTCGCGGTTGTGAATGTGAAATCCACGTCCGCGAAGCTCTCCTCAACTATCGTGAACGGGACCGAGAACTCTTCGTCCTCCCGTATCGTGATGTCGGTGAGCCCGACAATCCGGGGCTGCGTGGTGATGAAGAGTTCCCACCCACCGGTAATGGCTCCCGCATCGGAGGTGGTGTCGTCGACGATGAGCAGCTTCCATTCGCCGTTGGCGGCACTCCCCGCAAGGGATCCCAGGGTTGTTCCGTAGGGCGGAGCCGGCGCCGGGGACGGCATGCTGTCCGCAACCGGATCATAGTTCCTCGGACGATACTGGCCACTGGTCAGGGGTCCGTTCTGGGGGATTTCGTCGGCCGCGGCATCCGTGAATGTGAGCGCCAAGTTGGTGACGGCGTTTCCTCCGCCGGCATCGCTCATCAGCATGACCGACTTGCCGGAAGGACTCACAAGGAGGATGTCGGCGTCCGAGGGGAACCCGTGGGCGAGCCCATTGAGTCGCACCCGCACTTGGCTGACATCACCCACGAGCTCTGTGACGGCGATGGTGGATGGGTACGGATTGGCCGGGGAGTTGTCGACGATCACGATCGGACCGGAGTTGGCGAACGCGCGTTCCCGACTCTCCACCACGTTGACCGTGAAGGTCCGGGTGTCGGATTTGGCTCCATCGGTGGCAGTCACCGTGATTGTCGTTGCCCCACGCTTTCCAACTTCCGAGGTCACCCGAATCCAGCGAGGTCCGGGTGCGAAGAAGTCTTCGGCGGGGAGAGTGCCAGCCTGATCCCTGAAGATGCGGATGTTGGTATCCCGGACCAGCGTTTGGTCCGCGGAGGTGGCCGTCGTCTTCACGGTCGCGCTGTCGGAATCGTCCGCCGAGAAGGCGATGTTGGTGGACGAGGCCCCCGCAGGGATGGCGATGTCCGGGATCGCACTGATCTCCGGCGGATCATTGAACGGAACGACGCGCAGATTGAATGAGGTCGTTGTGGAGGCGGCGGGCGCATTGGTGGATTTGTCGATCACCAACAGAGTGATCAGCGCCGTGCCAGTCTGGTTGGTATTGCCCCGCAGGGTAAGAATCGTTTCGCTGGATGGCAGCGATGCGAGGAAGTTCGTGTCGCCGGCGAAGTCGAGATTTGAATTCGCGATCAGCGTTTCGTTGCCGGAGGTCGCACGGATGGAAAGGTCCTTTGGATCCGTGTCCACATCCGTCACAAGGAACGAGATTGTGATCGGTTGATTCTCGTCCGTTGTCTTCTCGGTGATGCGCGAGATTTGAGGCGCGTCGTTGATCAGGCGGACCGTGTTGGCCAAGACGACACTGCTCGCGGCGCGATCACTCTTTCGGCGAACCCCAATGGTCATGAGGTTCGTACCCCAACTGTTGGTGGTGGGCGTCAGGTGAACTTGGTAGCCCCACGGGCCGCCCAGGGAGTTCTCGTCGCCGGAAATCCGGGAGAACACAACGCTCGGCGCGCCGTTGGGAAGGAGTGATGGGTTGCTCGAAGTTGTGAAGAGTTCGAGTTGGTCAAGCTTACTCCCTGAATCCAAGTCGTTGATTTCGATGTTGACGATCGCGGTGGTGTCCTCGTCCCACACCACCGGGCTTCCCGTTGTGGTGGTGATCTTCGGGGTGGTGACAATCTTGAGTCCCCAGCCACCCGCAATAGCACCGGCGTCGTTGGGCGTGTCGTCGACGACGTACAGTCTCCAGTCGCCTTGGGGATTGCTTCCATTGAAGGCGCTCAACGTATCGGAATAGGGAGCACCCGGGCCCGGCGAGAAATTGTCGCCTTCACCGTAGTTGGTGGGTTTGTAGGTACCCGCAGCCAAGGGGCCGTTGTCCGGGATCGTTCCGGGGGCGTTGTCATCGAAAATCACCCGGCCGTTCCCGATGGGGATGTTGCCGCCCGCATCCGAGAGGAGTCGCACGGCTTTGCCGTCCGGCGAGACCAAGAGTATGTCAACGTCGTCCGGTGATGAGTGGCTCAATCCCTCCAACGTGACCGTCACTTGGAAGATTCCTCCCTCCAAGGCCGGTACCGAAATGATGGACGGGTTCGGAGTGGCGGTGTTGTTGTCCCGGATCGTGATCGCAGCCGTGTTGGCGTAACTCTTTCCAGGCGCCGCATTCACGCTGATCGTGATGTTGAGCGTGGATTCGCCGACCGGGTTGCCGTCATCACGCAGGGTCAGCGTGATGACCGCGACACCGGTTGCCGTTCCAATCGGCGTCACCGTGAGGAGGCGATTTTCATTGGCGCCGCCCAGAATGATGTTCGCGTTGGGAATCAACCCTGTGTTCCCTGAACTTGCGGTGAGGGTCAGAATCCGGGACGGGGTTTCCACATCCGTCACCGTGACGGGGATGTTGGCCAGCGTGGCTCCCGAATTGACCGAGTACGCATTGTTGGTGACCGTTATGATTGGCGCGTTGTTGACCGCCGTGACGGCAAGGGTCACCGCACTGGACACGGGTGTCGTTCCGTCAGTGATTGTGAAGTTCAGGATTGATTCACCAAACTGGTTGGTGTCGGGCTTCACGGACGCCGTGATGTTGGCACTCGTATTGACCGGAACGCTCACCGGACCGGCGAGGCTCAGATTGGTGGTGTTGTTGGGAACCAGCGTCGCATCTCCAGAAACTATACTGGCGTTCGTGACGCTTAGGACTGAGTCAACATCCCGGACTGTGTAAACGATGTTCGTCTGCTGGTTTTCCAGGATCCTGACCAAGTTGGTCGAGGTGGTTACCGTGGGCGGATCGTCCACCGCGGTCACGGTCAGGTGGAATGACGTGCTGTTGGTGACCCGGTTGTCGGCGACAAAGACTGTGATGGTGTTGGTGCCCGACTGATCCAGACTGGGTTTGACCGTAAGCGTCCTGGTGAGGAGGTTGGTGGGCCCGGTGAGCAGATTGGTGTTGTTCACCAAGTTCTGGTCAGAGGACAGCGCCCAGGTCTTCAGGAGGTGGGTTTCGGTGTCGGAATCTCCGATGGTGAAGTCCACGAGAAGGGTCGTGTCTTCACGGGTCGTTTGACCAAGAATCGGGGAGATGCTGGGGGCTGTCTCGATGATGAGAACCCAACCCCGTTCGATTGCCCCGAAGTCCGAGAATGTGTCGTCAACGGCGTATAGCTTCCAATCTCCGTTGGGATCTATTCCGTTGAAGGCAGCCAAATTGGCCGCATATCCGGATCCAGGTGCCGGCGAGGGGAAGCTTGCCGACCCGAAATTGCCGGGCTGGTAGGTGCGATAGTTCAGCTTTTCCTCACTGGTGAGGACTTGACCGTCGTCGTCGAAGGTCATGGTCACGTTGGCGATTGAGTTCGTCGGAGCTCCCCCACCCGCGTCGCCGAGCAAAATCGCGCTCTTGGAACCCGTGGGCGAAACCAACAGGAGATCGATGTCATCCGGGAAGGTGTGGGTCAGTCCGAGGAGGGTGACGCTGACCTTACTGACGACACCTTCCATTCCCGACACTCGGGTGATGGACGGATAGGGGTTGCCCGTGGCGTTGTCGCGAATTTCGATGCGCCCCTCATCACTGACGAAGGAGCGATTGCGCGTGACCGTGTATTTGAAGGCCTTGATTCCAGGCTTTTCAGATCCGACCTTGGCGGAGAGCGTGATGATGGTTTCACCCGTGTCCCGGCCATTGGGAACAATCGTGACGTCCCAGTTGCCAGTCCCATTGTTATAGGAACGGAGAATGATATTCTCGTTTGGAATCAGCGCCGGATTCGACGAGGTCGCTGTGAGGACAATGTCGTTGGGCGCCGATTCCTGGTCCGAAACGGTGACAAAGCGTGGGCCGTCAATGAGACCAGCCGGCTTGCTTCGATCCACGCTTCCGTCGCCTACGATGACAGGGTCGTCATTCACCGGCACCACGGTGAGTTTGAAAGTCCGGGATGAGGGCACTCCGGTCCCCACCTGCGCTGTCACGGTGATGTTGGCGGTCCCAAACTGGTTGGCGGCCGGCGTGATGACGAGCACCTGGCTCGCTGACGCCACCAACCCGGGTTCAAATTTGAGATTGTTGGCTGAATTCGGGACGAGCGTCGGGTTATCCGACGTGGCGGTGAGAGTTACGGCTATACCGGGTTGGTCGTCGCCGATGGTGATTCCGACACGCTTGGCGGTATCCTCCAGCGTTTCTTGGTCCGGAATGGCTGAGAGACTGGCTTCCGTGACGAAGTTGATCATCCATCCGGATGCGAATTGTTGACCGTCTCCCTTGGAATTCCCGGTGAAGTCCCGTACGAAGAGCTGCCAATTCCCATTGGGTAGGATGTTGTTGAAGGCAGCCAGGTTCGGAGAGACCGCGTTGTTATTTCCGGTGTCAGGGAAGTCATTGCTCCCCAATGGCGCGAGATTGGAGGACCGGTAGGATCCCGAGGTTATGGTTCCACCGGCGGGAAGGGCGCCGGCAGCGGAGTCGGTAAAGACCAGTTGGATGTCCTTGATCCCGTTGTTTCCGCCTGCGCCGGACATGAGAACGACTTTGGCTCCGTTGGGACCCAGCAGGAGAACGCCAAGGTCTTGCGGGGACGGGTGCTGAACGCCAACTAGGGTGACTTGGATCTGGCGGATCAAGCCAACTTGCCCGGCAACCGTGATCGGAGACGGGTAGGGAGCCGCGTTTGTGGGACCGTTGCCGGGTCCACTATCCGCGATGACGATGGCTCCGGAATTGTGGTAGAGCGGGCTGGCGGGAGGCAGCACCTGGAAGAGGAACTGGATCTCAGTCGTCTTGGCGGGGGTCGGAGATCCCGTGTCGGTCGCTGTGAGGGTGATCGTGACCGTCCCTTCACTCGCTCCAACCGGGTAGACGGTGAAGGTTCGGTTTCCGCCGGCACCACCCAGGATGATATTGCCGTCCGGGACAAGCTTCTGATTGCTCGAACGAGCGGTGACGACAATGTTGGCGGCAGGGGTTTCGTCCGTGGCGGTGCCGGAGGGGCCGGTATCATCGACGGTGAAGTCGACCGGGCCCAAGGCCTGACCGGCGTAGGTCAGTTGCTTGGCGATCGGACTGATGTTGGGCGGTGTGTTGACCGCGCCAACCGTGACCTGAATCGACTGGGTTCCGGTGAACCCGTGGTTGTCTCGAGCCGTGATCGTGACCGTGGTAACCCCGTTTTGGTCCGGTTGGCCGGTCAGGGTTAGGACGGCGTTGTTTCCGGATTGGGTGACGGAGGCCTTGACCAGCGACTCGTTGGCGGAGGCTGCGACAATGTTTGTCACCGTTCCGTCGTTATCCGCGACAGTGAAATTGATCTGCTTGGATGTGCTTTCGGCCAAGTTGGTGTTCGCCAGGCCTCGGATATCCGGGCGCATGAAGAACCGCAGGGTGACGCCGCCCGTGATGAAGGCGGAGCCCGCAGGTCCACCGGCGGTGTCCTGCACTTCCACCGTCCAGTTTCCATTGGGGTTGGTGTTGCCAAATACTGAAAGTGACTCGGCTGGTCGATAGGTTCCAGGACTCAAAACGCCTGGCAATGGATTCGCCGAGGAATCATCCAGAGACATCCAGGCTCCCGCTGTGGCTGTTGTTCCACCGTTTCCATTGAGAAGTAGTGCTTGTTGCGCACCAGGTCCCCTGAGGCGCACCTGCACATCGGCGGGATTTGGATGGGTCAGACCATTGATAGTGGCGGTTACCTTGCCCAGGGCTCCGAACAAGTTGGAAACGCCGATCGTTCGGGATACCACCGAGTTGTCATCGGGGATGACAAGGTTGGACGAGTTTGCGAAGAGCGGCTGGGGCTGCGGAAAGATCTGGAAATTGAGATTGGCCGCGGGCGAGACGTTGTTGGAGGTTCCAGCATCTCGGGCGAAGATCTGAAGATCAACGGTTCCAGTGGCTGTTCCCAACGGTGCAACTACCAAGGTTCGGTTCGCACCAGTCCCAGTGACATCGACCACGAAGTTGGTCGGGGTGATCAATGGATTCGATGTACCAACCAAAAAGGTGATGTCATCCACCGACCCATCCACATCGCCCACGGTGGCAATCGCCGTCGCGGCGAATCCACCGGCAGATGCGTTCACCTTATTCGTATTGAGAGTGATCGTGGGCGGGTTGTTCACCGGACCAACAGTGAGACTCAAGTTGGTGGTGATGGTCGTCCGACCGTCATTCACCGTGACCTGCAGGGTGCTGGTACCGTTACGATTCAGGTTCGGAGTGATCGTAACATTGCGGGTGTTTCCCGTAGCAGAAACAACAATGTTGGTGTCGGAGACGAGTGACTTGTCGGTGGCTACCGCTTTGACCACGACCGAATTGGCCGGGGTGTCACTGTCGCCGAAGGTTACCTGGAAGGTGACCGGTACGTTTTCAAGAGTGTTGACGTTGTTGGTGACAGCACCAAAGACCGGCGTCGTCCACAGCTTGAGTTGCCACCCACCCGTGATGCCGTCGTGCTCGAACTTGTCGTCCATCACGAAGACGCGCCAGTCGCCGACGGGGCTCAAGCCAATGAGGTCGGCGAGAGTTCCATTGAAGGGCGGAGCGACGGAATCCGGGAAGACGTCGTCGGGCGCGAGATTGGTCGGCTTGTAGGATCCGGCCGGGACGGGGGATCCAGGGGTGAGGGACGTCGGGAACGCCGAGGCGGCGTCGGCGTCGATGGTGATATCGCCTCCGGAGAAGATTCCATTGAGCGCGACATCGCTCATCAGGATGATCTTTTGGCCTCCCGGCGCCACCAGCAGGACGTCCACGTCATTGGCGTAGCCATGGTTCAAGCCAGGGAGAACGATGGCGGCCTTTTGAATCACACCGATGAATTGGTTGGAGATGCCAATAATCGATGGGTAGGGAGTGGCTTTGGCTGGGATGGTGTTCCCGGCGACGAATTGCGCATCGTTGATCTTAATGCTGCCGGGTTGGGTTACGGCAAGGCCTTGGCCCACGGCAGGCAAGGCGGCCACCAGCAGGGACGATAAGAGCGCCCAAAGTCCGGTGAGCCGGGACAGGGGACGTGGGTATTGCTTCACAGCGCTATTCATAGGTGTTCCTTAACGGGACAGCTTCGACGTTGGCGAGTTAACTTTGTTCGGCAAGCCTTTGGCAAGACGAATTATGGCGGTCATCCGGCTTACAAAGGTGCTCTCCGCAGGCGTTTGCACGCCTCGGCGGTCTTGGTGCGGTCTGAGTTGTTAGATTTGCCCCCAAGCGACGGCTAGACGGCATTTCGTGAATTGGAAAAACCCGGTACTGCAACATCGCAGGCCCAAGGCCCCAGGGACCCCACCAGCGGGCTTCGCGTGCCCCAGCAGGAAAAACGAATTCTTCATCCCCTGAACCACCCGATCACCTTTTGGTGCCGCCGGATTTGGCTGCGGACCGCTAGGTAAACCTCGGTTCGGCCGCAGAGGTTATCAGATGGACTGTTGCGGATCAAGCGGGAACTTGGAGCTAAGTCACGTGAACTCCGCTTCCAAGTTGAATTCCTTAGCCGATGCCTCGAGTTTCGAGAGCAAGCCATGGTCGGCGACCGGCGCTGGAGTGATCCCAGCGTTGGGGCGGTTTCACTTCGCCGGGGCCTCGATCGCCAGAAGGCGATTGTACTTCGCAAGTCGTTCGGACCGTGTGATGGAGCCGACCTTGATGAAATCCCCCGCCCATCCAACGGCCAGATCGGCCAGCCAATCGTCTTCGGTTTCCCCACTGCGGGCGCTGACGGTAACGCTCCATCCGGCCCGGCGGGCCAGGTTGCGGGCTTCCAGAGCTTCGCTCAGCGTTCCTATCTGGTTGACCTTGAGAAGCAATGCCGTTGCGGCCTTGTCTGCGATGGCGCGACGGATTCTTGCGGGCTGGGTACAGAGGAGATCGTCCCCGAGGATCGTTGCCTGGGGGAAAGAACGGAGCAGAGGCGGGGCCAGGCTCCCCAGTCCTCCTCAGCCAGGCCATCCTCGAAGCTGGTGACAGGGAACTGCGATCGCCACTTGGTCAATTGGGTGATCATTTCATCACTCGTCAGGGTACGCCCATCCAGATGGTAGTGCTGCCCGTGGAAGAAGTGGGAAGCCGCCACGTCAACCGCCAGGGCGATATCCGTTCCGGGAACGAATCCGGCCATTTCGATGGCCTCCACAGCGTCCTGGAGCATCGCCGTGGTGTTTTGGAAGGGCGGCGCCAGCCCACCTTCGTCCGCCACCAGAGGTCGGGCACCGTACTTGCTTAGGGCAAGCCGGGCCGCGGCTCGATAGATCTCGCAGACCTGATCCAACGCTGTTCGCACCGACGGAGCGGTGGACGGCACCAGAAGAACGTCCTGAATGGCCACTTGGCCTCCGGCGTGCTTGCCGCCGCTGAACAGATTCACCGTCAATTTCGGGATTGCCGGCGCATCCGACCCGGCCATTCGGGCGAAGTGCCGGTAGAGGGGGACCCCTAGTCTTCTGGCATCAGCCCGAGCGAAGGCCAGGGAGACGCCGAGAATCGCATTGGCGCCAAGGCGGGACTTGGACGGAGTGCCATCCAGGGCCACGAGGGCTTGATCCAGCGTTTGTTGGTCCGTCCAGGCGACGCCCACGATTCGCTCCTGGATTTCTTCCTCGACCGACCGAACCGCCTTCAGGCACCCGCGACCCCCGTGGCGCGCCGGATCGCGGTCCCGCAATTCGTGGGCTTCGGCCCGACCCGTGGAAGCGCCGGACGGCACCTGGGCCGTCGCCTCGAACCCCCCGGCAAGTCGACACGTGACCTGCAAGGTGGGATGGCCGCGACTGTCCAGGATTTCGAGCGCGTCCAGTGATTCGACGATGGGCATTTTCTTTGGGGGGGTGCGGAACGGTGGTGATGGCGTCAGCGGGCGCGCTCCCGCTGTTCGATCTCTCGAACGAAGCGTTCGGCCAAGGAGAGGATATCCGATGGCGGCTCCCGCATCAGGGCGACGGATGCGTCGCATTGGCGAACGCGCTGAAGTTCGGAAAGGTAGTCCGCCGGCGATCTTCCCACGGCTCGGGCGAGGAGGCAGGCCAGGGCATGGTGGGCGGCCCGTGCCTGGAAGGTGGGGCCGGTCAGGCACCCGCACGCCGCGAACTTGTAATGCTCCCAAAACGAGACGACAGCGCCGCCGAAGGCTTCACGTCGGGGCGGGTCGTGATGGGCCTTGGAGAGGAGGTGCGCCACGGCGAATCCCACGTCGAACATCGGGTCGCCCCAGTGGATGACTTCGTGGTCGAGGAGAACCAGGCTATTCCGGTGAACGAGGATGTTCTTGGGGCTGTAATCGCCGTGAACCAGTCCCTGACGAATCCGCCGCGTCTGCTCGAGAAGCGGACCAATGAAGGACGCCGTTCCGGGGATCTTCCGGGCGGGAAAGGCGTAGAACGGTTCGAGCCGGAGCGCCTCGAAGTACCGCGCGTCGGCGAAAATCGGAGCGAGGCGCGTGGACGCGAGGCTGGCCCGCCGATGGATGGACCCGAGCAGGTGTCCGAATTGCCGGATATGATCGGGATCGATGATCCCGGCAAGGAGGAGGCATTTCCAATTCGCGTGGGGAGGCGGGACCGCCTCCATGGCCAGGAGATGATGTTCATGATCCTCGAACACCAGGGCGGGAACGGCGCCAGGAGGCGCGAGGGTGGCCAACCAGCGCATTCCGAGGGCTTCACGATGGATTCGCTCCGGGCTGCAATGCCAAGGCGTGGCCACGCGGAGCCGCCCGAGCGCCTGTTTCATCACCCACGATTCTCCTCCGGGCCGGCGGACCAGGACGGTTCGATTGGAGACCCCGCCGGCGAGGATTTCGATATCGGGCGTTTCGCCGGCCCCTATCCTGCCGGTCGTCCTCAACCATTCCACAAGGCGTTCGGGCTGTTCGATGTCCAATTCGGCCACGGCATCCAGGGAGTGAAGCCGTCACTCCGCCCGCGGAGCGGGGGACCTGCAAGAAAAACATGACGAGATTCGTGGTGACCGCGCCAGGAAGGGCGCGATCCAAGCTTGGCTTGAATTAGCCGGGTTTCTAGACTTCGCCCAGTGATCACGTTCCTGCGTCTGGCGGGCTTGGTCGTGGCTTCGATCTGGCTTGGCGGAACCGTGCTCTTCGTGATGGCACTCGATCCGCTCTTCGGCCGGGCCGAGGTCGTGCGCCTATTGGGTCCGCTTTACGCGGGCGAGCTGGGATTGATCGCGATCCAGCGGTTTCAGCTTTTCCAAGTGCTCTGCGCGAGCATGGCGCTGATCCACACGCTTGCGGAATGGCTCTATTCGGGACGTCCCCTCGAACGCCGACTGCTCGCGCTCCTGGTGGTGCTCCTGGTTTCCGCGTGTGTGGGAAGGGTCTGGTTGACGCCCAAGTGCCGCGCCTTGAACATCCAGGCCCACCTGGGTCCGAACCAGCGGGTCCTGAGGGAACCGGCCACGCCGGCCCAGCGACAAGCGGCGAATTCCTTGGCGGTCTGGCAGGGCCTGGGCGTGGTTCTGAACGTGATTTCGATGGCGGGAGTCTCCCTGTATTTCCTTCACGCATCCCATCCAGGCAACGGCGCTCCCCGGCTTTTTCCCCGCTCGCGATTGCGGATTTGACAATCCGGCGCGTGGCCCAACTCTTGGGCTGTCCAGGCTTGGGGTCTGGGCAGGGAAACTCAAATGGAGGGAATGAGGTATGATCTCTCACGAGCGGCGTTATCCGACGAGTAGCAGCAATGGTTTCCGAAACAGCGGGGTGCCGCATCCGCCGCCACCGGAGGAGACTCTTCGGTCGGAGAAATTCCAGGTGGAGCGGAAGGTCTTCATCCTGAGCCTTAAAGAGAATCCGAGGGGCCGTTTTCTTCGCATCACCGAAGATGTCGGTGGGCGACGCGACCACGTGATCATCCCGGCCACCGGCTTGGAGGACCTCCGGCGTCTTCTGGAATCGATGATCCAGACCGACCAGGAAACGCCGGTGAAACTGGCGGAGATCTAGCGCGGGGTCCGGTATCGGTTTCGGCCCTAACCGCCCTCACCCGGTGAACCGTCGCGCGGCGAGAGTCGCGTTGTGACCGCCGAAGCCGAAGGAACTGTTCAGGATGGCGTCCA
>CALNYA010000004.1:0-87090 GCA_942490575.1 uncultured Verrucomicrobiota bacterium
AGCCTTCATTTCACGACCGATTCAGGCCCCTGGCAGAAGCGCTCCTGGAGCACGCGCCCGGCGAGGATTGTCGGCGGCGATGTGGAAGTCGAATTGCCGGAGGAACGGCCCTGGGTGGGGTTTCTGTCCGTGACCGACGAGCGTGGACTTCGGGTGAGCGGGGAGCATTTCAGTTTGGGGGTCCAGTCCTTGCGTTGATTCGCCGATATGGGGGGAGCATTCGCGGTGAACGCCAAGACCAGGAAATCGGTCCCCAGCGCCGTGGGACCTTTGGAAGACACGCCCACGACCCGACAACCAGTGGCGGGGTGCCGCCGTCGTGTTGGGGGTATGTTCGGGGCCGGAATTCTCTCGCTGGGTTGTGGGCTGGCCTTCTCGGTGGCTGTGGGTCCCGAGGCGAGGGGCGCCTCGATCGGATTCCAGGACATTGGCATTCGCCAGGCGTCCCCGTCTCGCGGGTGCGGCGACTTGGAGGAGCAGGGCCCCCGGGAAGGCTACCTTCGCATGGTGCTGCGCGAACTCGCCGAGAGCGACGAACTCGGCGAACTCGGCGGAGACGACGCCCGGAATCTTTACCTTCTCGCCAATGCCGGTCCGGCTCAATTCGGGTTCCCGCTGATCGCGTGGATCCGGTCGGACGAGAAACGGGTGGAGGAATTCATGCGCGGAAAGCGGACCGTGAACTGGGTCGACGAAGCGCTTTCCGAGCCGTGGGATACGCCCGCGGTTGGAAAGTGGTCCGAACCGGTGATGTCGCTGGGACGTCCGCCCCGCGACATCGACTGGCGCCCGATGGACAAAGTCAAATCGGGCGAGGCGGACCTGGATTCCTGGGATTGGACAGCACTCTGGAAGACCGCCCTGGAGGAGGATTCCCCGATCGGTGGCTGGCCCAAACCGCTGGGCGGAAGTGTCTTCGGGGACGGGCAACTGGGTGCCGCGCCCTCCGCGATTCCGGATGCTGGAGGAACCCTTCAGCTGCTCAGCCTTGGATTGGCGGCGCTCGCGGGAATCGGATGGGTCCGATGCCGCGGCGAATCGGTGCCAAGGTGAGCCTCCGACTTGGGACGGAATTCAGCGGTCGGCGGCATCGACGGAATCCCGCGGTGGAAGCTCCGCCAGAGTGATTCCTGGGTTGCGTTCGATGAAGTAGTTGCAACTCCAGGAGTTGGGAAAGAGGAGGACGGTGTTGCCGGCCACATCCTTCGCCGACCGCGCATCGGTGGGCAGGAGGGAATCGTCGAATTCCGGGGGAGTGGCGCCGTCGCTTCGAACGATCCACCGAATCGTGTTCCAGACGGCGGATTCGAGCCGCGATTCGGCGCCGTATTCGCTCTGGAGCCGGAACTGCACCACCTCGAACTGGAGGGGACCGACCGCGCCCAGGAGGGGAACGCGTTGGACGCTGCCCGTCAGGAGGAACGACTGGACCACGCCCTCCTGGAGCAACTGGTCGAGGCCTTCGCGGAAGCGCTTGAACTGCGCGGTCGTGGGACTGTGCAGCCAGGCGAAGCACTCCGGGGTGAACCTCGGAATCTCGTCGTACACCACCGACGGATTCTCGGCCAAGGTGTCGCCAATGCGGAAATCCGAGTGACCGATCAACCCCACGACATCGCCGGGGTAGGCCTCGTCCACCGTCTCACGGTCGCGGCCAAAGAGTTTCTGCGAACTCGAGAGTCGAAGCTTCCGGCCGGTCCGAGTGTGGATGACGTTCATGTCCCGCTCGAAGCGCCCGGAACAGACCCGTACGAAGGCGAGCCGGTCGCGATGGCGGGGATCCATGTTGGCCTGGATCTTGAAGATGAATCCCGAGAAGCCCGCTTGGATCGGGTCGATTTCGCGGCCCTCGATCGAGCGTGATTTGGGGGGGGGAGCCAGATCGAGGTAGGCGTCCAGCAGGAGCTGCACGCCGAAATTGTTCACCGCGCTTCCGAAGAAGACGGGGGTCAGTTCACCGGCGAGAATCGCTGGGTGATCGAACGACGCCCCGGCTCCGTCGAGCATGGCGAGTTCGTCGCCGCATCGCGTGTAGGCGTCGGGCTCCATCCGGTCGCGGACGCTCGGATCGGAAAGACTGTGAACGGAAACCGGCGCGCGGAATTTGCCGCCGGGAACGCGTTCGAAGAAATGCGCGACCCGCTGTCGCCGGTCGTAGATCCCGCGAAAGGACGGTCCGTCACCCAGCGGCCAGTTGACGGGGAACGCGTGGATGCCGAGGACGGATTCGAGTTCGTCCAGAAGTTCGAGCGGCGGGCGCGAGGGCCGGTCGAGCTTGTTCATGAACGTGAAGATCGGAATGCCTCGGCGGCGGCAGACTTCGAACAGCTTGCGGGTCTGGGCCTCGATGCCCTTGCCCGCGTCCACGACCATGATGGCGGAGTCGACCGCGGTCAGGACACGGTAGGTGTCCTCCGAGAAATCCTTGTGACCGGGCGTGTCGAGGAGGTTGACGCAGAAGTCGCGATACTCGAATTGGAGCACGGTGGAACTGACGGAGATGCCGCGCTGACGTTCGAGTTCCATCCAGTCCGAGGTGGTGGCGCGCTGGGATTTTCGGGCGGTGACGGAACCCGCCAGTTGAACGGCGCCGCCGTAGAGGAGGAATTTCTCCGTGAGCGTCGTCTTGCCGGCGTCGGGGTGCGAAATGATCGCGAACGTCCGGCGGCGGGCGATCTGTTGGGCCAGGGAATCGGTCATGGATGTCGGGCGGCCCGGGTGGGACGCCGCGAGGACCGAAGCATGCCGGGCCCGGGAAGGGCGGGGGAAGTCTCCTTTCGTCCGGGGCCGTCCCACCCCCAAGAAAATCTAGGCGAACAGGGGCCACTTGAACCGCGACTCCACCGAGATCCGGCGGCCTGTTCGCTGGGATTCATGGCAGGCGTTCATGACTTCGAGGACGTGGATGCCGTGCTCGGGAGTGATCAGGCTCTCGCGTTGGGTGAGCAGGCATTCGGCGACATACGCGGCGCCTCCGACCCAGTTGTAGCGTCCCGATTCCTTCACATGGGTTTCGAGGACGTTTTCGCCGTCATGGGCGAGATCGACGCCCGCGGCACCCCAATCCCAGCCCTGAAGGTGCATCGCCCCGCCCGTGCCGAGGATGTCGACCGTGTACAACTGGCGTTCGCGGCCGGGGGGGCGGTAGTTGTCGAAATAAACGAACCCGGTCATCACGTGGGAGAGGACGCCGTTGCCGTGATGCATGATGAGCATCGTGTTCTCGTCGGCGGTCACGCGGACCTCCCCGCGATCCTCGACCTTGCGCGTGGGATTGAGGATCTGGGTCATGCCGACGACTTCGCGAACCGGGCCGAGGAGTCCGGTCAGCGTGGTGACGTTGTACACGCCCAAATCGTAGAGGGCGCCTCCACCCAGTTCATAGAACCAGCCCGACCAGCCGACGCCGCCATGCCCGTAGTTGCCCCGGGCGGCCGTGACGCGGCCGATGCGTCCGCTGGCCAGGGTCTCCGCCATGAACCGAAACTGCGGGGACGTGACGCACGTCGGGGCCGGCCAGATGTGGACGCCCTGCCGGCCGGCGAGTTCGAGGAGGTGTCGGGCATCCTTCACGGTGAGCGCCATCGGCTTCTCGCTCCAGACATGGCGCCCCGCGAGGATTCCCTTTTCGTTCACGGGGAAGTGCGACGGCATCGAGGTCGTGTTGACCAGGAGATCGAAGGGCACCCCACGCAGCATCTCGTCGATGTTCGGATAGACGTTGGCGACCTTGAACTGCCGGGCGCGGTCCTCCGCCCTCGACGGGATGATATCGCAGAGGCTGACCACCTCGATGAACGGCTGTTGGGTGAGATGGGGAAGGTAGGAGCCGGAGACGTTGCCGCAGCCGATGAGCCCCACCTTGATCCTCCTGCCATCGGGAATGATGACAGGCGCCTCGGGTTCCGCGGCCAAGGCGGGACGCGCGAGACCCAGGGCGGAAGTGATGGCCACGGTTTCCCGCAGGAATTGGCGGCGGGGAATGGAGGGGGATTCGCTCATGGGATCAAGGTTTCAACGCAACTCCTGGATGACGAGATTTCGATGCCGAACCGTTTTGCCGTCGTCGTAGTTCTGCAGACCCACGAAGCCGGAGGCGCTTCGCTGGCGGGGATCGGTCCACCGGGTGACTTCCTCGCCGTTGATGCGCACCGAGTACGTGTGTCCTCGGACGGTGAGTTCGTACCGGTTCCATCGGCCCAAAGGCCGGGTGTTGGCGCGGGAGGACGCGGCGAACGGGTAGATGGAGCCGGTCCGCCAGGTGGGATCCTCCGGTTGGGGATCGCCGATCTCCATTTCGTGGCCCTGCTTCACCGCATTCCACGGGTCCCCCAAGGGATCAGGGAAGCGGACGAAGACGCCGGAATCGGCGATGGGCTGTTCCTGAAGGAACTCGCCGCGAAGCACGAAATTTGTGAAGGGCCGGCCAGCAAACCACCACAGACCCATTCCGCCTTCCCCCGTGGCGACACGGTTCTCGACAACAAACCGACCCGGTCCGGCCTGACGCCACGCCGGCAGATTCTCGGGCGATAGGAGATCCAGCCTCCCTTCGGAGCCGCGCTGGGCGGGAGAGGAACAGGAGGTCCCTAGCGCCGCGATCGCCGCGATCGCCGCGCCGACGAATGCCCACGCGGTCTCCCGGTGTTTCACGCGGTCCTCTGAAACAGGCCGGAGATGGGTTTTCCAACTCCATCGCGGGTGACATAGAACGGCCGCTTCTCAATCTCGTAGGCGAGATCGGCCGGGATGCCGAGCGCCCGGTAGAGCGTGGCGTGAAGATCCTCGATGACCACGCGGTCCTGGATGGTCTTGCAGGGACGCTCATCCGCCGTGACCCCGTGGAGATGGCCTTTCTTGATGCCACCGCCGAAGAGCAGGACGCTGCCCGCGTCCGTGAAGTGGCGGTGCATGCCGTAGTGGGTCAGGGCCTCCATCTTGTCGGGAACCGGGACCTGGTCCTTGATCGGGCGGTCCGGCTTGCCTTCCTGAAGCATGTCGCGGCTGAACTCACTGGCCAGGACGATCAGAGTGCGGTCCAGAAGGCCTCGTTCCTCCAGGTCCAGGACCAGCTGGGCGATCGCTCCGTCGATGGCCGTCTTCATGTGGGTCAGCTTCTCGTGCCCGTGCTCGTGCGTGTCCCAGTTGAGAAACGGAATGTACTCCGTGGTGACCTCGATGTAGCGCGCGCCAGCCTCGACCAGACGGCGGGCCAGGAGGCAGCCGAGACCGAACCGCTGGATGTTCTGCTGCTCGTAGCTGCCGTCCCGGACGAAATCACCGCCCAGGCGTTTCGAAAAATCCCAGCCGCCCGGGACGTAGCGGGCGACGGTTTCGGGCGATTCCAACGACAGATCGAAGGCCTTGGCGGCAGGCGAGCTGAGAAGGCGATGCGCGTTCTCGCGCGATCGAAGGAACGACTCCCGCTGATGGTCGCTCCCCAATTGTCCAACCGGCGAAGCCTCGAGCAGGTCCCGGTAGAACTTTTCCCGGTTCTCGAACCGGGTCGGCGTCATCCCGCCGGGCGGCGTGACCACGTCTTTGGCCGAATCGGGAAACGGGACGTTGAACGGGCCGTACTCGCTTCCCAGGAAACCGCCGGTCGTGAAGGCCTTGAGTTCCTCGCCCTCGCCGACTTCGAACCTCTGGCCGATGTTGATGAATGCCGGGACCGCGGGATCCCGGGGACCGAGGGTCCGGGCCACCACGGCGCCAAGGTGGGGCGCGGCGACGGTCTGCGGTGGCGCGTACCCGGTGTGCCATTGGAACTGGTGGCGGGAATGGAGGATGAAGCCGAGGTCTCCGGCCGTGTAGGTCCGGATCAGGGCACCGCGGTCCATCACCTGGGCCAGCCGTTCCAGCCCGGTGGTGAACTGGATGCCATCCACGCTGGTGGGGATGGCGGGGAAGGTGGAAAGAACTTTCCTCGGATCGAGCCCCTTCTCGAAGGGAGTGTAGCGTTTCGGGTCGAAGGTCTCGGTGGACGCCATGCCACCGCCCATCCAGAGGACGACGATGCAATCGGCGGTGGCGTCCAGGAGGCGCGGTTGCCCCGAAGCCGTCGCCCAAGCCCGCGGTGCCCGGGCGGCGAGGGCTCCCAGGGTCGCGCCCGATAGGGATCGAACAAAGTCGCGGCGGGTGAAGTCGCGGATCGGCATGGGCGTGAGAATAGCAGCGTGGAATCAGAAGCAAAGGCGGGCTTTTGGTTCCGCCGACTTTCAGTCGGCACGTGCGAGGAAAAAGGAGCGGAAGGCGCCGGCTGGAGATTTGCGACCTTTCCTGAGCCCACGGCTCGCGTTCGGACTTCCCTCGTGCGGAGAACCACTTCCTCACCAATCCCGGGGAGAGAAGGGCCTGTCATCGAAGGCGTCACTCTCGATTCGGTCGCGAGGAATCCCCGCACAACCCCGTAGGGATCTGGAGATTGGCCGCTTTTTTGAGCCCACCGATCGCATTCGGCCCGGTCCCTGCTGGGAACGAAGTCGAAGTTTTCACCAACCCCAGGGAGATGGGCCGGTCATCGAAGAGGTCGCCCTCGGGACATGTTTGAAAAGTCCGCGTTCAGCCCCGTCAGGGGCGGCCGGTCTATAGCAACGATGGCAGTTGGAATAATCCAAGCTCCGTAGGAGCGGCCCTCGGAGCGGCGGTCACCGGCTTCCATCGCCCGGGATTGAGGTCAGTTGGGTCGTCCATTGGGCCGCCCCTCTGGGGCTTGAGATCCATTCCTGGACTCAGTCTATAGACAGGCCGGTCCTACGGACCTTGGTTCGGGGAAGCGGATCGGCCAATGGAAGGGCGTTTTTCACCCCGAGGTGACGTTGAACCCTAGGGCTCCGGGTTTCTTGCTCCAAAAAATGGCCAATCTCCAGTCGGCCCGTGGGCCGCTCAGGGAGCCTGGACGACCAACCAGGCGCGGCCTCGGGCCGGGATCCGAACGGGGACGGCGGCCCGCGATTGGCGGTCGAGCGGATACGTTTGGAAGGGACCCTCCTCGATTCGGATACGCGCCTGGTCCGTCAATCCGGCGTAGTGGAGGGGCAGCACCACCTCCCGCTCCACCGGCGTGTCGAGGGGATTGTGGACCATCGCGAAGGCGCGGTTTTCCAGCGTGGGATTGACGTGAACCAGGTAGTCGATGTCCCGCCCGTCCGCGCGGCGGACGTGGAGGATGTCCGATTCGAGGATGTCGCGGTATTCCTTGAACCAGGCGACCCACCGGCGGACCAGGGCGCGTGTCTCCAGACTGTCGTAGAGCCTGGGTCCCCGCCAGCACGCTTGAACCCCGGCGCCCAGCGTGTTGGCGAGATGCGCTTCGTAGTCGGGGAGATGGTCGCGGAGCGGTTCGATCGTCGCGGCCGCTCCGCCGCCGTGGTACTCGGTCAGCGGCACGAACATCCATCCGGCGGTCTGCGGCTTGGTCCACGTTCCGTCGTGGATGTTTTGGCGGGCGTGAATGATTTGTTGGGCCCTGGGAAGCGACCAGTTGACCTCGCGATAGCCCATGGCGGTTTTGTTGCCGCCGGCGAAAAAGTAGTAATCCGGCTGATTGATGTAGATGCCGTTGGCGCGGCACCAGGAGTACAACTCGTGGCTCACGCGCCATTGGGTCCATTGCGAATCGGGGAGCCCGGCGTGGCCGGGATGGTTGGTGGAGGCGCAGAAGTCGCCGGGGTAAGGCCCGTCGTGTTCGAGCAACGTGAGCCCGGTCCGGGCGATGAAGTTCGTGAGCCTGCGAAAATAGTTGGTGCCCCACTGTGATCCGAAGCAGGGAGCGTTGCCGAAGATGGCCCCTCCCGTCTTGCCCGTCGCCGGGTTGATGACGTCGTTGGCGTCGTCGATGCGCCGACTGCTGAAGAGGGAGTAGGCGCCGACCTCGACGCCCTTGCCGCGGGCGTAGTCGACATCCGACTTGATCCTGGCGAGGTAGGCCGAGTCTTCGGACTCCGCGTTCAAACCGCTGCCGAACGTGTAGATAATCATCTCGAACCCGACGTCCGCGCACTGGTCGACGGCTTCCCGGAAGCGGGTGCTGTCCGAATTCCGGACATGCATCATGATCGGGTTCTCCGTGCTCCACGGCGCGAGGCGCCGGTGGGTCCTGCGAATCACGAGGCCCTGGCGTTCCCGGTCGGTGGAGTCGTGGTAGATCATCCAAGACCGGAACGACGTGAAAGTTTCGCCGGGCGGGATCGTGACGCCGGGGCCGATGGGCGGTTCGCAGACGAGCAGGCAGGGCGTTTTCAGGGCGTAACTGACCTGGGTGGTGAACGCGGGATCCTCGGTCCAGCGGGCGACCTGGTTGCCGGTCACGATGTCCATGCCCTTGAACATGTAGTCGCTGAGGACGGTCATGGCTGGCGTGCGCCAGGCGATGTTGGGGCGCTCGTCGACGGCGGACTCGGCTTCGACCGCCGCGAATCGCTCGGTCGTCAGCCGGTCGAGGCGGATGGGGCGGGAGGTTCCATTGCGGAGGGTCACCCATTTGCCGATCACGGGGAGGCCGTCATAAATCTCGTAGTGAACCTCGATGGCAACCTCCCGGGTCGCCTCCGTGGGTCCCCTGAACGACAACGCGAGGGTCGCGCCGTGGGGTGGCCAGGGGAGATCGGCCGCATGACGGACGCGCTTCCACGGAAACGGCGCGATGGGCTGGCCGGTGGCGAAACCCGTGAACTGAAATGCGCCCGGCTGATTGGTCAGGGCACCGACCCAGGCAGGAACCAGGTAGCCGCGGTCGGGCTGGCCCGCGAGACCGCCGACCGGATAGGCCTGGCCGTCCAGAGTGACGACAGCTTCGGGTTCAACGGCCCGGAGGAGGGCTTCCCCGGTGACGAGATGGTCCAAGCCGACCGTGGCCGCGTTGGGGCTGAGCAGGAATGTCCGGCGAACCAGGCCGTTGTGAAGGACGACCGTCGTATCCTGGGCGCCCCGCGAAACCCTGGAAGGCTCGTGGACACTTTGGATGTACCAATCCGATTGCCGACGGGCGACGAGCGAGGTGGATTCGATCGGGTTTAGCTTCGCCAACTCCCGAGCCCAGGCGGCCGTGTCGGCCGCGTGAAGAGCGGGCGAGGCGGCGAGTGCGAGGACTGGGACCAGGAACAGGAGGATTCCGCGCGGCATCGTGCGGGCAGTCTGCCGCCGATTCCGATCCGAAGTCGAACCTCGGTCTCAGGCTTTGGGCGCTCTGTGGTGGAGCAGTTCCAAGGTGAGAACCACGTAGGCGGTGACGAGATTCCGGTCGGTCTCCCACCAGCGGGGATTGGGGTTCACCCAGGACCCGTCGGGCTGTTGAAGGGCGAGGAGACGGTTGGCGACTTCGTCGCGCCACCGGACCTTGCGACCGTCGCTGAGCACGAGAGTATCGACTTGCGCGGCGGTGAGGGCCTTGGTCATGAGGTGGAGGTAGTAGTAGTAGCCCTGCTGCCCCATGCCGGGGTTTTCCTCGAGGGTGTAGTTGCCCGAAAGCCAGTCGAGCACGGCGACGACGCGAGGATCCTCCTTGGAGACCTTGGCGTAGATGTAGCTGAGGAGGCCCCCATAGCTGATGCTGCCGTAGGAGCGCAGCGCCACCTTTCCCGTGGCCGCGTTGGTGGTGCCACCCGCCATGCTCTGGCCCGGGTAATACACGAAGCCGCCCCGGTCGGCGGGTTTGTCGGAGACCCAGGCGCCAGGATTTTGGGACGGAAGATTCTGGCAATTCTGGATGAATTGGGCGACGGCAGCCCAGTTGAGGTCCTTCTCATCGGCTGGCGCTCCGTTGGCGTCCCGGGGCAGCACGCGCTCGGACCAGCGCATGGCCTCGATGGCTGTCAGGGTGTTGTTGAGATCCGAGTGCTGGTACTTGCTCCCGTAACCCACGCCGCCGTCGAACGGGTCATCCGCCACGTTGGTTTTTCCGAAGTCGATCTGGGTTCCCGCGAGGTACTCGCGCGCGCCGCGAATGACGGGGAGGAAGTTGGGATCATCCGCGGTGGCGAGCGCGAGGAGCGACAGGGAGGTGTTGTAGTTGGCCATCCCGCCCCGGTGGATGCTTCCGTCGGGCTTCACGCTGGCGAGGAGGAAATCGTACGCCCGGTTGAGTTCGGACGGCCGGCTTCGGGTGAATCGTCCGGAGGGTTCACGATTGAGGGCGGTGAGCACCAAGGCCGTGACGGCGGGTTGCTCGGCCGTGGACCACCAACCATTGGAATTCTGGCTTCCCGAGAGCCAGGCGACTCCACGTTCGATCGCGGACGCGAGTCGAGGTTGGGTCGCCGGCGGGGGCGGGGGCGAGGGCGGGGGCTCCGGGGACGCGGCAAGACTGCCCGCGCCCGGGAGGATGAGCCATGTGGCGGCCAAGGGAAGGAACCGAATGGCGAACCCGGCGTGGAGCCGGGAGCCGCCGCGGGCGGATGAAGCTGGATGACCAGTCGGATGGAGGATCGTCTTCATAGGCTATTTCAATCGGAGTGTGACATCGACGCGGGTGTTCAATGCAGGCACGGCATTCGTGTTGACCCTCCAGATCTCGTCCTTCTCGTGGCCGAGCCGCGGATTGTTGACGAGGGAGTACGGGTCGGAAATCAACGAGACAATGGAACCTTCGCGCTGGGCGACGAAGCCCCCTTCGATCACCTGGGAACCGTTGTAGGACCAGGGACCGGGCGTCATCGTGGCCTTGGTTTCGGCGTTGAAGATCCAGGCCGCGGCGGGATTGGTCACCGACTGGCCGCCGTCCTGGTACCGGAGCAGGACGTCGATCTCGTCGCCGGGCGTCTTTTGCTTCGGATCATAGAAGACGGCGGGATCCGCCGAGGTGGCGGCCTTGGCGCCCAAAAGAAGCATCCCGACATGGACGTCGAAAGGCCGGGCGTCGGTCCGGAGAACGCTTTCATGGGTCTTACCTCCGGTGGCGACCGCGAAGTATTCCACGACGGAAGCGTTCATGTTGACCACCGCGGGGAAGGTCACCGAGCGGTCGTTTTTGTCGATGAGCACTTCGCCCAGTTGCCAGCGTCCGTTTCCGAGGCTCTGGACGGGAAGGTTGGTGGCGGAGTTCGGAACAAGAAGGGCCGGGGGCGCTCCGAGGGAAGAGGAAGGAGTGCGAGGGGTCACCCCGGTTTGGGACAACCCCAAGGGTGCGACCACCCCCAGAGTCGCGACGAGAGTCAACCGTCCGACCCAGGACCAGCACTGGCTGAATCCGCTCGCTGCCTGGATGGCTGGTCGTTCTGTGATCAACTTCTTTCCCATCTGTCCTCCCTCCTCATTGGCGTGCACAACCAGCCACGCTAGTGAATCCGATCTCCCTGAAGAAGCCGGATTTGGCCCATCCGATGTAAATCAATTGGCAAGTCTGCCTGGATAAGAGTCCGCGCATTCGCCGCCCTTTTCTTAAGCAAAGACGCTAACGACCGGGTGCGATCGTTAGCGTCCTGCTGGAAACATCAGCGCCGAAGCGCGTTGTCCATTCGTCTACCGGACCCGCACTCGGGCGATTCCGGTGATCTGGTTGGACTGGCACAATTCGTTGTCCAACGCATCGGCCTCACGGACGACATAGTAGTAGACCGTGTTGTTCACCACCGTTTCATCCAGGTAGGTGGAGTAGGTCGATGTCGTGGATGCGATTTTCACGTAGGGTCCACCGTTGATCAATCCGCGGTAGACGTTGTAGTGATGGGCTCCGGAGTGGGTCCACACGAGTTGGATCTTTCCGGGCTTCGGTCGGGTCTGGAGATCCGAGATGCAGTCGCAATTCGCGTCGTTCGCGGAACGAACCACGACCACAGTGGAGTCCGTATCCACCAGATTCGGCTGCCCGCTGCTCGGGAAGGAAACCGAGGTTCGGTCGGTCACGCGGAGCTGGATCAGGTAGCTGCCCGTTCCGGCCGCCGAGAAGAACGCGGTGACATTCGGTGTGGCTCCGGTCGCATCGTCAAACTGCCCGTCGCCATCCAGATCCCACTCATAGGAAATGATGGTATCACCCGGCATGCCGATCTCGGATTGGCCTTCGTCGGGGTTGTTGGATCCTGTGCCGTCCAGGAACCAGGGAGCGGCGCCGAGACAGAAGCTGTAAGGTCCACCGGAGTTGGCGGTCGGCGCGACCGGCGGGGTGTCGACCAGGATCGTGACGATCGTGTCGGCGAATTGTTCGGGTACGCCGTTGTCGGAGACACGGAGCTTGATCGGATAACTTCCGACCGCGGGGAAGGAGACCGTCGGGAACGGACCGGAGACATCGTAGGTGCCGTCGTTGTCGAGGTCCCATTCCCAGGAATCGATCAGCTTGCTGACATCCGCGTGGAACGAATCCGATCCGTCGAGCTGGATGACCTGGAAGGCGACCGCCGGATTCGGAGTCGCTTTGGCAACCGCCACGGGGCCCGTGTCGACAATGGTCCGGCGGAGCATGAGAACCGCCCAAGCCGTCGACAGAGGGTAGGTTTCCGAAGTCCACGAATGACCGGTCCAATTCCCGCCCGCCAATTGATCCTTGAGAAGGCTTCGCGCGACACCGTCGGTCGAATCGGTTCCGAACGGCGGGGCTTGGGCGGCGTACCAGTCGATCGCGGGAACGCCGATCGTCTGGGATTGGAGCATTTGAATCGGCTCGGAGATTCCATCGCCGTTCGAATCGTGCAGGAGCAGCGATTTCACAAAGGCGAACAGGCCGTAGTAGAACTCCTTGACATTCAGCGTGTACGAACCTTCTCCCGCAGGGTCACCGAAATGATCGCGCATGAAAGTCTCGGACCGATCCCACTTGGGATTCCCGCGACCGACGCCGTCCAGGGCCAGTTGAACCATTCCGGAGGGTGTGGTCGCGTACGGACCAAAGATCGGACTCGGACCCGTGTACCCGAAGACACCGGAGTCGGCTCCCGTGGTGTCCTGGCTGTACGTCAACCAACCGGCATTCGACGTCTTCACCCAAGGCGGCACGGTGCATCCCCAGGCGTGTTCGGCCGGGAACAGGCCAATGGCACCCCATTGGGCGGCGGAGTTATCGGGGAATTGCTGGGCGCTATAGCGCCAACCGCCCAGAACCCCCAAGGCGCCCGACGATCCGTCGTACTGCGAGAAAGCGTAAAAATCGACCATGTCCTGAACAATGTCGACGTACCGCCTGCCGGCGACTTCAGCGATGCCGGTGGGTGCGATGGCATTCGGGGTTCCGGATGCGATAATGCCATCCATCAGGATGCCGACCTGATAGCCATCGGGATAGTCCGTGTTCAGGCCGTACCCGTT
This sequence comes from uncultured Verrucomicrobiota bacterium, assembly GCA_942490575.1. Lineage (GTDB taxonomy): Bacteria > Verrucomicrobiota > Verrucomicrobiia > Limisphaerales > CAIMTB01 > CAIMTB01. The sequence goes on from CALNYA010000004.1 coordinate 13,240, forward strand.
GCCGTTGCTATCGGGGTTGCCCAACGTTTGAACTGTCAGGTTCACGCGGAAGAGGCGCGTGAAAAGGTAGCGCAGTCCGCGATTGACGGTCTCCACGTAGGGGTTCTCGGAGTCGCCGCCTTCGAAATGCCCGTTGACTTGGAGCGCGGTGAGGTTGGCGGCGGTGGTTCCGACATAGCCGGACCAGTAGCCGTCATTTTCGGGCGCGCCACGGCGAATCTGGGTGCGATGGATGTACCAGAGGCCCTCGTCGATGCCCACATTGACCTCGGTTTCGAGGTTTTGAGGGCGGACCTGAACGTAGTACGCCTTGTTGGCGGTTTCGCCGGTGGTCTTATCGCGGACGGTCAGGCGGGCGGTGAAGACCGTGTCCACCGTTCCCACGTAGGTGTGGGTGGCGCCCAGATTGTACTTGTCCGTCACATTGGCGAACGCCGTGGTGGAGCCGTCACCGAAGTCCCAGAAGTATTCGAAATTCGACAGGGGCGTCGGGACATCGCACGTGCCTTTCACCGTGATGGCTTTCCCGGACCACGTGGTGTGGGGAATCAGCGGGTTGAAGCCGACCCAAGGAACAGTTCGAACAATGGGAGGCACGGCAACCGCAGTGGCGCCGGCCAAAAGTGCGATCGCTGCCAGGGCGCGGATTGGAATCCGCCAAGTCGATTCAGAGGATTTGATCATATTTTCCCCAGTCTTGATTTGGTTGTTGTTTGGATGGCGTCGGTTCCCCGAGTGGCGCCCGGCGGTGGCCCCGGAACAAAGGGCCCCCGCGATTCAGCCGTGTTGAAAATGTCGTCCGAAGGGCACTGGTGACTTCTAGGCTTTCGTTCCCGTTTGGTTCCTGCGGCTGCGCCAGACACCCAACGCGGCCAGCAACGAAAGCAGACCCCCGGCCAGCACCGTCTGACCCTCGGGCACCACCACATTACCGCCGTCGATCCGCAGCGAACTTGAGAAGTAGATGGACTCCCCGCTGTCCGGGTCCGAATGCGTCAGATAGAATCCGCCGACGGGCTGGTTCGGAGAAAGGAGAAAATTGATGGTCCCGGTTTCACCAGGAGCCAGGTTGAAGTCCCATCCCAGCGCCATGGACACGTCATCCTGACCTGACTTTCCGATGCCGTTGTCCAAGGCGCCGGCGAGGAAGTTGTCGAAAATATCGCCGGGATCGGCTGAAAAACCGGGCTCGTCAATCTCCCAGCTCTGGCCGGCGAGCGGCGAGCCCGTCACGGCGCCCAACTCGTTGAAGAACGTGTTCAACGATTCGGAGAGCTCATGGTCGACATAGAGGATTCCGGAATGCGCGCCCGGGCTTGAGAAAACCATGCGGACCCCGCCAAGGCCGGTCGATGTGTCGAAAACGCTGCCGGGCGGCAGCGGGTCGCCCACGCCCGTGATCACACCATCGTTATTGATCCCCCATTCGAAGAGGGCCGTTTGAGCTTGGACGTTGACGCATACGAGAGCTCCGAGGGCGAGCGAACATGGCGCGATGAATTTGGTGATCGGATGAGAGTACATAAGTCATTCCTTTACCTGGCGGCTTGCATTCCTGTTGGTATTTCGGCCTGTGATCGGTACGCATCAGAACGCACGGTAGTGAAATTGGCATACGCGCCCTCGTTTAGTCGATAAAATTTTTTTATGTTGGGGAGGGAGCAAAAGGAGACTGATGTGCGTTCAAAAGGAGACTCCGCCGCCGTGGCCAGGCATTGAGGAGGCCGGAGCGTAGCGGAGGCCGACGAAATGCCTGGCCACGGCGCTGCCGCGGCTCCGATGGCCTGCTGAAAAGAAGCACCAACTCGCCAAGCGCCTTACGCCAGAGTTCCTCACCCGAACCCTCGATTCTTTCCACCGAGGAGATCTCTCTCGGCCTCACCGCCGCCGAGTTGCTGAACGTCAGCCGCGCCCATCATTCCCGGCTCCGCCTTGCCTGGCTCCACAACCCCACCGACTTCGCTGTACGTCCTTCGGGCAGCAGCCACTACGTGGACTGGCCCGTTAGGAGATCCGCGCTTTCTGGCCGCCTTTCTGCCCCTCCAGCTGGCCTCCCAACTATCAGTTGGTCGCCGATGAACTCGTCTCCAGGTTCGCCTTCCCCATCGCAATCGCAAGTCCGTCGCCGCCTACGCCCGATCCCACTTCCCCAAGCTCGTGCGCGCTCTCCGAACCGGTGCCCAAACCCAGGCGCCGATGGGAGCGCTCCCGTGTCAGCGAACTCTGGCAGCACGATTCCTCCATCCACCCTTGGTGGACCGCCACGACAAGCAGACCCTCCTGCTCACCGTCGATGATCACTCCCGCAAATACCTCGGCGGAACCTTCGTCCCCGTCGACACCACGTGGCATCATTTCGAGCACTTCCGACGCGCTTTTCTCCGCCATGGCCGTCCCCTGGCCCTTTACACCGACGGATTGGCCCTCTTTGGATACGAATCCTCCACCGATGGCCGCGAACCGCGGTCGAATTCCAGCGCGCCCTTTCCGCCCTGGGCGTCTCGCATCTCGTCGCTCCGAGTCCCCAGGCGAAAGGCAAAATCGAACGCCGTTTCGGGACCTTCCAAAACCGATAGCTCTCCTTGCTCGCCTTCGACCGGATAGGCGCCTACGGCCCGGCACAGGAGGTCCTCAATCGCGAACTCGATCGCCAAAATCAGACCGTCTGTCGCACAACGGGCCTTTCTCCCAACGATGCCTGGGACAAGGCCTGCACTGAAAAACGCGACGCCTCACGCCCTTGCCCCGACCCCTCGCTCCTCGATCTCCACTTTGCCATCCACCACCCGGACGTCGTCGTAATGCCGATCACCAGATCGACTTCCTCGGTCGCGCCTGGCCCATCGGCCCAACCGCCCGTCAGACGGTCACCGTGATCCACCATCCGGAACGCCATTCTGGGTCGTCACCCAAGCTCCCAAACCGCCCAGAAAACCGCTGGCCAGACATCCTCGCAAAGTACTCCCTCTGACCCAGTCTCATTTTGTTCCCCCAGCGAGTCTCATTTTGAACTCCCGCCGACACGATAAAATTTTTTTATTGATGTTGAGACGGCGAACGTGCTGGCCGATAAGACCTTTCCAAGTCGTGGATCCACGGAAGTCCGGTCGCGGGTCAATCCGGCGGAGCTTTTCCAAGACGACAGGGGGAAGGCGGGGTGGTTCCGCGGACTTTGCGGGTTCGCGAACTTCCGGTAACTTGCCGCCGCTTTGGCGGGAATGCTTTCTTATGCCTCTCTACGAATATGAATTGTGCGATGGGTCCTGCGTGGCTTGCGGGGGGAAGTTCACCCTGAGGCGGCCGCTGAGCGCCAAGCCGCTGACGCATTGCCCGGCGTGCAAGAAACCGGTCCGGAAAGTTTTCTCGGCGTTCAACACGCCAACGATCACCAAGCCGCTGTCGGTGAGCGACGCGAAGAAGGCGGGTTTCACGGTCCTCAAGCGGCTCGGCAAGGGCGAATACGAGCGTCAATGAGTGGGTCGATGCGATGGATGCCGCCGGTTTGATGAAACGAGAGGGGGCTCGCTGGGAGGCACCAAGACACGGAGACGGAGAAAGACGAAGTGGCGTGGGGTTTCCCCCACGCCACTCGGTTTTTCCACGACCAGGGGTCGCGTGACTGATGGGTTCGGCGCGAGCGTCGTGCTCAGCCGTGGTAGGCTTCCTCCCCGTGTTCGGCGAGGTCGAGACCCGCGGTTTCGACTTCCTCGGAGGGACGCAGACCGACGAGGGCCTTGACGATGAATGTGATGACCACGGTGGCGACGATCGAAAGCACCATGGTGAGCGCGATGGCTTTGATTTGGGCCATGAGGAGACCGTCCGCGAGCCCTTCGACCGCGCCGTTGGCCTCGGAGGAGGCGAGGAATCCGGTCATGAGGGCGCCGAGCGTGCCGCCGACGCCGTGGACGCCGAAGGTGTCGAGGGCGTCATCGTAGCCGAGCCATTGCTTGAGTTTCCAGCAGGCGAGGAAGGGGACGACTCCGGCGACGATACCGATCACCATGGCGCCCGAGGTGGTGATGAACCCGCAGGCGGGGGTGACGACGACGAGACCGGCGACGACACCCGAGCAGAAGCCGAGGACGCTGGGCTTGCCCTTGATGATCCATTCGCAGACGGCCCAGACGAAGCTGGCGGTGGCGGCGGCGAGAGTGGTCGTGGTGAACGCCTGGGCGGCGATTCCGTCGGCGGCGAGGGCGCTTCCGGCGTTGAAGCCGTACCACCCGACCCAGAGCATGCCCGTGCCGATCATACAAAGGACCATGGAGTGGGGCGGCATGGGTTCGCGGCCGAATCCGATCCGCTTGCCGAGCATGATGCAGAGGACGAGGGCGGACCAACCGGACGACATGTGAACGACCGTGCCACCGGCGAAGTCCAGGGCCTTGATTCCGGCATCGGCATTCAGGGGGCCGCACATGAATCCGTCGGCGGCCCAGACCATGTGGGCGAGGGGGAAATAGACGACGAACATCCAGAGGGCGACGAAGAGGAGGATCGCCGAAAACTTCATACGTTCGGCGATGGCGCCCACGATGAGGGCGGGGGTGATGATGGCGAACGTGAGCTGGAAGATGGCCCAGACGTTGTTGGAGATCCAGTTGCTGCCCTGGCCGACCTCGCCGCCGTTGACCCCCTTGAAGAACATGAACTCAAGTCCTCCGATGAAGGGATTGCCGGCGTCGAAGGTGAGGCTGTAGCCGCAGACCCACCAGAGGATGGTGACCAGGCCGGCGACCCCCAGGCATTGCGCCATGACCGAGAGGATGTTCTTGCGGCGGACGAGACCGCCGTAGAAGAGCGCGAGACCCGGCAGGGTCATGAAAAGGACCAGGGCGGTCGCGGTCATCTGCCAGGCGTTGTGCCCCGGTCCGGGGCCGGGGATGCTGGAGGGCGCGTTCGTGTTGTCGCCTCGGGCGCCGTTGTTCATGTAGGCCTCGAGATCGGCCACGCGCTCCTCGAGGGGGCGGATGGGGGAATCGGCGGCTCCAGCGTCGAAAACGAACGCGGAGGCGCCGAGCAGCAGGGCCAGGGTTAGGAATAAATGCTTCATGGAGGGGTTTCGGGGTGGAGTGTTGGTGTTCGCCAATGCGCTACGCTATGCGGGTGCGGGGTCGGGTGCGGGGTCGGGCTTGGGTCAGACGGCCGACGGACCTTTTTCGCCCGTGCGGATGCGGACCGCGTCGTCGATGGGCGTCACGAAGATCTTGCCGTCGCCGATCTTTCCGGTTTTGGCCGCGCCCACGATGGCGTTGACGGCGGTGTCGACGCGCTCGTCGCTGAGGACCAGTTCGATTTTGATTTTGGGCAGGAAATCAACCGTGTACTCGCTTCCCCGGTAGATCTCGGTGTGGCCCTTTTGTCGGCCGAATCCTTTGACCTCGCTGACGGTCATGCCTTCGATTCCGGCCTCGCCGAGGGCGTCCTTGACCTCCTCCAGCTTGAACGGCTTGATGATCGCTTCGATTTTCTTCATGAGCTCTAAGTTTGGTAGTCGCCCGGGCAAATGCCCGCCCGGGCCTGGGTGCTGACGGGAGAGTCATCTCGCCCGGATCAGGCTTCCATGGGTCGCGGATCGCCGGACCGGAAGGCGTACTACCCCCTAGACCACCGACCGGTCCGGCCACCGCGAACGCGGAACTACGGGTTCCTCGTTGAGCTTATTGAAGCAGCTGGGATGCCAGAGCCTCCCGGGAACGAGGCATGGCGGCTTTTCACGGTTCTCCATCAATTCGGCGCATACTCGGTCCATGATTCGCCCGATCGGATCGAATCGAGGTGGTTTCTTTTGATCAGAGCGTTCGCTTCGCGGCAGGCGCGGCGCGGGCGTTTTCCGTGGAAAACGTTGGAAAATGTTGGTTTGCGGGCCGGCCCGAAAGCGCCTAAAGATCGGTGGATGATGCCTGCGGGGATTCCAATAGGTCGGCTCGCCAGTTCTCCCTGGGCGGTCTGACCGTTTTTCTCGCGATTCTCGCGAGCGCTGGCGTGGCGTCGTCGGCCGAGGTTCCCGCAGTGGTCGCGGCACCCCTGGGATTCGAAGCGCACGTGAAGCCGTTTTTCGCGGATTACTGCACAAGTTGCCACGGGCCCGAGAAGAAGCGGGGAGAGCTGGATCTGGAAGTCTTCGGAACGGAGGCCGGGTTGGCGCGCCACCGGGAGATTTGGGAGAAGGTGCGGTCGGCATTGGACGGGTGGGAGATGCCTCCGGAAGGCAAGCGCCAGCCGGCCGAGTCGGTGCGCCGCGGCATGGTTCAGTGGATCGACGAGGAACTGGCGAAGGTGGATGCGGCCACGCCACCCAATCCCGGGCGGGTGACGGCGCGCCGTCTCAATCGCAACGAATACCGGAACACGGTCCGCGACCTTCTCGGGGTGGACTACGACTCCCATGCCTCCTTCCCGAACGACGAGTCCGGTTACGGATTCGACAACATCGGCGACGTCCTTTCCCTGCCGCCGATGCTGCTCGAGAAGTACCTGGCCGCCGCCGAGGCCATCTCCCGACAGGTGATCGTGACCGAAGATCCGGCCTTGAAGCGGGTCCAGCGGATCCCGGCGGCGCGATTCACGACGCAGGCGGATGCGGTGTCGACGGTGGAAGAGGAGACCTGGGGATTCTTTAGGGAGGGCGAGATCGTGGTGGATTTCGAGTTTCCAGCGAGCGGTCCGTATCGCTTGCGCTTGCGCGGCTATGGAGACCAGGCGGGAACTGAATTGCCCCGGATGGGGGTCCGCTTCGACGGCCGGGAGGTGCATGTCCAGTCGGTCCGCGCCCAGGCGGAGAAGCCCGAGCAGTTCGAGGTCCCCGTCACGGTGGAGGCCGGGAAGCACAGGCTGGGGGTGGCGTACCTGAACAACTTCAATTCGGATGGAGACCGCAACGTCTACCTGACGTCCTTCGAGGTGGTGGGACCGCTGGATGTGGCGCCGGAGGAATACCCGGAACCGCATCGTCGGATCCTGCCGCGCCGGCCGGCGGCGGGCGGGGAACTGGCGTACGCGAGGGAGGTGCTGAGGCCCCTGGCGACGCGGGCCTACCGCCGGACAGCGACCCGGGCCGAGCTCTCCAAGCTGGTGAAACTCGTGGACGAGGTGATGCGGGACGGCGGCCGATTCGAGGAGGGCATTCAACTGGCTCTCGAGGCGATCCTCGTGTCCCCCCATTTCCTCTATCGATGGGAGATCGATCCGGAACCCCTGGAGGCGGGGCAGGGACGGGACCTCAACGGATTCGAAGTCGCTTCGCGCCTTTCGTATTTCTTGTGGAGTTCCATGCCGGACGACGCACTCCTCGAATTGGCGCGGTCGGGGGAACTCGGCAAGGAGAACGTGCGCGCGGAGCAGGTGCTACGGATGCTGAAGGATCCGCGGTCGAAGGCGCTGGTTCGGAACTTTGGCGGCCAATGGCTCCAGGTCAGGAACCTGGACCAGGCGGAACCGGACGCGACGGCCTTTCCGACATGGGATGCCGAATTGCGGGATGCGATGCGACGGGAGACCGACCTCTTCCTGGAGGCCGTTCTCCTCGAAGACCGGTCCATCATCGACCTCCTGGACGCGGACTTCACCTTCGTGAACGGACGGTTGGCGCGGCACTATGGGATTCCTGGAATCGAAGGGGACGAGTTCCGGCGCGTGACGATGCCGCCGGGCTCGGGGCGGGGGGGAGTGCTCACGATGGGGAGTGTCCTGACGATCACCTCGGTGCCGACCCGAACCGCGCCGGTTCTGCGCGGCAAATGGATCCTGGAACAGATCCTCGGCACGCCCCCGCCGCCCCCGCCGCCGAACGTGCCGCCGATCGAAGAGGGTGAGGAGGCGTCGAAGTCGGCCACATTCCGCCAGCGTTTGGAGCTGCACCGCAGCAAGGCCGAGTGCATGCCCTGCCATCAGAAAATGGATCCGCTGGGGTTCGCCCTGGAGAACTTCAACGCGATCGGCGCCTGGCGCACCCAGGACGGCCCGCACCCGATCGACAATTCGGCCGAGTTGCCGGGTGGCCGGAAATTCGAGGGGGCGGCCGGCTTGAAATCCGTGCTGCGCCAGCACCCGGATTTTCCACGAGCGCTGTCGTCGAAGCTGCTGACCTACGCCCTGGGACGCGGGCTGGAGCCGGCGGACCGGAAGGCGGTCCAAGTCCTGGTGGATGGACTCGAGAAGAATGATTTCAAGTTCTCCGCTCTCCTGTTAGGAGTGGTTGAAAGCGAACCGTTTTTGAGGCGACAACCTGAACCATCACCCCATGACCAACATGCGAGCTTCCATCCCTAGGCGGACATTCCTGAGGGGCCTAGGCGCCCTGGTGGCCGTTCCCGCCCTCGAATCCCTGATCGTTCCCCGGGCGTCGGCTGTCGCGGGCGCTGGCGCGGGCGCGCCCGGCGCGTACCCCACCCGCCTCGCCTTCGTTTACGTGCCCAACGGAGTTCACATGCCCGATTGGACACCGGGGTACGAGGGCGCCCTGACGGACCTGCCTCCCATTTTGGACCAGTTGTCGGCGTTTCGCCGGGAAACGCTGGTGCTGACGGGATTGACCCATGACAAGGGACGGGCGAACGGCGACGGGCCGGGTGATCATGCCCGGGCGGCGGCGAGCTGGCTGACCGGGTCGCAGGCCCTGAAGAGCGAAGGTTCCCAGATCCGGGCCGGTGTGTCGGTCGATCAGGTGGCGGCGGCGGCCATCGGTCGGGCGACGCGGCTTCCTTCGCTGGAGGTCGGTGCGGAGCCTGGTCGTCAGGCGGGCAAGTGTGATTCGGGATACAGTTGCGCCTATTCGAACAACATCTCGTGGCGCAACGACTCCACGGCGATGGCCAAGGAGATCAATCCCAGGGCCGTTTTTGAGCGGATGTTCGGCGGTGGCGCGGACCCGGCGCAGGCGGAGGGGTTGGCGCGCAGGATGAGGCGGCAGCGGAGCCTTCTCGACCTGATCCAAGACGATGCCAACGGTCTGGCGGGCAAGGTGGCTTCGAACGACCGGCACAAACTGGACGAGTACCTGACGGCGGTTCGCGAGATCGAGCAACGCGTCGAGCGGGCGGAGAACGAGCACCGGCAGGAGCGCGACGCCGTGCCGGAGGGCGAGAAGCCGGAAGGCGTGCCGTCGAGCTACGAGGAGCACCTTCGGCTGCTGGCCGACATGCTGGTGCTGGCGTTCCAAACCGACACCACCCGGGTGGCGACCTACATGTTCGCCAATGAGGGCAGCAACAAGGCCTACCCGTTCATCGGGGTGAAGGACGGGCACCACACCCTTTCGCACCACGAGAACAGCGTGGAGAAGCAGATGCGCATCAGCGCGATCAACCAGTTCCACACCCGGCAACTGGCGTATTTCCTCCAGAAACTTCGAAGCACACCCGAAGGGGACGGCAACCTCCTCGACAACTCGATCGTCGTCTACGGCTCGAGCATCAGCGACGGGAACCGCCACAACCACGATGACCTTCCCGTGGCGTTGTTCGGGCGTGGCGGGGGAAGTCTCCTGACGGGCCGGCACATCCGCTACCCGCAGGAGACCCCCCTGTGCAACCTGTTCCTATCACTCCTGGACAGGGCCGGGGTGGCGGCCGATTCGTTCGGCGACAGCACCGGACGGCTGCGGTACCTCGAGTCATGAGCCGGCGCATCTCGGTCTGGGTGGTCCGCCTGGGAATGCCGGCTTTGGCGGTTCTCGGCCTGCTGGCCGCCGAAGAGGGGAAGACCGCGCTGGAATACGCCCGGGATTTGGAATCGACCGACGCCAAGGTCCGCCGGGAGGCGGCCTACCAGTTGAGCCGCCCGGGCGTCGCGAATCAACAGGTGATTCCCCAGCTGATTCTCGCATTGGAGGATCCCCAGCAGCAGGTGTGGTTCGGCGCGATCTCGGCCCTGGCCAACTTGAAGGAGGACGCCGAGCCGGCGCTCCCGGCCCTCCTCAAGGAACTGGAGGAGTGGGAGCCTTTTCAGCGGAAGAAGGATCGCCAGGGGCCCCAGGCCCTTTACCGGACCGCGTTGGCCCTGGGCTCGATCGGTGCTCCGGCCGTTCCGGCGCTTTCGAACGCCCTGGGGAGCGCATCATGGCACGTCCGCGCGGGCGCGGCCCGGGCTCTGGGTTTCGCGGGGGAAGTCGCGGCGCCGGTGGCTCCCCGTCTGGCGGTTTCCCTGTCGGATGCCCGACCCGAGGTGCGCGATGCCGCTGCGGAAACTCTCTCGGGCCTGGGCGCGGTGGCGTTGAAACCGCTGGAAGCCGCGTTGCGGAACGAGGGGGATCCCAAGAGCCGCGCGGCGGCGGCGACGGCGTTGGGACGGCTGGGAAGACTGGGCGAGCCCGCCGCCCCGTCGTTGCGCGAGATTGCCTTCTCCGAATCGGACCCGGTCCTTCGAACCCAGGCGCTGGTGGCCTATTCCCGAGTCAGCGCGGATTCGAAGGCGTTGGTGGCGGACCTGCTCCGGGCCTGGGACGACGCCGACGCCTCCGTCCGGCAGGGGGCGCATTCGGCGCTTCTGCTGGTGCGCCCCGTGGAATCGGCCCTGCTGCCGGCGATCGAGCCCCAGTTGGAATCCTCGGAGAAGGAGGTGCGCGAGCGGGCGGCGGTGTTCCTATCGGAATTGGGACCGGACGCGGGCGCGGCGGTCGACTCGGTGGCGCGCGCGCTCGACCGAAGCGTGGCGGCGGGAATGGCCGACCCCGCGCTGCTCCAGGCGCTCGCGTCGTTGGGAGATCCTGGTTTGGAAATCGCTTTCGCGGAGTTGAGGAAGACCCCGTCCTCCTCGTTGAAGGCCGACGATTGGCCGTTGGCGGTATTGCGCCGGGTCGACCTGAATGCGTTGGCGAGCCTTCGATCGGCGCTCTCGGATCCCTCCGCATCCGTCCGGGCCGGGTCGTTGGAGGCGTTGGCGGCGCTGAGTGTCCGGGCGCGGTCGGCGGCCAAGGTCCTGCCTCCCCTGATGGACGACGGCGACGCGGCGGTCCGATCGCGCGCCTGGATCGCGGCGGGGGCCTGCGGGGTGGCGCCGGAGGCCATGCTCGCGCGTTTGGAGACGGGTCTGGACGATGCGTCGCTCGACGTGCGGCGCGCCGTGGTTTCCGGGATCGCCTTCCTGGGCAAAGCGGCTCGACCGGCGGTTCCCAAGCTGATTGAAGTGCTGGGTTCGGGGGATCCTTCCCTGGAGTTGGCGGCGGTGCGGGCCCTGGGCGCCCTGGGTGTCGACGGGGAAGCCGCGGTGTCGGCCCTGGTGGGTCGCGCGACGCGGGCGTCCCCGGAATTGCAGGTCGAGATCCTCCGCGCGCTGGGCGCCATTGGCTCGGTCAAGGAGTCGGACGTGGGGCGACTCATCGCCTTGGGGGACGCGCCGGACCCCGCCGTTCGGAGGGCCTTCCTGGAGGCGCTGGTTCGATTCAAGGACGGCGGGAAAGTGGCGCTGCCGGTGGTCGAACGCGGCCTCAAGGACTCCGATCCGACGATTCGCGCCGCGGCCATCTCGGCCCGGGTGGCGGTGGATGGGGAATCCGAGGAGGCGGTTCAGGTGGCGGTCGCAGGCTTGCGGGACTCGGAGGGCGTCGCGCGGCGCGCGGCCGCCGCGGCCCTGGCGCAATTGGAGGAGCGCGGTCGACCCGGAGAGGCGTTGCTCTTCGCGATGCTCTCGGATCCGGACGATCGGACGACGGCTCGGGACGCGCTGCGAGCGATTCACCCACTCTCGATTCCCGCCCTGATGGAAGCTCTGGGGCACGGGGACTGGGCTGTTCGGGAAATGGCGGTGGACGCGCTGGCTCGACGGGGCGAGGCGGCTCAGGAAGCGATTCAAATGCTGGAGAAGGCGTCCCGGGAGGATCCGTCGGAAGAGGTCAAGAGGGCCTCCCGAAGGGCGATTCGTCGGATCCGGCCGTCCTGATTGATCCACCGGGCCGGTCCGTGCGGATGGACCTTTCGGATCAATCCGAGCCGCCGGTGAGGCGTTCGGAAAGAACCCTGAACTCACGGGCGAACACCTCCCAGGCGAGAGTTCCCTTCTTCTTGGCCGCCGCGATTTCGCGATCCGCGGCGGCGCGGCTGAGGAGGATGATTTCGATGGGGCCGTCGCCGGCCCGAACACGGATGTCGCGCACGTGCTGGAGGTGGCTTCGATCGAACGCGTCGGCGAGGCGGAGGAGGGACGCGAGGACGAGGACCCGTTTTTTTTCCGGATCGGCGAGCCGATGAAAATCGCCGTGCTCCGAGCAGGGGTGGGCGCGCCGGTGGTAGCGGGCGATCTGAGCCATGAGGTCGACCTCGGGTTGGGAGAGGTGCTGCCAGGCCTGTTCGCGGATCAAGCGGGCGGAGATCTTGTGGTGGGCGCTTCCGCGGCGGCTCTCGGGCCATCCGATGTCGTGCAGACAGGCGGCTCCTTCGAGCAGGACCCTTTCCTCGGCGCCAAACTCGTGAAGGGGGCGAAGCTCATCAAAGAGTCGGCCCGCCAGGAAGGCCACGTGCCCGGTGTGCTCGGGCTCGGGCTCGAGCCTCTCCATGGCGGCGCGGAGTTCGAAGGCGGCGGCGACGGGATTCATCGGGCGTCGAGAAGGGCGCCGAAGCGAAGGCCTCGCGTGCTGGGGCGCAGGGCTGGCGGATGGAACGTCCGCATCAAGGCTTCGTAGATGGCGCATCCGGTCAGGATGATATCGGCACGTTCGGGCGGGAGACCGGGGATTTGGCGCCGGTTTTCCAGCGTCCGCGACCAAAGCCGCGACGTCAGGTCGGATAGCGTTTCCAAGCTTATCCGGGTGGCTTCGATCCGTTCGCGGTCGTAGCGCTCCAGTCCGTGAACCATGCAGGCGAGGACGGCGGCGGTTCCGCCGACGCCGACGAATTCGACGGTTTCGGCCCCGGGAAGACGCAACGCGTCGCCGAGCGCGGGGACCATGTTTTCCAGCATCCAGGCCGCCAGGGAGGCGCGGCATCGGTCGAGGGCTTCGGCTCCGGGCGGATCTTCGAGCCGAATGGATTCCATGAGGCGCACCGCGCCGAGGGGGAAACTCCGGCTGAACCGGCGCCGACCGGTCTCGCCCACGATCAGTTCGGTGCTTCCGCCGCCCACATCCGCGACGAGGAGCGGTTTTCCCGCGACGGCTGGATCCGAGCAGACACCCAGGAACGCGAGCTCCGCTTCGACCGGACCGCTGACGATTTCAACCTCGACGCCCGCCCGGGCGCGAAGTGTGTCGATGAATTCCGCCGCATTTTGGGCTTCGCGGGCGGCCGCGGTCGCGAGAACTCGGATCCGGCCGGGTTGGTGCGAGAGCGCCTCGTCCCGGAACGCCGCGACCGCGTCGGCGCTTCTCGCCATGGCGGCGGGCTGAAGGCGATGAGTGGTGAAGAACCCTTCGCCGAGGCGGGTCTGGCGACCCTTTTCCAGGACGGGCTCGACCCGGGTGCCATCCACGCGGGCGACCAAGAGCTTGACCGAATTGGTGCCGATATCGATCACGGCCCTGCATTCTCCCGGGGGAGTGCGCTTGGGGACGACGTCAGGCGCCTGCATGGAAGCCACCGCTAGGATTTGGAGTGTTCGCGGGCGAGGGCGGCGGCTCCCGTGATTCCGGCGTGGTCTCCGAGGCGGCTTGCGATGATCTCAACCCCTTTGGCGGTACCTGTCATGGCGTAGTCCAAGGCGGTTTCCACGATGATGGACATCATTTCGTCCTCCAGGGCGTCGATGACTCCGCCACCCACCACGACGACCTCGGGGCTGAGCAGATTGATGATGTTGCCGACGGCGATGCCCGTGTATTCGGCGGCTTCCTCGACAATCTTTTCGACGAGCTTGTCGCCTTTCCGAAGCGCCTTGCGCAGGTCCCCGCTCCGCAGGTCGTCGAGGCCGTCGCCGAGCATGTCGACGAGGACCGTCTTCTGACCGTCTTTCACGGCGGCCTGGACCCGTCGGAAGATGGCGGTCCGGGATGCGAGGGCTTCGAAGCAACCCTTGTTGCCGCAGGCGCATTTGGGTCCGCCGACCTCGAGGACCATGTGTCCGATCTCCCCCGCGGTCCGGTTGAATCCGTTGTAGAGCTTCCCGTCGAGGACGATCCCGGCGCCGATCCCGGTGCCGAGAAATATCGCGACGAGGTGCCGGGGCTTGGAGTTCAGTTCGGCGGCATGGACGCCGAGGGTGCAGGCGTTGCAGTCATTCTCGACGGCCACGGGCAGGTCCAGGAGTTTCTCCAGCTCCTTCCGGAGAGCGACGTCCTCCCAGCCCGGCATGTTGGGAGAGAAGATCACGCGCCCTTCCAACGCGTCGATGGAGCCCGGCGCGCCGATGCCGACCGCCTTGACGTGTTTGATGTCGAGGTCCGCCTCGTCGACGGCGTCCCGGACGGTTCGCGCGATCCGTTCGATGACCGTTTTAGGGCCGCGGTCGGCTTTCGTGCTGCACTTGGAGGTGGCGACGAGCTTGAGTTGGTGGCTGAAGACGCCTGCGAGGATCTTGGTTCCGCCCAGGTCGACGCCGACGAAGAGGTGCTTGGGGCTGGCTTCGGCCATTTTGACGGTATTTTGGGGGCCGACGGCGCCGCTGAAGCCCTAACCCCTCGCGCGGCGCACCGGACGACGGGTCATAGACCAGAAAGCCGCCGGTGGGTCAAACGGTTATTGCTTGGGTTATCGCTTCGGCGGCATCGGCCAATCCGGTGAGTCCACCCGCAGGCTGGACAGGAGTCCCGTGAGACGCGCGACTTCGGCGGGATGCGCGGCGGCGATGTCGTTGGATTCGCCGGGATCCACCCGGACATCGTAGAGCTCGAGCGGCAGCGAGGGACCGCGCCGGACCGCCTTCCAATCGCCATCCCGGACGGCCTGCTTGAAGCCGCCTTCGTGGAATTCCCAGTAGAGGGGCGCGCGCCCGGGAGGGTTTTCCCCGCCGAGGAGAACGGGGGTCAGGTCCACGCCATCCAATCCCGGCGGAATCGGGGCTCCGGCGAGTCGCGCGGCCGTCGGGAAGAAGTCGGGGAACCAACCGACGACGTCCGAGGTCTTGCCGGCGGGGATGCGACCGGGCCAGCGGGCCAGGAAGGGAACACGTATCCCGCCTTCGTAGAGATCCCGTTTGATTCCCCGCAGCGGACCACTGGAGTGATTGAAGTCCGGGTTGTTGCCGCCTTCCCGGTGGGGGCCGTTGTCCGAGGAGAACAGGACCAAAGTCCGTTCCCGAAGGCCGAGGCTATCGACCAAGTCCAGGATCCGGCCGACGTCCCGGTCCAGGCGATCAATCATGGCGGCGTGAGCCTTTTGGGCCGGCGGCCAATCGGTGTCGGCGTAGGGACCCGGATTCGGGATCTCCATCCCGTTGGTTCCCGCTTCGTTGTTCGCGTGCGGCAAGGTCGTCGTGAACAGGAGGAGAAACGGCTTCCCACTTCTGCTCCAGCCAATGGAAGTCGCGCGCCTCCTCGGTGATGAAGTCGGGGACTGTAGACCAGCTTGTTCGGTCGAGCCCATGCCGGCGCCAGATCGTCCCTGCGTCTCGCGCATCTTGATCCAGGCGGGATCGTAGCGGTTGCGGAGCGGCACCTTCCTGTTCCCGTCGATGATGAATTCCGGGTAACAATTGTGGGCGTGGCGCTGGTTGAGGTAGCCGTAGAAATCGTCGAAGCCCTGCTGCAACGGATGTCCCACCGTGTCCAACTCACCGAGCCCCCATTTTCCGAAAAGCCCGGTGGCGTAGCCGGCTTCCTGAAGGGCGCCAGCCACGGTCCTGTCGCCCGGTCGCAGGGCCTGGGCGAGGGGGTTTCGCCGTCCCGGCGTTCCCTCGGACGCGACAGTGCCCCGTGTGCAGGCCCTGCATCAGGACGGAACGGGATGGCGCGCACACGGTGGCTCCCGCGTAGAACTGGGTGAATCGCATTCCCTCGGCGGCCATCCGGTCCAGGTGGGGCGTTCGGATCCGGCGCTGCCCGTAACTGCCGAGGTCGCCGTAGCCGAGGTCGTCGGCGAGGATGAAGATCACATTCGGGCGCTCGGAATTGGCGCCGAGGGCGGTCCGTCCGTGCCAAGCGGCGGCGAGCGCTACGAGAACAAGAAGGAGGCGCGACATGCGATGGCAGGTTCGTGGTCAGCGGACTCCGAGCAGTTCCACCTCGAAGATCAGGGTGGCGTTGGCGGGGATCGCGCCGGGATACCCGGCCGCGCCGTAGGCGAGTTCGGGCGGGATGGTCATCCGAACCTTGTCGCCCACGTTCATCTTG
This sequence comes from uncultured Verrucomicrobiota bacterium, assembly GCA_942490575.1. Classification (GTDB taxonomy): domain Bacteria; phylum Verrucomicrobiota; class Verrucomicrobiia; order Limisphaerales; family CAIMTB01; genus CAIMTB01. The sequence goes on from CALNYA010000004.1 coordinate 29,438, forward strand.
GCCACCCCCTGATCCCATCCGGCGATGACTTGTCCCGCGCCGATCACGAATTCGAACGGTTCGTCGCGATCGACCGAACTGTCGAACTTCCCACCGTCGGTGAACCAACCCGTGTAATGCACGGACGCGGTCTTTCCCTGGCTCGCGGCCGGACCAGCGCCGGTCTGGAGCTTTTCGATCTTCAATTCCGGGGTTGCCATCCCGGAGGGTCACCCGGAGGGATTCGCCCGGTCAACCGGTCAATCCGGACGGCGGTTGTCGCCGAACGGTGCGCGCGAAGTCGGCGCGTTGAGCCGAGGGAACGGCCTCCGGGCGGTAGAACCGATCGTAGAAGTCGGTGTCCAGGTGAACGACCTGGTGTCCCAGGCCGCACCGGAACGGTGGAACGTGCGCCGGGAAACGGCCGTACCGCTTCCACACGTATTCGACGAAGGCCGAGGCCGCCTCGAACGCCTTGGACCCGACCGGGTTCACCCCGTTCAAGGTGGATTGCGCATCGAGCCATGCCGGGACGACGGGCGCCTGCCGGAAGATCCCCTGAGGCCCGAATTTCCGATCCAGCATGGATTTCAGCGCGTCGGTCATGGACGGGAAATTGGGTGGACACAAAGCCTGAAGGAGTTGCTTCCCGTCCCGTTCGAGTCCGAGGGCGAGCGGCACGGGTTGGTCTTTTCCCAGCAACCGGAGTCCAGCCGCGACCAGCGGACCGGTTCCCAGGTACTTGCTGGCGCGAAGGTGTTGGAGCGTGAATCCCAGGCTCTCGAACCAGGCGAAATCGTGGTTGGCGAAATGCGGGAAACCGCCGAGCCCGAGCGCCTGGGTCATCAGACCCAGGTTCTGGAGAACCATGCCCATTTCCAGATTCACGAAATCGGTGACGAACTGTTCAAGCTGTCGAAGGGTGATGACCTTGCCGTGGGCGGGATCGTCGTCGAGATGGCCGCCGCGACTCCGCGCGAAGGCGCCAAGGCCGGCGGGACGGTAGTTGGCCCGCTCGTCCAGCACATAGACTCCGGTGTCCTCGTTGAGGATTTCGAGGAGCCCGTTGAGGTACATCGGCGTGAGGTCGCCGACCGGCAGGAAGTAGGTGCTCCCCGGGGCGTGCAGGGACCAGCGATTCGCGTTGATGTTGAAGAGCGGTTCGACCGGCGGATGAACACGCCGGTCCGCGACTTGAACGCGCACGGTCTCGTGGAGGCGGGTCCATTCACCCTGGTCGCCGAGGCGGATGGCTTCGGTCAGTTCCGGGGCGGAGAGTTCCCTGGGACGTCGGACCAGCCACGCGCCGTGATCATTGATGACGAACAAGGCGATGGTCTGGAGGCAGTCCCCGCTGGCCACGGTGCGGCCGACGAGGCCGGCCATGATGTTGCCGCCGTGGCCGGGCGCGTAGCAGAGGTCCGCGAGAGCCGGGCCCGTGATGCCGCAGGCCGCCCAGGCGAGAAGGGCCTCGTCCTCGGCGGATATCGGGGCCGCTGGGTGCCGGCTCTGGTAGGCGAGCGGGCCCGCCGGAATCGACATCCCCAGTCCGAAACGCCGGGACCGGCGCTCCCGCAGCGCTTCGACGAGGCGCGTCGCCTCTCCGCGACCGAAGGGACCATCGCCGGCGCCGGATCGTTCAGGATTTGGAGAGCCGGTGGGCACGGTGTTCCCGGGGGCGTTCATCAAGGGATAAACGACCGCGCCGCGCCTTCGGATGCAAGCCCGGCCCCCTGCGTGACGGGGACGGCTCGCAGGGGGCGTTCGGCGCCGACCCTGTGGATGGGCTCGGGTTTCCCGCGGGGACCCAAAAGGGGCATGGCGGAAGGGAATCCTGAATGGAAGGCTGCGACCGTACTTCGGGGCGACCCAACGGGCCCCGACTCAAACCGAACCTTACCGACGAAACATTTGATGAAACGATTGCTGGGCATCTCGATGGGCCTGGTCGCCGCGTGGGCGGCCGGGGCTGAAAGTCTGAAGTCCAAACCCGGACCTCTTTTGCGCGACCTGGGGGGATGGAGCCACACGGTCAGCACCCGCGACCACAAAGCGCAGAGGTACTTCGACCAGGGGTTGGTTCTTCTGTTCGGCTTCAATCACTCCGAGGCCATCCGGTCGTTCCGGTCGGCGGCGGCGATCGATCCGGCCTGCGCGATGGCGCATTGGGGCGTCGCCTACGCCTATGGCCCGCACGTGAACAGGCCGATGACGATCGAGGACAACCGGGAGGCCTGGATGGCTTTGGAGAAGGCCTTGGCGCTCCGGGATCAGTGCACCGATCGGGAACGCGCCTACATCGACGCCCTCCAGGCGAGGTATCGCGAGGAACCACGCGAGGATCGTTCGGAACTGGACAGGGAGTTCGCGTCCGCGATGCGCGATCTGACCCGCCGGTTTCCCGACGATCTCGACGCCCAGACGTTCTTCGCCGAGTCGTTGATGAACACGATGCCCTGGGACTACTGGACCCAGGCGCGGACTCCAAAACCCGAAACCGAGGAGGTCTTCGCCACGCTGCGCCATGTCATGGCGCGGGTCCCGGACCATCCGGGTGCCAATCACCTCTACATCCACGCGGTGGAAGCCGGTCCCACCCCGGAGTTGGGACTCCCGTCCGCGGACCGTCTGGTGGATTCGGTGCCCGGGGCGGGACATCTCGTCCACATGTCCTCCCACGTCTACATGCGGGTCGGCCAATACGCCGACGCGGTCCGGGCCAATGAACGAGCCGTGCGCGTCGACCGCGACTACATCCGACAGTGCAGGGCGCAGGGGTTCTACGTGGGCGTCTACTACCCGCACAATCTTCACTTCCTCTGGTGGGCTCAGTTGGTGGATGGCCGGAGCGCCGACGCGCTGAAGACCGCGGAACGCTGCGCCGAGTACGCGAACGATTCCGTCTGCGGCCCCAGCAAGGTGTTGGAAGCGCCCCGTTTGAGGCACCTGCCCTGGATCACAGCCGTCCGGTTCGGGCAATGGGACAGGATCCTCGCCGTGCCGAAGCCGCCCGAGACGAATGATTTCGCGGTGGACCGGGCGCTCTGGCATTTCACCCGGGGCCTGGCGATGTCGTCGACCGGCCGCGCGGCGCCGACGCCCAGGAGGAATTACGGGCGCTCCGGGTGTTAATGGCTGGACCCGACGCGCAGGCTTTGAATTCTCCCGCGTTTCCGGCGACGGCGGTTCTGGAGGTCGCGGAAGCGTGGCTGTCGGGGCGGGTCGCCGGGGCGCTGGGTGACTCCGCGGGGATGATCCGCGAATTGGAACGGGCGAAGGTGCTCGAGGACGGAATGCCGTACATGGAACCGTCCTACTGGCCGTTGCCGGTTCGGCCGGCCTTGGGCGCGGCGCTTCTGTCGATGGGCGAGGAGGAACGGGCTGAGGCGATCTTCCGGGAGGATCTCGAGCGATGGCCCCGGAACGGCTGGGGGTTGCTCGGCCTGGAACGGAGCTTGCGGGCCCAGGGCCGGAACGGGCTGGCGGATCTCGTGATGGCGCAGCGGCGGACCGCCTGGGAGCGGGCGGACGTCGCGCTCGATCTCACGTGGTTTTAACGGAACTTCCTCGATCCGGAGTTGCCCCCGGGACATCCGTGGCCATGATCCCCGCCCATGATGACGCTTTTGGTGGGGACCAACCGTCCCGGGAGCAACTCAAGGAAGATTGCCACCCTGATTGAACAGTTCTATGCGGGAATCCACGTGCCGCTGACCGTGATTGATCTGGCGAAGCTTCCGCTGGATGTGTTCCTGCCGGTGTCTTACGGCGAGAAACCCGCCTCGTTCACCCCGTTCTCCGAAGCCGTCCTGGAGGCGTCCGGACTGCACGTGGTGACACCCGAGTACAACGGAGGCATGCCGGGGGTGCTGAAGTACTTCATCGACATGCTGAAGTTCCCCGAGAGCTTCGAACGGCGGCCGGTGTGTTTCACCGGCGTGGCCGCCGGGGCCTGGGGCGCGCTGCGGCCGGTCGAACAGTTGCAGGCGATCTTCGGCTACCGGAACGCCTACCTGTACCCGGAACGCGTGTTCATTCCCCGGGTCCACGAGCAGCTGGATGAGGCGGGACGTTTGAAGGACACCGAACTGGAGGCGCGCTTGCGCGGGCAGGCCGCCGGGTTCGCGGAGTTCGTCAACCGACTGAAGCCGTAGCCGCCGACGTCAGTCGGCGCTGACCTCCGGCCCGGAAACGGCGCGGACTGACGTCCGCGACTACGAGAGGGGCGGCTCATGGAGCGGCGATCCAGGCGGCGACGTCCGAGGAGAAGGTTGAAGGCTTCCTCCCGCACCATCAGAGTCGGTCCGTGAACACGATTGCCGATCGCTTGGCGGTGTGCAGCTGGTCTTTGCAGGCGGAGACGCCCGCGTCCCTCGTTGAACGGATCTTGGCGACCGGCCTGCGGAAGGTGCAGTTGGCCCTGGATCCCCTCCGTGAGCGGCCCGAAATCTGGGGGTCCACCCAGGAGCAATTGGCGGCCGCCGGCGTCGAGATCGTCTCGGGGATGTTCGGCACGCTGGGCGAGGATTACACCACGCTGGAAACGATCCGGAACACCGGGGGGATCGTTCCGGATTCGACCTGGGAGGCGAACTGGCGGGCGATCCAGTCCACCGCCGACCTCGCGGCGCGGATGGGTCTGAAATTGGTCACGTTCCACGCGGGATTCCTGCCCCACGAAACGAGCGACCCGGCCCATGCCTTGTTGTCCGGACGGCTTCGGCAAGTGGCTGAAGTCTTCGCGAAGCGATCGATCCAGTTGGGATTGGAAACAGGCCAGGAAACCGCCGAGAGCCTGGATGGGTTCCTCGGACTTCTTGATCAGCCGAACGTCGGTGTGAACTTCGATCCCGCCAACATGCTGCTCTACGACAAGGGCGATCCGATCGCCGCGCTTCGTCGGCTCGGACGCTGGTTGAAGCAGATCCACATCAAGGACGCCATCAAGACCCGGGTGCCCGGGACCTGGGGCGAGGAGGTCGTGGCCGGAACCGGCCAGGTCGATTGGAAGGCCTTCTTCGGGGTGCTGGTGGATCTCGGCTACACGGGCCCGCTTTGCATCGAACGGGAGGCGGGGGATACACGCATCGCCGATATCCAGGCGGGCGCGCGTTACGTCGCCGGCCTCGACGCCGGATCGGCCGGCCGGGCGTAGGTGGGTTGACTGACTGGTGGGTCGCTCAGCTGGCACGGAGCTAGGAGACAGGGCTTTCAAGGAGTTCGAGCCGGGATCGCCGGGTGTCGAGACGGGCGCGGATCCCTTGGGGAAGCGTGAGTTTCCGGGGGATATGGCCGTACGCCACCTGCGAAAGTACCGGTCCTTTGAACGCGGCGAGGGTCTCCGCGTAAATCTCCGGCAGCGCGAGGTGGGCTTCGCCGGGTTTGGGGTCGGATTCGGTGAATTGTCCGAGGACCAGGCCGGCGAGGCGTGGCAGGACGCTCGCGAGATCCAGGTGGGTGAGCATCCTGTGGATCCGGTGGAGCTCCTCTCGCACATCCTCCAGGAAGAGGATGGCTCCGCGGAAGTCGGGCTGAAACCGGGTGCCGAGGAGGCTTGTCACGAGGGAACAGCAACCTCCAAGCAGTCGCCCCTCGGCCCGGCCCGCCCGCAGGGCGATGGGAGGCTGCCCGGGGGGATGCGGCAGGGCGCGACGGGCGGCCTTGGATGTCAGGAGTCCCCAGAACTGTTCCTCGGTCCAGGGGTCCGGCTCGTTCCAGAATTCCACCGCCGGCATGGGACCCGAAAAGGTGACGAGACGACTGCGCCGCCAGAGAGCGAGTTGAAGGAAAGTGAGATCCGAATAACCGACCAGGATTTTTGGGTGACGCCGTGCCGCCCGGAAGTCCAGGTGGGGAAGAAGCCGGCAGCAGCCATTCCCGCCGCGCAGGGCGAAGATCGCGCGGACCCTGGGATCCCGGAACATCGCGTTCATGTCGGCCGTCCGTTGGGCGTCGGTTCCCGCGGAGAATCCATGACGTTCGAGGATGTGTTCCCCCAGTTGAACCCGGTACCCGAGGCCTTCCAGGTACCGGACGCTCTTCTCGACCCGCTCGGGCGCCTTCGGTGGGCTGGCCGGCGCGACGAGACCGATGACATCACCGCGGCGAAGTCGGGGCGGACGGACGGGTTCCATCGGGGGAGGGTGCCCGGAGGGGGCGTCCGCGTCACGCGGGCGCTGACGGGTGCCAAGGAAGGGCGGGATGGGGGTATTCCGATTCCGACCACGCGCTTGACGGAGGGGAGGGGCTCTCCTAGCGTGCCGGGCTCGCTGCGGTCGAATGCGGTTCAATGACGGCCCGGCTCAATTCATCTCCCGCGAAATCAGCAAAGGAAATCATTCGTGAACGTGTCCCTGGAGCAACTCGCGCCGTGCAAGGTGTTGGTCAAAATCGAGGTCGAAGCGTCCGTCGTGGACAAGGAATTCGAGAAGACCACCACGGATTTTCAGAAGGAAGTCCGCATGACGGGCTTTCGGCCGGGAAAGGCGCCGGTCTATCTCGTGGCGCGGACGTACGCCGATGACATCGAGAAGGAGGTTCGGCGCCGTCTTTTCACGGAGAACTACCGCAAGGCGCTCGAGGAGAAAAACCTGACCGCGATCGGCAGGCCCGACGTGGAGGAAGTGGAGTTCGGTCGCGGCAAGTCCTTCCAGGTCGCCGTGACCCTCGAAACGGAGCCGGTGTTCGAGGTGCCGGATTACAAGGGGATTCCCGTCGAAGTCGAAGCCCGCCAGGTCACCCCCGAGGATCTCGCCCGCGCGCTGGAAGCCCTGCGCGAACAGCGCGGCGAGTTCGCCGACGTCGCCCGGCAGGTCGCGGCTGGGGACTACGTGGTCGTCAACTACACGGGCACCTGCGAGGACAAGCCCATCACCGATCATGCGCCCACGGCGAAGGGCCTCACCCAGCAGGAGAATTTCTGGCTCAAGGTCGAGACCAGCCATTTCATTCCCGGTTTCACCGACCAGCTGATCGGCGCCGCCGCGGGCGATCACCGGACCGTGACCGTGAAGTTTCCCGAGGATTTCGTGGTTCCGGCCGTGGCGGGGAAGGAAGGCAAGTACGAGGTGGATGTGGTTCAGGTCAAGGAACGGCGTTTGCCCGAACTGACCGACGCCTTCGCGGAACAGTTTGGAGTCAAGACGGTGGATGAACTGCGGGAAGGGGTCCGGAGCGACCTCGAGAATGAGCTGAAGCACAAGCGCGTGACGTCGATCCGCAACCAGCTGATCCAGGCCATCCTCGGCCGGGTTCAGTGCGACCTCCCGGAGTCGCTGGTCCAGGGCGAGACCCGTAACATGGTTCGCGACATCGTCTATCAGAACCAGCAGCGGGGCGTGACCAAGGAACTGATCCAGGAACACAAGGACGAGATTTTTTCCTCCGCGAACAGCGGAGCCAAGGACCGCGTGAAGGCCGCCCTCGTGCTCAACCGGATCGCCGACAAGGAAGGGATCAAGATCAACGACCAGGAAGTGCTCCAGCGCGTCGCGCTCATCGCCCACCAGCGCAAGGAGAAGCCCGAGAAGGTCCTGAAGGAAATGCAGCAGAGCGGACAGATCAACGCCTTGGCCGAGCAGGTCCTCACGTCGAAGGTCCTGGATTTCCTGCAGCTTCAGGCGCTGATCACCGAAGTGCCGCCCAGCGAGCCGGCGACGCCCGCGGCCTGATCCGCATCCGCGCCCGCCGCCGCCGCGTCGTCCCACGCCAAGGGACCAGGCCGGGCAAGACGGGCGGCGGGGGGCTGGGGCTGCGCGCTTCCCGACGCCGAACCGACGCATCCCGAGCCCGGATGAATGCCGAACCGTCGGGGGACAACACGGGTGGAACCCGCCCGGAGGAAGGCGATTCGGCCCTTGGCGTTCCCGACGGCGGGCGCCTGTTCCACGTCTTGTTCGAGGACGACGACCTTCTGGTCGTCCACAAGCCCGCCGGACTGGTCTGCCACCCGACCAAGGGGGATGTCTTCTCAAGTCTGATCAGCCGGCTTCGATTGCACCGCCGGGATCAACCCGTCTTCCTCATCAACCGCCTGGATCGCGAGACCAGCGGCGTGACCCTCGCCGCCAAATCGGCGTCCGTCGCCGGGGAACTCGGGCGGCTCTTCGAGTCGCGGTCCGTCGCCAAACGGTACCAAGCGATCGTGGAAGGCTGTGTGGAGCCCGAAAGTGGCGAAATCGACGCGCCCCTCGGCAAGTTGGAGGGCGGTCCGGTCGCGATCCAGGACGGCGTTCGTCCGGATGGCGCGCCGGCTCAAACGACTTTCGAGGTCCTGCACCGATTCGTTCGGGACGGGCGACCGTTCAGCCATCTCGGGGTTGTGCCGAGGACGGGGCGCAAGCACCAGATCCGGATTCACCTGGCCCACCTCGGACATCCGATCGTCGGCGACAAGATCTACGGCGGCGATCCGTGGCGGTACCTGAGGTTCGTCGAGGGCGGGTCGACGGACGACGATCGCGCCGCGCTGCGCTTGGACAACCACGCGTTGCACGCGGGGGAGCTGGCGTTCGACTGGCGGGGGCGCGCATGGCGCTTTGGCTGTGAACCGGAGGTGGAATTCCGGGGGTTCCTGGCCGGGGAAGGCGGCGTGGGATCGGGATTCGCGTGAATGGCGGTTTGCGTGTGAGCCGGGGCTTTTGGTAGACGCCTTGGATGCAACAGCCCGAAGGCGCCGGCGGGGACCGGGTCCATAGCGAGGAATTCCTCCGATCCCTCATGAGCCGGCAACTGCGGTTGTCGGTGGCCTGCGCGGGCGCCTTCCTGGTGATGCTGGTGGGGTTGCCCCTGGCCAACTACCTCGCGCCGGAGTGGATGGCGCGGCGGGTTTTCGGGGGATTCACCCTGACGTGGTTTCTGCTCGGGATCGGATGTTTTCCGGCGGTCTGGTGCATCGCCTGGATTTTCATGCGCCGCTCGATCGCGTTGGAGGACGACGAAGTGGAGGAGATCCGAAATCCGGGAGGCGGCGGTTCGGCGCGTCGGAGGTTGAGGGTGGACGCCCGCAAGGGTGCGGAACGGCTGATGAAAGAGCCGCCGCGGTCGTAGTGAGTCCAAGCCCGACAACCCAGGCAACCGGACCCTCAGCAAAAGACAACCCGCATGATTGATCCCTGGATACTCGGATTCAGCGCCGTCACCGTGATCGTGACGATCTGGATGGGCTTTTGGGCCGCCGGGAAATCGAAGACGGCTTCGGACTTCTTCGTGGCCGGGCGAGGGGTCTCGGTCGGCTGGAATGCCTCGGCGATTTCCGGGGAGTACCTCAGCGCGGCGAGTTTCATGGGCATCGCCGGCATGGTGATGTCGAGCGGTTACGACGCCCTGTGGTACCCGGTGTGTTACGCCTGCGGCTACCTCTTCCTGCTCCTCTTCATCGCGGGGCCGCTGCGGCGATTCGGGGCGTACACGATTCCCGACTTCGCGGAAGGTCGCTACGACTCGCCGGTGTTCCGGAAGATCGCGGTGGTCTTCGTGTTGTTCATCGGATTCTTCTACACGATGCCCCAGATGAAGGGGGCCGGAACGACCGTGGCCTATATCTTTCCCGGGCTGCCGTATTGGGCGGGCGTCGTGCTCGTCGGTGCGGTGATCACGTTCAACGTGGCGTCGGGCGGCATGAAGGGGATCACCCTGGTCCAGGCCTTCCAATACTGGGCGAAGATGTTCGCCATCTCGGTCCCGGTGTTCGTGCTGATGGCGGTCTACGGCCACTACGGGAAACAGTTGGGGGCGAACGATGGCCAGCCGGCCGCGGTCGCGGTCGCGGTGTCGGCGTCGGCCCCATCCATCGCCGGCGGGGAATCCGCGGCGGTGCCGGGCTCCGGCGTGGTTCGGAAACCCGCGCCGGCCAAGGCGCCCTCGGACGCTCTCTGGATCGAGCCCTTCGGGCCGTTGACGACGAAGGCCGCCAAGGCGGCGGACCTCTCGGACGCCGAGGCGAGACCCTACGCGCTGCTTTACACCTATTCCCTGATCATGGCGCTGGTGTGCGGAACGGCCGGGCTGCCCCACATCCTGGTCCGCTTCTACACCAACCCGGATGGCGTGGCCGCCAAACGGACCACCATGGGCGTCATGATTCTGATCGGCGTGTTCTATGTGTTCCCGCCGGTGTTCGGAGTCATCGGGCGAAATCTCCTGCCCGACCTCTACGCGGGGGTCGGGGCGAAGGGGACGGACAAGATCGTCCTCGAACTGCCACGCATTTTGAACGAGAGCCACGCCCCCTTGGGCTCGGTCCTCAGCGGGATCGCCTGCGCCGGGGCTTTCGCCGCCTTCATGTCGACCTTCTCCGGATTGCTCGTCTCGATGTCCGGCGCCCTGGCCCACGATGTCTACGGCCGGATTCTGCGGCCCGGGAGCTCGCCCACCGACCGGATGCGCATGTTCAAGGTCTTCGCCTGGATCGTTGGCGGGACGGCGACCGTGCTGGGGTGCTTCGTGGAGCGCCTCCAGATCAACTTCATGGTGGGCCAGGCGTTCGCGATCGCGGCGGCCAGCTATTTTCCATTGCTCTTCATGAGCGTCTGGTGGCGCGGCATGACGATGCGGGGGGCGGCGACCGGAATGTTGGGTGGCGGCATCGCGGCGGTGGTGGCGGTCACGGTGACCAATTTCAGCGACCTGGGCTGGCTCAACCTGAAACCCTACTGGGCGGCGCATCCCCTGCAGCGGATCCTGTTGGAGCAGCCGGCGATCTGGGCGGTGCCCGGGGCGATCGTTCTGATGATCCTGGTCTCGAAGCTCAGCAGGCGGGAGGTGCCCGCGGACGTCCGGATGAAGATGCTGGTGCTCCACGCCCCCGAGGCCCTGGGACTGAAGCAGGAATACATCCGGGAACACGAGGCCGGGCACTGAGCCTGGACTTCGTGACGCACAGGCTTGCGGGACGGCGGTCCCCTGATAGCCTCGGGAAGTTCTCCTTTCGACCATCATTCCATGAAGGCATCAATTCATCCCATTCGGGCGCCGCGAACTGTCGCCGGCTTCACCCTGATTGAACTCCTCGTTGTGATCGCGATCATCGCGATCCTGGCGTCGATGCTTCTCCCGGCGCTGGCCAACGCGAAACTGAAGGCGACCAACGCCGCCTGCCTCAACAATCAGAAGCAGATGGTGTTGGGCTTCGTGCTGTATGCCGACGACAACGAAGACAAGATGATCTACACCAACCCCGGGGCGGGGCAGGTGGGCAATCCGGCGGGCGGTTTCTGGCCCGGTCCCCACAATGACAACGGGGCCTACGCCGATCTGACCGCGAGCATGAACACCTCGACGGCCCAGCGCTACGTCGAGAACGGCCTCCGGAAAGGGGCGCTCTTCAAGTTCGTGAGCGCTCCCGGTTCGTACCATTGCCCCGGCGATACACGGACGAAGCGGTTGCGCCCTGGTCGGGGGTATGCCTACGACAGCTACTCCAAGGCGAATGGGATGAACGGTGGCAATTGGCAGAATTCCACCGCGGTCTCAGGTGAGCAGCCCTATTTCGAAAAGCTCACCTCCGTGCTGAGTCCGTCCGAAGCCATGGCGTTCATCGAGGAAGCCGACCCGCGCGGCAACAACAAGGGGACTTGGGTGATCAACGTCAAGCCGTCGCCCGGTTGGGTCGATCCCTTCGCCGTTTTCCACGGGAATGTGAGCACGCTCGGGTTCGCGGACGGCCACGCCGAAAGCCATCGCTGGGTCGATGGCGCGACGTTGAAGGCCGCGCGCGATTCTTCGAACGGCAAGGAGAGTTTCTACTGGGCCGGTGGCAACGCGAAGAACCCGGACTTCCAGTGGGTCTACCAGCGGTACAAGCACCAGAAGTGGGAGCCGCTGTAGGGTTTCCTACCGGCGCTCCAAACCATGCCCTGGGGCGTGGCCGCACGGGGGTGGATGAGCTGACAGAGTTTCTCAGGCGTTCCCTCACCGGGAACGCCTGATCGCTTGGGAGGCTGGGATAGCTGGCTGTCGTTGGCGCCCGTGGGTGGTCGCGGATTCGGAAGCCTAATCGACCAGCGGGTTGACCCACTTGAGTCCCGGGAAGCGGGCGAAGTCGGTATCCGTGGTGTGCAGGACGTAGCCTCGTTCCATGGCGAGGGTCGGAGGTGCGCGTCGGTCGTCAGGTTTCCGGCTGTTCCCAGATGCTCGAGGTGCGCGGTCAATCGGGCGAAGTGATCCGCCGCAGGCAGGGGGATGTGCACCTGTGGCAATGTGAGCCAGTCTTGGATCCTGGAACAGCGTCCAGGGGTGCGATGGGAGCGGAGGATGCCCACGATGCGTGCAGATTCGGACGTAGCCCTCGCTGCCGGCTGGGGCTCCCGTCCACCATCGGCATGGGACTCGAGGTTGTGCGCGTGGATGAGCAGATTGATGTCGGGCAGGATCATGGCAGCGCGCGATGCCGGGCGGCAACCTCCTCAGCCTCCAGTTCGTCGGCCAGTTGGGTGAGCTTGTCGAGATCGATGCCGGGCTTGAAGCCGAAGGCATGCGGCCTGGTGAGCACGCGAGGCGTTGATCGATCCGCCTGTTCGTGGACTAGGCCACGGCGGAGGGCCGCATTGACCAACTCTTTGTATGAAAGGCCCTTGCGCTCGGATTCACGCCGCAAAATCGCCCGCCAGATCGTCATCGATGGTCAGAGGTCCGTCCGCACAGGGTGAACCTGATGCTCTTGGTTTTGATGTCAAGACATCAGGCAGCGCCCAGCAATCGGCTCGCTTGGGGCCACAACCAGCGCTCAGGGCGAAATGTTCCGGCATGGACGGCGCGTCACACACTTGGCCATTCCTGATCAAGACGCTCCTTGCCGCGTGGATCTCACCAGTGTAATCCAATCGGTCAAATCCCGGCTTCCGAGGTGACCAATGCCGTGGCTTCTCAAGAAGTCGAATATGAAAACACGATGTTCTGGTGGGTTCACCCTGATCGAGTTGCTGGTGGTGATTGCGATCATTGGGATCCTGGCGAGCCTGCTCCTCCCGGCCCTGAGTGGCGCCAAGGAACGCGCCCACGAAACGACCTGCATCAACAATTTCCGGCAGATGGGAATCGGGTTGCCGTCTGGGTGCAATGGCATCGTTCCCGGGGACAGGTTCGATTCTTCGATCCGGCGGCCGCTCCACAACTTTTCTTGTCTCCCATTCTTTTCGTCGACGGGCATGTGAAGTTTCACAACTTCAGCCGCGCCCTCACCGCGGATCCGCTGCATCCGTATGAGCCAACGACGGACTGGATCTGGTACCGTCCCGCCGACCATGTCACTTCCAACCCCTGATCCGGAAAGCCTCGAAAAGCGCGTCGGCGTCCGTGATCTGAGCCGGTTGGGAGCGGCGTTGGCGCGGGTGTTGGGACGAACCGGCGGGGAGGGCGGCCCGCCGGCGGTTCGGATCGAGCGGTTCGTGGACGCCGGGTGCCTGGCGTGCGGCATCCGGATCTCGGGAATGGACCTTTTGGCGGTCTCGTTGTCGGTCGAAGGCTGAGATGAGCCGTCCGAAAAATTGCGTCGGCTGCGACTCGGCTATTGCGCCCGCAAGACGTGCCCGTCCGAGTTCTACACGGTGCGCCTCCAGCTGGTTGCCGGTCTGGATTGGAATGAGATCCGGGCTCGGACCGAGTCGGCGCTAGTCGAGGGCGGGCTCGCGCCGGAGGCTGGGACATCCCTGGCGGAACAGGTGACCCACCTTCTCGAGGATCTGATTCGCCGGATGCGCAGGCCGGTTCCGCTGGCGATCCTGGGGGCGGTCGTCCTGATGTTCTGGATGCGGTCGGGATTCCGGGTTCCGGGCATCACGCCAGCACCCCGAGTCTTCATCGTGCCGGCGGACGAGCCCCAGGCCAAAGCCCGGCCGGGCGAGTGAAACGTGACGAGGAAAGAACCGAGAAAACGAATCACCCAAGTTCCCCGCTTCGCCCTCGTGACGGCGTGGGTGGCGATGGGTGCTGGAGTTCTTCTCATCCTCGAATTGGGCTCCCGCGACGATACCGAGCGGAGTCCTGGGTTGGGACATTCGGAACGGACGTTTGGGCCGAAACGCGGGCCGCTCGTCGTCGCGGGTGTCTCCTTGTACCCCGGCCGTCCTTGGGATGAACCAGAACCGATCGACCAACCCGTTTTCGAATCGGAACCACGACCTTCGGCGGCGCTCTCGGACGACGACAGGGTGGTGGGAGTCCGCCTCGGCCGAGTGGCCAGGGCTTACCCGCTTTGGGTGTTGGCGCGGCGCGAGATCGTCAACGACCGCCTGGGAGACCAGCCGGTTTGCGTCACGTACTGTCCGTTGTCGGGTTCGGTGGTCGCGTTCCGGGCGCGGGTGGGGAATCAGGACGAGATGATCCGGCATGGTCGTCGCACCAAAAGCCTGGAAATCCGTGGCCGTGCATCTCCGATTTGTTGAAGATCAGTTCCACATGAGGGGGTCGTCGCAGTTTTTGAACGTGATGCAGAGGGCGAGGAGGTGGGTGAGGCCCGGGCGTTTCCAGAACTGGCCGCAGGAGCGCAGGCGACGTTGGAGTTGGGCGCCGAGGGATTCGACGGCACCGCTGCCGATGGGAGCGCCGCCCTTGGCCCAGCGGGCGTAGTGGACGTGTTCGGCATGCGTACGGAAATACTCGACTTCACGAACGACGGTGGCTTGGCGGTCGGGATCGGGAAGGGCCGGAGCACTGAGGAGTTCCTCCAGGCGACCGATGACACGCTTCTCGGCCCCGTGGCGCAGATTTTGCAGGAGAGGTTCCACCCAGAGACGCGCTGCTTCAGTGCCCTCGCCGTGAAGCGCGGCGGCAACGCTCTGGAGATGTTCGCGAGCGTGATGGAAGTCGAGGATCTTGGTTGCCCCGGCGAAGCGTTCCTCAGCCAGTGCCCAGATCCACACGGCTCCGTCCATGACTAGATAGACGTGCTGAGCGGAGGCCAAACCCCGCCGCAGAGCCTCGGCATGAACCGCCGCTCCGAAATCGACCGGCGGAGTGTCGGGCGGGGTCGCCACGACGTACTTTTCTATCAGGAGTCCGCGCCCCGATTCGTTCTCGGCTCGCTGCTCCAGGCGGTAGACGACACTCGATTTGATTTCATGCCAACCGACACGGTCCGGCCAAACTCGATTGTGGGATCGACCCCAGTGGGGACCGCGCTCCCGCGCCATCCATCCGTCCATCATGATGACCAGCGAGAAGGGTTGGGTGGGTGGTGGAGGCATCGGTTTGGACAGATGGGCCACTTGCTCGCCCCGTCGCTGAACCAGCGCATGGATCAGATCATCACTGACGGGACTGCCCCAGCGCGTGGCGGTCCGCGCGGCCAGGTCATACGACCCGGCGACGGTGGCGGTGAACGCCAACCGCGCCTGCAACTCCGGGCTCACCTGCTCGTGCTTCTCCAACCCCCAGGCTTGTCGTACCGGATGAACCCAGGCACCGCCTCGGGGCGAACGGCCACAGGCGACTTCGATCTGCACCTCCCCGGCCACCGTGCGCAGGCGCATCGGTCGTCGTCGGACGTCCCGCAGCGGCAGGCCGCTTTGGGGGTCCACCACTGCAACCGCGTCCGCCTCGTTCTGCAGGCGCTCCTGGAGCCGGCGGCGGGTCCATTCTCGCCCTTTCTCCAACACCGCCTGTTCCAATTGTTGGAGGCGATTCATGCGTCCAGGCCGTAGAGCCACACGCTTTTGATCGGAACGCGCAAACGATGCTCGCGGTCCTGCCGACTGCGCCCTTGGGTGCGACCGACCTCGGTCCAGTTGGCGGCGCGATAACACGTCCCTTCAAAGCGTTCGGTGTCGACGAACGTCTCCAGCCAACTCAATCGGTGGCCGTACTTTGCCTGCCAGTCACGGCTGACCCGCCGGGCCACCCGCCCCAGCGCATGGCTGGCCAAGTGCCTCACGCGCACCCAGGGCAGAAGGAGGAAACGCGTGTTGTTGGCCACCTTCGCCAAATCCTTTCGCCGAGTCGCCTCGTCCCACCCCAGCCATTGGTCCCGGGGTGCACAACGCCACGCCGGCGCCCCGAAGAGCAGGCAGCCCAAATCCCGGCCGTCGCTCGAGCGGATCAGGTATCCCAGGTTCTCCCCTACCACCCTCCAGCCCAGGTAGTGGTAGCGCTCCAGATAGAAGGCCCAGCGTATCCAGGACGCCGTGCCCGCTTCGATTTTCACGATCTCCACGGGGGATACCTCCGCCAAGAGTGCCGACCACGGCGCTGGCTCCCCCCAGCCCTCCAGGCTCGGAGCCACCCGCTGGGGACGCCTCTGGTGCAGTTGCAAGGCGGGCAGCAAAATTCGGCCTCGATCGCTCAGTTTGAGCAGGAGGCTGCGGGCGGCGAAATCCTTCAGCCGTCCACGGTCGTCCCGCCAGTTCCACTGGAGACACAACTCGCGAGCGATTCGTTTGCGACTCCATTCGGGATGCTCTTCGATCCATCCCCCCAGCCATTCGATATCGCCCAAGGCCAAGTCCCGACCTTGGATGCGTTCTGTTCCTTCCACGGCTCCGATCTAGCCAGCCAGAATCCCGGTAGTCCAGCGCTAGCTTCAACAAATCGGAGATGCACCGAATCCGTGTAGGACGCGCCTCTCAAGCCGAGTAGTGGATTGAGGCTGAGAGGGATGATCGATTTTGCGGGACACCCGCCTCGAAGTTTTTCACCCTCCGTGGATGGGAAAATCGAAACGTCTTCGCCTCCAGGCTTCCGAGCAGGACGTTCTGGATCATCTTCAAGTCGTCGTGCTCTGCGACGCCAAGGAAATGGCTCGGTGCGACAAGCTTATCGTCGAACACCATTACCTGCGCGACGCCACATTGGTGGGTGAGCATCTTCGGTATGCGGCCGTGTATCGTGGCCAGTGGATGGCCCTGGCATCCTGGAGCGCCGCCGCCCTTCACCTGCGGGACCGCGACCAATTCATCGGTTGGACCCACGAGCAGTGCCGACGCCGACGCGCTTTGATCGCCAACAATGCCCGCCTTCTGGTGTTGCCGGGTTCCAAGTACCCCAACCTGATCAGCCGTTTCATGAAGCTGATGCTTCAACGGCTTTCGTCGGACTGGGAAGAGCGATGGAAACATCCGATCGCCCTGGTAGAGACTTTCGTCGATCCCAAGCTCTATCAGGGCACCGCCTACAAGGTCAGCGGCTGGAGCCACCTGGGGAAAACGGCTGGTTGGAAGCGGGATGCCGACGATTACTACATCAAGCACGACTCGCCCAAGCAGATCTGGGTGCGTCAACTGGTGCGCAAAGCGTGCGCCAAACTGCGCGCTCGGGAACTTCCGAAGTCCTGGGCCAAGGTGGAAGCAGCGGTGGCGCCGAAATGTACCTATCGGGTGGGGCCGATCCTGAGCCTGATGGAGTTGTTCAAGAGTCGCATTCGGGAGTTCCGTCGGCCGCAGTCCCTGGGCTACCCCCTGCCGGGCATGTTGAGTGTGATCGTCATGGCGATGGCCACGGGTGTCCGTAAGGGGCCGGAGGATTTGGCCGAATACGCCGATACGTTGAGCCCGGGCCAATTGCGGGCCCTGAACTTCCGCCGCGACCGCGGCACGGGCCGCTACCGGACACCCAAGAGGACGACCTTTGGTCGCGTGCTCGAAGGAGTCGACGCCTCGGAACTGGAGAAGGTGCTCCTGGAATGGCAGGAGCAGCTGATGGGTCCCACGCAAGACAAGTTGGTCGTCGTGGACGGGAAGAAGCTTCGTCACGGAGGAGCCGAGATCGTGAACATGGTCGACGGCAACGGCAGGTTCCTGGGCAGTGCGTTGACCCCGGATAAGACCAACGAAATTCCCGTCGCTCGCGAGTTGCTTGCGCGGGTGGACCTCGATGGGCGGACGGTCTTGGCCGATGCGTTGCACACCTGCGAAGAAACGGCCCGACAGATCCATTTCGAACAGGGGGGAGACTACTTGCTCGCCGTCAAACTCAACCAAAAGGAAATCCACCAGACTTTGGAAAAGCTGTTCAAGGAACAGCCCCTTTCCCCCTCGGCCGACGGCGAAGACGCGGGCCCTGACGCGTGAGCACAACTGCAAACGAATCGAGATCCGCCTCCTTGACTGCCTGGAAGTAACACCCAGCCAGGCTGGCTTTCCAGGGGCCCGCTTGGTGGCCCGCCTGCGGACTCGGGTCCGTCGCAAGGGGGAATGGAAACGCGAGACGGTTTATCTGATCAGCAGCCTCAGCCTGGATCAGCTGGAAGCCAAAGGGATGCTGAGACTCAAACGCAAATACTGGGTCATCGAAAGCCGATTGCACCACTGCCTGGATATCACGTTGCAGGAGGACCTGAGTCGGGTGCGCAGCTCCAACTCGGTTCGGGTCCTGGGTATGATCCGTCGCCTGATCGTGAGCTTGGCCAACGCGGTCGTGGATCGAGCCCGGAAGAAGAACCCGAAAACCAAGGAGAACACCAAGAGCTTCCGCAAGCGCTTCACCTCAGCTCGCGGTGGTCGGGAACGCCTCCAAGCCATGATTTTCGCCAAAGCCCCTCAGCTTCAGGAGGTATGATTCTCAAAGGGCGCGTCCTAGAATCCGTGGGGGTTGTCAGAATTGCGCTTGCGACGCGGGCCCTGATTTCAATACGTTGCGCCGGTCAGGGACGAAGCCACGGTTGAAGCTCGCGAAATGCGGGGGGAAAACGGAGTCGCGGAATCCCTGTTCGGAGGTGGATGGGGTCGTAGCTCAGTTGGTAGAGCGTCTCGTTCGCAATGAGAAGGTCGCAGGTTCGATCCCTGTCGACTCCACCATCCCGGCGCGAGTTTTGTGCTTCCTCGGGGTTTTCCGACTTCTTGGTTTCTTGGCTCGTCTCATTCATCCCCCGATCCGGTGAAATCATGGAGAAACCGTGTTTTCCAGGAAGGGCGGGTTCCGTGCGCATCGGAAAACCCGTTGCGGCGGGGAGATGGCTTGGCGAAGGTGGGGACGTCCTCCGATGAATCCGTCGCTGAAGCTCGCCTCGTACGTGGTGGCCGTGATTGGGACGCTGGCTTTTGGAATTCTTTTCAGCCAGAGCTGGCGCCAGTTGAATGGCCCGTCGGCGCCCGCCGCGACCAACGTCCGCAACGTCCGTCCCGCCCCCGCGGGAACGAATGCCGTTCCAGGTACCGAGACCGGTGGGACCAATTCCCCGGCCGCGACCGCGACCGCGGCCGCGACCACGAACGCCGTTGCCGGAACGCCAGCGGATCCCTCGGTGGGCGGGCTCGAAACCCCTGTGAAAGCCGAACCGGCCGACCGTGAGCCGGCTGTGGAGATGCAGCGGGTTCAAGTTTCCGGGCGAGGCTGGTCCCGGCTGCTGCTCTGGGGCTTTTTCGGCCTGATCTCGATCGCGGGCCTGGGCGCCCTGATCGCCTACGACGTTTCGCAATACGCGGGCAACCGGGCGACGGATTCGCTGTTCGATCACGACGGCGAAGGGATTCCCGATTCGATCGATGATTTGGTGGACAAGGCTCACGGCAACGGCGAATTCCTCGAGGCGATAGGCCTCTTGCGCGAACATCTCGCGAAACATCCGAAAGCCGTGGAGGCGCAAATCCGGATCGCGGAGGTCTATGAAAAGGATCTGAACAATCCGCTGGCGGCGGCCCTGGAGTACGAGGAGGTCTTGAAACTGCCGATGCGCCCGGAGAAGCGGGGCTGGACGGGTGTACACCTCGTGAACCTCTACAACCGCCTGGATAAACCCGATCTTGCGGTCGCCTGGCTCCAGAAGATCGTCGCCGAATGTCCCGGAACTCCGGCGGCGGCCAAGGCCCAGGACCGACTGGAGGCCGCCGGTCTGGACGTTCCGCAACCGCCCCAGCAGAACAACCCGCCTCGTTCCGAGGAGCCGCCTTCCAACCTGCCGCCCGGGTTCCGTCCGCGCGGCAGTTGAGTTGGTTGAACCTGGAAACGGCGGTTTCAACCACGGAAGGCGCGGAACACACGGAAGGGGAGGGATTTGGAGAGGCGGTGGGTATCCTCTGGAGGGTGGCCGGCGCTCGTTCCGCAACTCCACCCTCATTCCGATTCGGATTCGCTTTCGGTCAATTCCCGGGCCGACGTCTCAGCACCCAATCGGCTTGGTCGGCGGGATTCGCCCAACGCCGCATATCCTGGAGTTCCCGGAGCCCAGGTGTGTCGACGTGACCGTCGGTGACGGCGGCAACGGCCCGACCCGTGTAGCGCGGGTGAACAAAGCCCCAGGCATCCGGGCCGTCCGCGGGATCCCAACGCGAGGCCCAGCGCCGGGTGTCGAGATAGGGTGGCTTGACCACGTGGGACCCCTGGACGATGCGGTTCTCGAACGGTCCACGGGCGGACACGAACGCCATCAAGTCGGACGGACGGCTGATCTGGGTGGTCTGAAGGACGCAGAATTCCCCGAAGATGGAGACGGCGCGGTCGTCGGGAGGGAGTTCAAGATCGTCGCCGCCGACGAAGACCGAATTGATGCCGAGCGAGGGAAAGACGCTGGGGGCGTAGATCTTGAGGAACGGATCCTCCATTTTCCTGAATTTTTCGAGGAGAGCGCGGTTCTCGTTGGCGTAGATGACGTCGAAATTGTTGCCCAGGTAGGGGGCGAGTCGCCAGGGGTAGCGTGCGTTGATGGGCGGTGGGATTTCGTTCCCGTCGAGGTCGGTGGCGGCGTATCCGTGGCGGAACCCCGGCAGGACCTTTTCTGAATGGTCATCGGCGTAGAGGCTCCACGCCAGGATGAGTTGTCGGGCGGAGTTGATCTCGTTGACCTTGCGCGCCTGACGTTTGGCGCTGCCGAGCGCGGGAAGAAGGAGGCTCGCAAGAATGGCGACGATCGCCATGACGACGAGCAATTCGATCAGAGTGAAGCCGCGCGCAAGGTGCCAGCCTGCACACGGAGTGGTCTCGGTTCGCCGTTCGATGAGCATTCGGAGTGTCCGGGTTTCCCGGGGCGCGCACGGAGGTTGCCGCACCGGGGCTGGCAACTCAATCGTGGCGCTGCCTTCCTTCCCCAGCGTGGCGCGATTCCACGAGGCGTCCGAATCCCGGAAAACGCGGAAATGTGCCCAATCTCAGGTGGGCCATTGAATTTTCGCGAAGGCTGTGGAAGATGTGGGCTCGTTTCCGACATGAAAAACACATTAGTTATTTTGACGGCCGCGCTTTCCCTGAGTGGGATCGCGGCGACGGCGGCTGAGATCAAATCGGCGGCGGATCTCAAGGATGCGCGCTCCAAGGCCAGCTACGGCCTCGGTGTCCAGGCGGGCAACACCTGGAAAAGCCGTGGCGCGGACGTGGATTGGGATGCCTATATCCGTGGACTCAAGGATTCCTCCGGAGGTTCCACTCCGCTCATCGCCGACGCGGAGATCCGCGAGGCGATGACCCAGTTCCAGAAGGACACCCAATCCCGGTACCAGGCGAAACTCACCGAGGACGGGTCCAAGAACAAGGAAGCCGGCGACCAGTTCCTGGAGGCGAACAAGTCCAAGGACGGCGTGAAAACGACCCCGTCCGGTCTCCAGTACAAGGTCATCGCGGCGACCGAGGGCGAGAAACCCGCGGCGACGGACAAGGTGACGGTCCACTACACCGGCACGCTGATCGATGGAAAGAAGTTCGACAGTTCGCTCGACCGTGGACAGCCCGCGACGTTCCCCCTGAACGGCGTGATCAAGGGGTGGACCGAAGGCCTCCAGTTGATGCCGACCGGGGCCAAGTACCAGTTCTTCATCCCGCCCGACCTCGCGTACGGCCTCAACGCGCCGGCCTCCATCGGACCGAATCAGGTTCTCGTCTTCGACGTTGAACTGCTGAGCATCGAGTCCGCGGCCCCGCCCCAACCCGTGACGAGCGACATCATCAAGGTCCCGTCCCAGGAGGAACTGGCGAAGGGCGCCAAGATCGAGGTGATCAAGGCGGAGGACGCCAAGAAGCTGGCCGAACAGGAAAAAGCCAGGAAGTAGGCCGTCCACAATTCAAACCGAAGCCCCGGGGCGCGACCGCGAAAGCGGCGTTCCCCGGGGCTGCTCGTTCCCAGATTGGGATGGACGCGACGTTGGGTCCCCCGCTGGAACCGGGCGGCTGCGCGGTGCGGGTTCACACTTCCGCCAAGGGCTCCGTGGCGTCGCCAAAGCGGTCCATTCGCACACCCATCTTGTTCATCACCGAGAGGTGGAGGCGGCACATCCGCCGGTCGGCCTTTTCCTTGTAATCGAGAACGCGCCCGCCCTGCAGCCGTCCCCCGGCGCCGCCAAGAAGCAATACCGGCAGATGGGTGGCGTCGTGGTTCCCCGTCAGCATGCTCGATAGGTACAAGATCCGCGTGTTGTCCAGGGCCGTGCGGCCGCCTTCGTCGATCGCGTCCAGGCGTCGGGCGATGTACGCGAGTTGCTCGATGAAGAACTGGTTCACTTTGAGCCAGTCCGCGGTATCCGAGTGGGACAGCAAGTGGTGGATCATGTAGTCGACGCCCAGGTTCGGAAAGCGGAGCGACGAATGATCGTTGTTGAGTTTGAGGGTGCAGACCCGGGTTGTGTCCGTCTGGAAGGCCAGAACGAGGATGTCGCACATCGGGCGCATGTGCTCGGCGGGGGCCGCGGAAGCAATCGCCGAGGCGAAAAGGAACGGAAGGACGCAGGTGGCGAGAATCCGCGCTCGTTGAAATAGCCGGGACGCGATCGGCATGTCAGTCCGGTGCAAGGGAGGGTTCTGCGACAGAGCATCCCTTGTAGCGGGGTTCCCGGTCTTCGAGCAGGCCTGGATTCGGCCCGCCCGATTGATTCGTGCAGTAAGCCGGGTAAGATTCGACGCCATGGACACGGCGACACTCTCGACCAAGGGCCAGCTCGTCATTCCTCGACGCCTTCGTCAGGCGCTCCGTCTCGAACCAGGCGACACGATCCGGTTTTCGCTGGAAGGCGACCGTTTGATGCTCCGCCGGGAGAATGCCCAAGCAGCGAGGCTCACGACGCGAAAAGGGCGACGAGTTCTGCTGGCGCCCGCGGGTGCGCCGGAGATGACGCCGGCGACCGTTCGCAATCTCCTCGCGGATCTTCCATGAATCACCTTCTCGACGTGAACCATGAAGCTCGCCACGTTGGATGACGCCCTCTGTCGGAAACCCTGGGCCTTGGGAATCGCTGTGAATCCGATTCGCTGAATTGACATCAGGGCATCAATCAATCGATGTTTTGATGCCATGCGCACAACATTGACCTTGGATGAGGATGTCGCGGTTCAGTTGGAACGGCTGAGAAGGGAGCGGGAGGTTTCATTCAAGCAAGTGGTCAATGAAACTCTACGCCAGGGATTGCTCCAAATGGCGAGCCCCCGGCGACCGCGAAGTCTTTTTCGCACCAAGACGGTCTCCCTGGGGCGCTGTCTGATCGGTAGTTTGGATGATGTGGCCGGAACGCTCACGATGGCTGAAGGAGAGAAGCTCAAGTGATCCTCGTGGACGCCAATCTCCTCGTCTACGCCCACGTCGATTCCATGGATCAGCACGCGGCGGCTCTCGCTTGGCTTGATGATCAGTTGAACGGCGGCGGGCGAGTCGGGCTTCCATGGCCAAGCCTTCTGGGATTCATCCGGCTGGTCTCGAATCCCAGGATATTCTCCCAAGCGGAACCGGTCGCCACGGCCTGGCGGCAGGTCGAGGAATGGTTGGACTGCCCTACGGTCTGGGTTCCCCAGCCCACGGAGCGACATCGTACGATTCTGGACAGGATCCTCCTGAGGCAGGCGCTGAGTTCCAATTTGGTTCCGGACGCGCATTTGGCGGCGATCGCCATCGAGCATGGGCTTTCCCTCTGTTCAACCGACGGCGACTTCGCTCGTTTTGAAGGACTCCGGTGGGTGAATCCGCTGGCTCCGACCGATTGATCCGACGGAGTTGCGTGATATGCCCCGGATACTCGGCCGCGGATGTCCGGTTCGCGCGGCGCCCCCACGAGGTCTTGGGTCACCGAAGCGCGGCCACCCACGGGACCGTGGCGACCAGGAGGAAGCCGGCGGCGCAGGCGATGTCGGCGACATGCGACCGGGTGATGCGATCGGGCAAGCGGGCGAGAATCAGGGTGAGCGCGGCGCCCGAAACGAACCCACCGGCATGGGCCAGCACATCGGAATGCGGCGACGTTCCCAACAGGAGGAAGAGGGCCACGCCGCCCAATAGGCCGCGGAGGGCGACGGCCGGCGAGACGCGGCCTTCGAAGGCCTCGGTCATCAACGAAACGGCGAGCATCCCCAAGCCCGCCATCACCACGCCGGAAGCTCCCAGGCCGTGGTAGTCGTGCGACCTCAGAAGCCAGGCGACGACGTTGGCCGCCGCGCCGGCCACGAGACTGAGGAGCAGGGCGGGCCCCACCCGGAAGCGCCCGAGCGCGAGGCCGAGGACGATGAAGCCGCTGGTCAGGTTCGCCACGAGATGATCGAGATTCGAATGGAGGAACGTGGCCGTGATCGGGCGCCACCATTCTCCCCCGACAAAGCGCGCCGTATCGAAATGGCCCGCCGCCGACAAACGACTCCCCGGGGCTTCCGCCGCCGTGTGGAAGAGCACCATCAGGAAACACCAACGCAGCACGGTCCATTGGAACGGGAACGACTCCGGGGCCGTGGTTGGAACGCCTCGCCAATGCCTATTTTCGCGATGATAAATCCGCAGGGTGCGGAGGGCCCGGCCGACATCGTGGTATCCACTTCGACCCCCCAACCCCGGCGAGTCCGGCGGGACCGAATCGCGCACGCGATTCCTGGCTGGCGAGCGCAAGGCTCCAATCCATCGCCTGCTTTTCCGAGCGCGTCGGGATCAGGACGCCCGCGGAACCGTCGGGGACGGGAAACGCTGACGCACCGGCCGGTGACGAGGGGCTTTCCAAGTTCAAGACGCGCCAACGTCACCCGGGAGAGACATTCTGGCAAATAGCAGTTTTATCATTCAATGAGCGCCAAAATGGCCCTTGCGGCGGCGGCAGGGTCGGAGGCGGCGTGGATGGGCCGGCCGATGACGAGCCAATGGGCGCCGTCGGCCAATGCCTCGGCCGGGCCGAGCGTGCGCTTCTGGTCGTCGCCGGGCTTGGGGTGGTGTCAGCCGGATTCCCGGGGTGATCCGTTGGAAGTCGGGCGGAAGGATTTCGCGGAGCGCCCCGAGTTCGAGAGGGAACAGACCAGTCCACGGAGGCCGGCGGCCGAAGGGCGAGGCGGGCAAGACGCTCGACTTGGCGGGCGGGATCCGATTCAAGGGTCACGGAGCCGAGTTCGGCGCCGTCCATGCTGGTGAGAACCGTGACCCCGAGGACCAGCGGCGCGGCGCGTCCGAGCGAGCGGGCGGTTTCCTGGGCGGCGGATTCCGCCGCGCGTAACATCTCGGCACCGCCGGCGGCATGGACCGTGAGCATCTGGATATCGAGGCGCGTGGCGGCGGCGACCGCTTTGGCGACGGTGTTGGGGATGTCGTGGTATTTCAGATCGAGAAAAACGCTCGCTCCCGTCTCGCGAATCCGGCGCACGAGATCGGGGCCCGCGCTCGTGAAAAGCTCGAGACCGATCTTCAAGGCGCCGACGTGGGGGCCCACCGCGCTGGCGAGTCGAAGCGCGGCGTCGGCGTCGGGTACGTCGAGGGCCAGGATGAGTGGATTGGTCGCGCGCGACATGGTGGCGAGTCTGGGCGCTGTGGCCGGCCGAGGGGAGTCCGGAATCGATCCGAACAGGTACCGCGGCGGAGAGCTTGCGTGGGTGCGGGCCCTTTTTGCGTAATCCCGGTGTGACGGAGGACCAGGACAGTGACACGGGGCGGTGGACCCGCTCGAGCTGGATGCGGCTTCATTTCTCGAAAGGGACGAGCCGATACCGGCGCCCGCCCATCTACCGGCTGTGCTGGTCGATGTCGCGTTGGGTGGCGGGGCGATTGTTGCGGGGACGGGAAGCCGGGTGGGGGCACGTTCCTCTGGAGGGGCCGCTGATCGTGGCCGCGAACCACGCGAGCTTCATGGACCCCCCGATGATCGGGGCGTCCTGTCCGCGGGCGCTGTGCTACCTGGGGAGGGAGTCCCTTTTCTCAAACTGGGCGGTGGGCTGGCTCCTGCGCTCCGTGGGTTCGGTCGGATTGGACCGGGACGGGACGAGCGGCAAGGGCCTCAAGACCATTCTGGAGCGTCTGCTGGCGGGCGAGGGGATCATCCTCTTTCCCGAGGGGACGAGGACGACGGACGGAAAACTCCAGCCGGGGCGGGCTGGGATTGGGATGATCGCCCTTCGTTCAAAAGCTCCGGTGGTGCCCGTGCGGGTTTTCGGGACTTTCGAATCCTGGGGGCGGCATCGCAAGTGGCCCAAACGTTGGCCGATCGGCGTCCGGTTTGGGCCGCCATTGTCCTTCGATTCCCACAGCGCGGAGGCCGAAACCGCGTCCCGGGCGCGGGTGAAGGAGATTTACCAGGAAGTGGCGGACGAGATCGTGGCGGCGATCTCGCGATTGGAGCATCCGTGAGGAGGTTGCATGGAGGCGAGGGACGCCAGGGCACTTGCTGGAATCAATGGACCGGGCTTTGGTGGTGCGCCATGGAACAGGGAAAAGACCGCGACGGCGATCGGGAGCCGCGCGTGCGGGAGGGAAGATCCGATCGCACCTGTGCCGCGAGGCGCGCCGCGCCGACGCCTTCGGCGCTGGGTGGTTCCGGGGGAGGCTCCACGGCTCGTGAACCCCGCGTTGAGACCTTCAACCCGTTCGGTCAGCAGCCGGACCGTAGCCGCCGACGTCAGTCGGCGCTGACTTCCGGCCCGGAGATGGCGCGGACTGACGTCCGCGGCTACGAGAGGGGCGGTTCATTGGTGGGGACGTTTTCCGAATTCTGGACACGAGTTGAGACCATGAACGGCCAAGCCGAACCCAGGGGGTGGCGCACCCTCCCATCGGACGGGAGAGGGGCGGGGGTAGGGCTTCACTGGGACTGGACACTGGGACTGGACGACTTCGGATTCTAGCCATTTGGATGCTCATGGGAGGTGGCTGGTTTTTTGCGGAAGTCGATGCCCTGGCGACGCGGTTCACGCGGTTGACTCCCGAGGAGTTGGCGCGCGGAGCCGATGTGGTGGTTCACGGCCGGGTGGTTTCGCTGGAAACCCGGCGGGATGGGGCGGGTCGGATCTTCACGAGCATGGAGTTGGCTGTGGACGATGTCTGGAAGGGGGTCCTGACGACCGCGACCTGCACGGTGGTGCGCGGGGGTGGCGTCCTCGGTGAGTCGGAGGTTCGCGCGATCGGCCAACCCAAGGAGGCGGTCGGCGATGAGTTGGTGGTCTATCTCATCCGGTCCGCGGAGGGGGAGTGGGTTACCCTCGGTATGGCGCAGGGGCGCTTTCAGGTGACGCGGGACGAGGCGACCGGCCGTCGCTGGGTGCGCAACCTCTTCTGGGGCGCGCCTTCGGTACCCGCCAATGCTCGTGCTCGGCTCGCGGCTTGGCCACCCACCCGGCCCCTGAGCCTCGACGAGTTGAAGAGGCGAACCCGGGAGGTTGCTCCGTGAGGAAGCCGTCGCGAACGAAAACCATGCTGGGAGGCTGGGCCCGGCTGACCTGGGTGGTCCTCGTTGGGGCCGTGCCGCCTGGGCGCGCCTATGTCTCCGAGATGAATGCGTCGGGTCAGCTACGCCGCTGGCAGCTCGTGAATCCCGACACCCGGGTCAAGACCTCCTCGGTGAACCGCTCGACCCGGGCCATCATCTACCGACTCGATGCGTCGGGTTACTCGGCGACGAATTCCGCGAGCGAGCTGGACGCGGTCCGGGCGGCCTTCGATCAATGGCAGGGGGCGGAGGGTACCCACCTGAAGTTTGAGGAGGGTCCCCTCGTCACGGGGACCCAGGACATCAACAGCCAGGACCACACCAACACGGTTTTCTGGGCGCGCGACATGACGATCAACGGGGGCAGGGACAACCTCCGCGGAATCCTGGCGCTGACCTACGTGGCGTCCTTCAGCAACGGGAATGTGATCTTCGACGCCGATACCGTCTTCAACGGCGTGGAATTCCAGTGGTTCACCGACGCCGCGGATCCCACGACCCAGAAAGTGTTCGTCGAGGCCATCGCGTTGCACGAAATCGGGCACCTTGTCGGGCTTCAACATTCGCCGGTCGGTTCGGCCACGATGCTGGTCGCCGGTGAATTCGGATTGAACGCCCAGCTCGGGCTGTCGGCGGACGAAGGGTCGGCGGCGCGCGGGATGTACCCGACTTCGGACATGGCCGCGCGGGTGGGACGAGTGACGGGCCGCGTTTTGGCCTCCGGGCAACCCGTGTTCGGGGCGGCCGTGTTCGCCGAGGACGCCCAAGGCGCCTTGCTCGCGGGCACGGTGAGCGGGGAGGACGGCTCGTTCAGCCTGCCCGGCCTGCTGGCCGGCGTTCATGTGATCCGCGCGGCTCCTTTGGATCCTGTGACCGCGCTCAACTACCTCGTCCGCGGCGCCGACATCTCGGCGGCCTACACCAGTGCGCAGACGGGGTTTGTTCCCTCCAACGACCGGGTGGTGACGGTTCCGGCGGGCGGCACCGCGGCCAACGCGGATTTGAATGTGTCCGGCGGCTCGCCTCCAAGGATCGCGCGATTGCTGCGTCCGGCTTCCAGCCTCGCGGCTCCGTCGTTCACGTCGTATCCGGTCGCGCTGCCGCCGGACGGAACCACCCGGTACGTGGGCATCCTCACGACGACCAGCGCCACCGCGGACCTGGATTTGGAAGTGACGGGCAAAGGGTTCGAAGTGGGGCCGATCGAAGTGCGGGCCAACGCCCTTCCCGGCATGACCCTGGTCGCCATGCCGATGACCGTGGCCACCAACGCCGCGCCCGGATTGCGGAGCTTTCGGCTCCAAAGTGGCGCCCGCTCGGGCTGGGCCCACGGATTCCTCGAGATACAACCGCGTTTCCCCGACGCCAACCGGGACGGCCTGGATGACACCTTCCAGCGGCGGTACTGGTCGCGATTCACCGCGCCGGAGGCCGGTCCGCTGGCGGATCCCGACGACGATGGATTCCCGAATGATTGGGAGTTTCGGACTGGCTCGGTGCCAACCAACCGGATGTCCGCCCATTTCGAAATCGAATCGGTCCGGGTGACCGCCGGCGGCGCGGTCGTCCGCTCGCAAGCGGCGAAGGGAAAGAGGTTTCAACTGCAAGGGCGCGACACCGAACAGGGGGCGCCTTGGGAACCGGTCGGTGTTCCTCTCACCGCGACGTCCGAAACCATCGAATTCACGGATCCCAACGCGACCCGGACGGTGCGCTTCTATCGGGTTGAATTGTTACCCTGACCGCGACGCCGACCCGCGTCCGACGGGGGTTCTTCGCTGGGTTCAGGCGGCGTCGCCGGGGGCGGTTGACGAGCCGATGGCGCAAGGCGCCAGCGCCGCATCCCGCATTCCGTGGATGATCTTCTTGTCCGAGGGACAAAGGGTCGCGAGGACACCTCCTAGATGCGGTCGGGCGGCATCGCCGTCGCCATGCACGAAGTAGTACGGACAAAGCCGCACCCGGCTGGGCATGGGAACGACGGCGTTCAGGTCGAAGTCAAACCAGGCGCCGTCGACAACTTTCGGTTTGTGGTAGCGCTGGAGGATGTACGGAGAATCCGGCCACGAGGCGAGGGCGGTGTCGACGGCGGCCGCCCAATCCGGGGCGCTCAGGTCGGAGCCCAGGTGGACACCGCGCGCGCCCCAGGCGTTCTCGGAGAAACCCGAGATCTTCAGGATCAGGTCGCGATCCCGCTGGGACAGCAGCTTGAGCTGCCGCCAGTCGGTCAGGTGAATCTCGGGATAGGCCGCGTGCGGCGGGAGTTCCGTGGGATCCATCACCCAGGTGTACGGCGTGATGGCCAAAAGGCGCTTGAGGAACCCCTCGCCTAATTCCTGGCGCCAGAAATCGCGAAGATTCCGGTTCCAGAGGAGGGCGAAGGCGAGCTTCTCCTCGAAGATCGGTTTGGGCGGCGGCGTCAGGCGGATGCGTTGAGCCTGGGCATCGCGGAGGAGGGGCTCGGCGGCGGGAACGTTGGCGAGATCGAACAGCTCGAAAAACCGGTACACCGCGTCGCCCTCGCTCCACCCGGTGAAGTCGGCGTCGTGAACCTGGAGGGATCGCCCGATCAGTTGGTCGGCAAGCCATTGCATCTCAGGTCGGTAGGTGGCGGATTCCTCCGAAACGAGGACGTGCGCGCGTGGAGCCTGGCCAAAAATGCCGGCGAAACCTTCCAGCATCCGATGCCGGTCGCCGAGAAAGGTCGGGACCGGACCTGGGGGAACCCCGGCTTCGGACGACTCGGCTGCCACGTCCATGGCGGCGGCGTAGGCCTCGTAGAGCCACGCGGTGAGTCCGATGCCACCCGGCACCGCATCGAGTTCGGTGAGTGCGATCCCGTCCTCCGTGATCAACAGGTCGGGGCGAAGAATTCGGGGAAACTCCGCGCGAAATGCCGAATCGCGCTGGAGGGCCACGAGTTGCGCCGGTTTCCCCTGGTCAAGAAGGGACGCGACCCACGCGGGCGCCTTGCCCTCGACCGACCGGCGGTAGAGAAGCTGGAGAGCCCGGTAGAACTGAAAGCAAACTCGACCCAGGGATTCGAGTTCGCGGGCGAGTTGTTCCGGGATGAGGAACGGTCCGGGGGCGATCCGCCAGTGTTGATCGGTGAAGAGGCCCTGGGGTGGCAAACGATCGCGGACGCGCTGGGCGACCCTGGGGCCGGCCTTGGACCGAAAAATGCCCGCCGACGGCGCGGACGAGGATTGGGCGTTGGAAGCCACGGGGCAGGCTAGGGTTGGAGAGAGGTCGGGTCAAACGGCGTCCCGCGCACGAACCGCTGCGTGCGAGAGCGTTCTTGACCAATTTTAAGACACCTTATTTACTAGCTCGGTTCCCGGGCGTTCCGCTTCACAGATGAATTTCGGAGAGGTGAAGTCGGAAGTAGGATTTAGCTGGTTAACCTAGTGACATCCATTAGCTGCGGGTTTGGCAACATACTACTCCCAACCCACCCTGTCGTTATGGCGAGCGGTCATGTGAAGTGGTTCGATAATAAGAAGGGCTTTGGTTTCATTGCGAACGAAGGTGGCACTGACATCTTCGTGCATTATTCCTCGATTCAAGGGGGAGGCTTCAAAACCTTGAAGGAAGGCGAGTTGGTTGAATTCGACCTCGTCGAGAGCGAGAAGGGGTTGAAAGCGCAGAACGTCCAACGCGCGGCGGCCTGAGAATCGGCCCGTCGTCGCCGTCGCCGTCGGTTGAACCGATCCTTGGCCAGCTCACAGCCGGAGGCTACTCTCGTCCAAATGCGAGATGGAGTCCTGCCACCGGCTGCGAGTTTGTATATTCACGTACCGTTCTGCGCGCAGAAGTGCGAGTACTGCGCCTTTTACTCGACGGCCGCGGACGGCGCCCTTGTGAATCGCTATGTGGCCGGCCTGACGCGCGAGCTGGAGCTGCGTAGGAACGAAATCGCCGGTCCCCCTTCAACCGTCTTTTTCGGGGGAGGCACACCCTCCCTCCTGAATCTTCGCCAATGGGAATCGATTCGCGCCGCCTTCGATCAACACGGACTACTGGGCGCGCCTGAATGGACCGTGGAATGCAATCCGGCCACGGTGTCCGCCGACAAGGCGCGATTCCTCCGCGAGGCCGGTGTGACCCGAATCTCGATGGGGGTTCAGTCCCTGGATGAGGCGCTGTTGGATCGTTTGGGGCGGGTTCACAGTCGCGACATGGTGTTCCGCTCGTTTGACATCCTCCGCGCGGCGGGTTTTGAACGGATCAACCTCGACCTCATGTTCGGCATCCCCGGACAGACGATGGGGATCTGGCGCGAGACCCTCGGGGAAGCATCCGCGATGGGGAGCGAGCATCTCTCCTGCTACGAGGTGATCTACGAGGAGGACACTCCGCTGTACGAGCAACTCAAAGCCGGCGAGTTCGACGTCGACGAGGACCTCGCCGCCGCGATGTTCGAGGAGTTGGTCGCGGTCGCCGGCGCCGCCGGATTTCACCAGTACGAAATCGCCAATTTCGCCCGGGACTCGGCCGTGCGCGACGCGACGCCTGTTCCAGGAGCCGCCTGGATTCCGACCGAGGCCTGCCGACACAACGTCAACTATTGGCGGGGAGGCGACCACACGGCGTTGGGTCCAAGCGCCACGGGATTTCACGGCGGACGGCGTCGGCGGAATGTCGCCAACACCACGCGCTACTGCGAACGCGTCGAAGCCGGAGAGCGGGCCGTCGACTGGGAGGAACTCCTGACACCACTCGCCCGCGCCGGGGAGATCGCCGCGTTCGGGCTTCGCATGAACGCCGGATGGCCCTGGGAAACCTTCGCGGAAGCGACGGGCCTGGATCCGCGGACTGAATGGCGTTTCGAGATGGACGCGCTGGTTGAAAAAGGCTGGGGCGAACGGGATGCGGTGGGATTCCGACTGACCCGCGAGGGACTTCGGTTCGCGGATGCGGCCGGGACCGATTTTCTTAGGCCCGATACTGGCTCCTTACCCCCGTCCAAGACGGAGCGAATCGCCGGATGAACAACCACGGAGCACACCGAGCACACGGATGGGGCTGATAAGAAACGGCGGGGAAAAGCCACGTGGGTTGCGGGCATTGAGTGGGAGTGGAGTTCCGGCGAACCTTGGGTCCCGGGGTCACATCTCCACCACCACCCCTCTTTTCCGTGTGCTCGGTGTGCTCCGTGGTTGTTCATCGGTGGACAAAGGCGACTTGTCCCTTTGCCCGGCTCAGGGTCAATTCCCTCTCCAACGTCCAGCCACCCTCTCGCATCCCCGCTCACAAACAAACTGCTGGAAAGGGGAGCATGGCTTTACAGGGGACCTCGGTGCTCCTACGTTCCCCGGCCATGTCGGGGTCGGAACGCGAACGGGTGGTGCTTGGGATGAGCGGCGGGGTGGATTCCTCGGCCGCGGCGGCGCTCTTGCTGGAGCAGGGATTCGACGTGGTGGGGATCACCTTGAAGCTCTGGCCGCAGGATTGTGTGTCCCGGGCGGAGGACAAGTGCTGCGGTCCGCAGGCGGTGGCGGACGCGCGCGGAGTCGCCCATCGGTTGGGCATCCCTTTCTACCTGGTGGACGAAGCCGAGGATTTCCAACGCGAGGTGGTCCAGTATTTCGCGGACGAATACCGGGCTGGGCGCACACCCAACCCGTGCGTCATGTGCAATGAGAAACTGAAATTCGGCACCCTGCTGAGGCGGGCCCGGCAGTTGGGGGCCGAGACGGTGGCCACCGGACATTACGCCCGTGTCGAGGCGGATCCTTCGACCGGCCGGCATCTCCTCAAGCGCGGCCGGGATCTTCGAAAGGACCAGAGTTACTTCCTGTTTTCATTGCGCCAGGAGCAGTTGGCGCGGACCCGATTTCCCCTGGGCGAATTGACCAAGGCCGACACGCGCGATATCGCGCGCGACTCGGCCCTGAAGACGGCGGACAAGGAGGAGAGCATGGAAATCTGCTTTGTCCCGGACAACGACTACGGACGGTTTCTCCAACAGGCGAAATTGGTGGCGAAGCATCGCGGGGAGATCGTCGATTTGCAGGGCAATATCCTCGGCCATCACGACGGGATCGAATTCTTCACCATCGGACAGCGACGGGGTCTCGGCATCGCGGCTCCCAAACCGCTCTACGTCCTCGACCTGGATCCCGTGAAGAACCGGGTGGTGGTGGGGGACGAATCGGAGTTGGAACGGGATTCGCTCACGGTCGAGCGCTGCAACTGGATCGTGAGCGCCGAACCGCCGGTGGAGATCGAGGCCCTTGTGAAGATTCGGTACAACCACGCCGGTTCCCCGGCGACGATCCGTTCCGGCCCCGCCGGCACGGCCGAAGTCCGATTCCACGAACCCCAGCGGGCCATCACCCCTGGGCAGGCGTGCGTGTTCTATGACGGCGACGTGGTGCTGGGAGGCGGGTGGATCACCCGAAACCGGCCCGTGGAAAGTCGGACGTGAAGTCCACCCGGCGACATTGCGCGGTCTGGGTGACCGTTCCGGATCGGGCGACGGCCCGGAAGATCGCGCGGGTCGTGCTCGCAGCGAAGGCCGCGGCCTGCGTCAACATCGTTCCCGGCGTCGAATCGCACTATTGGTGGAAGGGAAAGCTGGAGAAGGGCGCTGAATTGCAGTTGGTCATGAAGACCACGCTAGGGTGGTTGAAGCGCCTGGAGGTCCTCGTGAAGGAGTCCCACCCGTACGAGACGCCCGAATTCGTGGTGGTCCAGCTGAAGGGCGGCAGCGAACGGTACCTGGCCTGGATCGACGAGAGCGTCGGGGACCCGGCTTTGGGCGTCCACTGACGACAACGCGCCCGTCCCACGGCGACACGCCCCGGGGGTTGGAGTTTGGCGGTTCCGTGGGCACACTGGGCGCCACCATGAATTTCCGTTCCGCGTCGCACCTTGTCCTCGCAGGCGCCCTGACCCTCGGTTTCGCGGCGCTGGGAGGGCCCGAGGACTGGCCGGTCGCGCTAGGTGATTCAGGGCAACGCCACTACTCGGAGTTGAATCTCGTCCATACGGGCAACGTCGCGCGACTCAAGGTGGCCTGGACGTTCCGGAGCGGGGACGCGAGTCCGCGGAACCGCTCCCAAATCCAATGCAATCCCGTGGTGGTCGACGGGGTTCTCTATGGAACGACCCCCACACTCCTGCTGGTGGCCCTCGAAGGGGCGACGGGTCGCGAACTCTGGCGATTCGATCCTTTCGCTGGCATCCCCGGCGACCATGCGCTGGGCGTCAATCGCGGCGTGGTCCTCTGGAGGAACGGCGCGGAGAAACGAATCCTCTACACCGCCGGACAGCATCTCCACGCGGTCGACGCCACAACCGGCCGGCGCATTCCGGATTTTGGGGAGGCGGGGCGGGTGGACATCCGCGAGGGGTTGGACCGGCCTGGTCAGGACCAGTTCGTTCTCGGGAACACACCGGGCGCCCTCTACAAGGACCTGCTCATCCTTCCGACCCGGGTCTCCGAGGGGCCCGGGCCCGCCTCGCCGGGCCATGTCCGGGCCTACGATGTGCGTACCGGTAGGATCGTGTGGACCTTCCGGACGATTCCGCATCCGGGCGAGTTCGGGTATGAAACCTGGCCTCCGGACGCCTGGAAGACCGCCGGAGGCGCGAACTGCTGGGCCGGGATGGCGGTCGACACGGCGCGCGGAATCCTCTTTGTGCCCACCGGATCGGCGGCCTTCGATTTTTGGGGTGGCGATCGGATCGGGCAAAACCTCTTCGCGAATTGCCTCCTGGCGCTTGACGCGGCGACGGGGAAGAGGCTTTGGCATTTTCAGGCGGTTCACCACGACCTTTGGGACCGTGATTTTCCCGCGCCTCCGACGCTGGTGACCGTGACGCACGAGGGCAGTCGAGTGGATGCCGTGGCGCAGACCACGAAGTCGGGGCACGTCTACGTGTTCGAGCGTGAGACTGGGCGATCGCTCTTTCCGATCGAGGAACGGCCCGTCCCGCGATCGGATCTCGCGGGGGAATCCACGTGGCCGACCCAGCCCGTTCCCCTCAAGCCGCCTCCCTTCGCCCGCCAGATCTTTTCGGAGGAGACGGTGACCGACCGGACGCCCGAGGCGAGGGCGGCGGTTTTCGCGCGGTGGCGGGGGATCCTTCCGCATCAGCCGTGGCTCCCACCCAGCACCAACGGGACGATCGTCTATCCGGGGTTCGACGGCGCGGCGGAGTGGGGCGGGGCTGGATTCGATCCCGCGTCCGGTTGGCTCTACGTGAACGCCAATGAGATGCCGTGGATCCTGGAAATGGTCCCGACCGCCGCGGTGGCCGGGCAGGGCAATCAGGGCACGCCGGCGCAGTTCTACAACGCGGTGTGCGCGGCCTGCCATGGGATCGATCGGCAGGGGGAAGTGGGCCGGAACATCCCGCCCCTCGTGAATCTCGCGGAGAAGCTCAAGGAAGCGGATATCGTGCAATTGCTGGCGACGGGCCGCGGGACCATGCCGTCGTTCAGCTTCCTGGGCGAAGCGGAACGACGTGGGCTTGCCCGTCTTTTGCTCGGCCTTCCGGACGAACCCCCGGACCCCAAGGCGCCGGAATCCGAGCGCCATCCCGAGCCTTCGGTCGCGGCCGCGCTGATTCGTTCACCCTACGGCCACACGGGATACAACCGATGGACGGACCCGGATGGCTATCCGGCCGTCAAGCCGCCCTGGGGAACGCTCGCCGCCATCGACCTGAACCGCGGCGAGATCGCCTGGCAGGTGCCCCTGGGTGAACTTCCGGAGCTCACCGCCCAAGGCATTCCTCCGACCGGCACCGAGAACTACGGCGGACCGGTGGTGACGGCGGGGGGCCTCGTGTTCATCGCCGCTTCGAAGGACGAGCGGATCCGCGCCTTCGATTCCCGGACCGGCCGGGTGCTTTGGCAGGCTCCGCTTCCGGCCGCCGGTTACGCCACGCCGGCGACGTACGCGGTCGATGGCCGGCAATACCTCGTGATCGCGTGTGGCGGCGGAAAACTGGGTACCAAAAGCGGGGATGCCTACGTGGCTTTCGCGCTTCCGTGAGCCTAGGGGTCAGTCAATGGTAATGGAGTATTGACGGTCCCGTGCGGTCGTGGGCAGCGTCGCCGTCGTGGCCCGCAAGCTCAGAGTCCAATACCCCGGCGCCATCTATCACGTCATGAGCCGGGGCGACCATCGAGAGGACATCTTTCGTGACGACGAGGATCGCCGGCGCTTCCTCGACACCCTGAGCGAGGCTTGCGGCAAGACGGGTTGGCAGGTGATGGCTCTCTGTTTGATGCCCAATCATTTCCATCTCGTGGTTGAGACGCCGCAGGCGAATCTGGTCGCCGGGATGAAATGGCTGCTCGGAACCTACACGACACGATTCAACAGGCGGCACCGTGTCTCCGGGCATTTATTCAGCGGACGCTACAAGGCGTTGGTGGTCGACGGCAGCGGCAATGGGTACCTGAAGACCGTGTGCGACTACGTGCACTTGAATCCCGCCCGGGCCAAGCTGATCGCCGAGGGCGAACCCTTGCGGGCATATCGATGGAGCAGTTGGCCCGAGTATGTGAAGCCGGCCTCCGAACGTTGGCCGTGGCTGAAAGTGGAGCGTTTGCTCGGCGAATACCGGATCGCGAAGGACAGCCCGGCGGGACGGCGGCGCCTGGAGGAGGCGCTGGAGGATCGACGCGGGGCGGAGGAAGGCGGCGCATTCGCGTCCGTGCGGCGGGGGTGGTTTTTGGGGGACGACGCGGTGAAAAAGGAGTTGCTGGCCGCGATGTCGGGTGAGGCTGCGCCGCATGTCTATGGAGAAACGGTGCACGAATCGGCGGAGGCGAGAGCGGAGGCCGTCGTTCAGGCGGAATTGACCAAGCGAGGTTGGACGGAGGAGACGCTGGCCATGCGGCGCAAAGGCGACAGTGAAAAGGTGAAGTTGGCGGTTCGACTGCGGAGGGAGACAACGATGACGGTGAGGTGGATCGCGGAACGTTTGCGGATGGGAACGCCATCCCACTTGGCGCACCTGCTGTACTGGCACAAACGCGGAGCCAAGAAAGCACAAAACTCGGGACTGACCCCTATCGTTACGGCACAGAAAAAAGCATGAAACTCGGGACTGACCCCAATCGTGGGTTCACGCTGATCGAGTTGCTGGTCGTCATCGCGATCATCGCGATTTTGGCTTCGATGCTTCTCCCAGCGCTGAGTCGAGCGAAGGCGCAGGCCCAGGCGACGTCTTGCCGGTCCAACCTCAAACAGATCGGTCTCGCCTGGGAGATGTACCTGGGCGAACACGACGAACGTTTTCCCGATCGCCGCGACCTCAAGACGTCGCTTCCAGGCGGCTATAAACCGTGGGCGGGGTGGCCGGCGAGCGATCCGCGGGCTGGTTGGGCGCCCTGGGTCGTGACCAACGAACTGCCGGTGTCCCCCGTCTGGCAGTGCCCCGGCCTGAACGGTCGCCGTCACCTCGATGTCGAAATGAGCCGGCAGATCGCGGTGACGAACCAACCGGCTGTCCGCTACTGGATGTGGCGATTCGACCGGGTCGACGAACCCGTCGCCTTGGACAATTTCTGGGGCAAACAGCGGGACGGAGTTCTGGCGGACTTGTTGGCCGCGAAGAATCCCGTGGTGGGCACGCCGGGAGGACCTTCGGAGATCGAGTTCGTCGTCGACGTTTACTTCCCGGCGGCGGCGCCTGGAGTCGACGAACCCCTGAAGGGTTGGGCGGCTCATTCCAAGGGAAGGAACCGGCTTTGGCTCGACGGGCACGTCGCATGGTTCCGGGATCCGCGCCTTCGATAGCATCTGGGATCACCCCGGACGACTTGACGGCGCAGATCGCGACGGGTAAGGGCGACGGCGAAATCCTCGCCTGGGTCGCGGACCACGCCTCCCATCCTCGGGCACCCTGGGAGATCCAGGCGTGGAGCGCCTACCACAACGAACGTGGGCCCGACGGGGACGTGGAGACCCTGGATTCGATCGGCTGGTCGATCCGCATGGCGGGAGCACGGCCCCGCCCGTGGGGTTGACGGCGGGCTCGGCGTGGGGCCTTGATCGGGCATGCCCTGGCTTCCGCGCTGGATGGTTGGGAACCCCGCAATGCTTGTGACCGTCGCCACCCTCGGGTTGTCCCCAGGCGTGTGGGCCGCTCCGGATCCCGAGGGCGCGGCCAATCTCGCCTCAAAGTCCCTTCTTCCTTCGGGCCCAGGACTGGCCGCGGGGTTTTCGGGCGATGCGAACCTTTCGACGCATCCCGATGTGATCTTCGCGGACGCCTTCGAAGAGGGGGCGCTCGGCGAAGGATGGGACGAGGTCGGCAACAAGGGGAACAAGGTGTTGAGCTGGGCGAAGCCGGGAGAAGGCGCGCCTGCTGGTTTGGGGCGGCGGTGTTTGAGGGTCGAAGCCCACCTGGGTCAGGACACGGGAGGAGGGTTGACCCGATGGTTCGAGTCGGCCGACACCCTTCATGTGCGGTTCTACACGCGCTTCGCCGACGACTGCGACTACGTGCATCACTTCGTGACACTTCGCGCCAACAAGAGCCTGAAGGGAGGGGATCGCTGGAGTGGTTTCGGAGGCGCCGGATTGAAGCCCGAGGGCGGGGAACGGTTTTCGACGGCCATTGAGCCCTGGGGGAACTGGGGGCGGTTCGCTCCTCCCGGCCGTTGGAATTTCTACAGCTACTGGCATGAGATGAAGGCGTCCCCTGACGGCAAGTTTTGGGGCAACTCATTCGGGGTCCCGAGCGCGCCCGTGATTCCACGCGGACGCTGGATCGCGGTGGAATTCATGCTGAAACACAACACCCCCGGCATGCCGGATGGTGAACAGGCCTTCTGGATCGACGGAGAGTTGCAGGGACATTGGAAGGGCCTGAATTGGCGGAAGACGCCCGAATTGAAGGCAAACGCGCTGACTCTCGAAACGTACATCACGGACCGCTGGACCCGGCATCCGGTGAACGTGGTCTGGTTCGACAACGTCGTGATCGCGCGGAGTTATGTGGGACCCGTGAGGTCTCCATGATGGAGTGGGAGACATAGGTCCTATGTGTCCCCTAGGTCTCATGTGTCCCATGAGTACCCATGGGACCTATGGGACCTCGAAGACCGGCGCCCTACTTCTGGTCCGGGGGGGCGGGTGGTTGCCGGGCCTTGTCGAAGGCGGCCGCGAGCGCGTTCCAACTGTCTTCCGCTGGATTGAAGGCGGCTTTGGGTTGGGGGACTGGGGCTGGGCGGTTCGCTTGTCCCGGCGGGCGGGGGCCGCCCGGTGAAGTCCGAGTTTCCTTGGCCACGCCGATCTGGGGATTCGCACGCATCGAAAGGGCGATGCGTTTTCGCTCGAGGTCGACCTCGGTGACCGTGACCCGGACTTTCTGGCCCACCTTGACGACCTCGGCGGGATCCTGGACGAAGCGATCGGCGAGTTGGCTGACATGCACGAGACCATCCTGGTGCACGCCGACGTCCACGAACGCGCCGAAGGCGGTGACGTTGGTGACGATGCCGGGAAGTTTCATGCCCGGCTTCAGGTCGTCCATCTTCTCGACACCCTCCTGGAAGGAGAACACCTCGAACTGCTGGCGCGGATCGCGCCCAGGCCGCGCGAGTTCGGCCAGGATGTCCTGGAGGGTCGGAAGGCCCACCGAGTCCGTGAGGTATTTCTCGGGCTGAATCCGGCTTCGAAGGGAGCTGTCGCGCAGGAGGTCCTGGACGCCGCAGCGCAAATCCCCGGCGATGTGGTCGACGAGATCGTAGCGCTCCGGGTGGACCGCGCTGGCGTCGAGGGGGTTTTCGCCGTCTCGGACGCGGAGGAATCCTGCGCATTGCTCAAACGCCTTGGGACCGAGCCTCGGCACCTTGAGGAGTTCCTTGCGTGAGCGAAAGGCGCCGTGCTCGTTCCGGTAGGCGACGATGTTGGCCGCGAGCGAGGGACCGAGACCGGACACGTACGAGAGGAGTTGTTTGGACGCCGTGTTCAGCTCGACTCCCACGCGGTTCACGCAGGAGACCACGGTGTCGTCCAGGCCGCGTTTCAGGGCGTGCTCGTCGACGTCGTGCTGGTACTGGCCGACTCCGATGGATTTGGGGTCGAGTTTGACCAGTTCGGCGAGCGGATCCATGAGCCGGCGGCCGATGCTGACGGCCCCGCGGACGGTGATGTCCTCGTTGGGGAATTCTTCGCGGGCGACGTCGCTGGCGGAGTAGATGGACGCTCCGCTTTCGTTGACCAGGACGACCGGGATGCCGGCGGGAAGCTTGAGGGCGCGGACGAATTGCTCGGTTTCGCGGCTGGCGGTCCCGTTCCCGATGGCGACCGCTTCCACGTGGAATTTTTGAACCAGGGCGCTGACCGTCCCTCCCGCTTCGCGGACTTGGGCCGGCCCGGCGGCGGTCGGATAAATGACGTCGTGATGGAGCAGTTTGCCCTGGCGATCGAGAACCACGGTCTTGCAGCCGGTTCTAAAGCCCGGATCGATCGCGAGGACGGTTTTCTGACCCAGGGCCGGAGCGAGGAGAAGCTCCCGCAGATTGTCGGCGAAGACCTTGATGGCGGTGGTGTCGGCGCGTTGCTTCGCGCCGAGGCGGACCTCGCCCTCGATGGCGAAGCCCAAGAGTCGTTTGAAGCCATCGACCACGGCGAGGCGGACCTGTTCTCCGGCGGGCTTCCCGGGGGCCTTGACGAACAAGGGCTCGATCAGGGCGATGGCTTCGTCCTCGGGTGGGCAGACCCGGACGAGGAGAACGCCTTCCTCCTCGCCGCGCCGGATCGCGAGGAGCCGGTGGCTCGGGATCTTCTCCACCGTCTCGGTCCAGTCGAAGTAGTCCTTGAATTTCGAACCCTCGGTTTCCTTCCCCTGGACGACCCGCGATCGGACGGTTCCAGCCTTCCAATACAGTTCGCGAAGGCGCGATCGCGCCATGGCGTCCTCGCTGACCCGTTCGGCGAGGATGTCGCGGGCTCCCGAGAGGGCGGCGGCGGCGTCGGCGACCTGTTTCTCGGGATTCACGAAGGCCGCGGCGGCGGTGGCGGGATCGAGAGTGGATTGCTCGTTGATCAGTTGATCCGCGAGGGGTTCGAGGCCGGCTTCCCGGGCGATCGTGGCGCGTGTGCGGCGTTTGGGCCGGTGGGGGGCGTAGATGTCTTCGAGGGCGCTGAGGGTGTCGGCGCCGCCCACGGCGGTACGAAGCTCGTCCGTGAGGAGATTTCGCTCCTCGAGCGACTTGAGGATCGTCTCGCGTCGCTGCTCGAGTTCGACGAGTTGGGTCATCCGGTCACGGACGGAGGTGATGGCGACTTCGTCGAGGCTTCCGGTGACCTCCTTGCGGTATCGCGCGATGAAGGGGACGGTGGCGCCTTCGGCGAGAAGCCGGGCCGTGGCGGCGACTTTGGAGATTGGAACCTGGAGTTCCGTGGCGATGCGGCTGACGAAGCGTTCGTTCATCGGGATGAGTTGCGGGGGGCGTGGTTAAGCCGTTCGGGAACGGAGCGCAAGCTTCGAGAGGAGCGGATCCCGGGAAGCCCCGATGTCCGCCCAGCGGGCGGCGTCAGGGGGAGGCCGTGGTGTGGAGCGCCGCGAGCTGGCGCAGGGCGCTGGTGACGAGCATTTCGCCCGAACCTTCGGCGACCCGCGCGCTTTCGACCTCGTAGTTGCCCTCGGGCCAGGCCGATCGATTGGGGATGTAGCCGATGGCGCCATTGGCGAGTTCCACGTTGAAGGTGGCCGGGAACGGGGAGGCCGCCTTCACGCTCAAACCGAGTTCGACGAAAATCTCGCCGGGCCACGACACCCAGGCGGCTTCGCGGCCCAGGGTGATGACTTGGACCTCCACTTCGTAAGGACGTCCCTCCCGGGCGGCGACATCGAGGATGCGATGGGCGCGGACGAGCTTCATGAAGCCTTCCCGGGTGTTGTCCTTGGCCGTCCTGGCGTCGAGCCGGGCTTCGTCCAGTTGGTCCGAAGTGAAGGAGGGCAGGGGTAGGCTGACCCGCTCCCGGCTGACCTGAAGGGGGAAGGGGGAGCCGAGGGGTTTGAGCTTGGGGTACGCCTTGAGAACGGAGGCGGCGAGGATGATCCCCAGCCGGTTGGCTTCGCGCGGGTTGGTCTGCGGCGCGGCCCAGCGGAAATCGAGGTGGTTCAAATTGCCGCAGGTCCCGTTGGCGAAGACCGTCTCCATTTCCGATCCGCGGTAAAGGGCGAGGAATCGGGCGAGCGCCCCGGGATAATCCGCGGAGAGCCGCGTTCCACCGGTCGTGTCGGGGTGCATGGCGTAGTTGACGAAAGTCAGAACCGGCTCCGGACGGGGCGCGATCGTCTCCGCGTAGAGAACACCCACCTCCGGGTCGATGGGCCCGGCTGGCCGGACGAGATTGGGATTCAGTTTGCCGGGGTTCCAGGCGACGGAACCGTCGCGCATCCACCACCGCCGATTGTGGGCGAGCTGATCCTCCGATTCGCGCGCGAGCGACAGTTGGACGGGCTGGGCTTTCCGAAGGGCTCCCTGAACGGCCCGAACGATCGAGTCGGGAAGACTGGCCGCGTAGTCGCGTGCGACACTCTCCTCACCGCCGTCGACGATGTCCCGGGCGGAATCGCGTCTCAGGACCGGCGCGGTGTGGGTATGAGTCGCGGCGATCATCACGTGGGATCCCGGAATGCCGGTCTTGTCGGCGATCCCGGCGCGGGCTTGATCGACCAGCCACTGGGGCATGGAGATCAGGTCGCAGATCACCCACGCGGCCCGTGTCCTTCCGTCGTCCAGCACCACGGCCTTGGCGAAAAGATCATCGAGCACCCCCTCGTTCCCGCGGGCATGGTAGTAGCCGGCAAGACCGATCCCGGGCGGGGCATTGATGGATTCCCGGGCCGCGCCCAGGCGGAATTCGACCGTGGCGGCCGCGCCGCTGGTCCAGGGGGCCGCGACGACGAACGCTGCGAGGAGCGGAATCAATCGGTGGAACACGTTGCCCGGATTGAACCCGATTCCCGACGACGAACAATCCCTGAAAACCATTCCCCCGGTTCAGGGCGCGGTCCGCCCAGGTGGTGGAAATCCGCGAGCCGCGTCGTCCAGGACGAGGACCCAGTCCAGGTGTTCCCCGGGTGCAGGTGGACTGAACTCCCGGATACCTTCGTTCCTGAAGGTCCCGAACCGCTCCGAACTGCCGTCGCGCGGATTGAACCACCAGGCGTTGATTTCCGGGCCCGAGACCTTGTCGAGGCGCACCTGGAACGATCGACCCACCGGGGCGTAAACCATCGCGTAACTGCCGGAGCTGTCGC
Organism: uncultured Verrucomicrobiota bacterium; assembly: GCA_942490575.1. Lineage (GTDB taxonomy): Bacteria > Verrucomicrobiota > Verrucomicrobiia > Limisphaerales > CAIMTB01 > CAIMTB01. The sequence continues at coordinate 73,168 of CALNYA010000004.1, forward strand.
GCGTCGCCGCGAAATGATAGCGGCCCGTGCCCGGAACGCTCGTGGCCACGCTGTCCGTCACGATGACGTCCGGGTCGGGGATCCGGGTCAGGAACGGCCGCGATTCGAGGAGCGCCCTTCCGTGCCGCATTTGGGCGGCGCCCGTCCGCCGGATGGCGTCGTACCATGGAAGGAGTGGGTTGTTGACCGGCTTGCCCCGCTTCGGATCGAACATCTGCCAGACGGAATGGTGGCCGTAGGTATGGCCGAACGCCCCCTGGAACAGGTTCCAGTACAGCGGGCGGCGGACATCCGCGGCGATGGAGTGCCCATACTTCTTGGCGTCGAAGGACACGGGGTGATCCTCGTAGATGGGCTCTCCGTCGAGGACGGGTTTGGTGGGTGTGCGGGCGTAATCCACGCCGGTGAGATCGTAGCGTCCGGTGAACTCGGTGACGTGTCCGTTCTGACGCATGTTGAAGTCGAGCCAGTCGTCGGAGTGAAAATGCTCGCTGGAACCGCGTCCTCCGGTGGGGTGCCAGGTCATCAGATGCCTTCCGCCGTCGCCCCGGGCGATTCCCCGGGCCATGGCGCGGGTGATGTCCTTGTGGAGATCCGATTCCACCGGGCGATCGCCTCCCAGGATCCAGATGATTCCCGCATCCCGGTAGCGTCGACCGAGCCACTCCCCGAAAGACTCGGCGTTGGCGGGTGTGAAAATCTCGGGGCCGGCGCCCCATTTCTTGTTCCACTTGTCGCCCCAAGTCGGGAGCAAGCCGACGTAAATGCCGAGGGAGTTGGCCTTGGCGACGATCCAGTCGACGTGGCGGAAATAGTCCTCGTTGGGCCGGGTGGGGTCGTTGTCGGCCAGGGGGCGGTGCCCGTACGGATTCGGATCGTTCAGCCCGTCGAGTTCCGCGAGGGCGACCGCCTGGACGACGGTGTAGCGCTGTTCCGAGCGAAGTCGCAGGTACTTCTCGGCTTCCTCGCGGTTCAGCCTGTGAAACAATTCCCAAGCCGTGTCGCCCAGCCAGAAGAACGGCCTGCCGCCTTCGGTGACCAGGTAGCGCTGGTTTTCGCCGACTTGGAGGCGGGGAAGAGCGGCGGCGTGGGCGACGACCGTTCCCAGGGTCAAGGCCGCCAGCACCAGGGCGAGGACCCGGGTGGGGGAGAAGGCGATCCGGCCCTGCCGGAGGGGTGATGAAATGGGACGGGTCATGATGAAGTGTGAGAGCGGATGGCGGGATGGTTGGACGTCGTCGGTCGGGACGCGGCGCGATTCAGCGAGTGAGGGAGGAGGCGTGGTTAGTGAACCACGAATGATCCTGCGCCAGGGCGCGGGGCAACCACGCGATGTTGTTCGGGATGACGACCGGCCCGGTGCGCTTGAAGCCGTCGACCTTGCTTCGCCACCGGCGGATCTCGCTGTGCCCGTCGGCGAAGGTGAAGCCGGCGGCGTTGCCGTGACGCCCCGAGGGAGCGTCGAGCCACGGGTTGTTGTTGAACCGGTTCAGATCGTCGAACGGGAAGAAATGGGAGTCGTTGATGCTGTTCTCGTGTTCATCGAGGAGCGTGTAGACGTCGGAGGGCCCGGGCCCCGAAAGGTCGGACAGCTTGACCGTCCGCACCCGGCTTGCGTTGGCGCCATCGGCGTACCGGGAGACCCAGGTGGTTTGGGTCTCCCCCATGAACGCGTTCATGGCGTAGGAACGGTTGCGAAGCACGATGCGGGTCCCGTTCCTGAGGCCCGCCTTGTCGGCCGGACAATGGAAGACATCAAGACTGCTGAGGTAGGGCCAGGTCGGGCTGTTCGTGATGAACCGGTCGTTCACGGCGTCGGGAACGGAGAACACGTTGCCCTCGGCCCAGGCGGGGGCGTAGCGGCTGGAGTTGGGTCCAAGGGCGATGTCGTCGTGGTCGCCCGCGTAGAGAATGTGGGCGAGGCCTAGTTGCTTGGCGTTGCTCATGCACGAGATGCCCTGGGCCTTGAGCTTCGCCTGGCTCAACGCCGGCAGCAGCATGCTGGCGAGAATCGCGATGATCGCGATGACGACCAGCAATTCGATGAGCGTGAAGGCTTCGGCGCGGACACGACGGAGGCGGCCGTGGATGAATCGGATGCGGTGCATGGGCGGGTGTTGCCCACGATGACACCCGGACGGGGCGGCGAAACGCTAGGATATCGCGCTCAAGTTCTTGGACGATTCGCTCAGTGCCCGCGCTCCCGACGACGGGGGCGGCCCTCGCGGAACTCCCGGGGCGCCTGGCCGAAGGCGCGCTTGAAGCGCTTGTCAAAGTAGCTCTGGTCCGCGAACCCGACTTCGCTCGCGATCTCCGCGATGCTGTCGTCGGTCTCCGTCAGAAGTCGGGCGGCGTTGGCGAGGCGGACGTGGTTGAGGTAGGCGACGAGGGTCATGCCGGCGACCTTTTTGAAGGTCCTTCCCAATTGCGCCGTCGACATCCCGGTGAGTCGGGCTGCCGCTTCCACCGACAGTTTCTCTGGATAGTGGGCGCGGATGTGTTCGAAGAGGTGCTTGAGCCGCAGCGACCGTTGCTGCTGCCGGAGGAATTCCCACCGCATCCATGCCGCGGTCTGAAAGTGCCGGGCCAGTTCGAAGAGCAGCGCGAGGAGCCAGGCCTTGCATCCGGCGCGGCGGATCCGCGGTTCGTCGTCGCCGAAGTAGCAGCCCAGGAGGCGTCCGAGGGCATCCTGGGCCGGCGCGAACGCCTTGGATCCGGCCCGCACGATATGAGGGCGTCCGTCGACCCGGGAGTAGAACGGCAGGAGGAAGGCGTAATCGTGCGACGGCGAACCCAGGCTGTAGACGAACTCGGGAAGAAAACTGATGACGATGACCCGCGTGTCGAATCCCTCGAAATCGACGACGTGATGCAGCTTGAGGTTGTCGACGACCAGGAGGTCGCCCTGGCCAAGGGCAAGCTCATCGTCGCCCATGCGGAACCGGGCGGGGCCGTCCAGGGGGATGAAGAGTTCGAGGCGCTCGTGCCAGGTTCCGCCGCGGGTATGACGGCGCGAGGTGTAGTGGAAGAGCTTGATGAGGAAGGGGAATTCGTCGTCGAGCGGGACTTCGTAGCAACCCTTCGCATCCAGTTGGGCCGCGATGTCGTGGGGTTCGAACGTGAAATGCCGGCAGAGTCGCAGCAAGGAGGCGAGCGGTTGAGTTTTCGGATCCACCCGGCGTGATGGAGACGGAGGCATTGGGACTGGCCGAAGGTAAGGAACGAATCGGGCGGTGCCAATCACGGGACCTTCCGAGATACCTGTCCCTTGATCCTCCCTCCCAGGGCGTGGTAGCTCAGGCGCATGCAACCCAGTTCCCGTCACTCCCGCAGGGATTTCCTCATCGCCACGGCCGCCGGATCCGCCGGGATGTTGCTGGGCGGATCCGCCTTGGCGCAGGGTGCGCGGAAGGCGTCGGCCAACGAACGGTTGAACCTCGGGGTGATCGGAGTGGCCGGCCGTGGCGGGGAGAACCTCAAAGGGGTCGGCAGCCAGAACATCGTCGCTCTATGCGACGTGGATTCGCAAAAGCTGGAAGGGGCGGCGAAGGCGCATCCCGCCGCGGCGAAGTACCGGGATTACCGGGCCTTGCTGGAGCGCGACGACTTGGACGGCGTGGTCGTGAGCACGCCGGACCACTGCCATGCCGTGATCGCGGTGGCGGCGTTGAAGAGCGGCCGGCATGTCTACTGTGAGAAACCGTTGACGCGGACCGTTTCCGAAGCCCGGGCTGTCGCCGACGCGGCTCGCAGCGGCGGACGGGTGACGCAGATGGGCAACCAGATCCATTCGGGCTCGAACTATCGCCGGGTGGTCGAAGTGATTCAGAGCGGGGCCATCGGGGACGTGACCGAAGTTCACCACTGGGTGGATGGATCGTGGGACGTCCGGAAACGGCCGGAGCCCGATCCCGTTCCGGCCCATCTCGATTGGGAACAGTGGCTGGGACCGGTCCCGTTCCGGGAGTACAGCGATCAGTACGTCCCGTTCAACTGGCGCCGGTGGTGGGCGTTCGGGGGAGGGACCCTGTCCGATTTCTGCTGCCACCACATCGACCTCTCGGTCTGGGCTCTTCAACTGGGCCTGCCGACCCGCGTCGAGGCGTCGGGATCGGAGCCCCACGTGGAGTGCGCCCCGTTGCGCCTGAAGGTGAAGTACGACTTCCCAGCCCGTCGCGCCGATTCGTGGGGCAACGCGGGCCCGAGGGATCTGCCCGCGGTTCGCCTGACCTGGCACCACGGTGGCGAAAGGCCTCCCCAGTTCGCCGAAGGCGCGCTTCCCAAGTGGGGAGACGGGACCCTGTTCGTCGGCGGGAAGGGGATGATGCTGGCCGACTACGGCAAGTACCGGCTGTTTCCGGAAGCCGATTTCGCGGGGTTCCAACCGCCCGCGCCCTGGATCCCGAATTCCCCGGGCCAGCATGAAGAATGGATTCGGGCGATACGGGGCGGTGAGGCCAACCTCTGCCCGTTCGAGTACGGAGCGAAGGTGACGGAGATCGGGTTGCTTGGGAACGTGGCGCACCGCGTCCAGCAACCGCTGGATTGGGACGCGAAGGCGATGCGGGCGACCAACTGCCCGGAGGCGGACCGGTTCATCCGCCACGAATACCGGCCGGGCTGGAAGATCTGAAGCCGCGGAACCGACGGGACAACCGACCTTCGAGGCGTGTTGCGAATCCGCGCACCGCCTGAACGGCGGGCTTGCCGGATCGCCGGGACCAGGCCGTGGCGCAGCCTATTGAATCGCCGTCGGAACCTTGAGCAACTCGGCTTCAGTCCAGGGAGCGCCGCGGCTCGAAGTCTTCTCGCGAACGCCTTGAACCATCTCCGCCGTGACCTGCGGCGCGCTGTTTTTCCACTCCGGCGCCTGCCGGATGTACGTGAGGACGTGGGCGATCTGCTCGTCGGTCAGCACGTCCTTGAAAGCGAGCATGCCGACGGCGCTGCCCCATTCCTTGCCGTTGACCTTGATCGCGCCCTTGCCCCCGTGCAGGACGATTCGGATGAGGCGCGCCGGGCCTTCGTCCAGGACCCAATCGGACCCGGCGACCGGCGGGCAGCCGTTGGCGAGATTCCCCGAACCGTTCGGCTGGTGGCAGGCGGAACAAAGCTGGGCGTAGACCAGGCGTCCCTCCTCGACTGGATCCACTTCACCGCCAGCCTTGGGAATGCCGCGGCGATCCGAATAGGGCTCGTAGACGCCCGCTGAGAACTGTCCGCTGTGGTAACCCATTTCGGCGTGTCCGAGATAGGCGAGGATGGCCAGGATCACGAAGAACCCAACCGAAGCCGAGTAACTGCCGACCGCGGGGGTGGGAATTTCGACGGGAGCCGGACCGCGTCCGGAAGCGGAAGACGCCTTCTTTTTCATGGGGTCGGGGCGGACACAGGAGCCGCGTTCGTGGCGCCCGAAGCGGAATCGACGGCGTTGGTCGCCGGGGTGAGGACGGGCGCCTCGGCGAGCGAGACCCCGGCCTTCAGGCTGAGCAGGTAGGCGACCAAGGCCGTGGCCGCGGGCATGGGAACCACTTCGAAGCCGGCGGGCGGCGCGTAGGTTCCCTCGAGTTTCAACGCCTGCGGCGATGGCGTTCCCCGGATCGGCCGTAGTTCGAACAGGTACGGGTAGGCCGGCATGACCGAGCCCGCCGCGACGGTGCGCGGGTGGTAGAGATGTTTGAGGTGGTAGGCGACCATGACCGGTTGGGCGTTGGTATCGCCCGCACCCATCCGGTACCCGATGTTCGACAGATCGGGACCGATCCGCACGGATCCGAGCATCACGGGAGTGTCCCGCAGGTAATCCTGGGCGACCGTCCGGCGTTTGCCCCAGCCGCGGGCAAGGTCCGTTCCAAATCCCTCGGGCCGGACGACCTGGCTGTGGCAGGTGTTGCAACCCTCGGACCGGTAGACCTCGGCGCCTTGCTGGGCGAGCCCGGGGCGGTTGGCGGGATAATGCTGTCCCAGTTCCTTGGAAAGCACCGTCGGCGCATCGCCAAGCTGGAGCGTCGGCGCCACCAGCATCCCCCACCACGACGCGGCCAAAGCGACCAGGATCCCGAAGAAAAGCAGCGGCGTGGAATTCATGAGCGCACCCCCGCGGTCCGATCCTTGGCGGTCGAAACGCTCCAGGATTTCACGGTCGTCACACATTCCTCGGTCAGCGATCTGAACAATCCCGCCAGGGCCACCGCGAACACCACCTGGCCCGCCAGGAAAACGATCAGACCGAGCGAACTGAGCCGGACCAGGTGCAGACTGGACCGGAGACCATCGAGAAACGAAATCGACGGGTCGCCGAGGCGGGCCCCTTGGAGGAGGCCGCCCAGAACGAGCGGAACAGCCACCAGAAGCACTCCGACGACGGTCAGCACCGCGTGAAGGCGGACCCAACCCGGGGCGAGGGCTCGTCCGGTGGCGCGCGCGAGGAGGTCGGGAATGATGGCGAACAAGGCCGCGATGACGGCGCCGCCGACCAGGAGCCAGTCCATTCCTTGATGGATCCAGGTGAAGCGGGTCCAAGCCGAGGTCCCCTGGAAGGTCATGCAGAGGTCGAGCGCGCTGGACGCGAGGTACGCGAGGCCGGCCAGACCGATCAGGCGTCCTCCCGGAGATCCGAGCAAAGCGCCCAGGACGCCTTCGCTGGTCTTCCACCAATTCAGAGCGATCGCGAACAGGGCGGTCGCGGCGAGGAACCGCCCGGCGATGCCGGCGCTGACGATCCATCGGGGAAAAGGATCGCCGTGCTCCGTGATGGCCCAGGGCGCGAAGAACACCAGCGACCAGAAGGCGACCAGGGCCAGGGAGCGGCTCGCGAGGGGACGTCGGAGCGTCGCGGGGAGCCAGTGGAAAATGGCGGCGAGGCCGAGGCCGCCGAGCCACAAGTTGAGAATGCCGTTGGCGAACCAGCGTTGAACGAGGACCTGGACGACGCCTCGGGGACCGTCGCCTGAAAGCATCATCAGCGCGACCGACCCGAACCAGACGAAGGAAATCAGGGAGAGCAGGACGAACCAGGCGCTGGGATAGGATTCGGATTCGGTGCGGGCGGCGAACGTCATCCAGCCGGCGCTTCCGATCAGACCGGCGGCGACGACGAGGCAGACGAAGGCGCCCGGGGGCATCTCCAGCAATTCGCGCCCCGTCGAGTGGCCCGCCAGAATTCCGATCGTTCCTCCGAGGACGCCGAGATTCCAAAGAACCCCGCCCGCCAGAACGAGGAGCGGGCTTTGCAGTCGTTGCATGGAAGCCCGGGCCAGGAGCCAGAGGCCGACGGCGAATCCGGCCTGGCCGGCGAACCCGTAGACCAGGACATCCCAGCCGGCCGGCGCGAGGCGTCCGTAGGTCGCCCAGGCGGAGCCGGCCATCATGCCGGGGGCATGGATTTTGACCGAAGCGAGGAGGAGCAGGAAGGAACCGGCGATCAGCCAGAACGCGGCCTTGCCCAAAAGGAACAGCGCGACGGTCCGGAACGAGGCGTCGACCTCGTTGATGCCCGGGGGCGTCGACGGTAACGGGGACGGTTGGCTGGCGGAGGAACTCATGCTGTGCGGATCCGAGGGGGCGCCGGAACGGGCCGGATCATTCGAACTCGCTCTTGGGCTCGGGAGCCGGTGGGGGCGGGGGGGGATTGGCCTTGGTGGTGCGCGCCAGAAGGTCGGCGCGGGCCTTGGCGGGATCCTGCCACTGCCGGACGGCGAGGGACGTGGCGACGGAATTCGGCAGTCGGACGATGCCGTTTTCCTTGTCGAGCCAGGCCGCGGTGGTGAACTCCTCCGTGGCCTTCTGCTGAGCTTCCGCGAGGATCTTGTGGCGCTCCGCGGCCCGAGCCAGGTTCACGGACGACGTGGTCGTGTAATGTTTGAGGGCCGCGACGAGCACCGCCATGGCGAGGAAGGCGCCGGCGACGCCGATCCAGTTGAGGGTGGCGCGCGAGCAGCAGGAGGGGGTGTTGTTCAATGGGCACCTCCGGTGGCCTTCCCGGCAGGCAGGTGGATGCCGAGGCATTCCGCCATGCGCGGGTCCTTTTGGGGGAACGGCGGGTGGGCGTTGAAATTGCGGATGAACCAGATGGCGAGGACTCCTCCCATGAAGGCGAGGCAGGCGATGTCGAGCCAGTGAAGGACGAACCCGTCCGGGTGCAGCACCGGCATGATGTTGAAGGAGAGGTCGCAGAAGTGCATGATCCAGGCCCAGGCGGCGAGGGGGAGCATGACCGTGAACGACATCTTGGTGTCGATGCGGAGGAGGATCAGGAACGGGAGGAAGAAATGCCCGAAGATCATCAGCAGCCCGATGCTCCACCAGGAGCCTTTTTCGCGGAGGATATACCAAAACGTCTCCTCGGGGATGTTGGCGTTCCAGATCAGGAAATACTGGGAGAACGCGATGTACGCGTAGAACACGGTGAACGCGAAGAACAGCGTGCCGATGTCCTTGAAAGTCGACGGCCGGACCACGGGCGCGAGCGGACCGGATTTCGTCAACTGGATGGTCACGACGTACACGGTCGCCAGCGCGAGCCAGACCGATCCCGCGAAGTAGTAGACGCCGTACATGGTGGAGAACCACTGCCATTGCAGCGACTTCATCCAGAGGATCGCCCCGAGGGTGAGGCTGAACGCGAAGACGAAGATCCCCAGGGCCGCGAGGAACCGCATCCGATGGGTGCAGGACGCGGCGCCGGTTCGATCCTGTTCGAGCGAGGCTTTCCGGAAGGAGTTCGTGAGCCAGTGCCAGACCACGAAGAGCGCGAGGGAGACGAGGACCCAGATCGGTTTGTTGAACAACGCCTTCTTGGCGTAGAGGGCGTGGTCGTGGGCGACATCGGCGTGCATCCAGGCGAACAACGCCTTGTCGGGGCCGGCGAACAGGGCGTTGAACAGGATGGGGATGAACAGGACCGCCAGGACGGGCGCGGAGCAGGCGAGGTGCTCATTGATCCGTCGGATCGGCACGGACCATTGCGCGTCGAAGAGGTGGTGCAGGATCACCAGGAACAGCGCCCCGAGCATGATGCTCAGGAAGAACATGAACGCCAGAAGCCAGGAGAAGGCGAACTGCTTCTGCAGGGAGGGAAACAGCAGTCCGATGAGGGCGCCGACCCCGCCGATGACGGCGAGCAGGAACGGCAGTCGGGCGAGGCCCGACTGGGCTCCCAAGGAGGGCGCGGGCGCGGCGGATGCGACGGCAGCGGAAGAGGCCATAAGGTGGTGACGCGTTACTTGAGCGAGGCGCGGAGGTTTTCCGGCAGGTCCTCGGGTGTCCCGAGGCGCGCGAGTTGGAGTGCCCGGACGTAGGCGATGACCGCCCAGCGGTCCTCGGGATCGAGTTTGTCGGCGTAGGGCCCCATGAGTCCGGTGGCGCTGCCCTTTTCGATGATCTGAAAGAGGAAACCGTCGGGGTGCCTCACGCGGGCTTCGTCGGTGAGCGGAGGAATGGTGCCGTGACCGTATTTCTTGATCACGCCGTTGCCGTCGCCGACGAGGCCGTGGCAAGGGGTGCAATAGATGCCGTAGCGTTCCTTCCCCCGGGCCATGAGGCGTTCGGTCACCGGAACCGGCAGGGTCTCAACGTAGTTGGTCTTGCCCGTCTCGCGGCCCGTGATCACGGGATCATCCTCGAACCGGAGAATTTCGCGACTCCCGACTTTGATGGGTGCGAGGCGGGGGACGGTCCCTTGAACCCAGGGACGCGACGACAGGCCGTCTTCCCAACCCGCGAATCCCGAATGAGTCTGGGGCCGGAGTTTGATCTGGCGATCCATGTCGTTCCAGATCTCGATCGGCGTGCGCCGGGTGGCATCGCCGCGACGTCCGGCGACCAGGAAGACGAGGGCGCAGGCGAGGGCGAAGAAGGCGAGGAAATAGCGCATGATCAGTCCTCCACCACTTCGATGTGCTGACCGCCGACGTGTTCCAGAAGCCGGCGGGTTTCGGTGTCGGAGAACTTGGGGTCGGAGTGTTCGATGACGACGAAGAATCTTGTCGTGGGTCACGTTCCTGAACCGCGGGTGTTTGAGCACGGGATGATGCAGGCGCGGCAGGCGGTTGAGGAACAGCATCCCGAACAGTGCACCGAAGGCCGCCGAAGAGAATGGTCAACTCGTAGGCAGCGGGAAACGCGGAGATGGGGCTGAACAGCGGTTTGCCACCGACGGCAATTGGATAGTCGTAGGCATTCATCCACCAGATCATCAGCATGCCGGGGGTGAAACCGGTGGCCCGCCGACGAAGGTGAACCAGCCGACGTGCGAGCTCGGCAGGCCCATGGCGTCGTCCATGCCGTGGATCGGGAACGGGGTGAAGACATCCCAGCGGGTGTAACCGGCATCGCGGATCTTCTCCGCGGCGTGCATGACGGTCCGCCGGCTGTCGAACTCGGCCAGACGTAAGTCGGGTGCCGGAGGGAGCTCATCAGTGGGACTCCCTCCGGTTTCGCGCCGCCGAGCGGATGGTGCGGATCGGCCTGGGGCGTCACGCCCTTGACCTCGGAGATGGCGATCATCGGCAGGAACCGCATGAACAGCAGGAACAGGGTGAAGAACAGCCCGAAGGTGCCGACGAAGGTCAGATATCGACCCAGGTCGGAAGTGGAATATGGCCCAGTTCGACGGGCAAGAAGTCCCGGTGCAGCGAGGTCACGATGATCACGAAGCGCTCGAACCACATCCCGATGTTCACCAAGATCGAGACGACGAACACCACCACCATGTTGGTGCGGATGCTCTTGAACCAGAACAGCTGCGGGACGATCACGTTGCAGGAGACCATGGTCCAGTAGGCCCACCAGTAGGGACCGAACGCCCGGTTCTGGAAGGCGTAGAGTTCGTAGGGATTGCCGCCGTACCAGGCGATGAAGAACTCCATGCCGTAGGCGTAGCCCACGATCGATGCCGGTCGCCAGGTCACCTTGCACATCAGATTCGATGTGCCGCGTGGTGATCACGTCCTGGAGCTTGACACACTTGCGCAGCGGGATCAGCAGGGTCAGCACCATGCCGAAGCCGGAGAAGATCGCGCCGGCGACGAAGTAGGGCGGGAAGATGGTGGTGTGCCAGCCCGGCAGCTGCGAGGTCGCGAAGTCGAACGAAACGACCGAGTGCACCGAGAGCACCAGCGGCGTGGAGAGGCCGGCCAGGATCAGGTAGGCCTTTTCGTAGTTGCTCCAGTGCCGGTTCGAACCCGTCCAGCCGAGGGCGAACAAGGCCGTAGAAGAACTTGCTGCACCTTGGTCGTGGCCCGGTCGCGCATCGTGGCCAGATCCGGGATCAAGCCCGATGTACCAGAACAGCAGCGAGACGGTGACGTAGGTCGAGACCGCGAACACGTCCCAGAGCAGCGGCGAGCGGAACTGCGGCCACATGCCCATCTGGTTGGGGATCGGGAAAAGCCAGTAGGCGAGCCAGGGCCGGCCGACGTGGATACCCGGGAAGAGGCCCGCGCACATGACGGCGAAGATGGTCATGGCCTCGGCGGCGCGGTTGATCCGAGGTCCGCCAGCGCTGGCGGAGCAGGAACAGAATCGCGGAGATCAGGGTGCCGGCGTGGCCGATGCCGATCCAGAAGACGAAGTTGGTGATGTCCCACGCCCAGGCGGTCGGCTGGTGCAGGCCCCAGACCCCGACGCCGGTCGAGATGAGGTAGGCGATCATCCCGAACATCGTCAGCATCCCCGTGACGCTGATCGCCATGGCGATCCACCACCAGGTGGGCGTCCGGCCTTCGGCGATGCCGGCGATCTTGTCGGAGATCCAACCGAAGGACCGCTGGTTCTGAACCAGGGGTTCCCGTTCCAGCTCGCGCGGCGGAGCGACGGCGAACGCGGGAATTTTGTGAGAGGAATGTGCCATTAGTGTGCTCCCTCATTGGCGGCTGCGCCGTGACCGGCCGGGCTTCCAGGGGAGGCCCCGTGGGGAGCGAACGGATCGCCGTGATACATCGTCTTATACTCCTCGATGCTGTGGGGAACTTCGCGGAAGTCCGGCATCCGGGGATTGGGGTTGCGCACTTTGGCGAGGTAGGTGAGGCGCGGGCGGTTGTCGAGGAACCCGAGGACCGAATAGTCGCGCGGGTTCTTCTTCCACTGGTTCACCCGGCTGCCGGTTTCGAGTTGGTTGCCAAAGACGATCGCTTCCGCGGGACACGCCTGCTGGCAGGCCGTCTTGAGTCCATGAACGTCCATGACCTGCACGTCGCCGCTGGCGCCCGCCGCCGATTTGCGCGCGATCTTGGTCGACTCGATGCGCTGGGTGCAGAACGTGCATTTCTCCATCACGCCGCGCATCCGGACGGTGACCTCGGGATTCTTGGCCATCTTGACCAATTCGAGTTCCGCCGCGCCGCGCTTGCCGAAGGGCCCCTTGTACAGGCCGCCCGACATCCCCGCGGAGGTGTCGCCGTAGTTGATCGGGCGCTTGTTGTAGTCGAAGAAATTGAACCGCCGCACCTTCCACGCGCAGTTGTTCGAGCAGTAGCGGGTGCCGACGCAGCGGTTGTAGGCCATCACGTTGAGGCCTTCCTCGTCGTGCACGGTGGCGTTCACCGGGCAGACGCTCTCGCACGGCGCCTTCTCGCAGTGCTGGCACATCATCGGCTGATTGACGACCTGCGGATCGTCGATCCACTCCTCCTTCCACTGGTTCTCGTCGGCGATCAGCTTGTTGCGCTGGTTCTCCTTGTACCCCGTGAAGTAGCGATCGATGCGGAGCCAGTGCATCTCGCGGCCGCGGATGACCTGGTCCTTTCCGACGATCGGGATGTTGTTCTCGCTCTGACAGGCGATGACGCAGGCGCCGCAACCGGTGCAGGCGCTGAGGTCGATCGCCATGCCCCACTGGTTGACCTCGCTCATCTGGCGGGCCGGATCCTCGGTGTAGGCGTGCTTGTAAAGCTGCGCCGGCAGTCCGTCGGCCGCGTTGGGGATGTGCGCGGAGTGCGATTCGAGATCGAAGTTCTTCGCGAACGCCGGGTTGTCCCGGAACTGCTTCAGGTTCGCCTCCCGCACGATCGGCCGACCGCTCATCGCCCAATGGCTCTGGGTGGTCGCGAACTCATGGCGATCCCTGGACGGCGTCAGCTTCGCGCCGGGCGCGATCCACGGCGTCGCCGAGGTCCGCAGTTCGCCGGCATTGAAGCCCACGGCGTGCCCCTCGAAACAGGCGACCCGGCCCGGCTTCTTGCGGCCGTACCCCAGCGCGAGGCCGATGGTGTGGTCCGCGAGGCCCGGGGTGATCCAGACCGGGACCGAAAGCTTGCGACCGCCGACTTCCAGGGTGACGAACTCCGTGTTGATGAGCCCGAGTTCGGCGGCTGTCTTGCGGCTGATGAGGGCCGCGTTGTCCCAAACCATCTTGGTGATGGGATCGGGCAACTCCTGGAGCCATCCGTTGTTGGCGTGGCGCCCATCGTCGATCTTGCTGTCGCGGTGGAAGACGATTTCGAGCGCGTCCTTGCCGGGCGCCACGGTCTTCGGCGCGGCCTGAACGGCCTGGGCGACCGCGGCGGGATCGATCGCGGCGGTCACCGGAGCGGAAGCGCTCCCCGCCAGGAAGCCGTCATGGAGGAATCGTTCCCAGGCGTCCTCGGAGGTGGACTTGGCCAACTCGAAGAAGGTGGCGCGCACGATATCGTACGGCTTCTGGACGGTCTCGCCCGCGAGTCGCGCGAGGACTTCCAAATCGGTGAGCCCTCCGAACAACGGTTCGATGAGGGGTTGAACCGGGACCAGCGTTCCGTCCGAAGTCCGGGCGTCCCCCCAGGATTCGAGGTAGTGCGCGGCGGGCAGGTGCCAGTCGGTACGTTCCGAGGTTTCGTCCTCGTAATAGCCAAGTCGGATGACCTGCTTGGCTTTGCGCTGGGTTTCGGACCATTGCAGATCCGCCGGGGCGTCGTAGACGGGATTAGCGTCGAGGATGACGAGGGT
>CALNYA010000005.1:0-130791 GCA_942490575.1 uncultured Verrucomicrobiota bacterium
GTGTACTTCCGCGACGATTACTACCATTTTCCGGTCCGTGTTACGCAAACTCAGCGGGATGGCTGCTGCCTCCCTTCTCGCGGCCAGCGTGGTGCCCGCGGAGGCCGGGGCGCCGGAGAAATCGGTCATCCAGATTTTCACCTTCAGCCAGGAACCCTCCTGGGCCGCCCCGTGGCGCTGGGATTCCGTCCGGCGCACTGGTGGATCCGGCTTCGTCGTGAACACCCCCAGGGGCAAGCGGATCATGACCAACGCCCATGTGATTTCGTGGGCCCGCCAGGTCCTGGTCCGGCGCTTCCAGGATTCCCGTCCGTTCCAGGCGATTCCCGAATTCACCGGTCACGACTGCGATCTTTCCCTGCTCCGGGTGGAGGACGAGGGCTTCTTCGACGGAATCGAACCCCTGGAATTCGGCGAACTGCCGGAGGTCCGATCGACGGTGGTCACTTACGGCTATCCGATGGGCGGCGAGCAGATTTCCTACACGAGGGGGGTGGTCTCCCGGATCGAGCTTCAGACCTACGTGCAGCCCGGCAACCGCTCGCTGCTGGCGGTCCAGACGGACGCCGCGATCAACCCCGGCAACAGCGGCGGGCCGGTCATCCAGGACGACCAGGTCGTCGGCGTCTCGTTTCAGGGCACTCCCGGCCTGGAGAACGCCGGGTTCTTCATTCCACCCGAGGTGATCCGCCATTACCTGAAGGACATCGAAGACGGGGCCTACGACGGATTTCCGCTGGCCGGTGTGCGCCTCATCCCCCTTCAGAACCCGGCGTACCGGAAACACCTCGGGATCGCCCTGGACAACGGCGAAGGCGCGCGCATCGACTCCATCGCCGCGATTCCCACGACCCTGGAGGTTTTGAAGCCGGACGACGTCCTCCTGGAGGCGGCCGGGTTTCCGGTCGCCAGCGACGGCACGATTCTCTATCGGGACAACCGGGTCGCCGCGGCCCTGGCCTTTCAGCAGGCCCAGCACGGCGAGACGCTGGCTCTCAGGATTCTTCGCGACGGCAAGGAGATGAAAGTCGACCTGCCGGTGTTCGTGTACACCGCCGACAAGGCCGCGGGAAACCAGCACGACGTGCCGCCGAGGTACTTCGTGCACGGCGGCCTGGTGTTCACTCCACTCAGCCAGGATTACCTCCGGAGCTTCGGTCGGGACTGGGGGGATTCGGCATCCGGCGAGCTCGTGTACGAACTCTTCTACATCCGGCACGAGAAGCCGGAGGAGGCGCGGCCCGAGCCGGTGGTTCTCGCCACGATCCTCCCCAACCCCGTGAACGCCAACCTGAACGTCCGCGGCCGCGCCCTGGTCGACACGATCAACGGGATCCGGATCGAGAAGATGGAGGACGTCATCCGCGCCTTCGAAACGAAGGCCGGCGGCCAACACGTGATCGAATTCGCCGGCAAGCAGGGCTTCGAGTGCCTGGACCAGGCGGAGGCCCAGGCCGCCAACGCGATGATTCTCAAAACCTACGGATTGACCAACGACCGCCGCCTATGAACCGACTTTTTTCCAAGCCGATCGTCGCGTGTCTCCTCGCGATGTTCTCCGGGGTGGTGTCCGGGGCCGCCGCGGACCGCAACGGGCCGAATCCGATGGAAGCCTCCCTGGTGACCCTCGAGATCACCGCCAAGAACTACGATTACTTCCAGCCCTGGGCCAAGCCGACGCGGTCCGTGCGCAAGCACGCCCTGGTGGTCGGCGACCGCGAACTGGTCACTTCGGCCCAGAACCTCGCCGACCGAACCCTCGTCCGCGTCCAGAAAGGGGGCCGCGGTCGTTGGTTGAACGCCGAAGTCAAGTGGTTGGACTACCACGCCAACGTGGCGGTCCTCACCGTGGCCGACGAGGGATTCTGGGACGGTCTCAAGCCGGTGGAATTGGCGGAGCGCGTTCCGCGGCGGGACGACTACGAAATCATCCGGTGGCGCGACGGCAATCTGGAGGTTCGTCGGGCCGACTTCAGCAAGTTCACCGTGGGCGACGGTTCCCTGAGTTTCGCGCCCAGGATCAATCTCGAGATCAATTCGGAGATCAGCGGGCTGGGCTGGGCCGAGCCGGTGCTGGTCGACGGCCAGGTGGTGGGGCTGACGGCGGCGAAGGCGGGCAACGTCTGCACCGTCACGCCCGCGCCGTTCATCCGTCGGATCATGGAGGCGCGGACGGCCGGGAAGTTTCCCGGGCTCGGGTACTTCGACTTCGTCTGGCAGCAGGGTGAGAATCCCGCGACCCTCGAGCACCTGAAGGTGCCCGGCGCACCCCGGGGCGCGGTCGTCATCATCGTCCCCAAGTCGCCGCCGCCCGGGTACGTGCTCCGAAAGCACGATGTGATCGTCGAAGTCGACGGCTTTCCGGTCGACATGGAGGGGGACTACGACGATCCGGACTACGGTCACGTCATGATGGAGGGCATCGCGACGCGTCGTCATTTCGCCGGGGACCGGATCCCCATGAAGGTCGCCCGCGACGGCAAGGTCCTGGACCTCGAATACCAGCTTCCGAAGGCCGAGTACTCGGTCGATCTGCTGCCGATGTTCACTTTCGACGCCGAACCCGAATACCTGGTCGCCGGCGGCCTGGTGTTTCAGCCGCTGACCCAGCCCTACCTCCGCGGGTGGGGCGATGACTGGCGCCGGCGCGCGCCGTTTCGCCTCGTCTACAACACATCGAATTCGCCCACCTCCGAGACACCGGCGCTCGTCGTCCTGAGCCAGGTCCTCCCCGATCCCATCAACGTCGGGTACCAGGAATTCCGCAATCTCGTGGTGGACACGATCAATGGGCAAACCGTCCGCCGCCTCGGCGACGTGAAAAAGGCCCTGGCCGCTCCCCAGGCGGGTCTGCACCGGATCGAATTCTTCAAGGGAGACGGCCTCCAGCGGATGCTCGTGGACGCTGGTTCCATGGATGTCGCCACGGCGCGCGTGCTCGGCCGCTATGGAATCCCGGCGGCGGAAGTCATCGCCGAGACGCCCTGAACCAAACCGTCCCGTCCCCGATTCCCTGGGAACTCCCGTCAGATCATGAAGTCCACATCGATGAAACGAATCCTCATTCCAGTCGTCCTCGCCTTGGGCGCGGTCCTTCACCCGGCGGCCTTGGCGGCCGCTCCCGGCACCCAGCGACCGCCGACACCGAAGGCGCCGTTGACCGCGCTCGATCGCTACGTCCACGCCCCGGACGCGGCGTTTTCGTGGAAAGTCTCCGGGTCCGTGGATGGCGAAGGCGGCACGGCGTATTACATCGATCTGACGTCCCAGGACTGGCTCACGACGAACGAGGTCAACCGCACCACCTGGCGCCATTGGCTGGTGGTCGCGAGGCCCACCGACCTCCGGCATTCCACCGCGCTCCTGTTCATCGCCGGAGGCGGCAACAAGGACAATCGCCCGCCCAAGGTGAACAACGACCTGGTTCGCATCGCGCGCGAAACGAAGTCCGTCGTCGCCGAACTGAAGATGGTTCCCAACCAGCCCCTGATCTTCGGCGGCGATGGCGAGGAGCGCACCGAAGACGACCTGATCGGGTACACCTGGGACAAGTTCCTCAAGACCGGCGACGAGAAATGGCCGGCTCGGCTGCCGATGACGAAATCGGCGGTCCGCGCGATGGATGCGCTGACGGCTTTCCTCGCCAGCGAACAGGGTGGCGGCGCGAAGGTGGACACCTTCGTCGTGGCGGGCGGTTCGAAGCGCGGTTGGACCACCTGGACGACCGCGGCGGTGGACCGGCGCGTGGTCGCCATCTGCCCGATCGTCATCGACGTCCTCAACATGTCGGACTCGATGTACCACCATCACCAGGCCTACGGGTTCTGGGCGCCGGCCGTCGGGGACTATGTCCGCCATGGCATCATGGATTGGATGAAGACGCCGGAGATGAAGGCGCTCGAGGCGATCGAGGATCCGTTTTCGTACCGGGACCGGCTGACGATTCCGAAGCTCATGCTGAACGCGTGCGGCGATCAGTTCTTCCTCCCGGATTCGTCGCAGTTCTATTTCGACGAATTGAAGGGGCCGAAGTTCCTCCGCTATGTGCCCAACGCCGATCATTCGCTGAAAGGCAGCGACGCGTTTGAAACCCTCCTGGCCTGGCATCAGATCGCGACGAAGGGGGGGAAGCACCCGAGGTTCTCCTGGAAACACGGCGCCGCCGGCGAGCTTCAGGTCTCGGCCGTGGATCCCACCGTCGAAGTCCGGCTCTGGCAGGCGACCAACCCGTCGGCGCGCGACTTCCGGATCGAATCCCTGGGCCCCGTCTGGAAGTCCGAGGTGCTGAACGCGAAGGACGGCTCCTTCCAGGCCAAGGTCGCGACGCCGGAGAAGGGATGGACCGCGTACATGATGGAACTCACGTTCGACGTGGGCGCCGCCGCCCCGCTCAAGCTGACCACCGACGTGCGGGTGATCCCCGAGACGCTGCCGTTCCCGCCACCGGTGGGCCGGGTCCAGGCGAAGTGAGCTGACCGGGCGTCGCGGGCCTCATCACATCAACCAGGGGCCGCGGCCCCGAACCCCCGAGGTCGCTAGGAAGCGGTCCTCAGAATCCCAGTTCCCGCCGCGCCGCGGAGAATTGGGCGACCGCGAATTCGAGGTCCTCGCGGGTGTGGGCGGCCGACATCTGGGTGCGGATGCGCGCCTTGCCCTGGGGGACGACGGGGTGGAAAAAACCGACGACATAGACTCCCCGCTGGAGCATGGCTTCGGCGACCCGCTGGGCGAGGGCGGCGTCGCCGAGCATGATCGGGACGATCGGATGTTCCCCGGGAACGATCTGGAATCCGGCGCGGGTCATCGCGTCCCGGAAGTAGCGCGTGTTGGCTTCCAGTTGGTCGCGCAGTTCGGTGGATTCGCCGAGAAGATCGAGCGCCCGGATGGAGGCGGCGGCGATGCAGGGAGCGACGGTGTTGCTGAACAGGTACGGCCGGGAGCGTTGGCGAAGAAGCTCCACGATCTCGCGGCGACCGCTGGTGTATCCGCCGCTCGCCCCGCCCAACGCCTTGCCCAGGGTGCCGGTGAGGATGTCGATCCCGCCCATCACCTCATGATGCTCGTGCGTTCCGCGGCCGGTTTTTCCCATGAATCCGACCGCGTGGGAGTCGTCGACCATGACCAGCGCGTCGTGGCGGTCGGCGAGATCGCGGATCCCGCGCAGGTGGGCGATTGTTCCGTCCATGCTGAACACCCCGTCCGTGACGATCAGGCGGAACCGGGCGCCGGCTGATTCCTTGAGCTGGGCCTCGAGGTCGGCGAGATCGTTGTTGCGGTAGCGGTGACGCCGGGCTTTGCAGAGCCGGATGCCATCGATGATGGACGCGTGATTGAGTTCATCGGAGATGACGGCGTCCTCGGGACCAAGGAGCGTCTCGAAGACTCCGCCGTTGGCGTCCCAGCAACTCGTGTAGAGGATGGTGTCCTCGGTGCCCAGGAACTGGGTGAGGCGCGCTTCGAGTTGCTTGTGGACATCCTGGGTGCCGCAGATGAAGCGGACGCTGGCCAGGCCGTAGCCCCAGCGGTCGAGCGCGGCGTGGGCGGCTTCGCGGACCGACGGGTGCTGGGCGAGGCCGAGGTAGTTGTTGGCGCAGAGGTTGAGGACCGGTTCGCCGTCCTGGACTCGGATCCGGATTCCCTGCGCGGTGGAGAGCACGCGTTCGCTCTTGTAAAGGCCGGCGCCGCGGAGGTCCTCGAGTTGACGGGTGAGATGCTGCTGAAGGGCGGAATTCATGGGGAGGGGTGTTTGGTCCAAAGTTTGGACACGTCTTGGGACCGTGAGCAGCCGAGGCGAAGACCCTCACCCGGCGCCGCGTCGCGTCGCCACCCTCTCCCGTCGACGGGAGAGGGGCTGGGGGTGAGGGCCGGTTCATGAAGCGCGGGTGGGGCGGGCGCGATCTACTGCCAGTCGAGGATGACCTTGCCGGACTCTCCGGAGAGGGCGACTTCGAACGCCTGGCGGTAGTCGGAATAGTGGAACCGATGGGTGATGACAGGGCGGATATCGAGGCCGCTTTCGAGCATGACGGTCATCTTGTACCAGGTTTCGTACATTTCCCGCCCGTAGATGCCCTTGATCGTCAGCATGTTGAAAATCACGGCATTCCAGTCGATGGCCATGGGCTCCGCCGGAATGCCCAGCAGCGCGATCTTGCCCCCATGGGCCATGTTGGCGACGAGGTCCCGGAACGCCTGGGGATTGCCTGACATCTCGAGACCGACGTCGAACCCCTCCTTCATCCCGAGATCGCGTTGCACATCGCCCAGGCTGGTTTCGCGCGAATTGACCGCCCGGGTGACGCCGACTTTTTCGGCCAGTTCCAGCCGCCACGGGTTCACGTCGGTGATCACCACGTACCGGGCGCCGGCATGCCGTGCGATGGCCGCGCCCATGATCCCGATGGGACCGGCGCCGGTGACCAGGACGTCCTCGCCCAATAGGTCGAACGAGAGCGCCGTGTGAACCGCGTTGCCGAACGGATCGAAGATGGACGCCACGTCGCGGTCGACGTCCGGTGAATGGACCCACACGTTGGTCATCGGAAGGGAGAGGTACTCGGCGAACGCACCGGGTCGATTGACGCCGACTCCCTGGGTGTCCGCGCACAAGTGCCGTCGGCCGGCGAGGCAGTTGCGACAACGCCCGCACACCACGTGACCCTCTCCGCTGACGATCTGGCCGGGGAAGAAGTCGTGGACGTTGGATCCGACCTCGACGATTTCGCCGACGAACTCGTGGCCGACGACCATCGGCACCGGAATGGTCTTTCGCGCCCAGGCATCCCATTTCCAGATGTGAAGGTCGGTGCCGCAGATGCCGGTTTTGTGGACGCGAATCAGGACGTCGTTGATTCCGATCCCAGGCTGCGGGACGTCCTGGAGAACGAGACCGGGTTCGGCCTGGGCTTTGGCGAGTGCTTTCATGGTTGGGCGGGAATGGCCTTGCGTCGGGTCCTTGATCGGGGCTGGAAAGCTCCTGTATTTCGGAAACGCGCGCGCAATATCGGAAACCAGATTCCGTTCAGCAAGATCGTGCTGAAGCCCGATGGGCGGATCCGGACTTCTCGCGCGTCGGGGATTCGTGTAGGTGGTGGGCGTGCCGAGCGTCGAAGAGGTTCTGGCGGTGACGGCGGAGTGTCCGCGGCGGACGTTTTCGTCGGGATCCGTGCTCTTGGAGGAGGGCCAGCGGGCCGGCGTGCTGTATTTCCTGGAGTCGGGGACGGTGGAGATCCTGAAACTTGGGCACCCGATCAGTTCGGTGAATCAGCCGGGCGCGGTCTTTGGGGAGGTTTCGGTGCTTCTGGACCAGGTTCACATGGCCACGGTGCGGGCTGGGACCGACCTCGTGTGCCGGGTGGTCGAGAATCCACGCGAGTTCCTTGCGACCCAACCGGCCATCGCCCTGCATGTCGCCTCCCTCCTGGCGCGCCGGTTGAACGCGGTGACGTCCTACCTCGTCGATCTCAAACGCCAGTACGAGGACCGGCAGGACCACCTCGGGATGGTGGACGAGGTCCTGGAAAGCCTGTTGCTGCTCCAGTCGAAGCGCCGGTCCGGCTAGGCTAAACGGAGGGCGCCGGGGTGAATTCGATCTGTTCATGCCCCGCGGCTGAGAACCATTCGACGCGGCGTTGAGCGAGGTCCAGCACCAGGAAGGGCGGTTCGGCCGCGAGGTAGGCGCCGGCGTTGAAGACGCGGGTGCCCTCGATCTGATCCACCCAGGATCCGCCTTCCTGAAACGGCGCCTGATGAATGTGCCCGGAGAAGACCAGGTCGGGCTGAAACTTCCTGATCCAATCCGTTAGAACGCCATCCCCGCCGTCCTTGTGGCCCGTCCAGCTCGTGCGGGATCCCAGCGGCGGCGCGTGATGAATCCAAATCCAAAAGCCATGGGGTCGGGCGGCGTCCCGCGCGAGCTGTTCTTCGATCGCTTGTCGGGCGGGTTCGGTCTCCCACCACGGGCACAAGGTCATCAGGCAATCGCCTTCGGTGAAGGTGTCGCCGTCGACCAGGATTCCGGAACCTCGCGCGAGCTTGAGCCAGTCGGCGGCCCTTTGGCCGGTGGCGTCCGGATCGTCGAGATCATGGTTCCCGGAGGTGACAAGGAGCCGGGGCGTGGACCGTGCGATGCGGGCGAGGTACTTCAGGACGACGACGACCTGGGCGTCGCGGTCCACGAAGGAGGCGATGTCGAGGAGATCCCCCGCGACGATCACACCGTCGAATCGCCCGGCGTTCTGGACGACCCAGTCCCATTGGCGGAGCGAATAGTGGAGATCGGCGACGACGAGGAGACGCATCGGGTTCGCGGAGGCTCCTCCGAATTCCCGCGGGATCAAGGCTTTCCCTGGCCTTGGGAGGCGGGGAAGCGGAGGGCGATCCCGGCTGGGCCGCGCGGTCACGCCAGGATTTCGTGGATCACTCGTCCGTGAACGTCGGTCAGTCGCCGGTCGATGCCGCCGTGCCGGTAGGTGAGGCGGTGATGATCGATTCCCAGGAGGTGCAGCAGGGTGGCGTGGAAATCGTAGGTGGTCGTGACGTCGTCGATGGCTTTCCAGGACCAGACGTCGCTCCGGCCGAATTCGGAGCCGGGTTGGATTCCGGCGCCGGCGAACCACGAGACGAAAGTGCCGCCGTTGTGGTCGCGGCCGGTGCTTCCCTGACTGAAGGGCATGCGTCCGAATTCGGTGGTCCACACGAGCAGGGTGTCCTCCAGGAGGCCTCGGGCCTTGAGGTCGACGAGAAGGGCCGCGGCCGGCTGGTCCATGCGGATGGAGGCGGCGCCCAATTCGCGGGGGATGTCGGTGTGGTTGTCCCAGTTGTCGGACCCTCCGCCGTGGCCGCTCCAGACCTGCACGAAGCGGACGCCGCGCTCGATCATGCGGCGGGCGAGGAGGCAGCGCCTGCCGAAGTCCCCGGTTTCCTTCCCATCGATTCCATAGAGCGCGCGAGTGGCTTCGGTCTCGCCCTTGAGGTCGAGGAGTTCGGGTGCGGCGAGTTGGAGCCGCGCGGCGAGTTCGTAGCTTTCGATGCGCGCGCCGAGGCGGGTGTCGGTCGGGCGTTCGGCGGCATGGGTCGCGTTCCAGTCGTGGAGCAGGGCGAGACCCTCCGATCGGCTGGCGGGTGTGATGTGGCTGGCCGTCGCGGGGGGTTGGAGGTGGGTGATCGGCTGGGGGGCCGAGGCGTGGATGACGGTCCCCTGGTGGTTGGCGGGGAGGAATCCGGAGGTGAAAGCGCTGTGGCCGTTGTAAGGCATTCCTCGGGCATCCGGGAGGGCGACGAACGCGGGCACATTCTCGGAGAGGCTGCCCAGCGCGTAGGAAATCCACGCCCCGGCGCACGGGAAGCCGGGTGGGAGAAAGCCGCTGGTCTGGAGGTAGGCGGCCGGGCCGTGGACGTTCGAGGCGGACTGCATGGCCATGAGGAAGGCCATGTCATCGACGTGCCGCGCGAGGTGGGGAAGGGCGCTGCTCACCCAACGTCCACACTGTCCGTGGCGCGACCATTCGTACGGGCTCTTCATGATCGCGCCGGGGACGCTGATGCTGGCTTCGACCCGTTGGCCGGCGCCGGGGTCGAATTTCTGTCCGTGGCGCGCGATGAGTTCTGGTTTGAAATCGAACAGATCGCATTGGCTCGCCCCGCCGTTCATGAAGAGCTGGATGACCCGCCGGACCTTCGGGGGATGATGGGGAAGGGGCGAAGCCTGGGCATTCGGGCGGGCCAGGGAGGCGAGGGCGATTCCCGCGAGCCCGGTGGAGATGCCGCCCAGGAATTCCCGGCGTGCCAGGGGGGTGTTCATGAGTCAGTCAGTCGAGGTGGAGGAATTCGTTGCTGTTGAGCAGCATTTGGGCCGCGTTGGCGAGGCCATGGTGCTCGATGTAGGCGGCGAGCCGCCTCCGTTCGGAATCGGTCGCGTCCCGAAGGAGGATCCGGCGGACGGCCGCCGCCGCCTGCGCCTCCGGTTGGCTCGCCCCGGCCGCGACGCGTGCCGCGATGTGCTCCGACTGCCGGATGACGAAGGCGTTGTTCAGAAGGGCGAAGGCCTGAACCGCCGTCGTCGAGACATTCCGCACGGGTGTCACAGCACCGCCGTCCGGGCAATCCAACGACTCCATGAGCGGGTCCGGGACGGTGCGAAACAGGAATCGGTAGATGGCCCGTCGCCGCGCGGGATCGGAATCCGGATCGAAGTTCTCGTAGTCCAGGAAAGGCGGATTGCCGCCGGAATTGAACGTGGCGTCACCCCGGGAGTTGAACTGGACCGCGGGCGGTCCGCCGTCGGTGAGATCAAGCCGATCGCCAAGGGCCAGGATCGTGTCGCGCACCTGCTCCGCCGTGAGACGCGGCCGGTTCTGACGCCAGAGCAGGCGATTGTCGCTGTCGGTTGGAGGGGGGCCGGCGGTGAGCGAGGTCTGTTTCCAGGTGCCGCTGGTGACGATGAGTCGGTGAAGGGCTTTCAGTGAACCCCCGGCCTCGTCGCGGAACCACACGGCCAGCCAGTCGAGAAGCTCGGGATGGCTCGGTGTGCCGCCCATGCGGCCGAAATCGTTCGGCGTGTCGCACAGGCCGCGCCCGAAGTGATACGACCAGACCCTGTTCACGATGCTGCGCCAGGTCAGGACGTTGCGCCCGTCGACCAGCCACCGCGCCAACGCCGCCCTCCGGAGCGTTTCATCGTCGGGGTCGGCGGCGGCCAGATCCAGATCGCCGGAAAGTCCCGGAATGCAGCCCAGGGTCCCGGGTTCGACCAGTTCGCCCGGTCGGGCGAGATCCCCGCGGGCGAGCAGATGAATGGGACGCGGTTTCGGAGGCGGATTGAAATTCGGTCCGTCCGGCGGGAAGTCGCGGGTGACCGCGTACACTTGGCGGGGCGCGGGCAGGCTGGTCAGGTCTCGTTCGAGGTTCGATTTCAGCACCGTCAGCGCGAGCGTCTCGCGTTGGGATGGCGTTCGCTCGGATTCGGGCGTCCGGAGAATCCGGGTCAGTTCCTGGGAGATCGGTCGAAGCGCCGCGCCCGAAGGGTCCTGATCGGTGGCGGAGATCCGGAATCGCCCGAGGCCATGCCCAGGGGCGCCGTCCTGATGCTCCAAAAGGATTGTCAGGGTGGCGGCATCGGAGACGACCGCGGGTTCGGCGACCACGAAAATTGCTTCATGGACCTCGCCGTAGCGCGGGTGGACGCCCCACACGGTATTGCTTTTTCCGTCGATCGCCTGGGCTGCGGAGATGGCGGGGCCTTCGTCGTAGTCCGAGAAGGCGCGCCCGAACGTGAGCGGCTGTCCCGAACCCAGCGTTGCCGGGCTGGCCACGAACGCGCGGAATTCGCTCAGGTGAAAGTTCCCATTGTCCCAGCGGCCCGGACCCCGCGTTGGCAGGCGATCGTCGGGAAGCGCCTCCAGCCGGAACGCGCGCAACGTCCCGGGGCGGAAGGGAGCGGTGACGATGTAGGTGTCGCGATCGGGACGCTTCCCGCTGACCGACCACGAACCATCCGATTCGCGGGTCAACGTCGCGCCTCCTGTCGACACCACACTGACCGGGTCCAGAGGTGTCCACGCCTGTTCCCGCCGCCGCCAGGCATCCTCCCACGCCCCGACCGTTTGCCGGATCTCGGGCGATTCCAGACGCGCCATCAGGCTCGGGTGCCGGGTCTCAACGAGGCGGCGTTCCTCCAACAACCGCTGACGGCGAACGTGGGTGCCGGGGTCGGTGTCGAAGGGGCGATCCGCCCGATCGACACCCGCGAACACGGCCTGAAGGGAGTAGTACTCGCGCTGGGAGATGGGATCGAATTTGTGGTTGTGGCAGCGGGCGCAGTGGGCCGTGAGACTTTGAAACGTGCCCATCGTGGCGCTCACCAGGCTGTCCCGATCCAGGTTCTGGGCGCTGCGATGATCCACGGTGTCCTCCCGCACCGTGACCATGAGGGTGTGGTCCCAGGGGCCGGCGGCGAGGAAACCGAGCGCGACCGTGGCGTCGGGATCCTCCGGAAACAGGGCGTCGCCGGCGACCTGCTCCTGCACGAAACGGGCGTAGGGCTTGTCCTGGTTGAACGCGCGAATCACGTAGTCCCGGTAGGGCCAGGCGTTGGGGCGCGCGTAGTCATGGTCGTTGCCGTGGGTGTCGGCGTAGTTGGCGACGTCGAGCCAGTGCCGCGCCCAATGTTCACCGTGCCGCTTCGATCCGAGATAGCGCTCGACCCGCGCCTCGTAAGCCGTCGGGCTTGGGTCGGCGAGGAAGTCGGCCAGTTCGTCCGGCGAAGGCGGCAATCCGGTGAGGTCGTAGCTCAGCCGGCGGAGCAGGGTCCTTCGATCCGCCGGTGGGGAAGGGGCCAGCTCGTGCTCGGCTAGTTTGGCGCCGATGAAGGCGTCGATGGGATGGGAGGGTCCCGGGGGAATCGGCGGCGAGTCGAGGGGAGTGAGCGACCAGTGGGTCGAGGGTGTCTCGGGCGAGCCCGCGAGCGAGTCGGGCCATGCGGGACCCGCGTCGATCCATCGCCGGAGGGTTTCCACCTCGTCGGGGGTGGGACGCGGTCGGCCGACCTTGTTGGGCGGCATGAGCATGTCCTCGACCTCGCCGGAGACGAACCGGAAGAGAGGGCTCGCCTTGGCGTCGTGCGGCACGACCGCCGGCTTGCCGCTGTCGCCACCCCGAAAAGCCGGCGTCGCGGAGGTCCAGTCGGTACCCGCTCTTTTGGGTCTCCGGGCCGTGGCACTCGTGGCAGTGCTTCTCGAGCAGAGGCCGCACGTCCCGGGCGAAATCGACCGTTGATTCGGCGGTCGCCACCAGGTGGCCGAAGCATAAGAAGACCCAGGCTTTCTTCATGGTTCGTTCAGGGAGACTTCAGGGAGACTGGTCGGGCGGGCCGCCCGGCGCCAGCCCACAGTTCCCCGGAACCGCCGGGTCACGGCTCTGGCGGTGGCGGTGGCGGGGCAGCGGGCGGAATCGGTGGCGCGGGTTTGGCGACGACGGGAGCCGGTTTTCGGCGGGTTCGGAAGACGCTGAGTCCGGCGGTGGCGAGTTCCTCCCAGATGTCGGCGAGGTCGGCGGTTTGTTTGCGGAGATTGCGGAGCGAATTGGCCGCGAACCGGGTGATCCGAACCGGGGTGAAGACGAGTTCGGCGACCGCGGCGACGCCGAGGACGGGATTGAACTCGCGCATCGTGCGCATGACGCGGACCAGTTCGGACAGGGGACGCTCCTCGGGTTCCCGCATGGGTTGGAGGAGGTGGGTGGCGAGCAGGCAAAGGACGAGGGAACCGGCGAAGACGACGTGGAACCGGAGGATCGGTTGACCGAGGAATTCGCCCAATGAATTCGGGATGTTCATGAGGAGTTGGGCGCCGATGAGGGGGCCGAGGGCGGTGAGGAGGCTGGTGGTGGCCAGGAAGACGGAGATGTAAGGGGCTTTGCTGCGGGCTGGGATCATCTTGACCATGAGATTGAACTGGCAGAGCTGGAATCCCGCGGTGACGGCGCCGACGAAAAAGAAGGTGAGGTAGAGGTGGACGTGGTGGGAGGGGCCGGCGAGGAGCCAGGAGGGAAAGGCGCTTGCGACCCAGAGGAAGGCGCAGGTGAGCATGACGGGTTTGCTTCCGAATCGATCGCTGAGAACACCCCAGGTTGGGAGCGCGAGCAGGCCTCCCAGGGTCGCGAGCGTCGTGAAGACGGTCAGATCACGGATGGTGAGCGGCAGTTCCCTCAGAACATAGACGCTGTAGAAGGGCATCCCGATGTTGAGGGCGAGGCCCCAGAATCCGACGAATGCCACGAGCCACAGGTAGTCGCGACTGCGGAAGACGGCGAGGTAATCGACGAAACGGTCGGGTTGCTGAGGTTCCATGACCTGCGGCGGGAACTTCATTCGCAGGAGGAAATACAGACCCACCAGGCGCATGATGCCGGCGATCGCGAAGATGGCGCCGAAAACGGCCAGGGAACTGTTGTAGTACTCGGCGGCGGTGCCGGCGGCCAGGACGACGACAAGGGTCCAGAAGCCGAAGATCATGTTGCGCCGTCCGAAGAACCTTCCGCGGATATGGATCGGCACGAGTTCCCCGGTGGCGGCCGACCACGCGACCGACGCGACACTGTTGGCGAGCGTGGCGGCGAACACGACGCACGCGAAGACCCAGTCCCGGTGGGGTCCGAGAACCGGCAGCAAGGGCAGGATCAGCCAGGGGAGCGCGTTGAACCAGAATCCGAGGACGATGATCCGGTGGAGGGAGAGCTTTCGGCGCAACGCCCAGTAGATCGGGGGTTGCAGGGCGTTGCAGATATGATGGATGGCGGCGAGCCATCCGATGGCGCCGGAGCGCCAGCCCAGCGCGGTCACCGCGAACCCGAGGATGAACGGGAACTGGGTCAGCGTGAGATTCAACATCGGCACGCTGAAGCACGATTCGATCGTGCAGTACTTCAGGGAGAGAAGGAGATCGCGTTTCCGCAGCAGGTTCATCGCGCGGGCGGGACCATGCGGGGCCGTGCGCCAGGGGCAAGCGGGAACCCTGCCTCAGGTTTCCCAGGCCTCCGTTCAGCCCGGAGGGCGCCCGCCCGGGAGCGGAAGTTCGGGTTGGCGGCCGCCGAGGTCGCGCCGAAGGGCTGGAATGTCCTGGGTGACGACCCGCTGAAGACGCGTGATCTGAAGGGCCAATCCCAGGGAGACCGCCAGCCGCCCGGGGCCAAGCAACCGCACGGCGCGCGCGGTGCGGGGACGGATCGTCTCCCACAGGGCCCGGAGATCGGCGCGGTCGCGCAGGGTCAGTTCCTCCCCGCACGCCTGGGTGAAAGCCTCGTCGAGCACGGCTACGTCCAGGCTGCGGCGGGTGAACCGGCGCGCCTGCCATCTCCCGAGCCACCAGGCGCCGGCGATCGCGGCCGTGCCGATGAGGATCACGAGGAGTTGGGTGGTCCATTGGGAGGCCGAAGTCCACGCCAGCCAAATCGCCATCCCCGCGAGGAGCGTGGTCACCGCGAGGGCCGCCAGCCACTGGAGACGCATCCGCAGGTAGGTCCGACCCAGTTCCCGACAGACCCTGGTGTGGAGATGAATCTCGCGCCCGCGCTGGAGCAGTTCGGAAACGAGGTTGTCGGCGCGCCTGGCCGGGGTGCGACGGATCTCCTCCAGAACCTGCTCCCTGGCGGCGTCGAATTCCCCCAAGGGAATGGCTCCAGCCGCGCGGGTCGGCGCGCCTTCTTCCGGCGGCAGGTAGCACAGCGCGATGTGGGGGATGTCCTTGGTCCGAATCGCCTTCGCCAGGTTCCAGCACAACGTGCCGTAGGTGCGGGCGAGATCGGGAAAGCTGTCGAACTGATCGACCTTGTTCAGGATGAGAAGGAGTTTGTGGCTCAGCCCGGCGAGGGTCTCCGTCAGCACCGAAACCGACTCGGCGGTGGTCCCGGGTTTGTCGGGATCGAAGAAAAACAGGATGAGGTCCGCGCGCTCGGCGAAGGTCCGGACCGCCGCCGGGAATTCGTAGCCGCGGGTGTTGATGGCGCCCATGGCGTCGATCATGCCCGGACTGTCGACCAGCGTGACGGACTGGAGCAGTTCATGGGGAACCGTCCGGAGACGCAGCTTGGTGGTGAAGGCGGGGCCGAGTTGGGCGAAATCGCCCAGGTCCAACCGGGGATGCGACGTCGCCGTCGAGCCGTCGGCGGTCGCGGCCTGGCGGCCCCAGGTCAGCACCGTGAAGCCGTCGTCCGTGGGGGCGAGGCCCGTGGCCTGGATCGGTTGGCCCAACAGGTGGTTGATGAACGAGGATTTCCCGGAGGAATGGTTGCCCAGGAAAAGGACGACGGGGGTCGAGGCGCTGTTCTTGGGCCAATGGGCGAGATCGAACGCCAATTTTTTGGCCAGCGGACCGAGAACGCGTTCGTGCAGTTCGGCGGCGGTTTGTTCCGGGGTGCTCGTGCTCATGCGGGTGCTGATGACCGTGGGCCGAGAGGCTAGGAGTTCCGGGGTCGCTTGGCGATCCCGACCCTCGCGGATCTGGGGACAACCATCTCCTGGATTGCGGGCACGACGTGGGCTCCCCACATTCCCAAAGTGAAAGCGACCCTCACGAGCAAGGGGCGGATCACCATTCCCATGGCGATTCGGGAGCGCCTGGGATTGAAGGCGGGCCAAGTGCTCGACTTCGATCCGGAAGCCCCGTTTCTCAAAGCGGTGCCGGTCTTCGATGAAGCCGAAATGCGATCGGACATCGGATGCGCCAAGGGGCGACTCGGTCGGAGTTCGTCCCAATGATCCTCGAAGCGCGTGGGCCCGTCGATTGCGGATCCGCTATCGGGAGCCCGGTGGGAACGCGAGCATCCCGATCTCGTCGCCGCCCCGCGACATCGACGCGGATGGGGCATGAGGTCGAAGCGATGGGCGATCTCCAAACCACCGACCGCGGCCTGAAGCAGCGGCTACCGGAGCCGAGGGAGAGGTACCGCGCCCATAACGCAGACAGCCTTGTCTGCTGTTTCGCCGACTGCCAGTCGGCGGGTGCGAAGACTGGAGTCCCTACTGGAATCAACGAGTTGCCGGCGTTGGGAACAAAACTCCCCCAACTCGGTCCCCGCCGGTTGGCAACCGGCGAGACAGCAGGCCGGGCAGCCTGCGCTACATCGTCCGGTCACTCACTCAACTGTTACATGTCAATGTTTGACCCCATCGCCGTTGGATTTTCGATGGGGGGTGATAAGGCGCTGCTCCCGCTCGGCGTGGCCCTGAGCAATCGCTCGGTTCACGTCATCCAGTGAGAGCGTTCCTCCCCCGCGATGCACCCACACCCCCTGCTTCTTGACGAGAGGGCCTTCGTCCCGCGCCGGGCGCAGAGTGATACTCTCCCCGCCGCCCTCGATCTCCAGCAGATCACCCGCGGCCAGATGCATCGCGTCCCTCAACTCCTTGGGAATCACCACTCGACCCGCCTTATCGATCGTCGATCGCAATAACACGATGTCATCGTGAAATGCCATTTATCCAACTGTCAATCCCGCTCTTGTGCTCAACAGGCCGAGAGGCACAATACTTTGTATGGTGCGGGCCACCGCCGAATTCCCGAGAATGTCGCAATGAACCTAGAAACGGCGGTTGACGCGACGCTCCGCCCTCTGCGGCGCCGTCGGCGCCGGAATTGGGTTTGATTTTCTCGTCCGCTGGCCCTGTTTCACCGTAAGCGCTCGAGTTCCGGGTTCATCCCGTCCCCAACACCCGGTTCGCAACCGGGGAATCTTTAGGCGGAGGCTCGATGAGTGCACACCTTCACGGGGACCAGCCCTCGAACCCACTCTGCACAGGCCAGTGACACGAGATACTTTCCCCTGTAATCCAAGTCGCGCGCAGCTCCGCAGCTCGGTCCAACGGCGGTGTATTCGCCACGCATTGCCCGCACCAAGGTAATTCATACATCTACTTTTGATTGTACATCATCACCGGGGGGCCAGTGTAGATAAAGAATTCGTCGCCCAGCGTTGGATGGGGTTTGATCTTATCGGCTTCGAGAGGTGCTTGGTGCGACCAGTTGGGGTCGCTCTTCCCTAATAATGCCAACTTTGTACCATTTTCGTCCCACAGACGCACGAGACAGGGAACAGCTTGTCTTCCCACTAGAAGATGGACTTCGATGAGCGGTAGGTGCAATGGTCGGAGTGTTGACGTTTTTTAGTCACTTTGTGCCGTTGGATGCTGAGGGCAGAATCGGTGCGGCGGCCCGCCCGGTGGCACCCACCTCACCGTTCATCAGAAGAAGCGGTACAATTTGTTCGAAGAGGTGTATCGAAGCAAGAATCTCGGCAGGTCGTCTCCCGTTGAACCGCGAATTCGGTTCACCAATCCAAGCGGCGGCCTGGGCTTTTCGAGCCTGGCCCGGTGGTGCCGCGCGCCGGGCGCAAGCTTTGGAAGCGGCAATCCCCTATCCCGTGGTGGCATACAGAATGCTTTCCAAGACGACGATCAACTCTAAGTCATTAATCTCCAACGAGTGGCACCAAAAATGCATATGCTTGTGTGCACACATATGAAGCATTCATCTCTTGATGTCCGCAGATTCGTCGAAGCGTTGTCGCGCGAAATGGTGCGACATTGCGGTCCTGTATTTATTACTCCCGGATTGAACACTTACCCGGAGGCGATGATCGCCACGGGAACGTTCGGGTTGATCGATACCGGCAAACGGCACGTGCTCGTCACGAGCCACCACGTTTGGAAGCGATTCGAAATCGAGCGCAGCACAAACCCTGCCGCGGTACTCGCGCTTGCACTTGGTGACCAGGACGGCTGCATCAGTTTCAAACGCCCGGACGCCCAGATTCTCGACGCGGACGAGGAACTGGATTTAATCGTATTCGATTTCGCGCCGGAGGATATTCGGGTCAACCGGGAACCCGTGGTCCATGCGAAGACGTGGTTTCCTATTCGCAATTGGCCGATCCAGGAGGCCGTGAAAGGCGAAACCCTCGTCATGATGGGGTTTCCAGGGAAGCTGGTCACAAAGGGGCGGGGATGAATTGCACATTTCGGCACTTCCCAATTCCGTTAGTGGTGTCGGATGTCAGCCATCGAAACATTGTTTTCTTCAACACCGAAGAGAATCGGGAAGTGTTCAACGACATCAGCAGCGTGCTCGGCGAGCTAAGCGGGAGCCCGGCCTACATCTTGGCCGAAAGCGGCGCAAAGCTCGTGGGGTTCGTGAAATCTGGCCGTGAAGATTTCCGAAGGCGATCATCGTCAAATAACCTCCATTTTCGCGGGCTGCCTCTTTCTTACGCCTGCAAACATTCTGAATCCGGACGGAACCATCCGTCGCGATGCCTTGTGAACTGCCGCACACTCAACTGTCCGTTCCTTCGTACCCAATCCTCCGCGTCGGATTTGAGACCTCTTGGGCTTTTTTTCAGCGAGCAGTTGAAGAAACCGGCGTACCGGGTTGAGGTTGTCGTCGGGTACACAGATCTCGTTTCGTGGTCCCGCTGACTCACCGAGAGATCCACGGGAGGCGCCAGCTCTGGGGTCGAGTTCCCATTGACAGTCGACAATTCACCACGGGTCGGCATTCAGGGAAGGATGACCGAGGGAGAGTCTCCAGTGGTAGCAGGGACCTTCGGAGAGGCGGTCAAGGGCTGCGATGGCCCGGGATCCATGTCGGAAAAGGCGCGTCCGTCGGGCCGCCGCTGCGGGGCTTGCGAAGCTTTCGATGTGTGGGCTATAGGCTGGGACGGCCCGATTAGAAGATCCAAGGGGAGTAGGTTCCACCAATTGATATCTTGGCGGTGCACGGCTTCCGGGGTGTGGGAGCCCGATAGGCGCGGGCGTAGTCTGGAACAGAGAATGCGGAGGAGTTCCAGCACGATGGGGACTGGATGGGAATTGCTTAGGGGCGGACGCGGCTATTTGGGCGGTGGTGAAAGCGCCGTGCCGGGTCCAGATGGGTCCTGGGCCGAACCACCAAGGGCGGGCGTCGATTTCCAGACCGAGTCCTTTTTTCCTCGAACCACTTTTGGGCTGCGTTCCGCCGCGCCTTGGATCACGGGATTGTTGCGCGCAGGCGAAGGAAACGTGGGGTCCGGGTCTCGATTGGCAGGGGATCCGTCCATCGCACTAGGTCGTAGGGAGCCGCGGTGCCCACGACCTCCCAGGGACTCGCGACAGGTTCCCACACCTTCAGATCCGACGAACGTTCCATGGTCAGTTCCTGTTCGCGCGCTTCGTAGGCCCGGTTCCACTCCATTCCCGCCAGTCGATGGACGCCTTCGACCCGCACGATTCCCCGGGGACCCGACGGGGGATTCTCCGCCAAAGGATCGGTGCCCCCGATGAACTCCCAAAGATTGGAAATCAGGTCGCTATCGGGATCCGCGAGAGGCGATTCGGTGCCCGCCGGAAAACCCCGTCCCTTCACCCACGCCCAGTACGGTTCCAAGGGTTTTGTATCCTCGATCCGCCGTTGACCGAACCGCACGCCCTTGGCCTCGGCTGGCGTCCAATCGAATATCCGCTCGCTCGGCGTGGAGAATGCATAGCCGTCCGAGCCCGTGGCGCTGAGGGTGGTCTGTCCGGTGGGTACCAGCGTGAACCCAAACGAACCATCGCCCGACGTCCATGTCTCGCGTTCCTCCAGTCCTTCGGAAATCAGCCCGATCCGGATTCCACCCATTCCCAACTCTCCCCGCCCGAGATCCCCATCGCCGTTCTCGTCGTTGAAGACCCGACCGGACACCGTTCCCAAGGCTCGATTCGGAAAATTGGCGACCGCCGCCTCGCCGATATCCAGGGAGACGGACCTCGGCGATGGAGCCAGGTGGCCGGGAGTGGCGGATTGGGAGAGGCGGAGATCTCGACCGGAGGCTAGAGCCAAGCCGTACCTGCCATCCGGGCCCGTGACGACCGCCGCGACCGGCTCGCCGCTGATGGCGTCGCGCGCGTCGATCCGGACCCCTCCAAGTCCCCGCTCGTGGGTTGTCTGACTTCCGTCGCCATCGAGGTCTTCGAACACCACGCCGGACACCTGTCCCCGCTGAAGGATTCCAAACCGGACCGCGGCGGCGGCGCCATCATCGAGTCGCACCGCCCGGGCGGTTTCCGGAGGCAACTTTCCGTCCCCTTGCGACCGACGGGACGCCAGGGCGACGGCGCTCGACGACAACACCGTGTAGTCTCCCGGCAGGATCTGCCGAACGATGTAGTCCCCCACGGGAACCGACTCGAATCGAAAAACCCCAGCGCGGTCGGTCAATTGCTCACGCAACGGTTCCGCGGATTCGGAGCTCTGGCCGGCAAGGCTGAGTTGAACCACGATTCCTGAGGCTCCCTCCTCTTCGGGATCGCGAATGCTGTTTCCATTGGTATCCAGGAATACCGCCCCGGAAATCGACTGAACGGGAAGATCACCGAAAACAACCGCCGCCGCGCCGCCGCGGCTGACGTTGATATTTCGGCGGTTGACGGTCGTGCTGGCGTACCCCGCCAAATCCTCCTCCTCGATTTCGTAGTTCCCAGGAACCAATCCGGAGAAAAGAAAACCGCCATCCGCACCGGTCACCGCCAATAGCGGCTTTCCGTCGCCGCTGAGGCGCACGGTCACACCGGCGAGACCGGCTTCCTGTGCGCCGCGAAGTCCGTCACCGTCGGTATCCACGAAGACCGAGCCACCGACCGTTGCGACCTCCTGAAAGCCGAAGTTGACGGTCACCCGCTGACCCGCCCGACCCGCGGCCATGCGAAGCATCGGGGTCGTTCCCTGAAAGCCGGTGGGTGGAACCACCACCAGGATGAAGTGCCCTTGCACCAAGGATTCCCATTGGACGGCGCCGAGTTCACTCGTCGTGGCTTCACGCTCGTCGTCTTCGCCCTTCAGGTGAATCGTGACGTGGGCCAAGCCGGATTCTCCCTCATCCTCGACACCGTTGCCGTTCACGTCTCGAAACGCTCGTCCTTCCAGAAGGAACAAGGCCGGTGAAAGCGTCAGGACTCCCGAAGCGCCACCCCGATAGTTCGGGTGATCGACGACCGCCGACACCGAGTAGGACCCCGGCGCGGTGGGTGGATCCGGCAGCCCTTCGTACAGCAGTTGAACCCGCAGTCCTTCGGGATCCGTCGTCGCCACCGCTGAAACCGGGTCTCCCTCGGCGATCGCCTCCAAACGACTCAAGACGACGCCGGCCACAGCCTTTTCCACGGTGATGACTTTCTCCGCTTCGACCGGCAGAAAGCGCTCGCTTCCCTCCTGGACGACGCGGACATGGATCACGCCCGCGCCATCGGGCTTGAGAACTCCCGCTTCGATCACCGCGCGCCCGTCCACGACCTGGATGTCCACTGGCAGCCCGCTGTCGGACACAGCCGCAATGGGGGTCGCTTCGCCGAACACCATGGAATCGGGAATCTCGAGGGTCAGTCGCTGGGGGTGTCGCGACACATGAATCCAAAGTTCTTCGCTGTCCGTCGCTCCACGCGCGTCCGTCACCCGCGCCCAGAATCGGGTCGACTCCAACAAGGCGGAGGTTCGCAGTTCCAGACCCGGAGGCCCCACGGGGTTTGAGATGTCCCCCGGCGGCCCGCGGAACCATGTCACGACGAACCCTGGTCGCCCCTAGGCCTCCGCATTCAACGTGGCTGTCTCGCCCAGAAGAATCCGATCGGCTTCCGTCCACACTCGTATTCCCCGAGGCTCGACCACGGCGACTCCATGGATCCCGGACACCACCGTGCCCATCGAGTTTTCAAGTCGGAGGGAGTACTCACCGGAATCCGTGGGTCCGGCCGAGGGGAGGGCATACACCGAGTCCAATGCTCCCGGAATCGGTTCACCATTCCTCAACCATTGAACGGCAATGGGAACGGTGCCGGCGATCGACGCCTCCAATCGAAGAACGTCGCCGTCCGCGACAGTCGACGGGCCGATCACAGCACTGACCGAAGGTGGACTCGGTACTTCCAAGCTGAAGGAGGTCAACCCGTCCAGCCGAGCCGGCAAGGACGGCGGCGTGCCCAGCCCGCCGGTGGTGACCCGCAGGATCGTGCTGGCGCCACTCCGACCGTGATTCCGGACCGCCTCGTCGTAGGTGGCCCCCGCGGACGCCTCCCAGGCGCGAACCTGAACCCAGCCCTCCGCTCCCGGCGATACCGTGGGAAAGCGCTGGGTTGACCCCGCGAAATATCCGGCCCCGGCGCCTGTCAGGAACTCTTTTGGATCCGCGATCGGCTCCAGGGCACCCGGCAGCGGCCCGGCGAACAGCTGCACTCGAAAGTCGCTCCCTTCCAGACGCGTGACCCCGTCCACGTCGAAAATGGGCGCGTCAATCCCCCCCAGGCCGGAAACCCGATTCGCGGCGAACACCGATCCGCCGGAGCCGGCGAAGACCGCCCGCACCGACTTGTCACGATCCGCGAGAATCTCGATGCGGGGACTCGATCCCGACCAATCCCCGAACCAGCCCACGAACTCCTGCTGGGTTCCGGGCTCCGCCTCCAAGGTGACCCGGGTGCCCGCGGGATAAATATCATCCTCGGCTGGCGGATCGGCCACGATCCGTCCATCTCCCTCCACCACCCGACTCAATCGGTATCGCGGCGCCAACGAGAGGAGGTTCGTCTCCAGCTTCCCACCCGCCGTGTTTTCCAGGATCAACAGGTACGCGCCCGCCGGCGCCTCGGCGAGATCCAGCGCGGGGACGTTGGGTCCCGCGAGGACCGACTTGCCATTGATCAGCCAGGACGAGCCGAAGGTGGACTCCGAGGTCGCGTCGACCTCGATGCGGAGAGGCGCCCTCGCCCGCGGATCCGGACTGATCCGGATGTTTCGAATCCGGGGCGGCTGGACCATCCGCAATTGGATGGGCGGAGAGTCGGCGGATCCAAATTCATTCGAGGCGCTGATCACGTAGACGCCTTGGTCCGATTCCTTCGCACCCGGGATCTGGAGAACGCTGGTCGTCTGGCTGGGTAGCAACACGCCGTCCTTCCGCCACCGCACGACCATGGGCTCTGTTCCCCCCAACTTCGCCTGGAACCGGACATCCTGGCCCACACCCGCGATGATCGTCCTTTCCATCGCCCCGAATGCCGGGGCCGCGTTCAGAAAAATGGATGGAAAACTGGCGACGGGCCGCAGCTCGGACAGGAACCGGATGTCGCCCCCGGTCGGGAACTCCCGAATGGCGCTCTGACCGTGGCGTCCTCCCCGGGCCTTGGCGTCGGCCCAGGAGGATCCCGCCGCTTCCTCCCACACCCGGATTTGAACGAACGCCGAGCTTCCCGGAGCCACTCCCGGCAAGCCCACGAATCCTCGGGAGCTCAGGGTCCAATCGTAAAGGCCCCCGTTGTAGATCCCGGTCGGAGTTCCCAAGGGGGCCATGGCTTCGGGACTCGCCCCGGCGTGGAGTTGCCCCACGATCCCGGGTCCCACCAATTTCCGAAACTCGTCGTAGACCGTGGCCCTCAGCTCGCCGATGGAAATCAGCGTCATCACGGTTCGGAATTCGAACACGGCGTGTTTGCTCCGATCGAGAATCACCATCGTCGGATTCTCGGATCCGCGGTCGGCCAAATCCCCGATCCATCGCACGAACTGCATTTCTGGCGGACAGACGAGGCGGAGAAGGACCGACGATCCTCGCAGATAATCCAAGTCCGTCGCGGGTTGGAGTTCGGCATAGGATCCGTACGGATGCTCCGACGTCAGGGACACATCCCCGCGCACGGACGCCAGGTCCTTACGAACGACCGCTCCGTCCCCCCACTCCGCTTCCAGGTAGTGGTGTCCGTATTGGGCCTGCTGCGTTTCGAACTCCACGACAACCGATTCCTGGTCTCGCTGCCTTCTCTCTTCTCGATCCACCAACCTCACCGGCCCGATCTGGCGGAACCACCGCACGGTGATCGGCCCCTTTCCACCCCGAACGGTCGCCGTCACGCGCATGGGTTGCCCCAAGGTCGGCGCGCGCGGTGTGACTTCCCGATCGAGAATCGCTCGCGGCAAGGCGCCCTGGGACTCGTTTCGCAGGACCGCGCCCACGGTCAGATTCCGATCCATGACGACGACTTTCGGATTCTCGGATCCGCTCAGGTCGCCGGTCCAGTGATCCAGAACGTGGCCTTGGGGGAGGATCACCCGGAGGGTCACGACGCTTCCGCGAACATAGCCCGCGGCCGAGGCCGGTTCGGCAACCAGGATTCCCCCCTGCGGGAATCCTCCTCGGGTCACCTGAAAATCCCCTTCAATCTGGACCAGGGACCGGGTGTGACGCAGGCCTTGGCCCTCCACTTCGACGCCGTAGGTGCCCAGTTCGGCCGACGGAACCGATAGCTCGACCCGTACCGGTTCATCTTCCAGGGATTTTTCCTCCTCTGAAATCACCCGCTGGCGAGTCCCGTCGAAGTGGGTCCACCGGATTTTGACGGCGCCATGTCCCCCGACGAGAGCTTCCAGCCGAAAGGGATCGCCGACGGCCGGTTTCGCCGGCACGACCACCGAATCCACGATCCCATCCCGGCGTCGTTCGACGATGCATCGGTGGGTTTCCACGGTGCGGCCGGGGGTTCTGATCCGGACGAAATAGATTCCCTCGTCCTCGGCGGTAAAGGTCTCCCGGTACAGGACGGGACCGTCGATTCCCGGCAATCGCAGACCATTGCGAAACCATTCGATCGTCGAGCCCGCGTCGTAATGACTCCGTTCCAGTTGCAGTCGAAGCTCTTCGTGAAGGGCGACAACCCTCCGCTCGAAGTCCAGTTGGAAGGTCTTGATGACGGCGCCTGGCCAAAGCTGGATCGGGCGCAACCGCTCCAGGACCGCGGGCGCCTCGCGCGTTCCGGGAACGACGGTCAGTGAATCGCTTTTTCCGATCCAACCTCCAGTCGCCTTCGCCTGCTCGAAGGTCCGACCCTTCGACGCCTCCCAGACTCGAAGCTCCACCAGGGCGATTCCGCCCTTGAGCGGACCTGTCCCAACCACCTGGGCCTCGTCCACGAGTTCCACGAAACCCGCGTTGGGCCCGGTCCCGAACGGCGCCGGAATCCCCAACGCGATCCAGTTGTTGGTGGGATTCGTGACCGGGTGCGCGTGCTCGATGAAATCCACGAAATACAACTGAGCCAGATAGGCGGCTCCAGCCACTCGGGTGACTCCGTCGACGTCATAGACCGGAGCCTCCACCGTCCCGCGCACCCGCTCGGGAAGCCCGGACGGTCCGGGGAACGGGCCATCAACCCAACTCTCGAAGCGATTCGCGAACAGGAGAAAGCCTTCGGAACACGCCGCCGGCCCCAGCCCCGCGACCCAAAGCAGGAGCAACAGACGAAGCCACCGGTTTCGCGCGACCTTCCGATTCAGCGGCGGATTCATGGACCCCATCATTCAGGCGTACTCCGCACCCTGGCAGGCGGGGGCTCGTATGTGGGGCTTTCTAACCATCCCAGCCCAGGGTGTCACGCCCTTCGTGGCCAACAACGACTCTCTCCGCCAAGCCGATTCACCTGACACGTCTCCGAACGGTCCACCGGAACGATCGAAGACGAAGAAAGCCGCCTTCAGACTTCCGGAAAGAGGAATTCCACATCGGTCCACGCCGCGAGGCGGCGGCGGTCGTTCGTCAAATGTCGGATACCGAGAACGGCCGCTTGGGCCCGGATCAGGAAGTCCGGCAGCACCGGGCTATCCCCCTTGGCCGAGCGGTGCTTGCGGAACTCCTGTCCAGCCCGCCAGGAGGCGTCGAAATCAAGGTCGACACGGATGAAGCCCTCGAGGGCTTCATCGACGGCTTCGCGAGTCCGGGCTCCGGCCGCCAACTCGCCGTACCCGACCGAACTGACGGCTAATTCGTCCCGTCCCGCCCATTCGCGGATGGCGGTCCAGCAGGCCCTGTGATGGGGGTGCTTCGAGTCCATCCAGGCCACGAGCACCGACGTGTCGACGAGGATCACGGACGTGTGCTCTTGAGAAGTTTCTGTCCGGAGACGTGCCCATCCCAAGAGCCGGCATGGGCATCAATGTGTTCCTGCATCGCATTCGACGTCGGCTTATGTCCCCGGACGAACTCCGTCGCCGCCCGGCGCAACACAGCGCTCGGACTGGTCTTGGCGGCTTTGGCCCTGGCTTTGAACTCACGCGCGAGCGTGGCCGGCAAGCGCACCGTCACCGTGGTTGTCATACGCGCGTCTGTATTACACCACGTCCCCGGAGGTTCAAGCGACAACCGGGAGGCGGCGATCGTGCTGGGCGTAGTCGTGTTGCAAAACCGCCAGCCCGTGGAGACCCGCTTCCTCATGACGACCGTGACGATGCCGCAGATTCTCCTCCTGTTCTTGACCACGGGCGGAGGTTTTTGTCTCGGGCTCCTGGTGTCGCTGGGAGTCCGAAGCAAATCGCCGGACAAGGCGTGAATGGCCGCGGGCGCGTTCGTCCACGAGATCTCGATCCCTCCGTCCAGGCTCAATGAAACTCGGGATCCCCGAAACCATCGTCGGTGGGCAGGACCGGTTGGCCGTTCATGTTCCTCATGACGACTTTGAACTGGTCTCCGAGGAACAGCGGTTTCGCGGACTCCCGGGCCAGCGCTTCGAGGCGGCTTTGCATGGCGACGACCTTGTCGGGGTGGGTCGAGGCGAGATTGTTCTTCTCGGACGGGTCCTTCGACAGATCGTAGAGGTCGACGCTGGACGGTAGCATCGTGCGCCAGATGAGCTTCCAATCGCCCTGCCGCAGCGCCGCTCGGAACGGTTCGAGGTTGTAGACGAATTCCGAACGCGGCGATGGCGCGCCGTCCGCGAGGGTGTTCCACACATTGACGCCGTCGAGGGGTTTGCAGCGGGCGGTGGAGGCGCCGGCAAGGGCTGCGAGCGTGGGATAGATGTCCACGGCGTGAATCAACTCGTCCACGGTCCCTGGCTTGATTCGACCGGGCCAGTTGGCAAAGGCGCAGACGCGCGTCGCGCCCTCGAAGAGGGATCCCTTGCCGTCGCGAAAGGGGCCGTTGTCGCAGGGGATGGTCACCTTCGACATGTCGGCCATGACGCCCGCGAACATGGCGTTCCTCGTGCCGCCGTTGTCGCTGTGGAAGAGGATGACCGTCTTGTCCCGGATGCCCTTGCTTTCAAGCGCGGTCACGACGCGTCCGATCTCGTCGTCGAGGCAGGCGACCATGCCGGCATAGGTGCGGCGGGTGGGATCCGGAAGGTGTTGGTGGCGCTCCACGTAGGCTTCGGGTGCTTGATAGGGCGTGTGGGGTGCGTTGAAGGCGAGGTAAAGGTACAGCGGCACGGCGGGGTCGTGACCTTCGATGAGTCGGACCGCGTCCTTGCCCAGAAGTTGAGTCGTGTAACCCTCCTCGCGAACCGGCGCGTTGTCGCGGTACCAATCCAGGACGTGATGCTCCTCGTGGGTGAAATAATCCAACTCGCCGATCATCGCGCCATACTGGTAGTCGAATCCGCGCTGCCGGGGCCACCACTTCTTGTCGGCGTGGCCGAGGTGCCACTTTCCGATGATCGCGGTCTTGTAGCCGGCCTCGCGGAGGCATTGGGGCAAGAGCCATTCCGAAGTATCGAGGCCATAGGCGGAAACGGAGGGGATGACGGCGGTCTGGAGCCCGTAACGGAAGGGATAGCGGCCGGTCATCAAGGCGGCGCGCGTCGGCGTGCACATCGGTTGGACGTAGAAGCGGTTGAGTTTCGCGCCTTCCGCGGCCAGGCGGTCGAGGTTGGGCGTTCGGATGTCCAGGCATCCGTTGAAACCGACATCCTTCCAACCCAGGTCATCGGCCACGATATGGACGATGTTGGGCTTCCCGCTCCAGGGTGGGGCGGCGCAGGCCAGCAGTGGTCCCAAGAGAAGGGCGAATAGTCCGAGTTTCATTTTATTCTACGGGTATTGGGTGAGAAGCGCGGCGTGTTTGTCACGAAGCGTCCCCATGGGGAAGCCTCCAGTTCAACGACCCGGGTGGGGCTTCAATCCGGCGGTGGTGGCGGTGATTGAGGGTCCGACATGCGGGCGGACTCCGGATTTCCCAAGTACTTCGCCACCGCCTGCGCCCGGGTGGCGACGTGGAGCTTGCGGTAGACGTGCTGAAGGTGGGTGCTGACGGTGCGGGCGCTGATCCCAAGGCTCCCGGCGACTTCTTCGGGCAGGAATCCTTCGCTGATCAGGCGGAGAATCTCGTTTTCGCGGGACGTGAGGCCTTCGATCTGGCGTCGGGTTTTCGCTTGGCCCTGGAGGCGTCGTAGCACGAGGCGCGCGATGGCGGGGGTCATGGGGGCGCCGCCTTCGTGGGCTTCGGTGATCGCGTCGAGGAGGCGCGCTTCGCGAACCGGTTTGACGAGGTAGCCCGACGCGCCGGCTTCCAAAGCGCCGAAGATCCGAGCCGGCTCATCGTAGGCGGTGTGGACGAGGACCGGGAGATCCGGCCACCGGCGGTTCACGGTTTCCAGCCAGGCGACGCCCGATTGCCCGGGAAGCTCGAGGTCGAGCAGAACGAGGTGGGGACGTTGGCGGAGGATCTGGACTTCGGCTTGTTCGGCCGTCGCGTGCGCGCCGAGACAGACGAACCCGGGGTTGGTTGAGAACACCTTTTCCAACCAGACCCGCGGTTTCGGGTCATCTTCAACGACGAGCACCTGAATTGATCGGCGGATGGGGATGGATGCGGGAACCATGGGGAGGCGAAACGATTTCGGCATCGCGCGTTGGGACCATGAACGGCCAGGCAGGGGACCCTCACCCGGCGTCGCTTTGCTCCGCCACCCTCTCCCGTCGGACGGGAGAGGGACCGGGTGGGTGGTGGAGATCCAGGCTGGTCCGGGGCAATTCCAAACGGACGCAGGTTCCACCGCCGGGCGGAGAGTTGATCTGACAAATCCCGCCCAGGGACCGCAGACGGCGCTGCATGCCGGGAAGTCCGCGACCGTTGGAATCGCCGCGTGGCGTCCCGAAGGCGAACCCGACTCCATTGTCCTGGATTTCGATCACGAAGTGGCCGTCCTGGAGGGATGCCCGCAGGCGGACTTCGGTCGCGGCGGCATGCCGGACCACGTTGTGGAGGGCCTCTTTGAACGCGAGGAAGATCTCCTGGCGGAAATGGGCGTTCAACTCGGTGGCCAGGCGG
The DNA here is from genome assembly GCA_942490575.1 of uncultured Verrucomicrobiota bacterium. GTDB lineage: Bacteria > Verrucomicrobiota > Verrucomicrobiia > Limisphaerales > CAIMTB01 > CAIMTB01. The sequence goes on from CALNYA010000005.1 coordinate 29,590, forward strand.
TCCGAGGGGAAGGCGAGTCGACACCGGATCCCCGCGGCTTGGAGGAAGGCGTGAGCGTGGTCGCCAAGGTGGTTGAGAAGTCCGTCCACGGTGGCATCGGCTGGATGGATGTTCCAGAGGGTGTCGCGAAGGGCCTTGGAAAGGTCACGGGCGGAGCGCGAAAAATCGTGTTCGTGATCCCCCAAAAAAGGTTCCTGGGCTCCGTTGGCATCGGGGCGTCGGGCAAGAAGCGACAGTTCGGTGAGTTGCGAACCGATCTGATCATGGAGACGCGAGGCGATGCGTTCGCGTTCGTCGGAGACGCTTCGATTCGCTTCGGCCTTCAGGTGCGCGACCCGGAGTCGATGGAAGGCGGCGCCAATGCCGGCGAGTCCGAGGGTGGCCAAGCCCAGGGTCCAAAAGAGATTTTGATCGTGGGGCGCCAGCGGACCCGGTGGAGGTCGGGTACCCACGGCCGCGAAGGGGATCGCGGCGGAGTTGCCCGCCACCCGCCAGAGTTCCAGTCCGTCGGACTGGGTGCCGACCCAGAGGTTGCCGTGACCGTCGTCGCAGAGGCTCCAAAGGGGGTCGCGAAAGGAAGGGGGTTGGCCGACGAGTTCCTGGCTCGAAGGATCGATCCAACGCTCCAGGCCCCACTCGGCGGAAATATCCCAGAACTCGGCTGGCTGGGCGAACGCGGCGACGAGGTGGCGATCGCCGATCCGATTGTCCTGGCGCGTCCGTTCCTCCCAGCCGGTGTCACTCAATCGCCAGAGGCGGCAGGACGGTTCACCCGTCGCGCGGGTCAGGATCCAGGCGGCGCCGTCGCCGGCGAACGTGATGGCCTGGACATGGTAGTTCTCGAACGGCCCGGGCATGTCGATGGGCCGCCAGGCATCGCCGGTTGGGTCGAAGATCATCAATCCGCGATGGCATCCGGCCCAGATTCGGCCGTCGGGATCTTCGGCCAGGGAATTGATATCGGCGTCGCGCAACCCCGTTTCCCGGGTGTGACGGGTCCAGGTGCCCTCGTGATACCGGGCGAGCATGTACCCGCCACCAATCCAGAGGCCGGAGCGGGATTCCGGAAGGATGGCGTTGATGGAGAAGTCGGGGAGCTCGCTGGGATCAAATCGTTCGAAGCGTTCCTCCCGCCAGTGGACGACTCCCGACGGGGTGCCGAACCAAAGGCCTCCCCTTGAATCCTCGACGATGCGCGAGACCTCCGAATTCCGCAGGGCCGGCGCGTTGGTGATGTTGTAGACGGAAACCCCGGCGTCGTGAAAACGAACGAGGCCATCGCGGGTGCCAAACCAGAGGTCGCCGGTCCGGGTCCGGACGATGGACTTGATCCGGATGTCGGGCAGACCGTCCTGGAGCGTCCAGGATCGGACCCGGGTCAGGACGGGAAGTCCGGGAACCGAAGCGGCGGACGCGGGGAGCGAAAGGCATCCAGCCGCCAACAGCAGATGGAGCAGGGGCGCGAGTCGGCGGGGTCGCGATGACGGCGAGGCGACGGGAGATCGCGCCGGCGGAGTCGACCGATCGAAGGCATCGTCGGACCGAGAAAGCCGGTTGAGGCGATTCGGTGGCGCCGAGGGTGGGATCGGGTCCGAGGTCATCGGGTTGCGACCATTTCGTTGGGAGCCGGACGGACAGGGTGCTTTCGGTCGGAGGATGTCGTGAGGGGGCGGGACCGGCAACATTTCAGGTGTCGACCCAATCGAGGCTCCAAGCAAAACTCCGGCGGCATGCAAAGGTCGCCATCCACGACGAGGGGTGTTTCCGCCTGGACGAGGATGGTTCGATTGGCTTGGAAGGCGTTGCCCGCTTTCGCCGCCTTGCTGCTGGTTGGGTGCCGCCTGGTCCAGGATATCGCCGACGCGCCGGGCAACACGGTGCGAACCATAGCGCCGGCCAAGCGGGGGAAGGTGTTGGACCCGGTGGTCCTTCAGCATGCCCTGATGCGTTTCGCGGATGACTTCGCCGGACGCATCCTGGTGGCGTCCGAAAGCCTGCCGCCGGTCGGGGAGGTCAGCCTGGCTGACATTCAGGAATGGAGGATCGGCACGCAGATGAACACCTGGTCGACCGCCGCCGGACCGAACGCGGTGGGCTCCCTGTTTGATTTGGTGGCCATGGTCACCGTCATGAAGCTGAACATCGAGGAGTATTGGGTGCCTACGGTCTTCGGCGATCAGGCCAAGGTGCTGCTGGAGTCGGTGCGCGCGGCGGAGACGGAAATCTGGAGGATCGCATCGGAGGTGCTCACGCCCGGGCAAATCGAAAGCCTCCGCGAAGAGATCATCGCGTGCGAGGCGGCGGAACCCGGAGCGTGGAAGCATGACCTACGCGCGCCAGGTTCGGTTTTCGATGGATTTCGCCGGGGAGCCCTCCAAGACCACCAAGGAGGGTTCGAGCCTTCTCGGCGCCCTGATGCTGGACCCTTTTTCAGGGCTGGATCCGGCGGCGCGTGAATTGGCGCAAGCCCGACTGTTCGCCGAGCGGGCGCTCTATATCGGACAGCGGCTCCCCGGTCTTTTGCAGGGGCGTTCCGAACTGCTCGTCCGGCGGGTGGTCGCGATTCCGGAGATCCAGCGGGCTTTTGAGGATACGTCGAGGGTGACCGCCGACCTCGAACGATTGGCCAGCGTCGCGGAGGGGCTGCCTGCGCGAGTCCGCGCGGAACGCGAGGCTTTGGTCCGGGCCCTGGAGGATCAGGAAGCCCAACTCACCCCCCTGCTGGGCGAGGTGCGGGAATCGCTCCTGGCCGGTTCGCGTTTTTCCGAATCGTTCACCGCGACCCTGGCGGGCTTCGACGCCGTGATGGTGCGGATGAGGGAACTCGGATGGGCGGGCGCCACCAACAACCCCAACAACCAGGACACTTCATCCGAACCGTTCCGCATCCAGGACTACACCCAGGCGGGCGCCCAGCTCGAGGCGTCCGCCCGACAGTTGACCGAATTGCTGGCGCGGTTGGACGGGACGCTTGGTTCGACGAATCTCTTTCCCGTGGTCGAGGAGGCCCGATTGGGAGGGAAGGCGGTTGTGGACCACGCCTTCCACCGACTTCTCCAGCTGATCGTGATCGTTTTCGCGGCCTGTCTGATCCACCGCTTCGCGGTTGCGCGATGGGCTTCCCGCGCAGGCGCGTCATCGGCGCCGTCTCCAACGTAACTCCGACTTTCCAGTCGGCTCGGTGGTGGGCGGGGGAGTGCCGGCTGAAAGCCGGCGCGACAGGGCGGTGACGAGGATGTATCGCCGACTTTCCAGTCGGCTCCGACTGAAAGCCGGCGCGACAGGGCGGCGACGAAGGTGTACCGCCGACTTTCCAGTCGGCTCGGTGGCGCGACAGGGCCGCCACCCCGGGGTTGTTCGCGCGCCGCGTTCGTGGTGTCCTGGGACACCTCCATGAAGCTGAAACAAGCGGCAACCAACCCGTCGGGACGATCCGCGATGGGAACCAAACTGGGTCTTCTGGTCACAGCCGCCCTGGCGGCGGCGCTGTCGCATTCCAGCGAGGCGGCGGTAGCGGCGGAGTCGGGTTTTCCGGCGGGCTCCATGATGCGGAGCATCGTGGAGTTCGGAGTTCATTCCACGAACGCGCCGGGGCCAAATCGTGAGGCGCTGCAACGGGCTATTGATTGGGCGGCGGCCCGGGGCGCGGGCCTTTGGGTCGAACCGTCCGAAGAGCCGTATCGGGTGGAGAGCGGGTTGATCCTGCGGCGGAACGTCTCGCTGATCGGTGTCCATGGACCGGTGGGGCGCGGGACCCGTCATCCCACCCGACGGCAACCGGTCGGGAGCGTGTTTCGGATCGAGGACGACCGGGCGCCGTTCCTGACCGTGGAAGGGGCGACGCAGGTTCGCGGATTGCAGTTCTGGTACCCGGATCAGACGTTGGACGACCCCGCGAAAGTGGTGGCCTATCCGCCGACGATCCAGGTGTCGAAATCGCGATCGGCGCAGGGGGTGACGTTGTCCTGTCTGACGTTCTACGGTGAGTATGTGGCCATGGATTTTAGGGCGGCCCGGGAGCATCCCTGCGAACAGATCCTGTTCGAACATTGCTACGGGTACCCGTTGAGCGGGGAGTTCATCCGGATCGACTACTGCTACGACATTCCGCGCATGCTCCACTGCCACGTGAATCCGGCGAACCTCCGGTATTTCCGGGGCGGGTACAGCAGGGCCGTGATCGATTCGGTGGTGGCTCGGAAGACCTACACCTACTGGATTGATCACACGGACAACGCGGTGCTGATGGATCTCTTCACTTTTGGGGCGTACGGCGGGGTGTACCTGGGACCGGCCACCTATGGGCAGCTGACGAACTTCAACTTGGATTGCGTGACCATCGGCATCCACAAGCTGGGCGACGGGACGTTCAACAGGAACTGGCAGATCGCGCAGGGATCGATCATCGCCAACACGGGACCAACGGTCGGGGATGTGCACCCGATCGTGATCGAAGGGCAGGGTCACACCGCGCTGAACAGTGTGGAGGCTTTCTCGGGCGGCAACCCCGCGCTGACCACGCTGAAAATGTCGCAGGACTTCCTCTGGGTTCGGGGAGACAAGCGACTGACCGTCTCCCTGGTCGGATGTCGGATGCGGAACTACGCGGCCCCGGACCCGATCACGCGAACAAACCCGAAGGCGCTGATCCAGGCGGTGGCGTGCGTCAATCGGGACGAGGCCTGGGTGAACGGGACCTGGGGGGAGTGAAAGGACGTCGAGGTTGCGGGAAATGGCCGCAGTTGCGCCGAGGACTTTCAACTGTGGCCGAATTTGCTGTAGCGCCGACTTTCCAGTCGGCTCGGTGTTGGAACGATGAATGCCGACTGGAAAGTCGGCGGTACAAGACAGCCGGCGCGGCGGGGTGGATTGGCAAGTTGGGGCTGGCGACCCGGTACGGGCGACGCTGGAATCCGGGGGTGCCGATCAGGAAGTCGACAGGGGCCCAACCGGCCGAAGTAGGAGGCGGGCGGGCGACCGGGGACGTTGCCTGGCGGGCGTTCTGGCGGGCGCGAGTTGTCGCGGCGGTGGCGGCGTCGGGGACGCCGGCGCTGGTGTTCGCGGAGGAGCCCCTGACGGAGCAGGCAAGACGCCTGGATGTGGCTTTGGAGGGCATTCCGGTTCGCCACTGGTGGTCCTTCAAAACCTTGCCGCTGAAGCCGGCCGTGAACACATGGCGGAAAGTTGGGCATGGCGTGGAAGTCGTTTCCGAGTTCGAACTTCGCGCGGTGCTTGCCATGGGGGTCCCGCCCGGCGGGATCTTGGTGAACGGGCCCGCGAAGCACACCTGGCTGGGCGACGCGGGCGTCCCCGGATTGCGGGTGAATTTCGATTCCCTGGCCGAGATTCGGGTGTTGGCGGGGAGGGCGGCCACGGCGGGATGGAGCGTGGGTCTTCGTTTGAACACCCGCTCCGAGGAAAATTTTGAATTCCCCGGTGTCCGGACCCAATTCGGTTTGCTGCCGGCGGAGGTTGGCCCCGCGCTGAGGGGTTTGAGGCATGCGGGCCTGGAACCGGAGGTTCTGCACTTCCACCTGCGGACGAATGTGGCCGAGGCGCGCTGCTATCGGGAGGCGGCGTTCGAGGCGCTGTCGGCGGCGGAGGCCTTGGGATGGCATCCGCGGGTGGTGGATCTGGGCGGGGGGATGCCCCCCGAGCGGGTGGCGACGCGAAAGGGTTCGCCGTTGGACGCCGGGTTCTCGTTGGCGAGCTTCCGCGAAGTCGTGGTCGGGATCCGTTCGCGCCACCGGTATCTGGAGGAGATCTGGATGGAGAATGGGAGGTGGGCGGCGGCGCCGGCGGGAGTCCTGGTCGTGCGGGTGTTGGACGTGAAGGAGGGTCGGGGCGCCCGGACGCTCCTCTGTGACGGAGGACGGACCCTCCAGGCGATGACGGCGACCTGGGAGCGTCACGCCATGTTTCCGGTGACGCGCCGTCGTGGGGCGCCGGTGCGGACCATCGTCTGCGGACCCACCTGCATGGCGTTCGACAATCTGGGCGTCCACGATTTGCCGTCCACGGTGGGTGCCGGGGATCTCCTGGTGTGGACCGACGCGGGCGCGTACGGCATGAGCTGGGAGACCCGGTTTTCGCACGGACTGGGCGCGTTGGTGTGGACGTCGGGCGATCGCGTCGACCTCATCCGAGCCCGGGAGGGGATTCGTGATTGGGGGTCGGGTCGCTGAGCGTTTGGCGGGCGTGCGTTGAAATGCCCGTTGCCCTGTCTGTGGGGAGGCACTTAGGGTTTTTCGACGTCGCTCATAAGCGACGAGACAAGACGAGACACCCCATGCGCCGATGAACCCTCCTAGTTTGATTTTCCCGGGCCGACGCCAGACATCCAATCGGAGGAATCTGGCCTTCACGCTGATCGAGTTGCTGGTGGTGATCGCCATCATCGCCATCCTGGCGAGCATGCTGTTGCCCGCCCTGAGCAAGGCGAAGCAGAAGGCGCACGGGATCAAGTGCATCAGCAACCTCAAGCAATTGCAGTTGGCGTGGGTGATGTACGCGGACGATCACGACGAACGGTTGGTGCCGAATCTGCTGGGCAACACGAATGCCTGGATCGGCGGCAATGTGAACTCCCTGCCGGGCGCGACCAACCTGAACGACATCCGCAATGGCCGGCTCTGGCCCTACAACAACTCGTTCGAGATCTACCGGTGTCCCGCGGACATCACCCCCTGGAAGACGGGCGGCAGGTCGGTGATCCGGGTGCGAAGCGTTTCGATGAACGGCCGCATGGCGGGGGACGAGGCCGGCGCGTTTGTGAACCCGGGCGTTCCCTTCTTCCGGAAGTCGACCGAGATCAACAACCCCTCGCCGTCCCAGGCCAACGTGTTCATCGACGAGGAACCCAGCAGCATCGACGACGGCTTTTTCGCCGTGCGCGCCCTGCCGAATGTCTGGCTCTGGCAGAACACGCCGGCGAGCCGCCACGGGAAGGCGGGCATGCTTTCATTCGCGGACGGGCACGCCGAGATCTGGCGCTGGCGGGAAGGCGACACGGCCAATCTGAAGGGGTTGGACAGGCCGGCGCGGGTCGGGCATCGGGACCTGCAGCGCTTCAAGGAAGCCACGTACATCCCCTGAGTCCGGCTCCTCGGACGGAAGTCATCCTCGGAGCCCAGGCTCGGGTCTGATCCCGCGATTCTTGGATGGAAGGGCGGCTGGTAAGCCGCCCGCTCAGATCAGCGTGTTGATCGAGGGCGCGGCGGTGCTCCGGCGTGAGACGAGTTCGGCTCGAAGGACCCGTTGCTCCCGGGAGCCGCCGTGAAGGAGCTTGTGCATCACTTCCATGGCTTCGACTCCAAGGCGGAACTTGGGTTCGCGGACTGTGGTGAGCGGGACCCGGGCGTTCTCGGCGCTGAGGATGTTGCCGAAACCGGCGATCGACACGTCTTCCGGGACGCGAACCCCCTGGGACAGGAGTCCGTTGAGGGCCCCGATGGCGACAAGATCGTTGACGCCCTGCAACGCGGTGACTCCGAGGCTCTCACGGAACAGTTCCAACCCGGCTTGGAAGCCGTCCTCGACGTTGGAACCGCACTGAAAGACGAGGCGATCGTCGAACTCGACGCCGGCGTCGCGCAGGCCCCGGCGGTAACCCTCGAGGCGCGCATGCGCGGAGGGGGAAACGGTGGGGCCGGCGAGGAAGGCGATTCGACGATGACCGAGTCCTAGCAGGTGCTGCGTGACGTCGCGGCTCGCGGCCGATTCATCGGCGGCGACCCGGGCGAATCCGTCGCAGAATCCGGGCGCGGGCCCGAGGACGACGGTTGGGATCCCAAGCCGCAGAATTTCGGCGTAGATCCCCGGGGAATTGCCGAGCCGGGCGACCGGGACGACGAAGAGTCCCTCGACCCGACGGGCGAGGAGTCGGCGCAGGATCAGTTCCTCGCGATCGGCTTTCTCGAGCGTGTGGGCGAGGAAGAGTTCGAATCCCTGTTCAAAAGCCCGGTCCTCGAGAGCCATGATCAGACGGGCGTAGACGGGATTGACGATTCCCGGAATGACGACGCCGAGGAGTCGGGTGGCGCGGGTCCGGAGGCCGGCGGCGAGCGCGTGGGGGACGTAGCCCATCTCCTTGGCCAACGCCCGGACGCGGGCCTTGGTCGCGCTCGATATATCGGGCGCGTCCCGCAGGACTTTGGAGACGGTCATGATGGAGACGCCGGCGCGTTCGGCGATGTCTTTGAGGCGAACCATGGAGGAAGGGAGGGGGATGGCGGGGGTGGGGGCGGCCACGGCTCTCAAGCGTGGGAACCGCTCCAGTGGAGTTTCTGACGCAGGGTTCGAAAGAAGGAACTTCCCCCGAGGCGGAGGAGTCGGACCTCCTCCGGGGCGCGGCGGATCGTGACCTCGTCGCCGACGCGCAGATCGACGGCGACCTGTCCGTCGGCGGTGAGATGCGTCTTGAGTTTGCCGGTGACGACGCGGACGACCACCGACGAGTCCAGGTCGACGATGACCGACCGGTTGGAAAGCGTGAGCGGGCAGATCGGAGTGATGGTGAAGACCTGGGCGGAGGGGCTGACGATGGCTCCTCCGGCGGCGAGGGAATACGCGGTCGAACCGGTGGCCGAAGAAATGATGAGGCCGTCGCACCGGTAGCGGGTGAGGTCCTCGCCGTCGACGGCCACCTCGAGTTCGATCATCCGGGAGACGTCACCGCGGGTGAACACGAGGTCGTTGAGCGCGCGGAGGGCGGGGGCGCGCCTGCGAGGATGAAGGGTCGCCGCCATGAGGGGGCGGTTCTCCACCCTGAAATCGCCGGCGATGATCTGGTTGATGGCCTTGGGTAGTTCGGTCGCCGTGACGCCGGCGAGGAATCCGAGCCTGCCGACGTGGATTCCCAGGAGGGGAGTGGGACTGCCGGCGATCTCGCGGGCGACCCGAAGGATGGTTCCGTCGCCGCCGAAGACCAGGAGGAGTTGGGCGGCTTTCGCGACCCCGGCCGTGTTCCGAAGCCGGGGGAGCTTGAGGCCGCTCATGCGGAGGGTCGCGGCATCGGCCATGGTCTCGAGGCCGTGATCGGCCAGGAGTCGGGCGGCTTCCGCCAGGAGCGGCCGGCATTCCGGCTTCTCGGTGTTGGCCACCAGCCCGACCCGGGCGATGCGTTCAGGGCGCTTTTTCAAGCAGGGCGAGGAATTCTTTGTTGCCGGCGGGGCCAAGCAGGGGCGAGGTCGCGACGGCCCGCCATTCAAGCCCAGGGATTGATTCGACGAAAGCGCGGAGTTCCGCGAGGACCCGCTCGTGGACGGCGGGATCCGAAATGACACCACGCCCGCGATCGGCTTCCTCGCGTCCCGCCTCGAACTGCGGCTTGATCAGGGGAATGAGACGCCCTCCCGGTCGGACCAGGGAGACTGCCGCGGGAAGGACCCGCCGCAGGGAGATAAACGAACAGTCGAGGACCGCGAGGTCGAAGGGAACGAACGGCACCGGGAAATGCGGCGCGGACAGTCCGCGGGCGTTGATTCCTTCGCGGACGAGGACCCGGGGATCTTGGCGGAGTTTCCAGGCCAGCTGCCCGCGGCCCACATCGACCGCGGCCACGTGGACCGCCCCGTGCTGGAGCAGGCAGTCCGTGAATCCACCGGTGGACGCCCCCACGTCGAGGGCGCGAAGGCCCGTGGGATCCACGGCGAACTCGCGAAGGGCACCCTCGAGCTTGAAGCCGCCTCGGCTCACGTAGCGTTCGCCCGCCAGCACCTCCAGGATGTCCTCGTGTCGGACCTTGCGTCCCGGTTTGTCGGCGACCTGCCCGTTGACGCGCACCATGCCGGCCAGGATGGCGCGCTGGGCCTTCTCCCGGCTTTCGCAAAGCCCGCGCTCGAGAAGTTGCAGGTCCAGCCGCATGCGTCGGGCCGAGCATGCGCGGAGTCCGGGTGGGTGACGAGGCGCGAGTGGGCGGATAGGCTTTCACCACGGCATGGAGAGCGATGTGGTGTCCATTCTACGGGGCGAGATCCGCGCGCGGGGCCCGGTGACCTTCGCGCGGTTCATGGAGTTGGCGTTGTACGCGCCGGGGGTTGGCTACTACGAACGCGAGGGGGGACAGATCGGGCGGAGCGGCGACTACTACACCAGCGTGAGCGTGGGGCCGGTGCTGGGATTCCTCCTGGCCGCCTGGGTGGCGGGCGCCTGCCGTGATCTCGAAACGATCGATTGCGTGGAAGCCGCGGCGCACGACGGCCGGCTCGCGGCGGATGTGCTCTCGGCCCTGAAACAATTCTATCCGCGCGTCGCCGAGCGCGTCCGGTACCGGATCCTGGAGCCGTCCGCGGCGCGCCGGGCGGTGCAGGCGCGGACCCTCGAAGCCGCGGGTCTGGGTGTGGCCGTGAACTGGGTGCCCGGGTGGGAGGAGGCGCGGGAACCCGTCGAAGGGGTCGTGTTCTCGAACGAATTGCTGGACGCCATGCCGGTGCACCGTCTTGCGTGGGATGCGCGAAGCCGGCGGTGGTTCGAGTGGGGAGTGACGGTCGAGGCCGACAAGCTGGTGCAATGCCGCATGGAACCGACCGTTTCCAGTGTCCGGGCCGAAATGGCCCCGCTGGAGGCCGTCTTGCCCGACGGGTTCGTCGTGGAACGATGTCCCGCCGCGGAGGCGTGGTGGATCGCCGCGGCGCGGGCGCTCCGACGGGGATGGCTGGCGTCGTTGGACTATGGATTCGGCGACGAGGATGTCGTGCGCCCGGAACGGGTCGACGGCACCGCGCGCGCCTACTTTCGCCACCGACGAGTCGACGATCTTCTGGCGCAACCGGGCGCCCAGGATCTCACGGCGCACGTCGACTTTCCGAGGTTGGTGCGGGCCGGGGAATCCGAGGGGCTGACCACGACGGATTTTCTCCCGCAAGGCAGGTGGTTGGGGAGGGTGGCGACCGAGGTGTTGTCGGCGGGCGGCGAGGCCGCGGGTTGGTTGGCGGGGCGGGTTCGCGGACTTCAGACCCTGACGCATCCAACCCATCTGGGGCACGCCATGCGGGTGCTGGTGCAGGCCCGGCATGTACCGCCGACTTTCCAGTCGGCCGGGGTGATGAAGGCAGCGCCGCTGTGATCTCGGTCTTGAAGGTCTCAAGTACCGCCGACTTTCCAGTCGGCCTGGGTGATGAAGGCAGCGCCTCCGCGATCCCGGCCTTGAAGGACTCAGGTAGCGCCGACTTTCCAGTCGGCCGGGGTGATAAAGGCAGCGCCTCCGCGATCCCGGCCTTGAAGGTCTCAAGTACCGCCGACTTTCCAGTCGGCCTGGGTGATGAAGGCAGCGCCTCCGCGATCCCGGCCTTGAAGGCACCCGGTTGCCTCGCCTCGGTGTACTCAGTCGCCGCGGTCGAGTGGAAGGCGTGCTGTTTCACCGGCCGACGATCTGGCGGATGCGAGCGGAGATTTCCTCGCCAGGAATCGCTTCAATGTTGGACCCCATTGGTTGGTCGATCACTATTCACGTTCAAATTCCTCACGATGCCGTCGGAGTCGGTCTAGAATCTCGGGGCTCCCCTTGAGTTCAGCCAGAGGGCGAAGGTGACGATCGATATAGTCCCAATCGAGGAGACCTGTTTGGCGAACAATGATCCCGCCGACGTCGACCCAATCTTGAGGCCGGCTGGCAAAGGATTTCATGACGACGAGGTCTTCGGCAGTGCAGGTGCGGAGCGGTATGTCCGGCGGATAGGTGAAGCAGGAACTTCGCCGGACGCATTCCGATTCGAACGGCAGTCCACCCAGTGCGACATCCAGTCCGACTCCGGTGGATGCCCGAAGTAAGAGCACGCGGTGGAGCAGGGCGAACTTCGCGGCGTCCGGGATGCGTGGTTCGAACGCCCGCAGGAGCGGTTCGATGAACCGTTCCTCACCGCCAAAGCCCGTCAGGAGGGTCAGATCCGCATCAACCGTCGTTCGGGGTTCACCCCAGCGTAGCAACGCCGGCCGCCAGTGAAGCAGTACCGCCACGAATGCCGCTCGCAGATATTCTGAAGTTCAGCGGCTGCTTGAATAACGGTTTTCATGCCCCGGCGCGGGCGCGCGCGAACCAGCGCTGTTGCTCGATCAAGCCGGAGGTGGGCACCGGCATGAAGGGTTCCTTCGAGAAATCCATGGGCATGCAAAGCGCCGCCATGGACGCAAAGCCATCGACTTTTCGAAGTTCCGCCCGGCGGATTCGTTCGAGCTCCGGGCCAGCAGTCCGCCAAGCCTCAACCCAACGGGCAGCCTGAATTGTCCCCGCAGGTGGCTCATCGGGAAGCGGGGAATGCCTTGGTTCCACGTCGGAAACGTACCGGGCCCACGGTCAGGTGCCAACGCCTCGATTCCACGAGTTGGGCGCGCGGTTCCGTTCTATCGTCTCGAAATTGGCGGCACCCGAGAGGGCGATCCGGCTAGAAGCTCACCCTGGCCTTCACGACAGCCGATGTGATCATCAAAGGCTGGCACCTGGACCGCATCGCCGACCGAATCCGGGATGGTGATCCTTCCCCGATGGGATCCCTGTTTGGCCAACTAGTCCGACCCAACGCGGCTTTGTAGGCGTACCGGCGGCAACCCATTGCGATTTCGCCGCTTCCAAAGCGCATCCGTGAACTGCGACCCGATGGGCAACCCCGAGACCCCCCGACGTGAGTTTTGAGGGGGGGAGGTCGCCTTGTTCGGCGCGAGGATGCGAGGTGCCCGGGCAGCTGAGGAGAGCGGCCGGGCGGCTAAAAGAGGGAAGCAGCGGTGGACGGCGGATTCCACGGCTCCGAACCGTAGCGCCTTGGCGCCCGTACGGAAGCCGGTTTCCTGGGTGGAGCTACCAGCGCAGCACCGTCAGGCCACGGACTTTCGTGAAGTGCTCGTCCTTGCTGGCGACTGGCAGGACATGTTCGCGGGCCAGGGCGGCGATCCAGACGTCGTTGGTCGGGATCGGGGTTCCTGCGAGAGCGAGTTCGGCACTGATCTGCCCGAAGATTTCGGCGGTTTTCGCGGTGATCCCCAGGACGGTCACGGCAGGCAAGAGTTCGCTGATGGAACGAAGTTCCTTTTCGCGTTGCGGACCGTGGAAAGCGCCGTGGTAAAGCTCACCCAATACGACGGCAGGCAGGTAGAGGGCTTCGGCCGCTTCGAGTTGTTCGCTGACAGCCTGGACCCGACGGAAATGCCGGATCACGACCTCCGTATCCAGGACCACTGGACTAATGGCCATCGACGTGCTCGAAGGTGTCTTCGATAGCTCGTTCCATGGCGTCGGCCTCGTCGTCGGAGAGGCAACCGGCGGTCTTGTGCAACGCCTCCAAGCGCTCCTGGCGGTTGGCCGCATGGAGCTTGTGGATGAACTCGACGGCTTGCCCTTGAAATGCCTCGGGGAGGCTTCGAAGCGTTGCGACGGCCAATTCAAGCGAACTCATGGCAACAAGGAAGCTACAGGACGAGCAGGGTCGGGTTCACGATCCAAATCTTTGCAATCGCGGGTTCCGACGTCAGCGGATCTTCTCCTCATGGTCGTAGAGGGAAAAGACCTCGGCCGAAGCCTGGATCAACGGGCGATCCTCAGCGAGAGGGCCGCTGCCAAGCCTGCGCATCAGATCCCCGTGTCGCTCGAAGACGCTTCGGGCGGCTTCCTCAAACGTCTTGGGATCGATCGTGCGCACCCGCCGTTGCGGCGACTCCAACCCTTGGACGAAGTCGATCACCTTGGCCTTCTCCAGGGGTGGGAGGGCCTTGATTTCGTCAATGACTTCGACTGCGGTCATGTGCAGGAACCTACCGGTTGGTGGTTTTCCGGCAAGCGCGCCGAAGGGTGGCACCGGGCGTGGACTTCCTGGAGTTGGAGGATGGAGACCTCGGCGTAGAGGGCGGTGGTGTCGAGTTTGGCGTGGCCGAGCAGCTGCTGGATGAAGCGGATGTCGGCGCCGCCCTCCAGCATGTGGGTGGCGTAGGTGTGGCGTAGGAGATGACACCTGCCCTTGATCCCGAGGGAGTCCATCCAATCGCGCAACATCCGGCTCAGGACGTCCGGATTGAACGGGACGCCGTAGCCGGTCAGGAACATGGCCGTCTCGCGCGTGTCGAGGCAGAGCCGGGGCCGGACTTTGGCGAGGTAACGCTCAAGCCAATGAATGGCCCGGGCACCCACGGGAACGACGCGGTCTTTGTGGCGCTTACGGATTCTCGACATTGAAGGTGCATTCGGAGCCGAATCTCAGGGTCAATCCGAGGTCTGCCGCTGCACCCAATAGAATGGGCGACGATGCCGGTGCATCACGGCTTTGAGGAAGATGACCTCAGCCTTAACGCTGTAGATGATGGCGTAGGGAAAGCGCCCGAAGTTCAACTTGCGGTTGTCGCCTCGAACGGCCCGCCACCGGGTTGGTTCACCCACGATGCGGCGCAGGGTCCGCTCGAATTCGTTGAGGAAATCGTCGCCGAGGCCTGGCTGGCATTCGTCATACCAGACTGCGGCCGCTTCGAGTTCGGCGCCGGCCTCAGGATGACTGACGACGCGCATCTAGGCGGGTACGGATATCCCCGACCACTTCCTCCACCGGACGACACTTCACTTTGCCCTCCTCGATCTCGCGGGTTCGGCGGTCGATAGCCTCGTGCCACTTGGCCTCCGCATCTGGGTCCACCATAACGTCCAGACTGGCGATCAACTGGTGGGCCAGAAACGCACGATCGTCGGCCGGCATGGCCAGCATCTCGGCAACCTTCTCGGCGGCGACGCTCATCGGCCTGCAACCTAGGGCAGCAGCAGGTAGTTTTCAACGCCTAGACCAAATCAAAATGAACTCAGCCGAGCGAAACGACCGGGCCCGCTCTCCGTCATCAACTCGTTCCCGCCACGACCAAACCCAATCCGTCCCGGGGCGTCGGCGTCTGACTTTCGCACGGACTTCAACCCAACCACCGAAACCTCCATGAGCTTGAACCGAACCCAAGACGACGAGTGCTACCTCACCACTCAGAAGCACTGCCCCTGCATCGAATTTGTCGCCACCGATGGGCAGAGACATGGATTTCATTCGAGCCAGCTCCTCTCCTATCGCCTCGAAACCGGCGGCACACGGGAAGGCGATCCGGCTGAGAAGCTCACCCTGGCCTTCACCACAGCCGATGTGCTCATCACAGGCTGGCACCTCGGCCGCATCGCCGACCGAATCCGGGATGGCGATCTTCTCAGCGTCCGACCCAACGCGCCGAACGCTCGTGAAGGGAGTTCGTTTCAAAACCGCTACGCCAACGTCGAGTCACCCAAAAGCCGGGTCGCATCGGTCACCGTCACTCCCATCACCCAAAAATGACACCCCATCCGAGCCGACGTTGCGCTGCCCCAGGATCAGACCACCGTGAATAGCGCTTCCGACAACGGCCTCGAAGGGGGCCGTGTGCTTGGAGGGGAATAGGCGGGAAAGCTCCGGCCCTGAAGACGCGCACGAGAACGGCAAATGTCGAATAGACTGCTCGGGCCCATTGCCTCTCAAGGCCCGTGGATTCCGGCTTAGATTGTCAAACTGTCATTGTTTGACCCCATTGCCTGCTCACCACCCTCCGGCGACAGAGGCCGGCGGAGTTTCGTCAGGCCGTCGAACTCGCCGCCAGGAAGGAGACGAGCAAGGCGTTCGCGAAGCTCGAAGAGTTGGGTGCCGTTACCGAAGGTCCTGTGGACGGCCACCTGTACGAGCAGGCCGCGGCGGCTTACGTGAATACCACCCAGCAGGGACGCTCCGCCCTCCTGGTCTCCCCCACCTGGGCCGAGATCGAGGCTGTCACCGGGAAGGTGCGCGAGGCGTTGAAAGCCCGGGGCCTCCTCGGCTCCCAGGAACAGGCGGTTCGCGCCTTTGACTCCCTGTCGTGGACCTCGGCGCAGAAGACGAACCCGGACCTCTACCGTCCGGGTCACCACGTTCGATTCACGCGCCCAAGCGGCCCCTTCGACAAAGGCGAACTGGCGGAAGTCATCACGACCGGAGGCGATACCCTCAAACTGCGACGCGCCGATGGCAGCCAGGTCGCCTTCACGCCCAGTCGAGTCGCCGGATGCATCGATGTTGGCGAGGCCCGCGAGCTGAAGGTTTCTCCCGGGGACTGGCTTCTCCTTCAGGCCAACGCCGTGGCCGCTCACCAGCGCTTCACCAATGGCGAACGAGTTCAGGTCAAGCGCCTCACCGACGGGGCCACCACCCTCGAGCTGACCGATGGGCGCGTGCTGCCCGCCGACTATCGCACCTTCACCCACGGGTACGCCGTGACCTCCCACTCCTCGCAGGGCAAGACCGTCGACGAAGTCCTCGTGGTCGCTTCCTCAAAATCCTTCCCCGCCGTCAGCCAGGAACAGTTCTATGTCTCCATCTCCCGGGCCCGGGAACGGGTCCACATCTTCACCGACGACACCGAGACCTTGAGACGTCGGGTGGGGGATTCCCGCGAACGCATGGCCGCCCTGGAACTGGCCGGACTCCGGGACGAACTGGAGAAGCTCGGATTTCGACCCAAGCAGGAAGACCCAGGAGTCGCCACGCCTGCGCCCGCTTCGCGCTTCCGAACCATTCGTACGCTCAGGCCCGCCCGGATCACGCGCCTTGCCCCGGTGCAACGCATCCTCCAGGTCGCCGAGGATCTGGCCCATTGGATCGCCGAGCGCATTGGTCTCGATCCGAAGCGGACCGAGGGAATCACCCCGATCCCCTCACCGCAAACAAGCGAAACGACCGGGCCCGCTCTCCGTCACCAACCCGTTCCCGCGACGACCCGACCCAGTCCGTCCCGTGGCGTCGGCATCTGACCTTCGCACGACCTCCAACCCAACCACCGAAACCTCCATGAGCTTGAACCGAACCCAAGACGACGAGTGCTACCTCACCACGCAGAAGCACTGCCCCTGCATCGAGTTTGTCGCCACCGACGGGCAGAGGCATGGATTTCATTCGAGCCAACTCCTCTCCTATCGCCTCGAAACCGGCGGCACCCGGGAAGGCGATCCGGCTGAGAAGCTCACCCTGGCCTTCACCACAGCCGATGTGCTCATCACAGGCTGGCACCTCGGCCGCATCGCCGACCGACTACGTGATGGCGATCTTCTCAGCGTCCGACCCAACGCGCCGAACGCTCGTGAAGGGAGTTCGCTTCCGAACCGCTACGCCAACGTCGAGTCACCCAAAAGCCGGGTCGCATCGGTCACCGTCACTCCCATCACCCAAAAATGACACCCCTTCGAGTCGACGTTGTGCTGTCCCCAGGGTCAAAACACCGTGAACAGCGATTCCGACAACGGGCGCCACGGGGGCCCGTGTGTTCAGGGGGAAAAGGCGGGGAAACTCCGGCCCTGAAGACGCGCACGAGAACGGCAAATGTCGAATAGATGGACGCGAGCCGATTGCCTCACAAAGCCCGTGGATTTCCGGTCAGATTGTCAAATGTCAGTGTTTGACCCCATTGCCCTTTCCTTTTCCAACCCACCTCGCCCTTGGGAACCACGCGAAAAGTTGGCCGACGGTCCTCCCGGTGATCCGGGTCCCGGGTTGAAATCCACCGAGGGTCCCCACCGCGGCCCCCGGGCGTCCCGCGCGCTCAAGCGCGGGCGCCGGGGCCAGCGTGGGGTAGCTTGAAGGAGAAGGTGTGTTCGTAGAAGCCGGAGAAAGCCGGGAGTCACATTGGCCATCCATCCTTCTGCATGTTCCATACGCGGCCTGTCCACGACTCAAGAAGGCCTCGGTACTCGGCGAATATTTTTGATGCGCGTCGAAACGCTGGAACGCCAACAATTGGAACAATGTCAGGGCCAAAATCAACTAAGATGTATGTCATCGCAAATCTCACCCAAGCCGTCGGGTGCTCGTTCTATCTCCTCGCAGAATCGGTGAAAAAGGTTCTTCGAGACTCCGTTGTGGGCAGAGACGGGAAGCCTTCGAACTCCGGCGTAAATCGGACTCGGCGACGAAATCACCCCGCCGGAAATCGTCAACCAGTCAGAAATCTCTCTCCACACACGCACAGCGCGAAGCAACACGAAGCTTCAAGTCGAGGTCATCAAGCGCAACGCCGAAGTGAAGGGTTTCAAGCTGCTGCCCAAGCGATTGGGTGGTCGAAAGGACGTGTTTGGGTGGTTGGTGCAGCATCGTCGATTGGTTCCGGGACTACGAATCGACCGAATGCAGCGCGGCAGGTTGGGTCGCCATTGCTCTCACTCTCGGGTGATGCTTCGCCAGATCGGCGTGAGTCGCCTCGCCGACTTTTCGGACAGGCTCTAAGTCGCTCGGACAGTCAGGAAGAAGCCACAGGGGGATGGCGCTGGCGGCAGAGCGGGATCGGCCGCGGCCAGGTTCCGTCACGGCGATTCGGTCTCCCAGGTTGAAACCCACAAGAGGTCCCCACCGGCGGCCCCTGACCCGGATCGCAAATGGTCAAATCCGGAGATCTGACCTTTTTTGAATTTTTCTGGAACCACGGCTGTTCGGAAAACCAGGCCTTTGGGGACAGGCTCTAAACTAAGGAGCGACATCTACTAGGCCAAATCCTTGCGAAGACGCCCTGCCATTCAGAACGCTGATGATTTCATCCAAATCGACAGTCTTAGACACGCTAAACTCCACGCCGCATTGCTCTCTTTGCATAAAACCTAACTGGAATTGAAAAACTGATTGGTCAATGCTCGCACCAACCGACTTCGCGGAAAATACCGACGCATTTCGGAGAGTCTCACCGTTGAACCAATCCTGAGCCCCAGGAATCTTCCCAATCATTGGAATCGGATTCCCCGGGCGGAAATGTCGCAGAAAAAGCAATACCACGCAGGTCGTACGATCGCGATCGCTCCGTCTCGTGTCATTGGCAAGCTCTATCCAAAGAAAGGACTCTCAATCACTGGAGCGCATTCTGCACTACAAAATATTCTAGATTGACCTCTCCCTATCGCTGGTCATCACCGAGAAAATAATATTAAATGCGAGTCGCTGAGATGGACTCAGTTCCATAACACGCCCACCTAGTCGATTGACTAGATGTCTGGACTCATCGCAATGTTCTCGTCTTCCGCTGCGACACAGGGAATCGTCAGGAGCATGCCCATGGCAACATAGAGATTTCCACCAATTGCACCCCAAGAAACCTTGAGATGGCGAGAGATAGACTTTAACAAATTGCCACGGAGGCTATTCGGTTGAAACAAATTGCGCGCTAGGTGCATAAATAGCACAATTTCGAAACACTGACTTCTCATGGCGTCGAACTTGGTGGTGTTTGGGAGATGATCTTAGTCTTGCGATCCGCTCCTGCGCAGGATATAGAACAACAGTCCCACGCGATTTTAAGCCCGTGAGTGACCATTGCAGAAGGAGGCATCTTTACAGGCACTATAGTTGAATACAAAAATCCGGCCATGGTCTTTTTTGTTTCGCTGCTCCACATCCCTCCCATCCATGCTCGGGAACAAGTTGTTTCGTATTGAGTGGAGAAATAGGCCTTTCCTTCCCCAGCTTACTTCTCCTGTGGTGTTTCCTTCATTCAACCACTCGAAGCTGTCTGCGTTTCCGAGCGGGAACCAAGTGTTCTTGCCATTTTGTTCAACAGGCCACCCTTCCCCAGTTCCTCAATGGGGACTTGAGTTGCCCAGCGCTCTTTGCAGATTTCACATTGCCGGAGCAGGTCCTTCACGGTCCAACTGATGTGGTTATTTCTTGGATTACATAACCTCCCAACAGAGCATCTCTGGCCTCTGTGATGCCCCATGTGACAATCCACCTCACTTGTCCGCAGTCTCGCACAACTGTTTTCCAGCACCTTGAATCTTGAGAGCCGGTTGGAGGCCAAGGGAATCAACCAATCCACACGGACTGTTTGAAACGAGCGCATATAGGCATATACCGCCACTCTCTTCAATCGGATCTCTATTTGGCCACCTCGCTTGTTTTGGGGAGGGCGTTAGAAGCGGACTTTCATGTTGAGTTCGTGGACGAGGAAGGCCCAGCGGTCGGCGGCTTCGGCGATCTGTTTGCTCGTCGGTTTTCCGGCGCCGTGGCCGGCCTTCACGTCGATTCGGATCAGGACTGGGTTCGGGCCTTCGTGGCATTCCTGGAGGCGCGCCGCGTATTTGAAGCTGTGCGCCGGCACGACGCGGTCGTCGTGGTCGGCGGTGGTGACCATGGTGCTCGGGTAGCGGGTGCCGGGTTGGAGGTTGTGGTACGGCGAGTAGGCGCGCAGGGCCGTGAATTCGTCCGCGTTCTCGCTGCTGCCGTAGTCGCTCGTCCACGCCCAGCCGATGGTGAACTTGTGGAAGCGCAGCATGTCCATGACCCCGACGGCCGGGAGGGCGGCGGCGAACAGGTCCGGTCGCTGGGTCATGCAGGCGCCGACCAGGAGTTCCGCCGTTGCTGCCGCCGCCGATGGCGAGGCGGGCGGGCGATGTGATTTTTTGGGCGATGAGGTATTCGGCGGCCCCGATGAAGTCGTCGAAGACGTTCTGCTTCTGGAGCATGGTACCGGCCTTGTGCCAGGCCTCGCCGTATTCGCCGCCGCCGCGGAGGTTGGGGAGCGCGTAGACGCCTCCCATTTCGAGCCAGGCGGCGATGGCGACTGAGAAGGAGGGTGTGAGGCTGATGTTGAAGCCGCCGTACCCGTAGAGGTAGGTGGGATTGCGGCCGTCCATCTTGAGTCCCTTCTTGTGGGTGATGAACATCGGGACCCGCGTTCCGTCCTTGCTGTTGAAGAAGATCTGACGGGTTTCGTAGGCGGCGGAGTCGAAGTCGACCTTGGGCGCGCGCCAGACGGTGCTTGTCCCGGTGGCTATGTCGTACCGATAGATTGTTCCGGGCGTCGTGAAGCTGGTGAACGAGTAGAACGTCTCGGTGTCGGAACGCTTACCGCCGAAGCCGCCCGCCGAACCGATTCCTGGAAGTTCGACGTCGCGTTCGTGCCGGCCGTCGAGGGTGAAGACCTTGACCCGGCTTTGGGCGTCCTTGAGGTAGTGGGCGAGGAAGCGGTCGCCGACCACGCTGACGGCGGTCAGGGTGTCTTCGGATTCGGGGATGATTTCCCGCCAGTTCGCGCGGTCCGGCTGGGTCACGTCGATGGCGATGACCCGGGCGCGGGGGGCGTTGAGATCGGTGCGGAACCAGAAAACCGGCCCGTCGTTGTCGATGAAGGTGTAGTCGGCATCGAAATCCATGAGGAGTTCGACGACGGGGTTCTTGGCCTTCGAAAGATCTTTGAACAAGACCCGGTTGCGGGGGTCGGTGCCTTCGGAGGCGGTGATGACCAGGTATTGGCCGTCGTCGGTGACGCCGCCGTAGAAGTTCCATTCCTTGCGGTCGGGCCGGTCGAAGACGAGGACGTCGCTGGACTGGGGGGTTCCCAGGAGGTGGAAGTAGAGCTTGTGGAAGTAGTTGGCGCCGGTGAGGGCTTCGCCGGGTTTGGGGGCGTCGTAGCGGCTGTAGAAGAAGCCCTTGCCGTCCTTGGTCCAGGAGGCGGAGGAGAATTTCACCCACTGAACGATGTCGGGGAGGTCCTTGGCGGTCTCCACGTTGCGGACGCGCCATTCCTGCCAGTCGGATCCGGAGCGGGAGAGGCCGTAGGCGAGGAGTTTGCCGTCGTCGGAGATGTCGGTGCCGCTGAGGGCGACGGTGCCGTCGGAGGAAAGCCGGTTGGGATCGAGGAGTTCGCGGGGTTCCCCGTCGAGGGAATCCAGGGAGTAGATCACGCTTTGGTTTTGGAGGCCGTTGTTGCGGGAGACGAAGTAGCGACTGCCCCGATGGGACGGGGCGCTCCAGCGTTCGAAGTTCCAGAACTGCGTGAGGCGATTGGAGATCGAGGCTCGTTCCGGGATGGACGCGAGGTGGGCGAACGTGACGGCGTTCTGGGCTTTGACCCAGGCCTTGGTGGCGGGGGAATTGTCGTCTTCGAGCCACCGGTACGGGTCGGGGATCTGGGTGCCGTGGTAGGTGTCCACGACGGACTCCTTGGCGGTGGCTGGGTAGGCCAGCTTGGGGGCGTTCACGGGGGTGGGGTTGTGGGAGCAGGAGGCTGACAGGACGACCGCCAGCAGGGCGAGGGAGGCCGGGACCTTCGACATCATGGGGCGAAGCGTGGCGGGGTGGCGCGACGATGGTCAAAGGCAATTCGGGGTTGAATGGAACCCCTTCCGACCTCAATCCCGGGTGATGGAAGCCCGTGACCGCCGCTCCGAGGGCCGCTCCTACGGACCTTGGTTCGGGGACGCGGATAGGCCAACGGAAGGGCGTTTTCACTCCGAGGTGACGTCGAGGGGGCCCGATAAAAAGACAGGTCTTTTGTCCGGTCTCTCACGGGGTTGTGTGGGGATTTCCAGCGACCGAATCGAGAGTGACGCCTTCGATGACCAGCCCATCTCCTCCCGAGGTTGGTGAAAAATGGTTCTCCGCACGAGGGAGGGCACGACGATCGTAGCCGCCGACGTCAGTCGGCGCTGACCTCCGGCCAGGAGATGGCGCGGACTGACGTCCGCGACTACGGGTGGTGGAAATTACCCGTTGACTGGGATCCCGCGGGTCGGGCACTAGGGTAGGCACAGCCGTGGAGGGGAGTCGTCCATTTGATCTGGAGCCGCTGGAAGCCCGTGTCCTGCTATCGGGGGACGGGTTGATCGCGCCGGAGCCGGCGGGTGTGTCGGGTGGGGACGCTTCGGTTGAGCAGGCGGAGGCGAGGACTCCGGAGCGGGGGGCTGATTGGACTTCGTTGGAAGCGGGGAATTCCGAGTCGGTGCTGGAAGGGGAAACGTTGCCGCCCTTGGCGGACTCACCGCCCGATAATACCCAAGGTGTGGGGGCGGCGGGCGATTCCGACTCCGACTCCGAGCCCGTCGGAGCCCGGGGTTTTTCTGGGTCGACCGAGGTTCAGGTAGCGTCGCTGGGTTCAGCGGCGCCCGACGTCACAACCCAGGGGTTATCCCAAGACGCTGAATTTCCTTCGGTAACTGCCGATCGAGCGGTGACGTCGCCGGAGATTCTGGTGGAAACCCTTCGTGCGGCGCACGGTCCGCCGCTGGGCGAGGATGAGGTGGATGACGATAGCGATAGCGATAGCGAAGGTGACGGGGGGATCCGGGTCGGCGAACCACAGGCCTTGCTCCCGAAAACTCTGCCGGATCGGCCGATGCTGGTCTTGCATGGGATTGGCGGTTCGTTTCCGTCGTTGGCCGACTACAACGATTGGTTGCGGCAGCGCGGCTTTCATCCGACCCGCTTGGAGACTGATCCCCTGACGGTGGGCTACGAGGATTTGGTGCTGACCTTGGTCGCGACGGGGTATGTCCGGGGGCAGGATCTGTTCGAGGCGAACTACGACTGGCGGGTGACGCCGGGGCCGACGGATCTGCTGATCGACGGGCAGTTGGACAACGCGGACGGGACGCCGATCACGGCGGATCAGATCACGGACGACGAGTTCGGGCACGGCATCGACTATTTCGGGTACTGGGTTTCGAGGGCGGCCCTGGAATGGGCGGCTCGACATGAGAACACCCTGCCGGCGGCGGTGGACGTGGTGGCGCACAGCACGGGCGGGTTGGTGGTTCGGGCGTACATCCAAAGCGATGCCTATGGGGGCGACGCCACCATCACGGCGGGCAAGCTGGCGAACGGGTTGGAAGTTCCGGCGGGGACGAAGACGGCGGACGGATTGCCGGTTTCGACGAAGCTGCCTCTGCCGAAGGTGAACGATCTGGTCACGATGGGCGTCCCGATGCGCGGGGCGCCGGGGCCCTTCCAGCTGTCGCAGAACGATTGGGGCGCGGAGACGGCTTATGTGATTCTGGGGAAGGTGATGGCAGCGGCCTACGAGATGTATTTCGCGGGCGTGACCTTGGAGGGCCCGGGCAACACCGATATTCCCGGCTACACGGGGCCCGATTTTCTTTCAGCGAAGGAGTTCACCGACCTGTACTGCCCGACGCTGGTTTCCCTGACGGGCACCTATCTGTTCATTTTTGACGATCCCGCGCACAACGTTCCGTCCCTTTACCTGGAAGGCGGCGTGGAGGGTCCGTTCAACGAGAGTTCGCTGGCCAACCGGCTCGTCCTCGATCTGAACGACGGCCTGGATCTGATCTACCCGGCTACCCTGCTGGATTCGACCTGGTCGTACGTGGAGGGGCCGGCGGAATTGAATCCGGGCCAGGTCCATCGGCCGACGGGCTTCATCGACCTCATCACGGGCGAGATGACGGTGATCTATTCGGCGACGGAGGAGACGGCGTCGGCCCTGACCCGGCGAGTGGGGCCCGCGGGGGCTTTTGAGTTCGGTGATTACGATGTGACGCCGTTCTGCGACTACGTCGCGAACAACCCGGCTGCCGGGGAGACCTGGTACATTTCGAATCAAGCCGAGGGCAGCCCGGCGGCGGGGGACGGGTCGGTGCCGATCGAGTCCTCGTTCGGGCTTTACTCGGAAATCGGGGTCAATCCGGATCGGGACCCCAATCCGCGACTGCATCTGGTGGCCTTGCCGAAGGTCGATGGCGAGAACCACTCCCACACCGGCATGTTGGCGAGTCCAACGGGATTGAGGGCGTTGTTGGAGGCCTTGAACCGGACATTCGGCGCGAACGGTGAGAACACCGACCTATACATCGCCGAAGGGCACCAGACCAATGGCAGCGCCTTGCTTTCGTTCACCAAACGCAGCTACCAGTGCTCCCCTCCGCCTCCACCCCCGCCGTCGCCGGCCGGTGAACGTTCCGAGTTGGCGGGCGTGGACCTTCACCTCCCGCCGGACAGCCCGGTGGCTACCTTCACCTCGACCCAATTGGGAGCCATCGCGGATGGGTTGGTCTCTTTGAAGGGGATCGTTCTCGGCGGGTTTCAGGCGGCCACTTCGGAGCTCGAAGCCGAGATCGCGCTGCTGGGCCGGTCGCTGGGGGATGGATCGCTGGTGCCGTCGACTTTCGTGGATTCGACGTTCACATCGGCGGCGGCGGCGGTGCGGGCGCTTCCGGCGGGCAGCGATGCGCTGGACCTCATGGACGTCCTGACGGCGAACGGCCTGCTGGGTGTGGGCGGGCTGATTCACGGAACCGACACCTCGCTGATCCTGGCTCTGACCCTGGCCCGATCGGACATCAGTGAGAGCCCGCTGGCCTTGGGGGATGGGGCGGTCGAACTGGGGATCGACCTTGCGTCGGCCCCGATGCTGGAACTGACCGACTACTTCGCCCTGTCGGCGACCATCGAGATCGACACGACGATGCCGGTGGATGATGTGTTCGGGGTCGTGGACTACTCGGCGTCGCAGGGGATCTATGTTGAGGGCGCCGAATTGGAGGGGGTCGCGACGATGGGAACGGCGGGTGACACGCCGGTGACGGGCGGCGGGGTTCAGGTGAACGCGTACGCGAACCAGCGTTTCTCGGATTCCTCGGGTGACAATCGCCTGACGGGTGCGGAACTGGCGGCCGCGTCGGTGGAATCGATTTCGAGCATTTCGGGGAAAGGATCGGCTTCGGCGGCTTTGCCGACGGGAACAGCGGACGGGAAGATCATTTACGCCAGCGCGGCGAGGCCCTTTGGGGTCGAGGCGGACGTGGTGGTGGGCAGCCTGAACTTCGAGCTCATCAAGGATCGCCTGCGCGAGTTGCTCGACGGGCTCGCGGAGGTCGGGGATGCGCTGGAGAATCCCATCGTTCAAACCGCTCTCCTGATCCCCCTGCCTTTCCTCGACGATCCGAACAACAACACCCTCGACGAGTTGCTGACGGACGACCGTTACGGATTCGGGTTGGGCGAGTTCTTCGACCTCGTGGACGTGCTGAGGAAGTACTGCGACGAGGTGGCGCGGCCCGATCTCGCCGGCTTTGTGGAGTGGTTGGCGGAGGCGCTTCGGTTCCGGCTGGGTGAAGGGGCGGACGGAGAACTAGCCCAGGGACCGATCAGCATTCGGGGAGGGTTCGACGTGGACAGCGACGACTTCGCCCTCGTCGTGGAGATCGGAATGGAGAAGACCTTCGAGACGGAGCTGACGGAAGCAGGGTTCGGGCCCGAGGCCAATGGTCTGGGGTTGGACCTTTCGATTCCGGTGGAGGCGCGGCTGGGGTTGGATGCGGAATTCACCCTGGGAATGAGCCTCTCGGGCTTCCTTTCCAACACAGGGGCGGGTCTTTCCAAGGCCGACGTTTTCCTCAATTTCAATCGGCTTCAGACCACGCTGGACCTGTCCGCGACGAACATTGACACCCCGGTGACCCTCGGATTCCTGACGGCGGGCATCGCCAATGGATCGGCGACGCTGTCGACGGCGGTGAACTTCACCGTCAACAGCGGCAACCCGGTGTCCCTGGTCCAACTGGAATCCGTGCTGGCGACGTCCCTGGTGAGTCTGACGCCGTCGCCCGTCGGGAACCTCCTGGTGACGCTTCCGCTGACGGCGACGGTCGGAGGGACGGACCTGACGGCGGGATGCTCGCCGACGATCACGATCTCCGACGCGAACGTCTTTGATGGCACGTCCCCGACTGTGTCGACAGCCGACTTCGACTGTCTGCGGGACTTCTGCAACATCACGCCGACCCAGGTGCTGGGGATGCTGAAGGGCCTGGCCGACTGGCTGGAGCAATTCCGCGATGCCCCGGCATTCCAAGCTTCTGTTCCGTTCACATCGGGGACGACCTTCGGGGACCTCTTCGATTTCTCCCAGGCCTTCGTCGACAAGGTCTACAACCAACTGGTTCGACGGGAGATCGTCGGGACCGGAGCGCAATCCGAGTCGGCGGCCAACCGCGGGCGCCTTGCTTCGGACGCGAAATTCGAACTGCAAATCGACGACTTGGCGGCGGTGGGAGTGACCGTGAAGGCCTCGGACGCCGCCTCGAACAGCTCGCTCGAGGAACTGGCGGCCACCTTCAACGCGGCGCTGACTGTCGCGGGGCTGGGAGCCTCGGTGGAGGCGGCGATCGGGGAAGGGCGGCGGTTGGCGTTGCGGCTGAAACCGACGGCGTCGGCGTCCGGTCTGAAGCTAATCGTGCCGGATCCGGACGGGACGAGCGCGACCCCGAACACGGACGCGATGGTGGCGGAACTTGGATTTGGGGAGATCCAATACGCCGTGGAGACGCCGAACTACGACGGTCTCGAGGACTTCTCGGATCAGCTTTCGGAAGCCCTGGCCGACGGGGGCGTCCCACTGGATGTGAACCTGGTGTGGGACACGGGGCTCAAGGAGATCCGGTTGGAAGTGGATTTCCGACAGAACACGGCTTGGACGGCGGACTTCAATTTCGATCCGGACCTGGGATTGGGGCCGCTGGCGGATGCGGAGGCCAGCGGGACTTTCACTTTCGCGGCGGACATCCACGCGGGGTTCGTTTTGGGGTTTGATCCTGAATGCCTCGGTGACGCCACGGATCCAGACCAACGCGCTGATTCCCCCGCCATCGAGCGGGGTCCTGACCCGGGACGCGCATTTCACCCTGAAACTGGACGACACCCGGCACGACATCACGGTGTCGAGGGACGCGTCGAACGCTTCGCTGGCGGATCTGGTGGCCGACATCAACGCCCGGTTCACGGCGGGGAACGGCCTGAAGGACCAGGTCATCGCCCAGGTGGCGGGCAACGCCATCCTGCTGGTGGTCCTCGACGAGGACGCGGACGGCGACGGCGTGTTGGACGCCGGTGAGGATCTGAACGGGGACGGAAACCTCGACACCCAGTTGGGGACCATCAATTCGATTCAGATCCTCGGCGAAGACAGCGACACGGCGTTCACGGAGATGGGGTTCGTGGTGGGCCAGGTGGACCGGTCGGACGTCCGCGGATTGTTCGTGGACGACGTGGTGTTGGAAGGGTCGGTGACGATTTCGGCGACGGACCTCGGTGCCTCCTTCCGGTTCGGGATCTTCTCGATCGTGATGGCCGACGGGGCGGCTGTAGGGTCGGCGTCGATCCACATCGCTCTGGAGGGGCCGACAGGCGCGACGCGGTTCCTCCTGGCGGATCTCAAACTCGCGGCACCGGATTTCGGGGCGATTCTGCGGGTGGCCCCGGTGCTGACCGGGAGCATCGACATCACGGCGCCGACGATCACGTTGGAACCGGACCTGATCGATCTTCCGGCGGGCGACCCGATCCGGATTCACATCCCGGACATCCATTTCACGGACTACAACCCGGCGCCGTACGATCCGGACTTCAACCCGGAGGGACTGTTCATCACGATGCCGACGATTGGCGGGCTCGGGAACTTCAGCTGTCTGACGTTCCTGAACATCGTGCAGGCGCTGGATTCGATCGCGGACGAACTCGAGACGATGCAGGGATTCGGATTCCTGGGGCAACGCATTCCGCTGATCAACCGCAGCATCGGCGACCTGCTGGACAGCGCGGCGAACTTCGCTGAACTGGTCGAAGGTTTGGCGACGGCCGACGCCGACACGATCGCGACGTTGGAGGCGGATCTGGAGGCGTTTTTCCAAGTCAGCAATCCGCGGTTGATCACCCTCTCGGTGGACGACTACGCCCCGGACCCTTTCAGCGGGGGATCGCCGACCACGAAAGTTTCGACCTTTTTCAATCCATCGGGCGTGGCCAATGCCATCCGCTTCACTGCGCGCGCGAACGGGACGGCGGAGCGCGGGGTGAAGATTGAGTTCATCGACGACGGCCGGTACACGGGGATTTCGGACGACGCGGCGGTCGAGTTCGATTCGATCAACCGGACACTGAGGATCTTCTACCATGCGGGATTCACGACGGCGGCCCGGGTGGTGGCGATCGTGAATGCCAGCGCGACCCAGCCCTTCCAGGCGGCTCTGGACACCCTCGCGGAACCGGGAACAGGCACCGGGACCGTCTCCCTCACCGCCCTGAAGTTTTCGCTCCGCTACAATCTCGCCTACGGCAACTTCCTTCCCCTCGATCTGAGCCTCGACGACCTCGTTGATCTCCTGCCGGCCAACGACCCGGCCCGCGCGCTTCTCGGTGGCATTTCCAGCTTCGTGCAACTCGGGGGCAGCGCGAACCTGAACGTCACGGCCAGCGCTGAATTCCTGCTGGAATTCGGGATCGACGTCTCCAATCCGTGCCTGTGGGTCCCGTTCCTCGACGACGCCACGTCGGCGACGGTGAACCTGGCGGTCCGCGGAACCGACATCGAGTTCACCGCGTCGGTGGGGCCCCTGGGAGTCTTCGTGAGGGACGGCACGGTCACCGTGGATCGGGATGGCGATCCGAACACGACCGGCAACGGGGAGGACGCCGTTTTCGCGATCACCATCAACGATCCCGACGGGGACGGACGGCATTACCTGCGCGACGGTTTGAGCTTCGTGTCGGATCTGGAGGTGACCCTGGAAGCCGGCGCGAGCGCGGAGCTGCCCCTCTTTTTCCCGACCGAAACCTTCCCGGTCGGATCGAATCGCGACGACAACGGCGACGGGCATCCCGACAACGAACTGGTCGTCGAGATTCCGAGCCTGCCCGATCTCTTCGACGGCACGGGGGCTCCGGTGAGGATCACGACGCCGGACCTCGCGGGACTCCTGTTGAACTTCAACGTCTGCGATCTGGTGACGAATGCGTCGGTCCTGCTCGACGGACTCGACGCGCTGTTGGGGATGCTCCAGGACGGTCTGCAAAGCGAGGTGCTGGGCCGCAATCTGCCGCTGGTCGGCGGAGGGCTTGGGAAGGCCGGCGATTTCATCGCGGAATTCCGGGAAGGGCTCCTCGCCAACCTGCGAGCCCAGTTGGCCGGCGCCGGCGATCCGATCGAACTCGCGAAGCAGGCGTTCTGGAACTCGCTGGGCAAGCCGGGCCTGAACCTGCTCGTCGACGCCGCGGGTGACGCGCTGGGTTCAAAGGATGACATCGATATCGCCTGCCAGCAGGTGGACGGGGAAGTGGTCCTGCTCTTCAACATCCGCCTCGGCCGGACCATCGCGGTCGTGGACACCGAGGCGAACCCGATCCAATTCGACCTGGGAATCCCCGGGCTGGGCCTGGAAGTCGACGGGAACGTGAAGGTCGAGATCGGCTACAACCTGAACCTCTTCTTCGGGCTCTCGACCGCGGACGGGTTTTTCTTCGACACGAACGGCCTGGATGACGCCTCGCCCGCGGACGACACGGAACTGACGGTCTTCTTCCGGGTCACGGTTCCTGGACTGAGCGCCACGGGCAATCTCCTGTTCCTGCAGGCCAGGGTTTCGGACGAGTCGGACGGCGTGGACGCCCTCGGTGCGCCGCGGTTGGAGACCTACTTCGAGGGCCAGTTTAGTGTGGACCTCTGGGATGCGAGCGGGCGACTGAGCTTCTCCGAGACGATCGGGGGCGGATTCGATCTTGGGACCACGTTCGTGGTGGAACTGACCGCGAAGGCGGAGGTCCACCTGGATCTGGAACTGGACTTCGGGGACGCCACCGGGTTCCCACGGATGCTGGCCGAGTTCGATCTGGTGTGGTGCTGGGATCCGTTGGCCGGCACGGGCGGCGAGGGCGGCGACGGTGACCTGGAATTCGGTTTCCGGAACCTTCAACTCGATATCGGGTCGTTCGTCGCGAAGTTCCTCATTCCCATCCTGGAACAGATCAAGGTCGTGCTTGAGCCGGCCAAGCCGCTGGTCGACCTGCTGACGTTCGAACTGCCGGTGTTCTCGGACCTCAACGGAGGCCCGCTCACCCTTCTCAAGCTGGCCGAGAACGCGGGTCTCACCACCCCCAGCACCCGACTGTTCATCGAGGCCGTCGACGTCATTTTCGATCTGGTGGACGACACGACGGTGTCGGCGTCCGACTCGATCCTGATCAACCTTGGGAGCTTCGACCTCCTTCTCGACGCGCTCGGGAATATCGGTTCGGCCGGTTCCCTTTCGGAGACGTCCATTGATCCCGAAGCGGCGACGTCGGATGCGGATGCGAAGGGCTTCCTCGGAAAACTGGCCGACATCGGCTTCACCTTCCCATTCCTGAAGATCTCGGAGCTGTTCAAACTGTTCACCGGGCAACCCGTGAGCTTCGTCGAATTCAAGATGCCCCTGTTGGAGATGGAGGCCAAAATCGACGTCCAGATCCCGATATTCCCCCCGCTCTACATCATTTTTGGCGGCGGCATTGGAGCCCAAATCGATCTGACCTTCGGCTACGATTCGCTCGGCCTTCAGACCTTCTTCAGCAGTCCCGACAAGGACGTCGCCGACCTGTTCCAGGGTTTCTACGTCAAGGACGTGGACGACTACGGCAACGAGATCACCGAACTCACGTTGAGCGGCGGACTCTTCGCCGGTGCCGAATTGGATATCCTGATCGCGTCGGCGGGCGTCACGGGCGGCATCTACGCCGACATCCTCTTCGACCTGCGCGATCCCGACGACGACGGACGAGTCCGGCTCAGCGAGATCGTGGCGAACGCCAAGGAAGGGCCGCTGTGCATCTTCGACGTCAATGGACGGATCTACGTGTCGTTGGATGCGTTCCTCGAGGTCAACCTCCTGATCGCCAAGATCGACAAGGAATGGAACTTCGGTGAGATCACGCTGCTGGAGTTTGGCATCGATTGTCCGCAGCCGATCCTGGCGTCCTTCGACACCAACGGCGACGGCACCGAGAGCGCGACGGAGCTTTCCACCGGCCAACTGGTGCTTCACATGGGCGATTTCGCGGCTCTTCGCCAGCACGGGGACACGGCCGACGGCGACGAGAAGTTCACGGTCCGGCCTGTGACGCCGCTCACGTCGGGCGAACAGTCAGTCGAGGTGAGCTTCGGCGGCATCCAGCAGACCTATCATGGCGTCCAGTCGATCCTGGTGATGGCGGGCGCCGGGCAGGACACCGTCGACCTGACCGGGATCGAGGTCTCGGCGACCGTTCATGGCGGGGATGGCGACGACACGTTGAAGGCCGGCCGCGGGGGCGGGGTGTATTACGGCGACGACGGCAACGACACCATCACCTCCGAGGCCGCCGGCAGCGACTTCGCCGGGGTGGCGGACGAATTTTATGGCGGCGGCGGGAACGACGTCCTGACGGGCTGGGAAGGGGAGGACGAACTTTACGGCGATGAAGGCAACGACGTGCTCTACGGCGGCGCCGACGACGACATCCTGACCGGTGGGGGTGGCAACGACTTCCTGGAGGGTGGCGCCGGCGCGGACGAGCTGAACGGCGACGATGGCGCGGATGAACTCTTGGGAGGGGATGGCGGCGACACGCTCAAGGGCGGGGAAGGCGATGACCTGCTCGAAGGCGGCGCCGGGAACGACCAACTCATCGGCAATGCCGGGAACGACACCCTGGAAGGCGGGCTCGGCGATGACGTTCTGGTGGGCGACGACGGTACGATCACCAGCACCCTTCGCATCACCGGGGTTTCGGGCGCGGGCAACGACACCCTCTCCGGGGGCCCGGGCAATGACACGCTCGTCGGGGGCGGCGGCGATGACGCCTTGTACGGCGGCACCCATGTCGCCAGCGGGGTGACGTCACTGGTCGCCGTGGCCTATCGGATCGTCGATGGCGAGCTGGTCGCGGAACCGGATGGGGCGGATTTCCTGGATGGCGGCGAAGGCGACGACGTGCTGTTCGCCGACGACGCCCATTCCGGGATGGCGACGAGTTTCGCGGGGGCGGAAGTCGGCGACCGAGTGTGGCTCGATCTCGACGAGGACGGCGTTCAGGACGAAGGCGAACCGGGATTGGGCGGGGTTCTGGTGTCGCTCTTCCGAAGCGGCACGGCGTCGGTGCTTTCCCTGACACTGACCGACTCCACAGGGGCGTTCCGGTTCGCTGGTTTGTCGGATGGCGACTACTTCCTCCGGGTGACGGCGCCCCTGGGAACGACTTTCACCGCGTTCGGTGCCGGTGACGTCGACGTGGACAACGACCTGGCGGACGCGGACGGCGATGGGGTTGGGGAGTCGGCGGTATTCCACCTCGACGCGGGTGAGACCGATCCCACGCTCGACGCGGGGCTGCGGGGGGGCACGCCAACGCTGAGCATCAGCGACGCCTCGATGGCGGAAGGGGACGAAGGTCTGGGTTACCTGGTTTTCACGGTGTCCCTTTCCTCGCCTGCCAGTGATTTGGTGACGGTCTGTTACAAGACCGGGCTGGACACGGATTCTTCCACGCAGGACGCCGTTCCCGGGGTTGATTTTGAGTCGACCGAATACACCCTGGTGTTCGTTCCGGGGACCCTCTCGCTCACGGTGCTGGTGCCGGTCCTGGGGGATTTGAAGGACGAGCTGAACGAGACCCTGCTCGTCACCCTTTGCGACGCCTACCTGGGGACGGAGGAACTGACGATCGCGGACGCCACCGGGGTGGGCACGATTCTGGACGACGACGACGCCCCGGGCGTTTCGATCGCGGACGCTTCGGTGAACGAGTTGAACGGGGGCGCGGATGTCCAACTGGTCTTCACGGTCGCCTTGTCCAATCCGAGTTGGCAGCCCCTGCAGTTCGACTGGCGTCTCCTTCAGGTGACGAATTCGGATGGTTCACCGGCCGTGGACACGGCCACGGTGGGGATCGATTACACCGATGAGACGGGCATCGTGACCTTCCTTGAGGGGGTGACCCGCCAGACCTTCGACGTGACGATCCGGGGCGATGACCTGGATGAGTACGACGAGCGTCTGCTGGCGCGGCTGTCGCGGAATTCGGCGACGCCGTCCTCCGGATTCAAGTTCGACGACGACACGGCGATCGGGACGATCTTGGACGACAATCCGCTGACGACCACCGCGATGGACGATGATCCGTCGCCTTTCGTGAGTCTTAGGACGGTCACCGCGCAGCCTGTGGACGAAGGCCATGCGGGGAACCGGGCGGTTGAATTGGAACTGAGCCTGGGCGCTGTGAGCGGCCGTGAGGTTCGGGTGAATTGGGGTACGAATCGGGGAACCGCTTTGGGCGCCGCGTCGCTGACGGAGGCGGCGGACTTCGTTGAAACCTTCGAGACAGCGATCTTCAACCCGGGAGAAACGACGGTCCGGATCACGGTCAACATCCTCGGCGACACGACCGTCGAGCCGAACGAATTCTTCTTCGTCAACCTGATCTCGGCGGTCAACGGCGAGATCGGCACGACGGCCGCCCAGCCCAACCACGCCGTGGTGACCATCCGGAACGACGAGAGCACGGATCCGGGACCCTGGTACGTGCAATTCAGCGACGCCCAGTATTCGGTGATTGAGGGCGGTGTCGCGACCATCACGTTGGCGAGGGCCGGGGATAGCTCCCAACCGTTGGCGGTTTATTGGGCGTCCGGGGGCACGGCGACGCCCGGGGTGGATTATGACGAGGCTTTCAACCCGGACGTTCCGGGCGGGCAGCGGGGTCTGGTGCGATTCGGCCCCGGCGAAGTCCTGACCACCTTCACGATCGCGACCTTCGACAACACGACGTTCTTCGGGCAATCGATCTACGAGGGCGACGAGACGGTGGAGCTTCACCTCGCCAACCCGACCGGAGGGGAGGTTCGCGGTCTCATCTCCAAGGCGACCCTGACCATCGTCGAGGACGACCCGGCGCCGGTGATCACCATCGGGGACGCCAATACCACCGGTCACTACGCCTTCGAAAAACGAGACGACGGAACCGCGGGCGCCATGGATTTCGTCATCCAGGTCTCCGGGGCCAGCGAAGTCGACGTCCAAGTGAGCTTCACCTCGATCAGCGGCACGGCGACGGCGGAGGACGATTTCGTGACTCAGTCCGGAATCCTGACTTTCCCCGCGACCGACCTGAACACGCCCCAGACTGTCACCATCGCGATGAAGGATGATTCGGAAGTGGAGGAGATCGAGAATCTCTATCTGGTGTTGTCGGATCCTGTGAACGCCACGATCGGGGACTACCTTTTCGACAGCGATTCGACGGGCGGGGAGGACAGCGACGACCGCGGCTATGGCGATATCCTGGATGACGATCCCGGCCTGGTGACGGGAACCGTCTTCCTGGACGAGAACGGCAACGGATTTCGGGACGCGACGAACGACTCCGGACTCGCCGGGATCCGGGTGAGCTTCGCGGGCGCCACCAGCGGGATCCACTACTCCGTGCTCACG
Organism: uncultured Verrucomicrobiota bacterium; assembly: GCA_942490575.1. GTDB lineage: Bacteria > Verrucomicrobiota > Verrucomicrobiia > Limisphaerales > CAIMTB01 > CAIMTB01. The sequence goes on from CALNYA010000005.1 coordinate 64,589, forward strand.
ACGTCCGCCGGCGCCTATACGTTTTCCATTCCCCTGGACGCCTACACGGTCAGCGTCGAAGACACGTTGCTTCCGGAAGGGGCGTCGCCGACTTCGGTCGTTCTGCCGTTTGGACTGACCCTGGCCGATGCCGTGACCGTTTTGGATCTCGGATTCGAAGTGCCCGAAACGCCGGCGGTTCCCGTCGGCTCCACCGGGAGCGGCACTTCGGGCAACAACGACACCGTCTACGGAGGGTCCGGGAGTGACGAAATCGATGGTGGATCCGGTGACGACTGGCTGATCGGCGGGCACTGGCTGGGCCCGGGGTGTTCCTGCAATGGCCTCGCGTATGAAGTGATTCTGAAGGAAATCCTCTCGGGAACGACCCGGACTCGCATCTATGTGGACCCCGCCTCGTTGCCACCGCCCGGGACCCTGAGCGGCAGGCTCTGGATCGATTCCGATGGCGACAACACGGAACTCAAGCCGACGCCCGGAACGGAGAAGGGCCTGTCCGGAGTGCAGGTCAACCTTTACGACTCGACCTGGACGCTGATCGCCACGGCGTACACGGATGTTTCCGGCGGCTACACATTCACCCATCTGGCTGCGTGCGAGTATCAGGTGCATTTCCTCGTCCCCGGTGGGTACACCCTGGTGACGAAGGGAGTGGGGGATGCGGCCAACGACAGCGACGCCGACGCCACGCTGGGCCTGACGTCGGCGCTGGCGGTCGCCGCGGGTGGAACGGTGTCCAACGTGGACGCGGGAGTCCGAGTCCTTCCCGCTGGATCGGCCCCGTGGAATGTCTCGTTCGGGCAGGGGATTTACTCGGTCCGCGAAACCGACGGCTCGGCCGTGATCGCGCTGTTGGGCGACGGCGCTTCCGTCTCGCCCGTGGCGGTCTACTTCACGTCCGACGGAACGGCGACGGTGACTTCCGACTACCTCGCGGCGCGGGGAACCGTCCGATTCGGGACCGGTGAATCCGAGAAGTTCTTCCTGGTCCCGGTGGTGGCGGACGAAGTCGACGAAGGGTACGAGACCGTACTTCTCACGCTTCGCAATCCGACCGGAGGCCTCGTTCATGGGGCGCGGTCCGCGGCGATCGTCCTGATCTTCGACAATCCGTGTCCCGACGACGATCTCATCCTCGGAGGCGAGGGGAACGACGTCCTGCTCGGGGACTTCGGATGGTTCACGGACGCCGGCGACCCGGTCTTGCTGGGTGGGATGGGGAACGATTCGCTCATTGGCGGGTCCGGCGATGACCGGCTGGAAGGCGAAGGGCGGCAACGATGCCTTCGAAGGTGGCACTGGCGACGATGTGTTGAACGGCGGCAGCGAGAACGACAGCTACCTCTTCGACACCGACACGGTCCTGGGAACCGACGCGATTGGGGAAGGGGTATCGCCCCTGGGCGGAGCGGATACCCTGGATTTCTCGACCAGCGGCCTGAGCCTGTCGATCGACCTGGCTTCCACTTCGATGACGATCCTCGACGGAGCCGTCACGGTCCTGGTGCTGACCTATCCGGCGGATGTCCTGGAGAACATTCGCGCCGGGTCGGGGAACGACACGCTGCGAGGCAATCTCCTCGACAACGTCCTCGATGGCGGGACCGGGAACGACGTTCTCGAAGGCAGGGCGGGTGACGACGACCTCACCGGCGGTGACGGGGACGACTTGTACCTGTTCGACGCCGACACGGACTTGGGCCACGACGACCTTTCGAGCCGCCTCCCAGGACACGGACACGATCGACTTCGGCGAGACCACAGCCCAGGCGGTCAGCCTGAATCTGAGCCTGACCACGAGCCAAATCGTGGCTCCGACCCTGACCTTGACGTTGAACACGGCGGCGCCGGAGCAAGAGATCATCTCGATCGGGGGCAGCCTGGTGGTCGTTCAACGCCAGAATATGACGTTCGGTTCGGGCCCGGCACCGTCGACGGGCATCGAGAATCTCTATGGCGGCCGATACGCGCCCGGTACCGGAACCCAGGACGTGTTGACGGGCAACACCCGGAGCAACGTGATCTGGGGACGCGAGGGCAACGACGTCCTCGATGGCGGTTCGGCTGGCTACGACACCTTCAAGGAGGAACGGGCCGGAAACTGGAACCTCTCCGCCTCGGAGTTGACGAACGCCACGACCGGCGAGACCGACACGTTCACTCCGTCCACGTTTGATGAGATCAGCCTCACCGGGGACGACGCCCTCAACACCCTGGATGCGTCGAGCTTCTCGGGCGTCGTGCGACTCGATGGAGCCGGCGGTGAGGACATCCTCGTTGGCGGCACCGGCACCAACTACCTCACGGGCGGCCCAGGCAACGATCAGATCGACGGCTCGCTGGGCATGGACATCCTGACGGAGGAGCGTGACGCCGAGTTCGTCCTCGGTACGACGACGCTGGTGATCGGGTCGGAAACCGACACCTTCATCGGGATCATCGAGGAGGCGCACCTGATCGGCGGCGACGGTCCGAATCGCCTGGATGCGTCCGGTTTCAACGGTTCGGTCACACTCGATGGACGCGGCGGCGACGATCGGTTGGTGGGCAGTTCCCAAGGCGACGTCCTGATCGGCGGAGGCGGAAACGATGTCCTGGCGGGCGGGGATGGCGATGACGTCTACCGGTTCGACGCCGATGAACTGCTCGGCCTCGATGTCCTAATTGAAGTGCGAGGCGGCGGTACGGACCGCCTGGACTTTTCCGAGACCGAGTCGATGGGTGCCACCGTGTCGCTGGCGGAGAGCGCCGAACAAGCGGTGAACGGGAATCTGGCGCTCATTTTGGCGGACCCAGAGCAGTTGGAGGATTTGACCGGAACCCAGCAGGACGACGTGTTGACCGGAAACGCTGGGGCCAACGTGATCTCGGGCGGGGAAGGGAGCGACCGGATCCAGGGAGGAGGCGGAAGAGACACGCTCGACGGCGGCGGCGGGGTCAACGCGGCGGGTCAACCCTTTGAAGACACCTTGGTGGAGGCGCGCGACGCCGACATCACACTGTTGCCGGATTCGCTGACCTTCAACGGCGTCGTCGAGGATGCGCTGAGCGGTTTCGAAGCGGCGGAACTGACGGGCGGCGCTGGAAACAACACCCTGGATGCCTCGGGCTTCGATGGCGACGTCCGCCTCGACGGCGCCGCCGGCAACGACATCCTGCGGGGCGGTCCGGAGGACGACATCCTGATTGGCGGCGCCGGCGACGATCGCCTGGAAGGCGGCCTGGGGAGCGACGTCTACGCGTTGGACACCGATTCCGATCTGGGCGGCGAAACGATCGACGACGCGGGGGGTGTGGACTGGCTCGATTTCTCGGCGACGTCCAGCCGGACGATCGAGGTTTCCCTGGCCGACACGGTGGCGCAGTCGGTGAACCCCAACCTGACCCTGACGCTGGTCAGTGGCGTTTCGATCGAGAACGCGCGCGGGGGTGACCGTGGCGATCGGCTGATCGGCAACACACTGGATAACATCCTTGAAGGAGGCGAGGGCGACGACCGGCTCGCGGGCTGGGAAGGGGACGATCGGTTGGTGGGCGGCGACGGCGACGACGACTACCTGTTCGGTCTGGGCGCGGGAGTGTCGCTGGGAAGGGACACGATCCTGGAGGATGTGGGCGCCGGCGGCACGGACACCCTGGAGTTCAACGGCGCCACCACCACCGGGGTGACCGTGAACCTGGGGATAGGCCATGTTCAATCCGTCCATCCGAACCTCGAATTGTTCCTCGTCCGTTGCCACGCGATCGAGAACGCCCTGGGGACCGGCGCCGCGGATGTCATCACGGGCAACTCGCTGGACAATCGCCTGGAGGGGCGCGGAGGCGCCGACTCCCTGGATGGCGGCCTGGGCGACGACACTTTGGTGTTCGCGGCGGAACCGTCGCTGGCGAGCGAGCCTTCCAAAGAGATTCTGTCGGTGCCTACCTCCGTGCCCGTTGTTCGCTCGGAGGTCTTCAAGCCCGCGACCGCGACCTCGAAGACGCGATTCGAAACGGGCTATCGGTCCCATGTCGGGCGGCTCAACGAATTTTGGAAGATCCCATGAATCCCCTGTCCCCAAGCCATGACCCGGGGTGCTGCACTTCTTCGGAGGGTTGCAACCCCGGTGGAATCGTGAAGCGCGGGCTCCGAAGCCTTTGGGCCCTTCTGGTGTTCGGGTCCGGATTCGCCATGGTCCAGGATCCGGCCAGCGCGGCGACCGTCTCCTGGGTTGGTCAAACCACCGGTGTCCAATCCTGGTCGGTCGCCTCCAACTGGCAGGGTGGTCAAGTGCCGGGGCCCGCCGACGATGTCCGCATCCAGGGTGCGGGTCTGGATCTGAGGGTTCAGTTCAGCGCGGTCGCATTGGTTCGGTCGTTGGATCTCACGTGCACCCTTGGGATCATCAGCGATGTCGGGGTCAACGCGCATCTGACGGCTTCCGAGTTCATCCGAAACCGCGGCCACATCCGGTTGGAAAGCCAACGATCCGACCGGACGACGACACTGAGCGTGACGGGCGTGTCGGGTCTCGAAAACGAGGGAACCGTGACCGCCGCGGCCGCCGGCGGCGGCGGGCGCCGGATCCGCGGCGGAATTCTCAACCGGGGGCGATTCGTCGTCGAAACCGGGATCACCCTGGATGTGGACAATGGGGATCGATTGTTCGAGGCCGCGGCCGGACAGATCGAAGCTCTCGGAACCCTGGAAATCGATGGGGGGCGGGTGAACGCGACGGGCGGACAGATGAGCGGTGACATCCGGCTTTTCAGCACGACGACCTGGGTGGCTCCGACCTGGACCTCGGCGGGGCTTCTACGGGTTCTGGGAGTGGGCAGCGCGCTGATCAGCAACGACAGCGCCAGCATGACCCTTCAGTTGGACACGGATGCGGGGAACCAGACCACCCTCACCACGCAGGCGGGAGCGGTGAACGCGGGGCGGATCGTGATCGGATCGGCCCGGGATGATCGGACCTCGCGACTGAAGATCGACGCGGGGCTGACGAATAAACCGGGGGGCGTCATCGAGGTCGTCGCCGGCGGTGGCGGCGGGCGTTTCATCGATGGAATTTTGGTCAACCAGGGGCGCCTCGCCAGCCAGGCCGTGCCGGTGACCGTGACCGGAACCTATCAGGTGGACGGCGGGCGTGCCGACGGCGATGTCCGATTCCTCGGCATCCGTCTAGTGACGACCCGGCCCACCGCGGAACCCAGCGAACTCCAGTTGTTCGGAGGGGGAACTACGCTCGTGGGATGGGTCATCACCAACCTCGTCGTCCGAGTGATCAGCGACACCGGGGCCCAGGCCATGCTCACGGTGTCGTCCAACACCGTGAACCTCGGGACGATCCGTCTCGAAAGCCAGCGCGCGGATCGCACCACAACCCTCAACGCCTCCGGGTTGTCCATCGACAACCGGGGCGCGATCGAGGTGCTGTCCGCGAACGGCGGCGGTCGTCGCATTCGCGGGAGCGTGACCAACCTCGGGCGAATCCTCGTTGAATCGGGAATCCGGCTCGACATCGAGAACCGGGATGCCGTGTTCGCCCAGAATTCCGGAGTGCTCGAGGTCCCCGGTTCGCTTGCGATCTCGGACGGGCGGGTGGAGGTGTTGGGAGGATCCGTTTTCGGGGATATCCGGATATTTGGCGGAGCCACGCGGGTGGCGGCCTCGGTCACCTCCCCGGCGACGTTGTGGCTGCTGGGCATTGGAAGCTCGCTGATCGCGAACGCCAGCCCGGTGGTCACTTTGTATCTCGATACGGATGCTGGGAACCAGACCACCCTCACGACCTCCGCCGGCGCGGTGAACGTCGGTAGGATCGTCATGGGTTCCTCCAGGATTGATCGCGTGTGCCGGTTGGAACTTGCCGCCGGCTTCACCAACGCCCCGTCCGGAATCATCGAGGTGGTTCGCGGCGGCGGGGGGGATCGTCGGATCCAAGGGACCCTGATCAACCAGGGTCTCGTGCTCGCCACGGATGAGCCTGTGTCCGTGACCGGGACCTACCAGGCGGACGGAGGGCAGGCGGTCGGCGAAGTCCTATTCCAAAGCGTCCGAATCGTGCCCACGCGCCCGACCCCGGTGCCGACCGAATTGCGGCTTTACGGCGCCGGCAGCGAATTGGCCGCGGACAACCTGGAGAACCTTGTTCTCCGGGTGATCAGCGACCAGAGCGCCCACGCGGTCCTCACCGTCAACACGAGCCGGGTCAACCGCGGATCGATCCGGTTGGAGAGTCTGCGCACGGATCGAACGACGGCCCTCCGAGTGGCGGGCGGCTTCCTCGAAAATGGGGACCTCGGCGTGATCGTGACGGAAGCCTCCAGCGGCGGGGGCCGCGAAATCCGGGGCCCGTTCCGCAACCGCGGCATCGTCATGCTCGGGCATCCACTGGCGATTTCGGGGCAGGGCGCCCAGCACTGGAATGAAGGCCTGATTTCGCTCAAGGGGAACACCCTGACCGTGAGCGGTTCCACGTTCGCGAACGCCCAGGGTGGCCGGATTGTCGGATCCGGGGCCCTCGACGTGCGCGGCGTCGCCTTCGGGAATGCGGGGGTCCTTTCGCCCGGCGAATCCCCGGGCCGACTGTCGATCAACGGCGATTACACCCACGCCGCGACAGGCATTCTGGACGTGGAAATCGCAAGCGGCGCGGGTCCCGGCACGGGACACGACCTGGTTGAAGTGATCAACGGCTCGGCGACGATCGAAGGGGGAACGCTCTCGACCCGGCTCCTGGGGGACTTCGTGCCGGCCGCTGAGGCGCGCTTCCAGGTCTTGTCGGCGTCCCGGGGCGTGACGGGCCGATTCACCCGGACTCCAAACCTTCAGGTCCATCCGAGCCGACATCTCCAGGTGGACTACCTCCCGAACGCCGTCGAGCTTCGCACACTGACCGGGTTGAACAGCGCGCTTCCGCCGTCGATCGTGGCCGGCCCGGCAAGTCAGGAGGTCGAAGAATTGGGGGCCGCCACCTTCTCGGTCAGCGCCAACGGGAACGGGCCGTTCACGTACCAATGGCGCCGCGACGGCACGCCGATCGCCGGCGCCACGGGCCCGACTCTCAGCCTGCCCCGGGTTCAGGCGGCTGACTTCGGCGATTACGACGTCGTCGTCAGCAACGCCGCCGGCAGCTCGACCAGCGAGTCGGCGCAACTCAAGGAGAAGGGTGGCGCGCAGCAGGAGTCGCACGACTTTGGTGACGCGCCCGACCTCCCTTATCCGACCACGAAGGCGAACGGCGGCGCGTCCCAGCGGGTTCTCGTGGGATTCACGCTCGGAGGCGGAATCGATGCCGACAGCGGAAACCTCCAGAATGCGACGGCGACGGCCGATGGCGCGGACGAAGACGGAGTTCAGTTCATCGGCTCCCTGGTTCCCGGCCAGGTCGTGATCGCGCGCGTGGTTCACACTCGTCCGCCGGGGCAGAACCCCGGACGACTCTCCGCTTGGCTGGATTGGAACGACAACGGCGTCTGGTCGGACCCGGCGGAACGGATCATCTCGCACGCCGCGCTCAATCCGGGAACCAACGATTTCAACGTGACGGTGCCCGCGGGTGCGGTGATCGGTACGACCTTCAGCCGGTTCCGGCTCTACCAGGACATCTACCCGGGCGTCGCGGGCGGCAGCGAGGAAGCTGGTGAAGTCGAGGACTACCAGGTGGAGATCACCCGGACCGGCGAGGGCGGCGGCGAGAACAATGCGACCCAGGACTTCGGGGACGCGCCGGATTCCTACCGAACCCTGCTCGCCAGCGACGGCGCCCGGCATGTTCGGGTCCCCGGGCTTTACCTGGGCAAGGTGGTCGACGTGGAGACGAACGGTTTCCCGGGAATTCTCGCGCTGGGCGATGACATCGCGGGACAGCCCGACGACGAGGACGGGGTGACCGGATCGCCGCTGTTCCAGCCGGGAGGTTTTCCGGAACTGGAAGTCACGGTGGTCGGGGACGGCAAGGTCGACGCGTGGTTCGATTTCAATCGGAACGGGACCTTTTCGGACCCGGGCGAGTGGGTGCTGGTGGGTGAGGGGTTCAACTCGGAGACGCGTTCCTTCAAGATCCCAGTCCCGCAAAACGCGGTCCCGGGCGGGTCCTACGCGCGGTTCCGACTCACCCGGCAGGGGGTCAACAGCTGGTTTGGACCCGCCGCGGAGGGCGAGGTCGAGGACTACCCGTTCGCGATCCTGGCGGCGTCGAAGGACTGGGGTGACGCGCCGGATGGTTATCCGACGAGGGAAGGGGACAATGGCGCCCGGCATACGATCGCCGAGGGCTTCCACCTCGGAAAAACCGTGGATGGGGAGGCTGACGGCCAGCCTAATTCCAATGCGACGGGCGACGACAATTCACCCGTGGGCGAGGCGGACGACGAGGATGGCGTGACCTTCGCGACTCCCCTGATCCCCGGCCAGACCGCCCAGGTGCGGGTCGAGGCGTCGCAGGACGGACGGCTTGATGGCTGGATCGACTTCTCCGGGGATGGCGGCTGGGGCGAGGCCGTCGATCGCATCTACACGGCGGCGACGCTTGTGGCGGGCGTGAACACGCTCACCTTCGATGTCCCCTCCACCGCGGTCAGCGGGCCGACCTTCGCGCGATTCCGGTTGAGCCGCCTTGGGTTGAACACCTTCACGGCCGACGGCGGCGACGGGGAGGTGGAGGACTACCGGGTGGTGATCGAGGAGGATTCCGGTTGTGACCTGTCCTGCACCGGCCGGGATTTCTGGTTCACGTTCCCGGGGAACTACGCGCCCGACCCCGCGAACCCGGTCGCGCCGCGTCTTCGAGTGACGGGCGCGAGCGGGACGATCGTCACGGTGTCGATCCCGGGGCTGGGGACCAACCTCACGGCGACCATCGCCGGAACGGGCACGACCTTCGTCCTGCCGGCCGCGGTGGATTTGGGAGATTTGAACGACGCGATCAGCAATCGGGGAATCCATGTGACCGCGTCGGCCCCCGTGGGAGTCCAGGCGATCAGCCGGGTCCAACATACGAGCGACGGTTTCCTGGCGCTGCCGACCGAGGTGCTGACGGGTGAATACGTCGTGGCGGCGTTCCCGAACACCCAGGTGGGAGTGCCCGAAATTTCCGGAACCCAGTTCGCGCTCGTGGCCACGAGTCCCAACACGTCCGTCATCATCACGCCCCGGGTCGAGACGGGCCTCCGGATCGCCGGCGTGCCGTACACGATCGTCCTGACCAACGTCGGCGACTGTTATCAGCTTCGTAACACGAGCGACGCGCCGGCGGACCTCACGGGCACCCTGATCGAAGCGGACCAACCCGTCGCCGCCTTCGGAGGTCATCTCTGCGCCAACGTCAATTCCAGCAGCCTCTTCTACTGTGATTATCTCGTGGAACAGCTTCTGCCGGTGGAACGGCTGGGCACCGAGTTCTTCACGGTACCCCTCGCCACCCGGACGGGCGGGGAAACGGTCCGGGTCGTTGCGGCCCGGAACAACACGTCTCTCACCGTCAATGGGGGAACCGCGATCGTCCTGACGAATCGAGGTGACGTGGTCGAGACGTTGCTCACGCAGGCCGGGCACTTCATCGCCAGTCGTCCCGTTCTCGTGAATCAGTTCGCCTCCAGTTCGGACCAGGACGGCGTCGTGAATTCCGATCCGTTCATGGTGACCGTTCCCGGCCGATCGCTCTTCGCCGCCTCACATACTTTCGGCACCGGGGGCACCAACTTCCTGAGCCACCACGTCACGGTCGTCGCTCCGTCCTCGGTCACGACCCTGACCCTGGATGGCGTGGTCACCAACGTGGCATTCACCCCAATCGCGGCCAGCGGCTTCAAATACGCCCGGTTCGGCGTGACCCAGGGCAACCACACGCTGAGCGCCAGCGCCAATCTGGGTGTCATCGTCTACGGATGGAGCGAGTACGAATCCTACGGATGGCCCGGCTGCCTGTTCTTTGGCGACACGACGCCGCCCCGGCTCACTTGTCGCACCAATACCGTCACGGTACGGATCGGTGAGCTCGGGGATGATGTCCCCTGCAAGACCCGGGTGCCCGATTTCCGGGCCATGGTCACCTACCAGGACAACTGCGGGATTTCGCAGCAGGCGCCCGTCAGCCAGGAACCCGCGCCGGGTACCTTCGTCGGCGTGGGTCGGCATGAGGTGACCCTGAGCGTGGTGGACAACCGAGGCAATATGGGCACCTGCGTGATCAACCTGAACGTTCTGGATCCGAACCCCGACGGCCCCGTAAGCCTGACGTGCCCCAAGGATTTCACGGTGCGCTGCCAAAACGAATCGGGGCGCGTCGTGAAGTACGAGGTCGAGGCGCTCAGAGGATGCACGCCGATCGCCGTCGAATGCTCACCCCCGTCCGGCAGCCGTTTCCCAATCGGAACCACCGTCGTGACGTGCAAGATCACCGAGCCTGGCGTCCCGGTTCAAATTTGCTCCTTCCGAATCACGGTGGACTGCCAGAAGGAGCGCGAAGTCAAAATCAATCCCGTCCGCCGTCCAGCGCCCACGCCGGAGAATCCCAATCCCCCGGCGGAGATCGTCCTCGAATGGGAGGAGGAATCAGGAATTATTCTCGAGATGGCCGACAGCCTGGATGGACCGTGGGTGCAAGTTCCGACGTCCCGGGGGCGGCACGTGATTCAGGTCCTGCAGGAGCGCGGCAAGTTCTTCCGTCTGCGCGCGCCCTAGCCGGCGTCGCAAGGTCCCCCAAGGGCTATCAGTTTTTATAATCGACGATCAGCTGCAGGGGCGGGCTGCTGTTGAGGCAAGGTATGGTCAACGACTGGTTAATATGAATAATGACGCCATGGCAACGGTGACTTCATTCCAGGCCAAGACCCGCTTCGGTGAGATTCTCGATCGGGTGATGCGCGGCGAGGAGATCATCATCACGCGACACGAGAAGCCTGTGGCCCGGCTCGTGCCGGAGGGCGGCGCGAATCTGGCCCACACGCGGCGGGCCGTCGCGGCCCTTCGGGCCGGTCGCTCGCTGATGACCCTACGCCGAGGCTTCAAGCCGTTGACCGACCGCGAAATCAAAGGCGCCATTGAGGAGGGGCGCCCATGAGCGATGGCTTCGTCGCGGACTCCTCGGTCGGTGTGGCTTGGGCTGTGCAGTCGCAGGCCAGTGGTGCCACGGACCAATTGCTGGAGAAGGTGTCCGCCGGCGCGCCGTTGGTGGTGCCGACCTTGTGGCCCTTTGAGATCGCCAACTCCCTGCTGGTCTTGCTTCGGCGCAAGAAGCTCCTGAAGAGCGAACGCGACCGGGCTCTCGAGGCCTTGGGCCAGCTGCCATTCACGGTGGATGACGAGGGTTGCCGGTTGGCCTTCGGGTCAACCTCGGAAATCGCAGCGGAACACGGGTTGTCGATCTACGATGCCGCGTATTTGGAACTGGCTCTCCGGCGCACCCTGCCGCTGGCGTCGCGCGACGATGCCCTTCGCAAAGCCGCCAAAGACCGTCGCGTCAAGCTGCTATTGTGACCACCCCCTGGCGCCGTGGGGCGCGGGCCGGACGCGGGTTGCGTTGGACTGCGTGGCCCGGCTAGGTTGGCGTCCAGTGATGAAACGTCTCGCCGTGCTGACCGTTGGGATCAGCCTGGGGTTTCTTTCCCGCTCGGACGGGGCGGATCCCGGGGAAGTGTGGGCGCGGAAGTTGCAGCCGCTGTTCGATGTTCAGTGCTCCAAGTGCCACGGGCTGATCGAGCAGAAGGGTGGATTGGAATTGGATTCGCCCGAGTCGGTCCTCAAAGGAAGCGACGAAGGCCCGGTGGTGATCCCCGGTGACGCCGCGAAGAGCCGTCTCTATCAGGTGCTCGCGGCGGATTCCGATCCCCACATGCCGCCCAAGAAGCAGTTGTCCGACGAAGACAGGGACCTCGTGCGCGAATGGATCGCGTCGATGGGATCCACTCCCGACGGGGGCCGGCCGCATCCTGAAACCTCCCGCGACGAATTCCGGACGGTGACCGAAGCCATCGATTTCTGGCTGGCCGATGGTTGGCGGCGCGCCGGTGTGACTCCCGCGGAACGGGTCGATGATTCCGCGTGGTGCCGGAGGCTTCACCTCGACCTGGTGGGCCGCATTCCCACGTCCGCCGAATTGAAGGAGTTTCTGGAATGGCCGGAGGAATGGCGGCGGCGGCGGCTGGTGGAACGTCTGCTGGCCTCGGAGGAGTACCCGATCCGAATGCGGGAATTGTGGGATGTCTTTCTGATGGGCCGGGTGAAGCGCGATTCGCACGAGGATCGGCGCCGGCAAAACGGGTGGTGGGCTTTCCTGGAGGGCGCGTTCCGATCCAACCGTCCATGGGACCAGGTGGTGCATGACCTTCTCACGGCGCGACCCGAGAATCCGGCCCATCAGGGCGCCGCGTGGTTCCTGTACGAGCGCCGGAACAATCATCAATCGATCGCGGAGGCCGTCGCGCCCGTGGTGTACGGCGCGAAGATCGATTGCGCCCAGTGCCACGACCACCCGCTCGCCCGGGAGATCAAACAGGGGCACTACTGGGGCCTCGTCGCCGCGTTCAACCGAGGGAAGAACGTCGACGGAAGGCCGCAGGTCGCCGAATCCGCGGTGGGCGGTTTCGTCAATTTCACCAACCTGAAAAAGGAATCGCAGCCGGCGGTGATCGCCCTCCTCAACGGCCCGGAGATCGAAGAGACCCGCCCGTCGGGGGACGCCAAGGAATCCGACGCGGACGAGTTGTACGTCGATCCGGGGGCCAAGGTCCGGGTGCCGCGCTTCTCGCGGCGCGAGGCGTTCGCGGACGCCGCCGTGCGGGACAATCCGTTCCTGGCGCGGGCATTTGTGAATCGGATGTGGGGGGTGCTTCTCGGGCGCGGACTCGTGCATCCGGTCGATGAAATGACGGCGCGGAATGCGCCGAGCCATCCCGAGTTGCTGGACTGGCTGGCTGGTGATTTCGATGCCCACCAGGGCGATGTCCGGCGCCTGATTCGCGGGATCGTATTGAGCCGGGTGTATGCGCTGGGCTCGACGCCGGACGGGGCGGGGGTTCCCGCGCCTGAGACATTCGGCGCCGCGATCGAGCGTCCGCTCACGGCCGAACAGATGGCGCGTTCCTGGCGTGTCGCCGCGGGGCTGTCGCCGGACGACACGGCCTTGCGTCGGGCCGCGACCGTGGCGCTGCCGGACGTTATGCCCCTGGAATACAACGCCACCTTCCAACAGGCCCAGTTCTTCACTCATACCGCCGGATTGGCGGCGATCCTAAAGCCGGAGCCCGACAACACGGCGGGTCGTCTGACCGCCCTTCCCGAAGATCGGACGCGGGTCGAGGAGGCGTTCCGTTTGGTCCTCGGACGATTGCCGGACGCCGAGGAGGCTTCGCGGTTCACGGGCTATTTGGAGGAGCGGAATGGACCGACCTCCGAGGCCGTCGACGACATCCTGTGGGCGCTGATGACGAATTCCGAATTCCTGACCACGCCGTGACGACCCATGCCGATTCCAACGGACCGGAACGACAACCCGGCCAGTGTCCCAGCGACGAACACCGGATTCACCGCCGGCTCTTCCTGAAGGGCCTCACGGGCGGCGGGCTGGCCGCGGTGTCGAGCTTCTCGGGGCTTTTTCAGAACCCCGGTTTCGCGGGCGAGACCCGGAAGGCGGGGAAGCGCTGCATCCTGCTCTGGTTGTGCGGGGCGCCGAGCCAGTTCGAAACGTGGGATCCCAAGCCAGGCAGGCCGAGCGGCGGGCCTTTTGGGAGCATCTCGACCCGGATTCCGGGCGTTCATTTCTCCTCCCTCATGCCGAGATGCGCGTCGATCGCGGACCGGCTGAACATCGTCCGGAGCATGAAGACGGCGCAGTCGGAGCATTTCCAGGCGATCACCTTGTTGCAGCGGGGCAACCCGGAGCGGGCGGGATTCACCCGTCCGACCCTGGGGTGCGCGTTGTCCCAGGCGATGGGGCAGTTGGATTCGCCGATCCCGAATTTCATCTTCATCGATCCGATTCCGGGCGGGAACGAGTTCGAGTCGTTCAAGGCGGGGAACTGGGCGGGATGGCTGGGGGCCGAGCACGCTCCGGTTCGGATGGGGGGAGACTACACACCGTTCGTGGATGCCGCCGTGGACGCCATTCCGCAACACGACCGCGAGGCCCGCGAGGGACTCCGCAAATTCCTGACGACCCGGCACGAGCGGGCCCGGCGGAGTACGGTGGCGCGCAGCCAGAACGCCGCGTTTGAGCGGATGCGGGGCATGGCCGCGAGCGCGGATCTCTTCGACGTGAACAAGCTCCCGCCGAAGGACCGCGAGCGCTACGGTCCGGGAAGCTTCGCCCAGCACGCCCTCATGGCGCGGCACCTGGTGGAGAACGGAGCGCCCTTCGTGATGGTTGCGAATGGGATGAACTGGGACAACCACGTCTTCCAGCACGAGATCCACCAGATGCTGGTTCCGGAACTGGATCGGGTCCTGTTTCACCTCGTGACCGACCTGGAACAGCGAGGCCTCCTGGATTCGACGCTGGTGATCGCCATGGGCGAGTTCGGAAGGACCCCGTGGCTGAACGCCGCGCGCGGTCGCGACCATTACCCGAACGCCTGGAGCCTGATGATGACCGGTTGCGGCCTGAAGCGCGGGGTGGTGACCGGCGCGACCGATCCCGACGGGGTGGACGTGGTCGAGAAGCCCTACAACGAGCAGAACCTCTTCGCGACGATCTTCACGGCCCTGGGGATCGATCCCTTCGCCGAGTACGACCTGCCGGGCATGCCCACCTTCCATCGGGTCGAGGACCGGGCGGAACCGATCCGGGAACTCCTCGCTTGAACCCATGAAACTCGCACTCGTTCACAATCACCGCCTGCCCACGGGAATTCTCGGCCTGGCCGTGACGCCGGACGCCGAACGCGCCTTCGCCGCGTGCGCGGATGGGATGATTTATTCCGTCGAAACGTCGACCGGCAAGACGGAGGCGTTCGACGGAACGCACGGGTCTTTCGCCAGCGGATGCGTTCTGTCGCCGGACGGGCGCACGCTGATTTCCGGGGGGTACGACGGGATGCTGCTCTGGCACGACGTGGCGACTCGCCGTTGCTGGCGCCGGTTGGCGGCGCACAAATTCTGGAACTGGCAACTGGCCCTTTCCCCGGACGGCCGTCGGATCGCGACGGTCACGGGCCAGTACCTGCCGGGCGGTTGGAAGTACGAGCCGGCGGCGGAAACCGAACCATCGGTGAAGGTGTTCGACGCCGTAACGGGCGAACCTGTGGCGGCCTTCGGTCACACCCCGCCGGTCTTAAGCTGCGCCTTCAGCCCGGACGGAAAGCATCTGGCGGCGGCCAATATGCTGGGCGAAGTGCGGGTCTGGGACTTGAGCGCGGATTCCGGGAACGCGCCGGTGTCGCAATGGGTGTCGCCGGATTTCACATCGTGGGGCTCGATCAAGACCCACCACTACTGCGGCGGCATCTACGGGCTGGCCTTCGCTCCCGATGGAGGGTCGCTTCTGGGCTGCGGCATGGGGCCCATGACCGATCCCATGGCGGGCAACGGAAAGATGACCTGGCAGCGGTGGGACTGGCGGAAGGGCGAGCGTCTCGATCAGATCCGCGACGGTCAGCACGGCTCCGGATTGATGGAGAGCATCGCCTGGAATCCCCAAGGATCCCACTTCGTGATGGCCGGGCGGCAGGCTCAGGGCACCTGGAATGTCGCGCTGTTCTCCGCTACGGACGGGGATCTGGTTCATTCGGTCGACACCAAGAAGCGGATCACCCAGGCGCGATTCTCGGCGGATGGAAGCCTCGTCGTGCTGGCCGGGGCCAACGGCCAACCCCAGCGCAAGGACGGCGTCTGGCCGCCTTGGGGCCGGTTGCAGGTCCACCGTTTGGAAGCGTGACGATGACGGCGGGCCCCCTTGGTTCGTACCCCCGATGAAGCCGCCCGCTTTCCAGGAGCTGGAACGAAGGGTTCGGGAATGCCGGATCTGCGAAAAGCACCTACCCCTGGGTCCTCGTCCCGCTTTTCAGATTTCACCGACCGCTCGGGTTCTCCTCGTGGGACAAGCTCCGGGCCGGCGCGTTCATCAGTCGGGCATCCCGTTCACGGATCCAAGCGGCGATCGCCTGCGGGAATGGCTGGGTTTGGACTGGGACACTTTCTACGACGCCGACCGTGTGGCGATCCTTCCGATGGGCTTCTGTTACCCGGGAACGGGCGAGTCCGGCGACCTGCCTCCGCGCCCTGAGTGCGCCCGTGAATGGCGGGCCCGGATCCTCGCGGAACTCCGTTCGATCCGGGTGAAAGTTCTCTTGGGACAGTATGCGATTGCCTGGCATCTGGGTTCGCGCAGGAAGGCGTCCCTGACCGAAACGGCCCGGTGCTGGCGCGAGTACCAGGCCGACGGCTGGCCGCTTCCCCACCCGAGTCCCCGCAACAACCTCTGGCTCCGGAGGAATCCCTGGTTCGAGAGCGAGGTTCTGCCGGAACTCCGCCGGCACGTGGCCGATGGACTGAACGGAGAGGGGCCGGCGGCGGGGCAATGCGCCAAGGGATTGGGGGGGCTGCATGAGCGATGACCGGGGACCAGGACCGAAGAAGGCGCCTTTGCCCAAGGATCCCGCCGGCGCGATTCCAGGGCTCGGCAGTTCCTCCCGGCGCCGGTACCAGGGGTTCATCGAGGACTACCGGCATCGACGACTGGATCGCGGCGAAGGCGAAGGCGAAGGCGAAGGCGGGAACAGGAATGGGCCGGCGGCGGCGGAAGGTCCCGACGAGAAGTCCGCCGACGGTGCTTCGCCTTCCGGGACCCGCCGGGCGCGGCGCCGCGAGTTTCTGCGCGAGTACGGTCGGTGGCTCTGGCCGCATCGGTATGCCATCGGCGTGCTCTTCGGCCTGGCGATGATCGCCGCCGGGCTCGAACTGATCGAGCCGCTGTTCATGCGGTACATCGTCGACCGGGTCCTGCTGGATCCCGACCTGGAATCCTCGGAGAGACTGGCGCTCCTGAATCGGGCGGGAGGCCTGTTCGTGACGGTGGTGTTGCTGTCTCGATTGGTCGCTTCTTTGAAGGACTATCGCCAGCGGTTGGTGAACGTCCGCGTCATGCTTTCCCTGCGGCATTCGCTCTTCGACCGTCTTCTCCACCTCCCGTTGCCCAGGCTGTGGGATATGAAGACCGGCGGGATTCTGTCCCGCCTGACGGGGGACGTGGAGACGACGACCGGGCTGTTGCAGATGGCGATCATGTCGCCGGCGATCTCCATCCTGCGCCTGCTGATCGCGATCGGCCTTCTGCTCTCGCTCAACTGGCGGCTGGCCCTGATGGCGCTGGCCATCATCCCGGGTGTGATGCTGATGAGCTTCGCCTTTTCCCGTCGCATCCGACCGATCTACAGGTCCGTCCGCAAGGACGTGGAACATATCGACGGGCGCGTGGGAGAGACGATTTCCGGGATCCGGGTGGTCCGCGCTTTCGGACGGGAGGTGCGCGAGTTGCTGGGTTACCTCGTCGGACGCCACACGGTCGTGCGCAAGGAGATGTTCGCGCAGCGCCGGGAGATGATCCTCTGGACGTCGTGGGGTCTCCTGCTGGGGGCGGTGAATGTCGTGATCGTCTGGTACGGTGGGTACCTGCACATCCAGGGAGGCGCTTCGATCGGCGATATCATGGCGTTCCAGTGGTACACGTTCCTCCTCCTGAACCCGGTCTGGAACATCGTGAATTCCTTCTCCGAATTGCAGCGTTCCCTCGCCGCCATGGAACGGGTGTTCGAGGTCCTCGCCATGGAGGACGACAAACCCGACCGCGTGGGTGCGGTGCCGTCACCGGAGGTCGTCCGGGAGATCCGGTTCGAGGGTGTTGAATTCGAGTACCGCGAGGGAAAGCCGGTGGTCCGCGACTTCGATGTCGTCGTGCCCGGCGGCTCGGTTGTGGCGCTCGTGGGCCGGAGTGGAGCGGGAAAGACCACCGTCACCGATCTCGTCGCGCGCTTCCACGATCCGACCCGGGGTCGGATCCTCCTGAACGGAACGGACATCCGGGACCTTCGGCTGACGACCTACCGAGACTTGCTGGCGATCGTTCAGCAGGACGTCTTCCTCTTCGATGGGTCGGTGCGCGACAATCTCGCCTACGGCCGAAACGATGCCACCGACGACGAGGTTCTCGACGCCGCGCGACGCGCGAATGCGCACGAGTTCATCGCGAAGCTTCCCGAGCAATACGGAACCTTCATCGGCGAGCGGGGCGTCAAGCTTTCGGGCGGCCAGCAACAGCGCCTCGCCATCGCTCGCGCCATCCTGGCGAGGCCGCAGATCCTCATCCTCGACGAGGCGACCAGCAATCTGGACACCGAGAGCGAACAGCTCATCCAGGCGTCGATGGCGACGCTCCTCGCGGGGCGCACCACGTTCGTCATCGCCCACCGGCTTTCCACGATCCGCCGCGCGGACCTGATTCTCCTGATGGAGGAAGGGCGGGTCATCGAACGCGGCACCCACGACCAACTCATGGGTGCTGGAGGGCGCTACGAGGAGATGGTCCGCCGCCAGATGGAATCCCACCACCAAGACCTCGGAGTGGGCAACGGGGTCAAATATCGACATTCGCCCTCCGGAGGCCGGGAGATTGACATGGGGTAGCGAAACGCTACCAAGAGTTCATGAGTCAACCGGTGAAACTATCGGACGCATTGGTGCTCGACGCTCGTCTGGCCGGGGAGGTTTTGGAACGTTCGATCGCCGGCCAGGTGGAATTCTGGGCCCGGCTTGGCCGGGCGATCGAACCCTTGCTGCAGGGAACCCAGGCGATGGCCCTGTGCCGGGACGCCTCGGTCCGTCCCTTGTCGGAGTGCCTCGACTCGGTGGACTCCCCCGAGGGTCGGCGCCGTGTCGCCGATTTTCTGAAGACGCGGCCGTACCCGCACTACGAACCGGTCCAGGAGTCTCCTGGGTTGCTGGTCCGGATCGAGGCTGACGGAACGCGCGCGGTCGGGCGCTTCGTGAATCGGCGGTTCCGGGTGGTGAAGTCCGAGCCGATCGATCCATGAGCCAGCCGCTCGGGCCGAATAGGGGTCAGTTCTCATAATCGACAATCGCTTGTGATGGACGGGTCCCGGAGTTCTCGGCGTTGGGATGCGGGGTGTCTTGGGAACGAGAATCCGGGGTGCCGCCGAAGCGGCACCCCGGATCGCGACTGGACGTTTGGAACCCGTTGAGGTCAGGGGATGACCTGTCCCCGAATCTCCCCGCCCGGGTTCGTCGCCGTGTGGATGTTGACGTAGAAGTCGCCTCCCAGCACCGCGGCCTTCTGGGCGGCGTTCAGATTCACCGAGCCCACGAACATTCCCTCGGAACTGAACGGACCGCGATGGAACGGGGCGAGATCCACCTGAACTCCGGCCGTGCCCGAAGCGGGCGCGGGTCCGTGCAAGTGCGCCGAGACAGCGGGTCCGGTGAGGCCCCGGTAGGCGATGGCGAAGGAGAGCGTGTCGCCGGCCAGGATGAACTGCGCCGATCCCGCGCCAGGGGTGGATACGGGATTCGGTTTCTCGGAGGCGCCGTCCAGGGTCGCGTCGAGGAACATGCCTTCGACGATGGGCCGGATCTGACCACGCACTTCGCCTCCGGCGAATTCCGCGGTGTGGATGTTCACGTAGGTGTTGCCATCGACGACGGCGGCGAGTTGGTCCGGTGTCAGGGTGAGGGTTCCCCGGAAGGAGCCGAAGGCACCGAATGCACCTTGGTGAAAAGGCGCGAGGTTGATCAACACGCCGCCCGCCTCACCAGATCCGGCCGGACCGTGGATATGCGCCGCGACCGCGGGACTACCCAGGCCGCGGTAGTTCACGTCCAGGGTGAGTTCAGTCCCGGCCAGGTGGAACGTGGCGAAGCCTGTGCCGGTCGTTGCCACGGACGCGGGGCGTTCCGCTCCGCCACTGAGGACGGCACGGAAGGTGGCCGCGGCGATCTGGCCGCGAATTTCGCCACCCGGCGCGGTGGCGGTGTGGATGTTGACATAGGTCCGGCCACCGAGAATCGCGGCCTTCTGTTCGGAGGAGATGCCGACGCTGCCGGCGATCGCGCCCGAAGTTCCGAAGCCGCCTCCGTTGAACGGTCCAAGGTCGATCAGCACTCCCGCCGCCGTGGATGAATCCGCGGGTCCGTGGATGTGGGCCATCGAGGCTGGTGCCGTGAGCCCGGCGTACTCGATCCGGAACGTCAGGGTGTTCCCGTCGAGTTCGAGTGTTCCCATTCCGCTGGCGGGTGTTTCGACCGGAGCGGGGCGCTCCGCGGCGCCCGACAGCGCGACGGTCAGTTGGACGCGTGGCCCGCCGGAGAGGTCGGCGATCCTCATGAATCCCGCGGAGCCCTCCTTGGCGAAGGGAATCGCTCCCGAGGAAACGATCGACACGGTGCAGAACGGGTCCGTGACGGTTTCGGCGCGTTGAACCGCGAAGGGTCCGATGCCACCGAACGCGGCGATCGAACCGTCGCGCGGGGTGTGGCGGGCGACCGGCGACATGGGAACGGCGAGGTCCACGACGCTCGCGGGCAGTCCCCGAATCCACTGGGCGGCGCCCGTGGCGATCTGGATCTCGTACAATCCCACCGCTCCGTCCACGTCCAGGACGGCCAGGGCCCGGTCCGAGCCGGTGACGAGATCGAGCCCCGCCGAATCGCGCACTTCGATTCCGAGTGATTTGGGTTCGGTGAGCACGCCGCCGTTGGGTGGGTTGACCCGGAACAGAGTGTCGCGGGTCGTGTCGATCGCGTACTGCAGCGTCCCGCCCTGGCCGGCGCCACCCGGCAATCCGGCGCGGTTGTTGGAATAGGCGGTCGCGGTGACATGGGGAACCGGTCCGTCAGCCACATTCAGCGAGGTGTCGATATTCACCGTGGCGCCGGTCGGCCCGAAGACCAGGCGGTAGTTGGCTCCTTCCGCGGTCAGAACTCGGAGCGCATTGGTTCCGCCGGAGGCCGCCGGATTGAAGTCCATGGCCACGGAAGCGCCGATCGTCAGGGTTGCACCGGTCAGTGGGATCGGCGTGAGGGCGCCGGTTGCAAGGTCGACGGTGTGGAGGAGTCCATTCCCGTCGGTCCCGAGTGTCAGCGCGTGGAGGCGTCCGTCGAACGGGCGGAAATCGATGCCCACCACGGTTTCGCCGGCGGCCAGTCCCGTCAGGGCCGGCCCGGAAACGACGGTGTCGGAATCCGTGGAGAAGAGCACCAGGGTGTTCATCGTGGTCAATCCGACGAGGGTTGTCGTGGGGAACACCGCGGGCATGGGGATCGCGAGGTCGAGCACATCGTCCGGAAGCGTGCGAAGGGGAACCAAGCCGCCGTTCGCCAGGTCCGTTTCAACGAGAAGGCGGACGCCGCCGATTGAGACCACGGCGAGCACCCGATCGCTACGGGTGTCGATGTCCAGGCCGCCGGGACCGCTGATGTCGAATCCCAGGGGCAGGCCGTTGGTCAGGACGCCGCCATTGGGCGGATTGACGCGATAGAGCACATCGGATTCCGCATCGAGAGCGTACTGGGACGTCCCGCCGGCTCCGGCGGCCCCGGGAAGCCCGGAACGATTGTTCGCGTAGGCGGTGGCGAAGATTCCGGTGGGAGCTCCTGCCGAGCCACTCGCGAGATTCAAGGGTGTGTCGATGTTGACCACGGCCCCGGCGGCGTCGAAGACGAGCCGGTAGTTGGCGGCGTCGCTGGTGACGATGCGGAGGGCGTTCGCGCCGGAGAGCGCCGCCGGGTTGAAGTCGATATCGACTTGGCCTGCGAGAAGGAGCGGAGGGCCGGAAAGCGGGACCGGGGTCGCGGTGCCCGACGTCAAGTCGATGATGTAGAGCCGGCCTGTCATCCCGGCATCCCGGGTGACGGCGTAGAGGTCGCCGGTGAGCGGCCGACAGTCGATTCCTACGATCGTTTCGCCGTCGGGGATGCCGACGACTCGCGGACCTTGAACGACGGGGCCGCCGGTGGCGGCGAAGCGCACCAGGGAGTTGCTGGCTGCGAGGCCGTGGATGAGCGGAAGGGGCATCGGGGACGGGACCGGAGCGGTGATGTCCACCAGATCCCGGTCCAGTGTCTGGAGAAGGGACGCGGAGCCCGATGCGAGGTCGATCTGGTACAGGCCCTTCGCGCCGCCGACGGTGAGGAGTGCCAGGGCTCGGTCGGAGCCCGTGACGACATCGAGGGCGGCGTCCTCGGAGACATCGACGCCGAGAGGGAGGCCCTGGGTGAGCACGCCGGCGTTGGGCGGATTCACCCGATACAGTTGGTCGGATGCGGCATCGATGGCGATCTGCGTGGTGCCTCCGAAGCCGGCGCCTCCGGGCAGACCGGAGCGGTTGTTCATGTAGGCGGTGGCCGCGATGCGGGGACTTGGCGAACCGGCTGGCGCCGTCAGGGACGTGTCGACATTGACGGCTGCCCCCGTCGAGTTGAACACGAGTCGGTAGTTGTGGGCGTCGCCGGTCACGATCCGAAGGGCGTTGGTTCCAGCCAAGGCGGCCGGATTGAAATCGATGTCGACCGGCCCGGTGAGAACCAGGTCGGGTCCGGAAAGCGGCACGGGTGAAGCGGAGCCGGTGCCGGGATGGACGACGTAGAGCCGGCCCAGGTTCGACGCGTCGCGGGACACGGCGTACAGCGCCCCTGTGAAAGGTCTGTAGTCGATCGCGACAACCGATTCGCCGACTCCCAGGCCCTGGATCGCGGGTCCGTCGAGGATTCGGCGGCCGTCATCGGCGAGCACGGCGAGGGAATTGGTGGGTGTCAATCCGACGAGAACGGACTGGGCGTGGGCGCCGTGGGCAAGGAGCGCGGCCAATGCCGGAAGGCAGCACCGTCGCCAGAGTCGGTAAAACGGGGGAGTGACTTTCATAGGTTGAATCATGGTTGGGTCCTTGGGTGTTTCGGGGGCCTTGTCCCGGGGTATGGCCGGAAACCGCATCCTCGCTCTCTCAACGCCTCCCGCTGGCGATCGGATGCATGGGGAGCAAGCCGCGGCGGGGCGGGTCATTGAAGACGTCATCTTCGATTCGGGTGCGAAGAATCCCCGTGCCGCCCCGTCAGGGGCTTGAGATCCATTCCTGGACCCGTTCTATCGACAGGCTGGTCCTACGGACCTTGGAGATCGCCCGGTCACTCAGGGCTCCCAAGAAATGGCCAGTCTTTAGGCTCCTACCGAGCCGAGGTTGGATATCCTGAATTGCCCCGCACGACGGGTTGGGCTTTGACACGAGTGGGCGCTTTGGGGGAAACCCACTTCTCGACGCGCTCACGCCATGACCGACTTCGCCTCATCTCCTCGGTTCCAGGACGCCATCCGCCGCTTTGATGAGGCGAACGCAAGTGATCCCCATCGCGAACAGGTCGACGGCGCCGAAGTCGCGAGGGAACTCCTTTACGCCCGCCGCCTGACCGACCGGGTGCTGGCGCTGGAGTCCTCCGCCTCCGAGGCTCTTCGCTTGGCCGCGCGCTGCCAGCATCTCTGCCGATGGGAGGTTCCCCGCGACAGCTTCCCGGGTGACCGCGCGGGTTATCTGCGCTGGCGTCGGGAACTCCAGCAGTTCCACGCGCGAAAGGCGGGTGAGATCCTGGGGGCCGTCGGTTATGACGCTGAGACCATCGCGCGCGTCCAGGCTTTGAACCTCAAGAAGGACCTGGGCAAGGATCCCGAGATGCAGGTCCTGGAGGACGCGCTGTGCCTGGTGTTCCTTCAGCATCAACTGTCGGAACTCATCCTGAAGACGGACGAGGAGAAGGTGGTGAACGCTTTGCGCAAATCGTGGGGCAAGATGTCCGAAGCCGGACGGGCCGCGGCGCTGAAGCTCGGGCTCGGGGAGCGCGAGCGCGCGCTGTTGGCGCGGGCCCTGGAGCCGGGAGGCCCATGAGACAGGACGAGGGGGGCGGCGCGCCTTCCACCCGGCCAGTGCTGGTCTACGACGGGAACTGCCGCTTCTGCCGGATGTGGGTGGATCGGTGGAGCGAGGCGACGGGGAACATGGTTGAGACCCTCGCCCAGCAGGACCCCGCGGTTCCTGAACGATTCCCAAGGTTGGACCCGGAGGCTCTTCGGCACTCGGTGCATCGGGTGGAGACCGACGGACGCGTGACGCGGGGAGCCGAGGCGGTGTTGCGGACCCTTGCCCAGGTTCCGGGTTGGGGCGGCCTGGCGCGGATGGGATTGGCGTCGGCGCCTTTTCTGGCGGTGGCCGAAGCCGTGTACGCCTGGGTGGCCAGGCATCGCTCGGCGTTCTCGGCGGCGACGCGGTGGTTGTGGGGCGCTTCGGTCCTGCGTCCCACGTGGCGGATATCCCGCGAGTTGTTCCTTGTGGGTCTCGCGGCGGTCCACGCGATCGCTCTGCTGTCGATCGCGTCGCAGGTGGACGGCCTGATCGGGTCGCGGGGGATTCTGCCGGCGTCGGAGTTCATGGCGCGGGTTGGCGAGCGCGTGAATGAACTCGGGATCGGCTGGGATCGCTACCGTCTCCTGCCGACCCTGGGCTGGCTGGGCGCGGGTGATGGGATGTTGCGCGGGTTGTGCGCGGCGGGCGGTCTCCTGGCGGTGTTGGCGGGTTTGGGATGGGCCAGGGCACCCGCATTTTTTGGCCTCTGGGTGATCCAACTTTCACTGTCCGTCCTTGGCCAGGAGTTCCTTTCCTTCCAGTGGGACACCCTGTTGATCGAGGCGACTTTCCTGGCGGTCTTCCTGGCGCCGTGGCGTTTTGGCCGGAAGGCGGCACGGGTCGAGGAGCCATCGCGCCTCGGGCGTGGTCTCCTGGTGTGGCTGCTGTTTCGGCTGATGTTCGAATCGGGCCTGGTCAAGCTGGCGAGCGGCGATGAGGCCTGGCGTTCCTTGAAGGCGTTGGAATTCCATTATTGGACCCAGCCACTGCCCGGGCCGTTGGCGTGGCATGCGCATCAATGGCCCGCCGGACTGCATCGGGCGTGCTGCGCGGTGATGTTCACGATCGAACTGATCCTCCCGTGGTTCGTCTTGGCGCCGCGGCGGCTGCGGATGCTGGCGTTTTTCGGATTCGCCGCGCTCCAGGCGGGGATCATCGCCACCGGCAACTACACCTTCTTCAACGTCCTCGCCTGCCTTCTCACGCTGCTCCTGGTGGACGACGCGACTTGGATGTCGTGGATTCGCAGGTTGCGGGGGCGACCACCGTCGGCGAAGTCCGGCCAAGTCCGGTTCCGCGCACGATCCGAGAAATGGCGTCATCGTGTGCTGGTGGGCGTGGCGGTGGTCAGTGGCGCGGTTGGGATCGGACCGATCGTTGACACCCTGGGAGCCGGGGGCGCCTGGCCGTTTCGGGGACTGGACCGATGGTTGTCGCCGCTGCGGACGTTCAATGATTTCGGCCTCTTCGCCGTGATGACGACGACCCGGCCGGAGATCGTCGTCGAAGGGAGCGCCGACGGTACGGAATGGAAGCCCTACGAGTTTCGTCACAAGCCGGGCGCGCTGGATCGGCGGCCGGGTCAGGTGGCGCCGCACCAGCCGCGATTGGACTGGCAGATGTGGTTCGCCGCGCTGGGCGATGTCCGGCGGAACCCCTGGTTCGTCCGATTTGGAATTCGGCTTTTGGAAGGCTCGCCCGAAGTCCTGGGATTGCTTCAGGGGAATCCGTTTCCCGGCGCGCCTCCCCGGTTTATCCGGGCACGCCTTTACCAGTACCGATTCACGACGCCGGACGAGCGGCGTGCGACGGGGCATTGGTGGGCGCGGGAGGAGGCGGGGCTCTATTGCCCGGCCTTTTCGTTGAATGACGTCGCGACATCGGAAGCTGGCGGCGCCGGGAGGTAGGAGAAGTGGCCTTCCCGGCGGGAGGTCTGTCGAGTTAACCTGCGGCACCGATGAAAGCATTCCCCTCTGGGTTTCTGAATTGCGGGGCTTCCGTGCGGCGAGTCGCGGTGGCTGGACTGGCGATGTTCGTATCCCTCGGATTCGTTTTCAGACCGGGAACCGCGAGCGCGGCGGCCGACCCGGGTCCGCCGAACGTGGTGATCCTGCTGAGCGACGACATGGGGTATTCGGACATCGGCTGCTACGGGGGCGAGATCGAGACGCCGAACCTCGATCGGTTGGCGGAGGGCGGCGTTCGATTCACCCAGTTCTACAACACGGCCCGGTGTTGTCCGACCCGCGCGTCGCTTCTGACGGGGTTGCACCCGCATCAGGCGGGGGTCGGGCACATGATGGATGATCGTGGATTGGAGGGGTATCGGGGACGCCTGAACGGGAGTTGCGTGACCCTGGCGGAGTTGCTGAAGCCGGCCGGGTACCGGACCTACGCGGCGGGCAAATGGCACGTGACCCCGGGTGCGACGGCGAAGGCCCTTGAAGATCGGGAGCAATGGCCGTTGCAGAGGGGATTCGAGCGGTACTACGGGACGATCCACGGGGCGGGGAGTTTTTGGGACCCGAGCGCGATGGTCCGCGACAACAAGTTGATCACGATCGCGAACGATCCGGAGTACCGGCCGGCGGAGTTCTACTACACGGACGCGATCGCGGACCACGCGGTGCGGTTCATCCGGGAGCACGGGAATTCCGAGGGCAAGAAGCCCTTCCTTCTCTACGTCGCCTTCACGGCGGCGCATTGGCCGATGCACGCGAGGGAGGCCGACATCGCCAAGTACAAGGGACGCTACGGCGCGGGGTACGAGGCGGCGCGGGTGGCCCGGTGGGCCAAACAGAAGGCGCTGGGCCTCATCGATCCTTCGTGGGCGCGAACGCCGACCGTGGGTGATTGGGAGGACGTGAAGAACAAGGAATTCGAGGAACGCTGCATGGAAGTCTACGCGGCGATGGTGGATTCCATGGATCAGGGCATCGGCCGGATCGTGGGGGCCTTGAAGCAGGGCGGACACTTGGAGAACACCCTGGTGCTGTACCTCCAGGACAACGGCGGCTGCGCCGAGGGGAACGGGCGCGGGGCGAATTTCACGGCGCGAGCGGAATCTCCTTCGCTGCGACCGATGGGGCCGGACGAGTTTCACCAAGGCAGCCAGCCCCGGCAGACCCGGGATGGATGGCCGGTTCGCCAGGGGTATGGCGTGATGCCCGGCGGGCCGGACACCTACATCGCGTACGGCCGCGAATGGGCCAACGTCAGCAACACCCCGTTTCGCGAGTACAAGCATTGGACTCACGAAGGGGGCATCGCGACTCCGCTGATCGCGCATTGGCCTTCCGGAATTCCCGCGAATCAACGCGGGCGGCTCAATCCCACGCCGGGCCAGTTGGTGGATATCCTGGCGACCTGCGCGGACCTGGGGCGGGCCGAGTATCCCAAGGAACGAGCGGGGCAAGCGATCACCCCGATGGAAGGCGTGAGCCTTCGGCCGGCGTTTGAAGGGAAGCCGGTGCGCCGGGTTGGTCCGCTCGTCTGGGAGCACGAGGGGAATCGGGCGATCCGGGACGGGGATTGGAAACTCGTGGCCAAAGGGCCGCTCGCCGCATGGGAACTTTACGATCTCCGGAAGGACCGCACGGAAACGAAGGATCTTTCCGGCAAGGAGCCGGACCGGGTTCAACAGATGGCTTCAGCCTGGGAAACCTGGGCGCGCCGGGCGCGGGTCCTGCCCTGGCCGTGGAAGACGAAAGAATAGAAGACGGAGCGCACCCTGATTCGAGGATCCCATGAAGACCTGGCATACGGGCGGGAAGCCGCGGTCCGCGGCGTGGACCGGACGATGGCGGGCTTGGCTAGGGGCGGCGCTCTTGGCCTGGGCTGGCGAGTGCGCGGCGTCGGAGGCGCCACCCAACATCCTTTTCGCCATCGCGGACGACTGGAGCCTTCACGCGGGGGCCTACGGCACACCCTGGGTGAGGACGCCCGCGTTCGATCGGATCGCCGAGGAGGGCCTCCTGTTCACGCATGCCTACACCCCGAACGCCAAGTGCGCGCCGTCGCGGGCCTGCATCCTGACCGGGCGCAACCCGTGGCAACTGGGCGCCGCGGCGAACCACATCCCCTACTTCCCACCGGAGTTCAAGGGGTGGCCCGAGGCGTTGACGGAGAAAGGGTGGTTCGTCGGGCACACCCAGAAAGGCTGGGGTCCCGGCGTGGCGACCAACGCCCTGGGGCAACCCCGGGAAATGACCGGAAAACGGTTCAACGGTCGGACCGCGCCGCCGCCGGCGAGCGGCATCGGCAACAACGATTACGCGGGCAACTTCGAGGAGTTCCTCAAAGCCGCGCCGACCGGGAAGCCCTGGTGCTTCTGGTATGGCGCCATTGAACCTCATCGGGGCTACGAATTCGGTTCGGGCGTCGCCAAGGGCGGCCGGAAGCTTTCGGATATCGACCACGTTCCCGGCTACTGGCCCGACAACGAAACGGTCCGCAACGACATGCTCGACTACGCCTACGAGGTGGAGCACTTCGATCGGCACCTCGGCCGGATGCTGGCCACCCTCGAGCGACTTGGGTTGACCACCAACACCCTCGTCATCGTCACCTCGGATCACGGGATGCCGTTCCCGCGGGTGAAGGGGCAGGCCTACGAATTCGCCAACCACGTGCCCTTCGCGATCCGTTGGCCGCGCGGTGTCGTCCAGGCGGGCCGCGTCGTGGACGACTTCGTCAGCTTCATCGATCTCGCTCCCACCCTCGTCGACGTCGCCGGTCTGAAATGGGCGGAAACTGGAATGGCCGAATCGCCCGGACGCAGCCTGGTGGAGATATTTCGTTCCCCCAAGGCGGGTCGGGTGAACCCGGAGCGGGACCACGTTCTGATCGGACGCGAACGCCAGGACGTGGGCCGGCCCGGGGATGTCGGTTATCCCGTGCGCGGGATCGTGACCGCGGAATGGCTCTACCTGGAAAATTTCGAACCGGCTCGCTGGCCGACCGGGAATCCGGAAACGGGCTACCTGGACTGCGACGCCGGCGCGACCAAGACCTTCGTGCTCGATGCCCATCGGCGGGATCCGGCGGATCGATTCTGGCGGCTCTGCTTCGGTAAGCGCGGTGGCGTCGAGTGGTACGACCTGCGAAGCGATCCCGATTGCCTCGTGAACCTGGCGGACGCTCAACCGGCGCCTTCGGGTCGGGCGGCGCTGAGGGACCGTCTTCATCGAGGGCTCACCACCCAGGGCGATCCACGCATGTTCGGTCAGGGCCACGTCTTCGATGCGTACGAGCACGCGACGAAGGCCCACGTGAATTTCCACGAACGCTACCTGCGCGGTGAACCGCTCAAAGCCGGTTGGGTGAGTCCGACCGATTTCGAGCCGCTTCCTTGATCGGGAGGGATCGCCCGGGCCGCGATTCCCGCGGGAGGCTCAGCGGTCGGACCGTAGCCGCCGACGTCAGTCGGCGCTGACTTCCGACCCGGAGATGGCGCGGACTGACGCCCGCGGCGACGAGGGTGGCGCCGACGTTGGCCGGCGCGTCGGGACGACCGGGATTCGATCAACCGGCGCCGAGGCGCTGGTCCTTCTTCTGGTCGGGATGTTCGTTCTTTCGGCCGTGGACAAAGACCGCGGTCCACTCGGCGAGGCGCTGGCCGAGGAGTCGGCACGAGGCTTGAACCTCGGGTTCACGCGGTTCCTTCATGGCGACGGCGCCGTAGTGAAGGGTCAAACCCTTGGCGGCGTAGTCGGTGACGCCGAAAACCAGGAAACCGAAGTTGACCAGCAGCGTGAGGACCGACTGGCAGGCCATCTCCATGCCTCCGCCCCAGGCTCCGGCGCTGCTGAAGGCGCACGCGATTTTGCCGTCGAGCTTCATCCAGTGTTCGCACATCACTTCGTCCCAGAAGCGCTTCATCCTCCAGGAGATCAGACCCAGGTTGGTCGGGCTCCCGACGGCGATTCCCTCGCACCAGAACACGTCCTCGGGTCGGGCGTCGTCGACTGAACGGACACGGACCTCCGTGTCGGCGATCGTTTGGGCGCCCTCCGCGACCAACTGGGCCATCTTCGCCGTGTTGCCGGATTTCGAATCGAACAGGACCAGGATACGACTCATCGGGCCGGATCTTTCCCGACGGGCCGTGTCAGGGGAAGGGGAAGGTGGCCAGCTTCAAGGCTCAGCCGGCGTCACCACTTTGAGAAAGCCCGTGGAATCGGCGGGAACCCCCAGCGTCACCTTCGCGATGCGGTCGGTGGCTTCGGCGGGGATTTCGGCGATTTTAGTCCAGACGCCGAGGGCCGGATCTTCGCGCAGCAGCAAGGAATAGCTGCGGTGGGCGACGGCGATGAAGCGGACCACGGCGCCGGTGTTCGGCTCGAGAGTGAGTTGAAGAGTCAGGGCGCTGGCGGGATTCCGGGGATCCGTTCCCGCCAGGTGCTCCGCGAGATTGGTGAGTCCGTCGTTGTCCGAATCGAGATCGGCGTCGGACGGCAGGTCGGGGTTCAGACCGAACGAGGTTTCCCAATCGTTGGGCATCCCATCGAAATCGCGGTCGGAAAGGGGAGGCCGCGTTGGGACCCCCGGCGAGGGAGTTGAAGCGATCCAATTGGCCGGATCATTGGCGTATTCAACCGTTCGTCGGCGCTGGAGCGAGGATTCCGAGTTGGGTGAGGCGTGGGGCCAAGGCGGGACGGCCTTGTACGCGACCCGTTCCACCAGGAGGTATGGGACGAAACCCGCGTCGGCCGCCGGCGCCGCTTGGGGATGGTCGGGGCGCTCGAGTCGGATCTCCTCGCCCTCGTTGGAGAGTCGGCCGGAGAAGGGACCGAAGAGCCGGGTGTTGACGGGGAGACCGCGTCGGGTCCGAAACGCGGCGGCCTCGGGAGTCGCGGGGTCGAAGCGAACGACGAGCAGATGCTCGGATGGGGCCAGCGTGGTGCCGGGCGGGAAGTCGAAGTCGATCCCGCCGCGAAGCCGCCAGGTGTTGGATGGCGCGTTGGGGTCGAACAGGGGAACGGCACGGGAATCGGTGTTGTGAAGCTCGATGAATTCATCATTCGAATCGTCGTTGCCTGGGACGCCGCCGGGGAGAATCGGATTGAACAGGATCTCCGTGAGGACAACGGGGCCGACGAGCGGGTACGCGTTCGGAAGCCCGGTGCCCTGTCGGAACTCGGCCACGGACGTGGGCAGATCCCTTCCGAACGTCAGACGGCTCAGCGGGGGGAAATCCCACCCGATACTGGTCCGGTGGCGACCGAACGAGATGCCGTTCGCAGCCGCCTCGAATCCGACATGGGCCCGGTACCCTGTGGGTTCCCCGGTGGCGGAAACTTCACTGATCCAGACTTCGTCGCCGTGGGCCGAATTGAGCGTGAACGCGTTGGGGGACCCCGGCGGGTTGAAATCCTTCTCGTACAGGACGAGGCGGCCGTCGGGGGCGACCGTGGTGCCAGCGGGGAAGCGGTACCTGTCGAGGTCGCGCGCCGCACGGCCCAACCGCCAGCCCGCGATCGGAATGGGGCGGGCGGTGAGGTTGTGGACTTCGATGGCGTCTTCGAGCGGCGGATCCGTGTGCGTGAGAACCTCGGAGATCACCAACCCGGGATGGACCCGCCAGTTCGACTCTCCCGGAGACGCGGAACCGGGGAATGCCACGGTGGAATCGGTGCCATCGGGAAAGCGGCCGGCGGCTATACCGTCGGCCTGCGCATTGAACGAGAGGGATTCGATGAGCGACTGATTGGGCGCGTACAGCCGCAGCGTTTCGCCGCGTCCATCGAGCTGGAACGGCAGATGATCCGGGCCTTGGCCGGGTCGCGCATCCGCGTGCCAGGCGGCGTGTCCGCGCGCGGGAACGAAGGTGAGCGGGGCCAATTGGAACTGAACCGTTCCGGCGACGGACGGATCGTCGGTCAGATAATGCCCTCCGAGGTCGATGGGGAGCGCCTCGGGATTGTGAAGTTCGAACCAATCGGAGTCGGAGGACGACTCGGCCAGCCATTCGTTGAAGCGCGTGGACCGGGACCCTCCGAGGGTCGCTGGAGTGGCGTTGAGCGCCGCCGGCGTGGGTGTGGCGAGTAGGCTCCAAGAACCGGAGGCGGTGCGGCCCGCCGAGAGATCGGGGATCTGGAAACCGAAGGCGACCGAGTCGAGGATCTGGCCTCGCGCGTCGAGGAGTCGGAGTGTGGTTCCTTCGGCGGGGAGGCTCCGGCCGAGGTTCAACGGAGGCGAGTTGTTGGTGGAGATGGGAAGCGAGGGATCGCACCAGACAAGCAGGTATCCTCCCGCCGGGATCGACAGGCCGCTGGGGAAATTCCAGGCGCCAGTCTCGGATTCGCCGACGACGATGATCGCTCCGGTCAGGTCGTAGGGCGCGTTGCCCGGGTTCATCAGTTCGATCCAATCGGCGAAGTCGCCCGATGGATGCTGGACCGCCTTGGAGTTGACGGCCATGAACTCGTTGAAACGCGGTCCGCTGGCGGGCGGGAAGTAATTGGATGCCCCGGGGCTGGGGGTGTCCGGGAACGCGACGGTGTTGCCCGTTCCATCGGGGAACCTTCCCAGCGAAATGCCCTCGGCGCCGAGCGGATGACCCTGGATGGGGAGGCGGTAGGCGACGCGGGACAATTCGGTGCCGTCGGCGCCCGACAGGATGATGGCGCCCGCGTTGGCCGGGAGTTTCAGGCCGAGGTGGTTGGGGCCGGGATTCTCATCGGCCTGGAGGACCGCGAAGCCGGAGGGACCCACAAAGGATGCGCCGCGGATCTGGGTCAGGCGGTTCGATGTCGCGACGAAAAGTCCCCGCAGCGCGATCGGAGCCGACGCCGAGAGATTGTGGAACTCAACCCAGTCGTCGTCGCCGGGAATTGGATTGGCGAGCCACTCATTGATGGCCAGCAGCGACGGCGAAGCCAGTGGCGCGGCTTCGTTCAGCGCCAGCGGCGAGGGCTCCGTCAGTTGCCAGTCCAGCGAGACCCCGATCCGGCCCAGGCTGTAACCCTCGGGAAGATGGCCGAACGTGACGGCGTCGACCCGTACGCGGTTGGCGTCGTAGAGCGCGACGGTTTCCCCCTGCCGGGAGAGGGAAAAGGTTGTGCGCAGGCCCGGGGGCAGTTCGGTGGAATTGGTGCCACACCAGACGCGAAGCCAGGCGCCGGAAGCGATCGAAGTGCCCTGGGGAAAGACGAAGCGGGCGGGATCGGCGTCGTCGGAAAGACTCCAGCCGTCCAGGACGACGGTGGTTGCGCCCAGGTTGCGCAGCTCGATCCAGTCGGGCGCCGGGGCGAGCGCCGCCGTGATTTCGGAAAGTCGGACGAGCGGCGCGGACCTGGGCGGTCCTGATCCGCCCGGCGAACCGCCATCGACAAGGCTCGCATGCCAGGCGGCGGGATCGTGGGGATCGTCGGCGGGTTGATCGAACTCCAGGGACCGGCCGGAACCATCCGCTTCGACGGGCCACGGGGGGGAGTCGTCGTACTCCACCGCGGTGACGAGGCTTCCGTCCGGGGCGAGAAGTTCGATGCGCTCCCCGCCGTTGTTCAGGGATCCTTCGAACCATGCCGCGACCGTGACGGCGGGGTAGCGGGCGGCGAATTCCGTCGGTCGAGAACCATTGGCGAGGATCCATCGGGCGCCTCCGGGCATGAGGGGATGCGGGGTGGGAAAACGGAACGAAACGCCCGTCAGTGAGAACCCGGAGACGTCCAGGGGGAGGGCGCCATGGTTGTGCAATTCCAGGAACTCGAAGGCTTCGCCACCCGGCGGGTTGTACATGATCTCCGTGAAAACGAGGGGTGTTCCAAGACGGTTGACCTCGAAGGAAGCCTCCGTGACGGCGCTCCAATTGGTGCCTTCGCGCGTCCGCGCGCGGACCAACGTGGAGCGAAGCATCGGGATGGGGTTGGAATACAGCCGCGCGTCGGGCGCGACGTCGCCTGTGAACGAGATGCGGGGATCCGTTCCGTTGGTCGTGTAGAAGATGGCGCCCGAGACATTCGTCACGACCAGAGGGAAGCCGTCGGGGACCCGGCCGCCGAACTGGCTGAAAGCCGGGGCGTTGGACGAGGCAAGGAACCCGGCTCGCTCGAGATGGAGGAGGACGTTTTTTCTGCGTTGGGGAATCCAGGTCGTGGCGACGCGGTTGTTGAACCCGCTGACGATGCCGCTGAGGCGGTTGGTCATCCGGGCGTATCGGACCCGGAGCCGATCGTCGGTGAGGGCGCCGCCATTGAAGAGGTGGCGATGGGCGCGGTCGGCGAAGAGTTGGCGGAATTCCGGGGCCTTTTTCAGGCCGTTGAAGATGCGCTGAATATCGGCGCCGCCCCAGGGAGGCGACGTGCTGGAGAGCTGGTTTCGGATCGTGTCCCAGGTGGACGCATGATTGTTGACCAGACCGAATGCCCACTCGGCATCCCAGCAATACATCCGGTAGGGACTGCCCTCGGCGCGCTCCCGGGCCGCGCGCCAGTTGTTGTGGGGCCAGTCGTCGTTGTCGACGTAGATCAGGGGCAGGAGGTAATCGACGAAGTTGGTGAGATCGAGGCGGGAAGCGACGTCTCGAAAATTCGCCGGTTGGGTCAGATCACGCGTGCTCGCCAGCGTTCGAAGGGTGTTGAAGGCCGTGGCGTCGCCTTCGCGGACCTCGCCGAACTGGGCCATGACGTCCCAGTTCTCGCCGCCCCCGTGGTAGGCGCGCAGGAAATCGACGTCGATGCGTTCGCAGGGGTTGTAGTAACCCTTGTAGACGCCGTTCAGGAAGAGGTGGACGAAGGTGCCCGCGGGCGACGGGACGCCGGTGTCCCGGACGAGGGACCGGACGAACTCGTCGGTGAGAAACGGATTGACCGCGTCGTTCATTCCGGCGCGAAGCACGACGGTGTCGAACGACGCCTGGGTCGTTTCCGGAAACAGCGGATAATTCAGGCGCCCCTGGCCGTATTCACCTCGGAAATAGAGTCGGAAGGAGTACTTGCCGAAAGGGGGCGTCGTCGTTCGGTAGTTATATTGGCCCCGAACGTAGTCGCCGCCCTGAACTCTGAGTCCGCAGTCCGCCTGGAAACCGTCGCTGCCGTCGGGCTCGATCCATTCCACGGAAACCGGGCGTTCCCAGGCCGCGCCGCGCTTGGTCGTGTTCCGCGGACTGACTTCCATGATGCCGGTGCGGCCGTAGAGATTGTTGGTGGCCGTGACGAGGGAAAGCGCCGGAATGCGCAGACGGGTCGCCGTCTGGTTGACCAGGTACGAGTGGGTGGTGATTCGTGAGGGCATGGCGTTGGTCAGGAACGCGCCCGCCCGGATGATCCGGCTGACTTGGATGGGAATGGACTCGGTGTGGAGGAATCCGTCGGCGAGCGAGGGAGGGCTTCCGTTGGTCGTGTATCGGATCATGGCACCCGGCGTGGCGCAGGAAAGGGACAGCTGAAACGCGCCTGAAAAGAAGCCGCGCGGAACGCTGAAAACGACCTCGGCCACCGCCGACCGGATGGAACTGGCGCCGTTCGCCGTCCCGGGGGTCCCGTTCAGGTAATACCGCCATTCGCCGGTGTCGTTTTCCCGCCCGTAGGAGTGGTTGGGACCCTGTTCGGGGTACTGAAGTTCGCTGACCGCGCGGCGGGGGAGTTCGGGGGGGAACAAACCCACATAGCCGCCGTTGGGATTGAGTTTGAAATTGGTGTGCGGTC
The DNA here is from genome assembly GCA_942490575.1 of uncultured Verrucomicrobiota bacterium. Lineage (GTDB taxonomy): Bacteria > Verrucomicrobiota > Verrucomicrobiia > Limisphaerales > CAIMTB01 > CAIMTB01. The sequence goes on from CALNYA010000005.1 coordinate 100,114, forward strand.
GAAGCGCGGATTGGGTCGGTCGTCGGTCCTTGGCCGAGGCGTGGATGATCATGCGGGATCGCGCCGGAAGGCTGATGGCCGGAAACACCCAGCGCTCCGGGTCGTCCGCATTATTCGAAAGGGACCAGCCCTCGAGGTTCACGGCCGCCGGCGTGGGATTGTGAATCTCGATCCAATCCTCGGGATCCTGGTCTTCGTCGCGCAACGCGGTGAAATTCTCCGCCATGAACTCCGTGACCTGAAGGGGAGCCGGACGGGCCGAGGGATCGACGGTGTAGGACCAGGACCCTCCCGGAAAGGCGCGCGGCTCGAGGGCGTCGCTCGCAATTCCGTGGTCCGCCGCGAAGGTCACGGTGACCGGACCCGGTGGCGCCGCGGGAAACGTGAATTTGTACGGCCCGGCGCCCAGGCCGGATACCCCGAGGGCGGCGGCGCCGTCGCGGAGGAGGTCGGAGGCGTCGATTCCGGCGACCGCCTTGTCGAACGTGACGAGCACCTCCGTGAACGCGGAGATGGTGGCGCCGGCCGGAGGTTGGAGAGTGGCGAGGGAAGGGCCGAGGGGATCCACAAGTTCGTAGCCCCAGACGGAGCCGTCCGCCGTGATCTCGAACCTTTGCGGAAAATTCCCGAGGCTTTCGATCGTGTGAAGCGTTCCCCAACGGACCTCGACCGGACCGAACGCCGGTTGCGGAAAGAAGAAGGTGTACGTGGTGCCGCCGCCCTCGACCCGATCCGCGCTGACGCCATTCACCAGGAAATCCTCCGCGCGAACCCCGCGGACGCTTTGGTTGAAGACGACCGTGATCCTTTCGAGGACATCAAGCCGGCCCGGGGTTGGGATGACGTTGGCAACCATCGGGAATTCCGAGGGGCGAAGGGTCGCGGTCAGCCGGGCGTCGAACACCAGGTCGCTGCTGCCAAGGCTGGTATTGAAGACTTGGACGGCGAGGACGTTCTCGCCGACGACCAGCGCGCCGGGAGCGGCGGGAAGCGAGTACCCGGTGAGCATGACCGGTTCCACGGCGGTGCCGCCTGCGACGGAATTGTGGCTGGGGACGCCTGCCGGCGGGTTCAGCGAGGCCACCTGCCGGCCGTTGATCCATGCGATGAATCCGTCGTCGCACATGGCGCTGAGTTCGAAGGAGTCGAAGGCGGACGGGTTGGAGAGTTGAAATCCGCGGCGGAGGAAGACGGTCGAATAGGTGTTTTGCATTCCGGCCAATTCGGTGCCGCTGCCGCCGAACCGGGCGGTTTCGCCATACCAGAAGGGGGCGCTCGATTCCGTCCAAGCCGTGTCCGGAAACGAAACGTTTCTCCAGGCGGAAGAATCCCCCGGGGAAGGATCGACCCGCCCCGAAAAGGTGAGCCACGCGGCGTTGGTATCGATCAACACCGAGATGGACGACTGGGCCGGGCAGGGGGAGGTGGATCCGAGGGTCAGGAAAACGACGAAGGCGGCGAGGGCCCGCCACCCTGGGGAGTGGTTACGCATCAGTGACGGTCTCTATCGCCCACCGCGCGCCGTCCGTCAAAGCGAACGACGTTGCCTCGTTCCGCCGAGTCGATTGCGCGTCGCGAGGCGCAGGCGCGGGGCCGCCTCGGATCACCTCATACGCGCCAGAAGGTTTCGTGTGATCTGCTGAACTCGGGTGTCGGGTCCCTTGGGTTCGGTATAAACTTTTGGGCGGATGTATCCCGGGGGTTCGCTGAGCCCGTCCCCCCACCAGATCGTGGAGGCGTTGAAAACGATGTTGCCTTTCGTTCCCGGGTAGAGCGTCGCGGTATAGAATCCGTCGTTGAGCTGTCCCGGAGCGGATTGGGTCGGGCCCGATGCCACGATTTCCAGCCCTGGAATGGGAGCTGGATCACCATGCCATTCCCAACCGACAAGGCCGGGGATGCCATCCCCCCGCCGCATGCCAGTCCCAGCGAACAACCAATGGTCGGGGAGTCTGCAGATCCAGTCGGCGCCGCCCGTGACGGGGCCGGTGCTGTGGGCGCCGACGAGTTCGTTGGCATAGGGCCGCTCGTGGATGAGCGATTTCATCGCCACAAAATCCCGGGTCCCTCCCGGGGGGCCGAAAACTCCGACCCGTTCGTAGGCGCGATTCGCGTTCCCGAATTTGTCCGGGGAGAATTGGATTCGGCCGCAGCAGGTGTTGCCGGAGAGGAAGGCCGCGTGGAGGCCCGAGTTCACGGCCGTTTGGATGTTTCGGAACATCTCGATCGACCAGTATTCGTCATGCCCAACGGAGAGAAGCCCGCGGGCGCGTCCGAACTTGGCCGAGCCGGTGTGGGTGTCGAGATTCGAGATGTAGGTGACGTCGTAGCCTTCCGACTCGAGCCAGTATGCGATCGGGAATTCCCAAAGGAGAAACTCCCCTGAACCCTGCGAAAGAGGCGCGTCGAAGATCTGGCAGTAGCGCCCGTACGGACGGTTGAAGGAGATCTGGATGTCGCCGCCCCAGTACCACTCCTGCTCGCCGTCATCGTAGAGCCCGAAGTGGTCGGGCCAACGGTTGTAAGCCTGCCAGGTGGTGTCGCTGCACTGGAACAGGAAGTCGGCCTCGCGATCGTCGCGGACAATGAAGGTCACGTAGCTCTGCAGGCCGGTCGTGGTTTCCGTGAGCTTCCCCAGGTAGACCCCGCTCACCCAGTCTTGGGGAATCGTGAGGGATGCGCTGGCCTCCCAGGCGCAGTCCCGGACCCGTTTGGCTCCCACCGGAGGATCCGGTTGGTCCTTGCCGGCTAGGACTCCGAAGCGATGCACCTGGCGGGCGCCATCGCCGCCGTAGTGGCCCATGCGGTAAAGATCCAAAGTGAACGCCGAAGCGGGCCGCGTGCTGACATGGAAGGTGATCGTGTCGCCGGGGCTGACGCTCGTTCGCGAGCAATAGCCCTCAATCCACGGACAGCGCCATTTCGTGGACGGGTCCACCCGGGTCTTCGTGAGGATCCATTCGCGGGTGCCGGGGCGGGCGTTCTCACGAACAATGGCGTTGGGGCGCCGCGATCCCTTTGAAGCGCCGATTCGGCATCCGGGCAGGATTGAAGCTCCGGCGAGCGAGGCGATCGATTGAAGAGCGCGACGACGGGTCAAGGACTTGGCCGAATCGGGCATGTGCGGACCATGCCTCGGAGGCAGGGCGTTTGGAAGAAAGGAGGGCGAGGCTCGTGAACCGATCACCCGCTCGCGGCCCCGAAGACCTCCCGTTGGAGGTCCCGCACGGTGAACAAGGCCCGGTCGGCCAGACCCCGCATCGCCCTCGCGCCGGTCTGGCGCTTGGAACCGAACCGATTCCGGTGCGCCTGGAAGATTCCCTCCACAAACTCCCGCCCTCCAAACACCACCCCGTCGCTGAAGTACCGAACCCGGCACCGCAGGTAATCCGACACCGGCAACCGCCCTTTCGCTGACAGCACTTCGGCCACTTCCTCCGCGCTCAACGCTCCCCGCGCCAGGCTTCCATCCTCTCGCACCGATTCCCTCCGTTCGTCGCCGTCCAGGTACAACTGCCGCCGGTAGGTCTCCAACGACCGGGGCACCGATTCCTCCCTCCCGTTCAACAGGGTGGTCACGAGGAATTGGAGGCCGCTCCGCGCCTGTTTGCGGCCCGCCAGCGCCTCGGCGTACCCGCTCCAGCGGTAATCCTTGGGGTCCTTCACCAACCCCGCCCGGACGGGGTTCAGATCGATGTAAGTCGCCATCGTCACGAGGGCTTCGCCGGCGCCCTCGACCAGCACGCTGCGGAAGCGTTCCTCCCAGAGGGTGCCCTTGCGGCCCTGGCGTCCGTTGTACCACTGGGAGAACCGCTGCTTGAGGAGCTTCATGAAGGCCGAGATGTCGTAAAGGCGGGCGTGAAAGGTGGCCAGGTACTCGGCCAGGCCCTGGTGATCGCCTGCATCGCGGTACATGTCGAAGCGCTGACGGACGGCGCCTGGGAACTGATAACCGGAAAGGCGTTTGAGATCCTCGAGGATCTGGTCGGGGCCGGGGAGGGAAACGGGACGTTTAGGAACTTCCACGAGGAGGTGGAAGTGGTTGGACATGATGCAGTAGGTGAGGACGCGGACGCGGCAGAAGCGTTCGCACTCGCGCATCAGGGCGACGAAGCGTTCCTTTTCGGCGGCGTCGAAGATGAAGCGGCGATCCACGACGCGGGAGAGGCAGTGGTAGAAGCCGACGGGACGATCGTCCGGAACTTTCAAGCGAGGCATCCCCATGGCCCGGGCACGCTGCCCAGCCCGCCACCAGACATCAAGCGCCATCTAATAAAAGACCTGTCCTTTTATAGGATGGCGGTCATTCTGTCGGCGATGCATGCGCCACGCCAGATCCACATCCCGACGCTCGTCCGGATCAAGCCGGGGGCACTCGATCGCGTAGGACGCTACGCCCGCCGGCACGCCCTGGTCCGAGTCGTGTTGCTGGTCAGCCAGGATCTGCCGTCGCCGATCGTCCGACGTCTCATGGAGTCGCTCGCCGCCGACGGTGTCGAAATCCTCGGCACCCACCCGGTCCTCGAGGGAAGTTTCGAGCAGGCTCAGCAGGCCTTCGCGGGCCTGCCCCCCGGTGCCGACGCCGTGCTCGGCCTGGGAGGAGGCAAGGCGCTCGATACCGCGAAATATGTCGCCTTCCTGGGCCGCCTTCCGTACGTGGCCATCCCGACATCGCTTTCGAACGACGGGTTCTGCAGTCCGCAATCAAGCCTCACCCTCGAAGGGCGTAGGCGATCGCTTCCCAGCCATATGCCGTTCGGTGTCGTCGTCGACACCGAGGTTACCCATGGGGCTCCGACGAAGCTATGGTGGTCCGGCGTTGGCGATCTGGTGTCGAAGATCACCGCCATCCACGATTGGAAGCTGGCGTTCGCCGCCGATGGGACCGTCGTCGACGATTTCGCGGTCTTGTTGTCCGACGCCACCGTCCACCAATTCGTCGGCCGGCCGGTACGGGATTCCCAGGGCGAAGGGTTGCTCGCGAATGCGCTGATGCTGAATGGAGTGGCCATGGAAGTCGCGGGGTCCTCCCGTCCGGCGAGTGGCAGCGAACACCTGATCTCGCACGCGCTTGATGGGTTGAGCCGGGCGCCGCGGCTCCATGGACTTCAGGTCGGAGTGGCGACGTACCTTGTCAGCCGCCTGCAAAAGCAGGGGACGGACTTGATTCAATCCCTCTTCGAGATCACGAAATTCTGGGAGGCATTCCGGGATGAGCCTTTGTCGCGCCGGGAGTGGATCGAGGCTGTTCGGATCGCTCCCACGGTGAAGCTCGGATTCCATACCGTTCTCTCGACAAGGGATTGCGTGGGTGAGGTGGAAACGCTGCTGACCACCGATCCGAATCTCCGTCGGGTATTCACGGGCTGAAGTCTTGCTTCCTTCGACAGGAACGGCAGCTCGCGCGCGATTCGCGTCGGTGGGAGCAACGGTGAGAAGGGCGAAAACCCGGCGTAGTCACATAACCTAGGCCAATGGATGTCCGGCACGTTTTCGACCCCTCGAAGCAGCCTACCGCCGGGCTATTCCTCAGCCCCAGGAATTGCTCGACCTTCCGGCGAGTCGGGCGGCTGTCGAGAAGCGGGAGGCCGCGGGTTCGGGCGCGCCGTTTTCAATGTGGCGCCAGTCCTTTCGCAACGCGGATGGAGGGGGTGAGGACATGTCGCCCCGGTCGTGGTTTGCCCGTCACGCGCTGGTCCGGGCGATTTTCGCGATGCTCGACCCGGAGGGAAGAACCTACTACTAAGCGCCGGCTTGGCGTGGATTCCTACCCGCCGGGTCGATCCCCAACGAAGCGTCGCCGTCAAGTGTTCCGCCAGGAGGGATCGCGCCGAGTGAGATCATTCTCAGCCTGGGAGACGGGCTTGCCGGGAACGGAGGTGGGAATTGGGCCGGCGGACGGGATTCGAGTGGGAACTCGGAACCACATGTAGAGGGCGCCGCACGCGGCGAGGAGGCCGACCAAGGCGCCCTGCCAGATCTCGGGGAACTTGGCGATGCTGATGGCCACACAGACCGCCATCGTGACGGAGGCCCATACCTTGGCGGATCGGGGCATGCCCAAGCCCAGGCGGTAGTCGCGGACCAGCGGGCCGACGCGGGGCAGGTTGAGAACCCAGTGAAGGAGTCGGTCGCTACCCCGGGTGAAGCACGCCGCGGCGGCGATGAAGAAGACGGTCGCCGGCATGCCGGGCAGGAGGATTCCAAGGAACCCGAGACCGCAGGCGACAAGGCCCGCGGCGATCCACAGGCCGCGAGCGACGGGATGGCTCCTGCGTGATGGGTTCGGCATGGATTGGGATCTCGGGCCCGGAAAGCTCCATTCGAAGTGGCGAGCGGATCTCCCCGGGGCAACCAGGAGGGCGGAGGCTAGCTCAAGGGTGGGAGCTTGTCGTCGCATTTTGCCGACCGATACATTGGGCCCGATGACGCGTTTGTTTCACGGTGGTGGGCCGGCCTGGCTGGTCTGGTTGATCGGTCTCGGTTTGCCGACGGCCCAGGAGTCGAAGGCTGAGGAACTTTTTCGGCGGTTTTCGGAGCCGCCCCACGCGTACTTCGACCGGACGCCCACGGACCGGTTCACCGGGATGAAGGAAGCCCTCGAATCCGGTCGGATCCCGCTGGAGCGGGCGGGCGACGAGAAAACATTCGTTTTGAGTCTGCTCGCCGCGCTGGAGATTCCGGCCTCCTCGCAGATGCTGGTCTTTTCGACGACGAGTCTTCAGTTGAGCCGGATCACGCCCTCCAATCCGAGAGCGCTCTTCTTCAACGAGGACCTGTATCTGGGATACATCCCTGGCGGACGGCTCGAACTGGCGGCGCTGGATCCGGAGTTGGGCGCGGTGTTCTACATCTTCGACATCCCCCGGGGAGACGCGCCGATTCGTGTGGAACGCGCGACCCGCTGCATGAACTGCCATGCGGCGGAGGACACCGGACACGTCCCGGGTCTGCTGGTGAAATCCGTGGTGCCCGGACCGAGCGGGGGCAGCCTGGACGCCTTTCGACGAGGCCAAAGCGGGCATGGAATCCCGTGGGAGGATCGTTTTGGCGGTTGGTATCTCACCGGGGCGGACGGGTGGACCAATCATTGGGCCAACACGATCGGGAAATCTTTCGAGGGCGTGCTGACGCGGATCCCGAATCGTCCCGGGGATCGGGTGAATCTCGAGCGGTACCCCGCGGCGACGAGCGATCTGCTGGCGCAAGCGGTCCACGAGCATCAGGTCGGTTTTGTGAATCGAGCGGTCGCCGTCGGATATCAGGCGAGGGCCTTCGCCCACGAGGACGGCGGTTTGGACCGGCTGTCCGCGGACCATGCGCGGGCCCTCGAAGGGGCGGAGAACGACCTGCTTCGATACCTGCTTTTCGAGGACGAAGTCGCGTTGCCTCCAGGTGGGATCCCCGGGGACGCGTCTTTCCGGGCGGATTTTCAGAGGCAGGGTCGGAAGGTGGAGGGTCGTTCTCTCCGGGAATTGAATCTGAAGACCCGGCTCTTCGAGCATCGTTGTTCGTTCATGATCCACAGTCCGGTGTTCGCCGGACTGCCCCGGACGGTGAAGGACCGGATCTACCGCGGGTTGGGGTGTGTGTTGCGGGGCGATGTTGGATCGGAGGTAGGCCCAGGTTCGAAGATTCCCGGGGACGAGCGACGGCGGATCCGGGCGATCCTCGCCGCGACCGTGGACGATCTTCCGGCGGATTGGTGAGGGGTGGGAGTTGAAGGTCGGGGCAAAGAAAAGGCGCCCGCGAACGGGCGCCAATACTTGAAGGTCTGGAAGGATTCCGATCGGAACCGCTTCCGAGGATCGAAGAGCGAAGGAAGGCCTACTTCTTGGCCTTTTCGGTCTTCTCGCCGGCGTCGACCCATCCGGAGATGCCGGCGGACATGTGCTTGATGTTCTTGTAGCCGAGTTTCTCGGCGGCGTTGGCCGCGGCCTGGTAGGCCTTGCACTTGGGTCCGCCGCAGTAGGCGACGATCAACGCGTCCTTGTCGGCGGGAAGGTGTTTGGCGAGATCCTTCTCGGTGGTGTCGAAGTCGATGGCGGTCGGGACGTGGCGCTTGGCGAAGCTGTCGCTGCCATTCACATCGATGAGAACGATCTTCTTGGCCTTCAGGGCCGATTTCACTTCAGCGATGCTGATGTCGGGAAATTCCCCGGCGAACGCGGTGAGGGCGACGCAAGCGGAGGCGAACAGTGCGATGATCTTCTTCATGGGAACTTGGGGCTGCGATTATGACTCCTGATTGGGTTGTTGCATTTGGACCTTCGACGGGCCGAAGCCCTGCGACCACTTTCCAATACCTGTCCGTCCGACGGACGCGAAGTGGGGTTAGTCCAAGTGATGCCAACCAATAGCGGGGACTCGGGAACGCGCAAGCCTGATTTCCGTGGGAATAGCGGCCAGCGCGCCCGCCTGGGGACTGTGTTTCGGGAATTGCCAAGTTGGGTAAAGGCATCGGCTAATGGGCGCGGCTTATGCGCGAGACCGTTGGATTGTGCCGGGGACCAAGTTGCCAGCCCACGAATGCCCGACAAAACCCCGGACATTCGGCATGGCGGCGAACAGGTTCCCTCGCGTGTCTGTTGGTGCTGGCTCCGGGGCTTTTGGGGGGCGGGATTTCGGGAGTCCGAGCCCAAGGCCAAGGCCAAGGCCAGGGACCGGGTCGGACGTCGACGGCCGGCGGTTCGGTGGGAGCCGGGGGCGGGTCGGCGGCTCTGGAGGCGCTTCGCCGGCTGAAGGGGATGGATTTCGAAGCCAATCCGGCGTTGAAGACCGCGCTGATGCGAGTGCTTGAGACCACGCGTGGGACGCCCGCCTTCGTGGAGATCGTCCGGGACTTTGGATTGATGGGTCAGGAAGAAGGGCTTCTCGAGGTGGTTGCGGCGAATGCGGACGGTACCTCGGGGGCCCAGGCGATCCGAATGGTCCTCGAAACCGACGATCGGGCGTCGATCCTGGAGGCGATGCGAAAGGCGGATCCCGAGAGGCGGTTGGTGATCCTTCAGGCGGTCGCGGACTCGGGGGATCCGAAGGGGGTGTCGATCCTCGTGGAGACGGTGCTGGCTTCCGGGACCTCCACCACGAGCCGGGCGGTGGCGATCCGTGGTTTGGCCCGCACCGAGGCTGGAGCGCGCGAACTCCTGCGGCTTGGGGCCGGCGATGGCCTGGATGACGCGGCCCGCACCACGGCGAGTCTGGCGCTGGCGCAGTCGCGCTGGCCGGAAATCCGGGAGGAAGCCGGGAAGGTTCTCCCGCTTCCGAGGAGCGCGGACGGAGGCGAACTTCCGCCGGTCGGCGAATTGGTGAACGAACGTGGCGATGCGGTCCGCGGCGCGAAGATCTTCGGGGGCGAACAGGCGGCGTGCGGCAAGTGCCATCGGGTGGGGGATGTTGGAACCGACTTTGGTCCGGCGCTCAGCCAGATCGGCACCAAGCTGGGCCGACAGGCGTTGTACGAGTCGATTCTCGACCCGAGTTCGGGGATTTCCTTCGGGTACGAGGGCTGGAGCGTCGAGACACGGGATGGCGAGGAGGTGTTCGGGATCCTGGCGAGCGAGACGGCCGACGAATTGTCGATCCGGCAGCCTGGCGGGGCGGTGGTGCGGGTGAAACAGTCGGACGTCATTCGGCGGGAGCGGCAGCAGCTTTCGGTGATGCCCGCGGGGTTGGCGTCGGCGTTGACCCGGCGGGACCTGGTCGATCTCGTGGAATACCTGACGACCCTCCGGGCTCCCGAGGTGAAGCCCTGACGCGGCGACCAATCCGGGGGCGGCGGCGGGGTCCCCGGAGTTGCGTGGACGGACGCGGCCGGAGGCTTGAGGGCTCAGGAACTGGCGCTTCCGTAGTGGCGGACCGACCAGCGCCAGAAGATTTCGGACGCGACAAAGACGGCGGCGCTGAGGCCGACGAGCCAGACGATTTCGAGGGGGGACGAGAGCTTCTCGATGAGCAGCTTGACGGGCACGTTGGCGACGAGGAGGACGGGTACGGCGAACGTGAAGACGGCTCGGAAAGTGCCCCGGAAGGCCTCGTCCGGGAGGCGGGCCAACTGGAACAGGTTGTAGTAACTCCACACGATGCCCTGGGCGCGGACCGTCCAGAAGCTGATGCAGGCGAGGATGTACATGATCGAGTAGTGGACGGAGAGGCCCACGAGGAGCAGGACGCCAAAGCCGGCGAGTTGGGGCGGGGATGGTGTGAGGTTCAACTGGCGCGCCGCGTAGATCATGACGGCGGCGGCGGACCCGGCGTTGACGAACGCTCCGAAATCGACGTGTCGGAGCGAGATGAGGAAACGCGCGTTGACGGGCATGAGCAGGAGGAAATCGAGCATCCCGGACCGGACGTTTTCCGAGAGCTTGACGCAGTTGTTCATGAACAGCGCGGTGAAGATCTGCTGGATGAAGTGGTTGGTCCCGACCAGGAGGACGACCTCCCACTTGGTCCAGGAGGCGATGCGATCGGTGTGGCTGTAGATGACCGCCATGAACGCCAGTTGCAGGCCGAACCACAGAAGCTCGACGAGGATCCAGAGGATGAAATTGATCTTGAACCCCATTTCCCGGACGAGGCCGTTTCGGAGAAACGCGCCGTAGATTCCCGCGTACCGCGACCATCCGGTCGGTGGCGTGTCGGGCGGGGAGTGGGGCTCCGGGGTGTCCATGGGAGGCGGGATGCGGGGGCCTATCCCCCGACGGCGGAGTAGTGGCGTAGCCCGCGTGCCCAGACGATCCGGGCGAGGGCGTAGGTGGCGGCGACCCAGAACGCCTGGACCAGGAGGCCCTGCCGGAGGTCGGCGCCCTCGACGCGCCCAAGGTAAACCTGGACCGGGAAGTAGAGCATGTAGGGAAACGGCGTGAGCTCGAGGAGGGCGAGGATGGCGGGCGGGAGCATGTCGAGCGGGAACATATGGCCGCCGGCGACGTATTCGAAGGCGAACAGGATGAAGATGAACGTGGCGACTTCCAGCACCCAGAACGCGAGGAGGGCCATGGTGAACGAGATGAAGAACTGGAGGAGCGCCGTCAGGAGCAGGGACGCCGAGAATGCGGCGAAGTGAACAGCCGACGCCGGGGCGAGGAAGGCGTCCCTTTGGAACCAGAGAAACGCGGCGGTGGGGAGGATCGCCGCGAAGGTGTACACGAGGCGGCCGGCGGCGAAGAGGCAGAGCCGGTAGCCGAGGTAGTCGATGGGTTTGAGCAGGAATTGGCTGATGCGTCCGTCCTTGATGTCGGCGGCGATTTGCCAGTCGTCCTCGGTCACGGCGGTGAGGGCGACGACGACATTGACGACGAGGTAGTAGGTCACGACCTCGGCGAGTTGGTAGCCGCCGAGACTGGCCTCGGTCCGGCCTTCGAAGATGGCGCGCCAGAGGAGGATGAGGGCGAGGAGGGGGATGAGGCCGAAGAGGGCGCGGACGAGAAAGTTCACGCGGTAGACGAGGGTGCTCTGAATTCCGAGCGCCACCACATGCCAGTACTTGTTCATCCGGGATTCTTGCCTCGTCGGCCGGACAGACCGTAGAAACCGGGGTGCCTGTGAAACAAGCGCCGAGTCTGCTCCTGCTGTCGCCCGGCCTGCGAAGGTTCCTCTACGTGACGGCGATGATCACAGGCGGTGTGATTCTGGTGATTGAGATCCTCGGCGCGAAGATGCTGACGCCGTGGTTCGGGTCGTCGCATTTCGTCTGGACCGCGCAAATCACGATCACGCTGCTGGCCCTCGCCGCCGGGTACTATGTGGGCGGCTGGCTGGCGGATCGCTACGCGAATCTGCCCCTGATGTACGCCGGCCTGATGGTCGCCGCCGCGTACCTGAGCTTCACCGTTCTGATCCGCGCGAAACTGGCGTCGGCCTGCCTGGGCCTGGACCTGGCGTTGGGATCGATCGTGGCGTCGCTGGGCCTGTATTTCATTCCGCTGACCCTGCTGGCGGCGGTCGGGCCGTATTTCATCCGGATTCTGGCGAAATCGCTGCAGGACGTTGGGCGCTCGGTGGGTAGGCTTTCGGCGTTGGGCACCGTGGGGAGCGTGGTGGGTGTGTTGGTGACGAGCTATCTCCTGGTGCCGTACGTCCGCGATTCGGTGGCGTTGCTCGGAACGGCGGCGGTGCTGGTGGCCTTGTCGGCGGTCTATTACCTCTTGTGGGGCCGGGGTGAAGGCGGGGGCGGAATCTCGGCGGGCGCGGCGGGTCTCGCGGTGTTGCTGGCCGTGGTGGGTTTGCGGAAGGAATCGGAGGAGACGCTTTCGACCCACGTCGAGTTGGAGTTGGCGAACTCGCATTTTGGGACCATGCGGGTCGTGGAATCCCGGGACGGACGGATGCGGATGTATCTCAACGACAACCTGACCCAGAACACCTACGACCCGGTCCGGAAGCAGAGCCTGTCGATGTTCACCTACGCCCTGGTGGAGCTTTCCAAGGGCTACACCCCGGAGCTGAAGCGGGCGCTTTGCCTGGGAATGGGCGTGGGAATCGCTCCTAGGCAACTGGCGGGCGAAGGCGTCGCCGTGGATGTCGTCGAGATCAACCCGCGGGTGGTGCCGCTGGCCCAGCGCTGGTTCGACTTCGATCCGTCGCGCGTGAACCTGATCCTCGACGACGCCCGACACTTTCTTCGGACCGCGACCAACCGGTACGACACCGTGCAGTTGGATGCCTTCCTCGGGGATTCCTCGCCCTCGCACCTGATGACCCACGAGGCCTTCTCGGAGATCCGGCGGGTATTGAATCCGGGAGGGACCCTGGTGATCAATTCCTTCGCGGATTTCACCCCGGGACGGGATTTCTTCGGGACCGCGCTTCACAAGACCCTGCGCTCCGTCTTCGCCGAAGTGCGGGTCCATGCCTCCCCGGGCGGCAACATGTTTTTCGTGGCCTCGGATCGCGGTCCCTTGGAATTCCGTGCGCCGGCCAGCCTCGCGTACGTTCAGTCGTGGGTCCGACCGCAATTGGAAGCGGCGTTGTCCAAGGCCGTCCAAGTGGACGATGCGGCCGGGTTGGTTCTGACGGACGATTTCAACCCGGTGGATTATTTCGACGCCCCCAACCGGGAGGCCACCCGGCGGTCGCTGGCGCGCGGGGTTTCGTCCCTCTGAGGAGGTTCGCGTCCGCCACGGCGATCGTGACCGTGACCGCGACCGCGACCGCGACCGCGCTCAGAAGGCGTGGAACGTGTGCAGCCCCTCGTACCCGGCGAGTGGGTGTGATCCCGCGGGTGTCAATTCGAGGTGGGACCCCAGGAGAGCGGCGGCGGCATCGGTGGCGAGTCGCGCGTGGCCGAGCCTTCCCGCCAGCTTCTCCTGGTGAAAGACGAGGTTCACCTCCGGACCCGCCAGGCTTTCCTCGCCGGAGGACGGGATGCCGCCAAGGACGACGAGACCCTGGTGAATGACGACCCGGAAAGGCGGGCGACCCTCCTCCTGGATCTGGCGCAGATCGCGCAAGGTTTGGGCGACGTGGGGAAGGGTGTCCTCGAGGACGGGCCAGTAGGCCAGGAGACCGTCCCCCAGGTATTTGTTGATGGCGCCCCCGTTGTCCTCGATGACCTCCTTGCAGCGGGCGAACCATCCTCCGACGATGACGGCCAGTTCCTCCGCGGCGTGCTTTTGGGCGAGAGCGGTGGAACCCGCGATGTCGCAGACCAGGAGCCAGCAGGCGAGGGACCTCAGGTCGGCCTGGGTCTGGTCGCTGGCCAGGGTCGAGTGGTGGGTCCCGGCGACGGCGCCTTGATGGAAGGAAACCAGGAATGGCCCGATCTGGATCCGGTCGCCGTCCTGGAGTCGGGTCGGTTGGCTGACGCGTCGGCCGTTGAGGTAGGTGCCGTTGCGGCTGCCGAGATCGATGAGCCAGAGTTCGTGGAGACCCTGGGTGTGGATGGTGGCGTGCCGCCGCGAGACGCGGTCGTCGACCAGCACCACCTGGTTCCCGACGGCGCGTCCGAGGGCGCAATTCCCGGTGACGGGGATGTCCGGCGAGCCTTCACGGCGGAGCCAAGGCGTCGCGGGAGGGACGGTGGCGGGTCCGGGGAAGGGGGCGCTCATGAAGGCGAAGGCGCGGGATTCGCCCGTGGCTTCAGGGATTGCCCGGAGCGGGGATGCTGGCGTCCGGTGTCGCGGCGGGTGGGGTGGACGGCGGCGACTGGGCTGGCGGGTTGGTCTCGGACGGGGGGTAGAATCGCGCGAGTCGGGCTTTGAATTCAGGATCGGTCTCGGCGAATTCCTGGAGGCGCTTTTCGAAACTCTGAGCCTGTGGGCCGATGGTGGAGTTGAAGATCTGGGCGGCGTGTTGGGCTTGGCGGGTGGTGGCCTCGGTCTGATGTCGGAGGAGCGACACCTGGCGGAAAACCAGGATCCCGAGACTTCCGGCGAGGATGACGAGGGCCGCCAGGGTGATCTGGAGGGTGAGCCGCAGCGTCTGAAGCTCGCGTTGTGTGTCGTCGAGACCGCTTTCGGTCCGAGGTGAGTCGATGGAGTCCATGGTGCGGGGGGTGGAGCCGGTTCGCTTCTAGGGGGAGGGAACGGCCGGGGAGGGCGTGGCGAGTGTGGCCGGGGATGAGGACGCCTTGATTCCGATGGATTGGAGGATGGGCAGGAGATCGGGATTCCGCTGGGCGTGATCGATGCATTCGTTGACGAGGGTCTTGATGCGGTTCTGGCGGAATTCGATCTGGGCCAGGGCGGCCTGGGAGCGGTTGAGTTCGCGGGTGAGTTGAACGTACTGAAAAGAGAGCCCGGTCAGGGCCAGGGCCAGCAAGGCGAGCAGGCACGCCGGCCCCAGAAGGAGCAGATTGGACTTCACGGGCCGAGGTTTATCGCGGTGAACGGTGAAGCCAAGGTGTTTCTCCGGAGGTGGTTCTCCGGAGGCGCGCGGCGGCGGGGTGGGGTCGCCGATGGCGGGAGTTGAGGCGGGGCGGTCGGGGGCCATAGGATGCAGCCGGATGCGTTTGTTGGATCGATACCAGCTTCGGGAGCTGACCGTGGTTTTCTGCTATTGCCTGGCGGGAATCCTGGTGTTCTGGCTCTCGTTCGAGCTGTTGGCCGAGGTGGACGAGTTCCGGCGACGGGACCTCGGGTTCGCCGGGATGATCCTTTATCTCTGGCACCGCCTGCCCCTGTACCTGCTGCTGCAGATTCCGATCGCCCTGCTTTTGTCGCTCCTCTACGTCCTGGCGCAGCACGTGCGGCACCAGGAGATCGTCGCGATGCGGGCGGCGGGTTTGAGCCTCTGGAGAATCTCCCTTCCGTATCTCGGGGCGGGCATGGTGCTGAGTCTGGGCATGGTCGTGCTGAACGAGATGGCCGTTCCCGGCGCGGCGATGCGCGCGGAGGCCGTCCTCAACGGGGGCGTGGACTCGGATGGCGGCTGGAAACGGAAATTGAACTTCCTGGACGCGACGACGGGCCGGACCTGGTCGGTGGACGCGTTTCATCCCGGAACGACCGAACTCCGAGGGGCGCACATCCGGTGGCGCGGCGTCGACGGGGCGAAGGAGGAGTTGCTGGCGGACCGCGGCCGGTGGGAGGACGGCGGTTGGGTGTTTGAGCGGGTCACGCGGTTCACGTTCCTCGCGGGACAGGATGCGGAGGTGATCCAGTCGCACACCAACCGGATGGTGGTCCTGGACTTTCCCGAGACGCCGGCCCATCTGCGGAGCGAGGTGAAGATCAGCGCGTTGCTGGGGAGTTTGAAGAAATCGAGGCAAGTGCAGCTCTCGCTGCGGGAGATCCTGACCTACCGAGAACTGCACCGCCACCTTTCGCCCAAGTTCGAGGCGTTCCTGGCGACCTGGTTCCACGACCGGTTGGCCTCGCCGTGGACGTGCCTGGTCGTTGTGTTGATCGCGCTGCCGGCGGGCGCTGGATCGGGACGACGGAACGCGTTCGTGGGTGTGGCGGCGACTGTGTTCCTGGCGTTCGCCTTTTTCGTGCTGAAGGAATTCAGCCTGGCGCTGGGGTACGGGGAATACGTCGCGCCCTGGTTGGCGGCCTGGGTGCCGAACATCGTTTTCAGCGCCGTGGGTTTGCTGGCGCTTGCCCGGGTCCGGTGATCGGATGCGACCAGATGCCATGCCCTTCGACGACGGGAAGAAGCCTGTGGAATCCAATGACCCAAGCGGAAATCCGGAATCCGGGGAGTGCCTGAGCTGTTCCTGGAGGACGGAGCTGAACCGGACGGCCCTGGCGGTTCACAGTTCCCTCGAACCGAAGGACGCCTTGCACCGGTTGGTGACGGAGGCCGTGCGGTTGGCCCGGGCGACGAGCGGATCGCTGGTCCTGAGGAACCCCAACTCGAGCCTCCTCGAGATCGAGGCGGCCACCGGACTTCCTCGGGAGGCCACGGTGTTCCGTCTCGCGATCGGGAAGGGAGTGACGGGTTGGGTGGCGCTGCACGGAACCCCGGCGCGGGTGGGCGACGTGAGGCGGGATCCCCGCTATGTCATGCTGCGGGCGGAGGTCCGTTCCGAGCTTGCGGTCCCTGTGCTTCTGGATGGCGAGGTGAGCGGCGTGTTGAACGTGGATTCCGAACAGGAGAACGCGTTCACAGCGGCCGACGAGGCGCTACTCGTGGAGTTGGCGGAACACGCCGCGGTGGTCATTCGGAACACCTGGCTGTTCGAGCAGGCGCGCCGGCGGACGGCTCTGGCGACGTCGCTGGTCAGCATCGCGCGGGTGATCAATTCGGCGACCGGCCTTGAGGAATTGCTCAAAGTCGTGACCCGGGAAGCCGTGAAGGTCACCGGGGCGAAGCTGTCCTCGGTGCTGATGATCGGGGAGAATCCCGACACCCTCGAGGTGCGGGCGAGTCACGGGGCGGGACCGGACTACCTGGGCCGAGGATCGCTGCGGATCGAGGAAAGCCTGGTGGGGGTGGTGATCCGGCGGCGGAAGCCTCTCCAGATCGAGGATGTCCGATCCTCCCGACTCTACCAGAGCACCGAGGTGGCTCGGCGGGAGGGGTTGGTGTCGTTGTTGAGCGTGCCCCTGATCCAGGGCGAGGAGGCGCGGGGAGCTTTGAACGTCTACACGGGCCAGTTGCACAACTTTTCGAACGAGGAGATCCAGACCCTGGGGGCTCTCGCCGAACTGTGCGCGATGGCGCTGGAGCGGGCGCGCTGGGCGGAGCGCATGAGCGCCGCCGAGGAGCAACTCCGTCAGAGCGACAAACTCTGCGCCCTGGGCCTCCTGGCGGCGGAAGTGGCCCACGAGATCCGGAATCCGCTGACGGTGATGAAGATGCTGTTCCATTCCCTGGACCTGCGGTTTCCCGCGGGAGATCCGCGATCGGAGGACGCGCGGCTGATGGGAACCAAGATGGACCACCTGAACCGCATCGTGGAGCAGGTGCTTGATTTCGCCCGGCATTCGGAGCCCCGCCTGGCGTGGGTGATGGTCGGAACCCTGCTGGAGGACTTGCGGTTGCTGACGCGCCACAAACTGCGGGCGCAGAGCGTGGAGTTGGTGGTCGATCTGGAACCCGGCTCGGATCGGGTTCGCGCCGATTCGGTGCAGCTGGAGCAGGCCTTCCTGAACGTGATCCTGAACGGGGTGGAGGCGATGCCCGAAGGCGGAAAGCTGACGATCGTGTGCCGGGCGGCGGGCGATGGCTGTCGGATCACCTTCACCGACACGGGCCCTGGGTTGCCGGCTTCGATGACGTCGGCGATGGCTCCGGGCGGGTTCCTTTTCGGGACCACCAAGAGGCGGGGGACGGGGCTTGGCCTGGCCATCGTCAACCGGGTCGTGGAGACGCACAGGGGCCGGATGGAATTGAAGTCGGAGGCGGGCCGCGGCACCACGGTGGAGATCCATCTCCCCCGGGATCCCGCGGGTTGAGCGGTTTTTTTGGGGGGAGGCCGGGTCCGATCCGAGGGGGGGCGAGGTTGTCTCCGCCGGGGTGATTGAAAAGTGTCGGGTGGGCCGCTAGGTTCCGCCCGATGCTGTACGACCGGGACTACATGCGGAGCGGGGGTGGGCCCGACTTTCGTTCTCCCGTGGTCCTGCTGCTGATCGCGTGGACCGCCCTGTTCCTGGTGGAGTGCGTCTTCAAGTCCTATGGATCGGGGGGATCGCTCGCGGACTACTTCGCGCTGACGAGGTCGGGGATGGCGGGGCACCAGTATTACCGGTTGCTGACCTTTCAGTTCGTGCATGACGCGCCGTGGCCCTGGCATGTCCTGATGAACGGAATCGGACTCTGGTTTTTCGGTCGGAGCATGCTGGAGTCGCAGGGGGTCCGCCGTTTCTGGGTGCTTTTCCTGGTGGCTGGCGCGGCGGGCGGGTTGCTGGACTGGGCGTGCCAGGTGTGGCACCCGATCTATCGGATCGGCGGGACCATCGGAGCGTCGGGCAACGTGATGGGGTTGGCGGCGGCGTTCTGCATGCTCTATCCGGGCCGCGAAATCATTTTCTTCATCTACGTGTTTCCCGTTCGGATGCGGGGCGCGACGATGTTCTGGCTGCTCTTCGGATTCAGCCTGTTCGGGGTGGTGTTTCCCTTCGGTGGTGTTTCGCATGCGGCCCACCTGGGAGGGCTCCTGGCGGGGGTGGCCTTCGCGAAGGCGGTGACCGACGACCGGTGGCTGGACTGGTTGCGGAGCTTTCGGCCGAACCGGTCCCTCCGCCAACCCGAGGTGACCGTGGTCGCGGGGCATCATGGAGGGCCGCCCGCGAGGCCGAAGAACGCGGAGGGTGAACCGATATCCCCGGAAGAATACATCCGGAGGGAGGTCGACCCGATCCTGGACAAGATCCTGGCGCATGGACCCCAGAGTCTGACCGAGAAGGAACGTCGGATTCTGGAGCAGGCGCCCAAGCGGATGCGGAAGGAGTAGCTTCGGGATCCGCTGGGATGGGCCGGTTTCTGCCGGGTGGTCATCGTCGAGGTCCCCTGTTTAGGATCGCCCGGTGATTACGCGCTATTCGCGGCCCGCGATGCGGGGCATTTGGACCGACGAGAACAGGCTACGGATCTGGCTGGAGATCGAGATGCTGGCGAGCGAGGCCCTCGAACGGGGGGGGGTGGTGCCCACCGCGGATCTCGCGAAACTGCGGGCGGGGGCGGCGGGTTGGGCGACGGATCTCCCAGGTCTGGTGGCGCGCCAGCGGGAGCTTGAAAAGACCCTGAACCACGACGTGATCGGCTTCACGACAGCGGTCGCCGAGCGGATCAACGATCCGGCCAGCCGTTGGCTCCATTTCGGGCTGACTTCGAGCGACGTGGTCGACACGGCCTTCGCGGTGCAACTGGTCCAGAGCGCCGACCTCCTGATCAAGGAAGTGATCGCGGTGCGCGAAGTCATTGGGCGGCGCGCGGTCGAGCACGCCTGGACTCCGTGCATCGGTCGGAGCCATGGCATTCACGCCGAACCGACGACGTTTGGATTGAAACTGGCGCTGATGTACGACGAGTTCGGGCGGACCCTGAGGCGCCTGGAGGCCGCCCGAGAGACGGTGGCGGTTGGAAAGCTCAGCGGCGCGGTGGGGACAAGCGCCCATCTGGGGCCGGAGGTGGAGGCCAGCGTCTGCGAGCGGTTGGGGTTGCGGCCGGCGCCCATCGCGACCCAGGTGGTTCAGCGGGACATTCACGCCGAGTTCATGGCGGCCCTGGCGCTCGCGGGAGCGAGCCTGGAGCGATGGGCGGTGGAGTTTCGGCACCTTCAACGCACCGAGGTCCTGGAATCGGAGGAACCGTTCACCGTCGGGCAGAAGGGCAGCAGCGCGATGCCTCACAAGCGGAACCCGATCACCTGGGAGCGGCTGACGGGACTCGCCCGGGTGCTGCGCGGCAACCTGGTGGCGGCCCTCGAAAATGTCGCGCTCTGGCACGAACGCGACATCAGCCACAGCTCGGTCGAGCGCATCATCTTCCCGGATTCGTGCACCCTCCTCGACTACATGCTCGGCCTGTTGAAGCGGATGATGGAGGGGTTGAATGTCTATCCCGAAAACATGCGGCGGAACCTGGGGCTGAGCCTCGGCATGTGGAACAGCCAGACCATCCTGCTCGCGCTGATCCGAAAGGGCCTCAGCCGGGAGGCCGCGTACGATCTGGTCCAGCGGAATGCCATGCAAACCTGGGCCGTGAAGCATGCCGGTCGCGACGACGCCGACTTCGTCGGACAGCTCGCGGGAGACCCCGAGGTGACCCGGCATTTCGCGCCGGGTGAACTCGAGTCCCTCTGTTCCGTGGACTTCCATCTCCGGGAGGTTGCGGCGCGCTTCCGGGCTGTCGGGCTTGAGGCGCCTCCTCGGACGAAGGGATGACTCGAGCGCGCGGGCTTGGGGACGGCTGGGCGGCATTTCGATTCTCGACATTCCCATTCCCGCGCTGGCGCCGCGGAGGCACAATCCGTCGCACCCCCATGAATCCTCGCGCCTGTCTCGCCGCCTTGTCGTTCATCACCCTGATTCTGGACCCTCTCCGGAACGCTTCCGCGGCGAACCCTGATTCGGAGGGCTTTCACCCCCTGTTCAACGGAAAGGACTTGTCGGGGTGGGTGAATGTCAACTGCGCGCAGGAAACCTGGACGGTCGCCGACGGAATGATCCGGTGCACAGGCGCGCCGATCGGGGAGCTGCGGACCGTTCGGATGTACCAGAATTTCGTGCTCGAACTCGAGTGGCGCCACCTCCAGCCCAAGGGCAACGCCGGTGTCTTCGTGTGGGCGGATGCCCTGACGGCGCGTGGGCAGCCCTTTATCCGTGGCGTGGAGGTGCAGATCCTGGATGGGCGGGAAGGTCCGGGGCACACCTCGGATGGGGACATCTTTCCGATCCACGGGGCCCGCATGGTGCCGATGAACGGCCGCGGCGGCGACCGCGCCTTCCCGACGGAGAAACGGATGAAGCCCTCCCCGGAATGGAATCACTACAGGATCGAGTGCGTGGACGGCGCGATCGCCCTCGCCGTGAACGGAAAGGTGGTCACGCGCGGCACGGAGGCGTCGCCCCGGAAGGGGTATATCTGCCTGGAATCGGAGGGTTCGCCGGTCGAGTTCCGCCATCTCAGGATCCGGGAACTCCCGGTGAAAGGGGCGCTCCCTCCGGACCAGATCGCGACTCCGGACGAACAGCATCGGTCCCTGTACAACGGCGTGGACCTCGCGGGTTGGCGCGCCGATCCGGCCGAGTCGGCCGCGTGGCGGCCGAAGGATTGGATTCTCGCATCGGACGGGCGGGCGGGCGGGCGGTCCGCGGTCTCCACCGAAGCGCACGGCGACGGCGTATGGGTGATGGACTGGCGATGGACCGACGCGAACCGTGTGGGGGATTGGCGATCGCTGCTCCGACCCCGCGGGGTGGACTTGGTCCCGGTGTTGCCTGGCGTCCCGGGTGGTGTGGAGGAGCCGGCGGGGCAGTGGAACCGGGGAGTATTCCGACTGCGCGGCAACCGTCTTGAGGTGGAGATCAACGGACGGAAGCGGGATGAGGGCTTCGATATCCCGGGCGCACCCGCGACGGGCGCGACGGTCTTGCGGGCGCCGGATGTGCCGGTGGAAGTCGCGAACCTCTTCCTCAAGGTCCTCGACTAGCACGTTCCGACAGGTGGGGATGGGTCTAAGGAATTCGCAAACCCCGGCGACGTCCCCCGGGAATAGAAGGATCAAAGAAACGTCATCCTTCGACGGCCGAATGCGTTCGGCCGGGCGACCTTACTCCTCGTCGAATTTTCTGACCGTGATGAGCTCATCGAGGGCCCGGAGGGCCTCGTCGGCATCATCGCCCGCCGCCTCGATCCGGAGCCGGCTTCCCGGTCCGGCGGCGAGCATCATGAGTCCCATGATGCTCTTGCCATTGATGCGCTCGCCATCCTTCTCCAGGGTGATTTCGCTATGAAAACGACTGGCGACGCGAACGAACATGGCGGCCGGTCTAGCGTGAATTCCTAGTCGGTTGATAACAACCAAGTCTCGGGCGGCGATAGGTGAGGGGTCGTTGGCACTTCGAACCAGCATCCGGGTCGGGATGCTGCCGTTCAACGGGTTGGATTGCCAGAGAAAACTCGGTTTTCGCGCCAGGGTCGCCGGTTGGGAACCGTGAAAACCGACGCCGTCAGGACTCCGTCCAGTAGCGCTCGGTGATGATCTTGGGTTCGGTGAAGAAGTCGATGACGGCCCTCCCCTGGGCCTTGATTTGTGAGAATTGCGAGGCCTTCATGCCGCCGAAAGGCAGATAGGCGACCGGAGCCGGGATGCCGACGTTGACGCCGATCATTCCGCAATCGACCTCCAGCTTGAAGCGGCGGACCCAGTAGCCGTTCTGGGTGTAGATCGACGCTCCATTGCCGTAGGCATGTCCGTTGAGAATGGAGACGGCTTCGTCGAAGGACGCGGCCTTTAGAACGACCACGACCGGGCCGAAGATCTCGGTGCGATGGATGGCCATTCCGGGCAGGACATCGGTGAAGACCGTGGGGCCGATGAAATGACCCTTGGCGCCGCCCGCGACTTGGACGGAACGTCCGTCGAGCGCGAGTCGCGCGCCTTCGCGGACGCCGGTTTCAATCATTTCGTGCACGAAGACGAGTGCCTTGGCGGAGATGACGGGCCCCATCAGCATCGGTTCCTCGGCGACGGCGGGATCGAGTGGGTTGCCCACGACGACCCGTTGGGCGGCTTCGACGAGGCGCTTGCAGACGGCGTCGTAGGTGGCGTCCCCGACCGCGACGATGGCGGAGGCGGCCATGCACCGCTGCCCGGCGCAACCGAAGCACGAGGAAAGAAGATTGCGGACGACTTCGTCGACCCGGGCGTCGGGCATGACGACCAGATGGTTCTTGGCGCCGCCCATCGCCTGGAAACGCTTTCGCGACCGGGTGCATCTTTCCGCCACCGCCTGGCAGGTGCGGGTCGAGCCGACCAGTGACACACCACGAACCTGGGGATGATCCATGATCGCCTCGCCGACCACCCGGTCTCCGTGGACGAGGTTGAAAACCCCCGGCGGAAGCTGGATCCGGTCGATGAGGCGCGTGATGCGCTGCATGGTCAGGGGCGTCTGCTCGGAAGGCTTGAGGACATAGGTGTTGCCGGCGGCGATCGCGTAGGGGAGGAACCAGAACGGGACCATGCCCGGGAAATTGAACGGCGCGATCATGCCGAACACACCGACGGGGAGGCGGAGCACCTCGCCGTCGATACCGTCGGAGGCGCCGACGAGTTTGCTGCCCTGCTGGAGGACGGGCATTCCGCAAGCGACCTCGCAGTTCTCGACCAGGCGTTTCACTTCGGCGCGGGCGTCGGTGAGCGACTTTCCGTTCTCCTCCGTGATGGACCGGGCGATCTCCTCCTCCTGCTGGCGGAGCTGTTCCAGCAAGGCAAAGAGGAACTGAACCCGGCGGGAGACCGGGGTGCGCGACCAGCCGGGAAAGGCCCTAACCGCGGCTTCAATCGCACGGTGGGTCTCGGGGGCGGTCGAGAGAGGCACGCTGGCGATGATTTCCCCGGTGCTGGGATTCTCGACGGGAAGGACGCCGGAGTGCTCGGCGTCGACCCACTGGCCGGCGATGAAGTTCTGTAGGGGGCGTTGGTCCATGGAAATGGGGTCGTGGTCTTTCGATGGGTCGGGAACGTCTTCCGTCCCGCCTACGCTGCAAGGGGCGTGGGGAGGGCGGCAAGGGCAATTCCAGCGGACTTCGCCAGCGGACCCGGGACGGGGAAGTGGCGCGTCGGATTGGGTTCCCGCCTACCCCGGCCGGCGAATTCTCGCGGCAAAGGCTCCGTCCACCTTGTCCTCGACCGGATGGATCTGCCGGGAGGCTTCGAGGGTTGTGCCCGGATGGTTTGCCAGGATCGCTTGGACAAGGAGTTCGTTCTCTTCGGGTTCGACGCTGCAGGTGCTGTAGACGAGCCGGCCACCGGGTCGGAGTCGCCCCAGGGCCTGTGCGACCAGATCAAGTTGTTGGGTCCGGCACCGGCGGAGTTCCTCGGGGGACAGGCGCCATCGGGCGTCCAACCGTCGCCGAAGGACGCCGGTGTTCGAACACGGGGCGTCCAGGAGGACGGCGTCGAAGGGTCCCTCGGCCCGCGGATCGTCCAGGGCGGTCACGGTGACGTCCGCCGCGAGCCGGTGGCAGTTCTCCTGGAGTCGACCCCGCCGCCGGGAGTCGGAGTCCGTCGCGACGACGACGCCGTCGTTGTCGACGAGTTGCGCGATGTAGGTGGCTTTCCCACCCGGGGCGGCGCAGAAATCCAGAAGCTCCTCGCCGGGCTGTGGGGCGAGGAGGGAGACGGCCATCAGGGTGCTGGGGTCCTGCACATAGAACCAGCCGTCGGCGAACGTCTTCATTCGGGCGAGGGGCGGGTGGCGGCGGAGTTGGAAGACCAGGTTTTCTGGAATCCAATCCCATTTGGTGAAGGCGTAGTCGACGCCTTCGTTGCGCCAGGCTGCGATGAGTTTGGCCGGGTCGGTTTTGATCGTGTTGACGCGGGCGAAGACCGTGGCGGGAGTGTTGTTCCAAGCGAGGAACGTCTGGAGCGAGTCGGCGCCGCGCCGTTCGGCCCAACGCTGGACGAGCCACCGGGGATGGGACCAGCCGGTGGCGGGGTCGGTGGTCTTGAGCTGGTCGAGTTCGACGCGGGTGGCGTCCGCTTCGCGGAGATAGTTTCGGAGGAGCGCGTTGACGAAGCCGGTCTGGGCCCCAAGATCCAGGGCGCGAGCGACTTCGACGGTCGCATGAACCGCCGCGTGGTCCGGGATGCGGTCGAGCCAGAACAATTGATAGAGTCCGACGTGGAGGACGGCGCGAAGGGCGGGCGTGGGGAACTCGCGGGTCCGACGCTCGATGAGCCAGTCGAGGGTGGCGCGCCAGCGGACGCAGCCGTAGGCGATTTCCTGCACCAACGCCCGGTCCGCGGGGCTGAGCCGCGTGGCCGCCATTTCGCGATCGACGCGATCCTCGATGAACGCGGGATCGCCGGCGGGGCGGGTGAGAATCCGAACGGCAATTTCTCTTGGTTTTTGCAGGACCACGCCAGATGTTTGCGGATACGATGCTTACGGGCGAGAAAGTATGAGAGACGAACTCGAAAGACTGGTGGCTATCGGGAAACTGGAGCGTCGGCACGTGGAACCCCTTGTTGCGCTTCATGGTGCGGGATTTTGCGTCCATCGAGCCTGGGGATGCGGAAAGATCACGGGCGTGGATCCGGTTGTGGCGCGTTTCACGATTGATTTCGCTGGGAAACCCGGACACGGGATGGACCTCGCCTTCGCGGCGGATTCGCTGAAGCCCGTTCCCTCGAATCACATCCTGGCCCGAAAGCTCACCGACTTGGAGGAGTTGCATCGTCTGGCGGCGACCAACCATTTGGAATTGGTTCGGATCGTCCTCTCCAGCTTTCAGGGGCGTGCGACCCTCGACCAGGTTCAGAACGCCCTGGTCCCGGACGTGATTCGGGACGACTGGAAGAAGTGGTGGGAACTGGCGAAGCGCGCCCTCCGAAAGGATGGGCACTTTCAGGTGCCTGTGAAGAAGACGGAACCGATCCTCCTCATGGAGGAGGAGATCGGAGCCCAGGACCGACTGTTGGCGGACGTGCGGACGGCCAAAGGTCTCAAGGCCCGTGTGGTGGCGGTGCAGGAACTCCTCAAGGGGGTCGAAGACCTCGCGGACCGGGTTGCGGCGGGTACGGAGGCCATCCAGGCGCTCAACACCGAGATCACCAGCCACCTCAAGACCATGCCCGGACTTGCCCTGGAAGGGGTTCTCGCCCGCGACGACGTCAGGGCGGCCACGGGTGCCCCGGCTGTCGATGGGGAATTGGGGAGCGCGGAAATCTGGGCGGCGGGTCCGGGACTTCTGGCGGTGCTGTCCGAAGCCACCGCCAGCAAACACGCGCGCATCCTGGATTCCTTCTGCCTGGCGCATCCGGACGACTGGGGGGATTCGGTCCTGACGCTCATCAACGACGCCCCGGCCAAGGTGGTGTCCGAGATGGCGGACGTGGTGGTGCGGGCCGGCCGATTCCAGAACCTGAAGGACAAGCTGGTTCGCCTGGTGAGCCAGCATTTGGCCAGCAGCGACCTGCTGCTCTGGCTCGCCCGCGAAAGATCCGACGATTACGCGGACGTCCTGGGACCCGAGGTGTTTCGAGCGATGATGACGGCGATCGAGCGAGACCAATTTCTTGAGAAAAAGACCAACAAGCTTCGCGATTACATCCTGAACGACCAGGAACTGATCGTGGAACTGATCTCATCGGCGGACATCGATGTCATCAAGGACCTGACCCGGACACTCCAGTTGTCGCCGAGCTTCGACGACATGGACAAGCGTTCCCTCCTGGCGCGCATCGTGAAGGCCTATCCGGCGGTCCAATCCTTGATCTCGGCGGAGCACGTCAAGCAGGACACCAACCTTCTGGTCACCTGGGCGAGCCTGGAGCGGCGCAAGAAGGAGTACCAGGAACTGGTGGAAAAGAAGGTTCCGGCCAATGCCCGCGACATCGCCCTCGCCCGCAGCTACGGGGACCTTCGGGAGAACCACGAATACAAGGCGGCGAAAGAGGCGCAAAAAGTCCTCATGCGCCGGAAAGGCGAACTCGAAAAGGACCTGGGGCGCGCGCGTGGGACCGATTTCGTCGATCCCCGCGTCGACGTCGTGAGTCCCGGATGCCGTGTGGGAGTGACGGAACTCGGGAGGAATCATCCCGAGATCTTCAACATCCTCGGGGCGTGGGATTTCGACGTCGACAAGGGCATCATCAGCTATCTGAGCCCGATCGCGCAAAACATGCTGAACAAGGGGGTGGGTGACGAGGTGGAGTTTGAGTTCGACGGGGTCCTCAACCGGTACAGGATCGATAGTATCGAGGCGGCTCCGTCCGACTTGATTCCGAAGCCCACGAGCGACGAAATCGCCGACGATGTCCCCGCGGCGCCGGCCGATTCCGCGACCGCGCCGTCGGAGACTCCGACATCGGAAGTCGGGGATCAGCCTGCGGATGGCGCCCCCGGGAATCCACCGGCGTCTTCTTAGGGACGACGGAAGGACGCTCAGGTTTTTGCGAGTCGCGTGAATTCAGGGCCTTTCGGAGGGATTGGGTCGCGGGAGCCCAGGGATTCCCGGGGGCGCCATCCGCAGGCTGATCCCGACTTCCGATGTCGGAGTCTCCGACGGTCGCGGAATCGGCCGGCGCCGCGGGGACATCGTCGGCGATTTCGTCGCTGGGCTTCGGAATCAGGTCGGACGGAGCCGCCTCGATACTATCGATCCTGTACCGGTTGAGGACCCCGTCGAACTCAAACTCCCTCGTCACCCACCCCGCGACGTCAAGCTTCAGATAACGATGATGCGTCCCCGCCCCAGCCAGACTCTCTCTCTCTGTCTCCTGGCATCCGGGAACTTCGGCCGTCGGCTGCAATTACGCACCTTGGGCAGTTCGCCTTTTCCACTTTGTAGACTGCGCGCAAAGCAAAGCAATATTGGTTCTCCCAGTCCCTTGAGCTGCAGACGGGAGGTGGCTTCCCTGCCAGTTCCTGGTACTCACTCTTGCGCCGCTCCAGCCGCCCAGGTGACCAGAGAGGTGGTGTCACCCTTGTGCTCCATCGAATTCAGAGGTGTGAGATGAACCTTCACAGCCAGGAGGGGCACTTTGTCCATATCGTCAATCGGCAGTGTCAGGTCAGATCACCCGATGTCCGCCCGATGAATTTCCGATTCCACATTCTCAGATGGGTCAGGATGTCTGTTGGTCTTTTCTCAGAGAATTGGTCTCGCTCAAGCTGTCCGCTCGAAGGCTGCAGGTCCCAGGATATAATCGTCAGGGACCCACTTGAGCTGTTGGAATATTTGCTGAAATGCTGGCTCCGCCCGGCAGGCCAGCTTTGACTCCTTCAGGTGCCAGATCCGGCCGGCCCTGCCCGTCCGCTCTCAGACACCACCTGGCCGGGGCATCGTGGACGTCAGGATTCAGATCCCCAGTCATCCGGATGCACAGGCAGAGAACGGGATGCGCGCGTGTTACTGTATTGACGGGACAACCCTGCACTGTCGACAGCCGGGGCACCGACGGTCGCAGGCAGGAAGTCAGACAATTTGGGTGGCTGGTGTCTCGGTCCGTACCCGCAACTCGCTGTCTTCATTGTGCACACCACACGACCTGTGGCCGTCCGCGTCGCCAACGATGCGGTTTGGGCTCCGATCTCCTCCTCCATGGGAGAGATCCGGATTTCAGATGTGACACAGGCACTGAAAGTGCCCTCCTCGGAGGGCGCGCTTCGCCGGTTCCCACCACTTCTTGACCGTCCCGGAAGCTCGTCCCCGCGTTGAAAATTCGCAGCTGGAGTCAATTGATTCCAAATGAGTTGGTCGCCGCCAGCGCGCGCTCCGCCAAGTCGGTGAACTCGAGCCGGAAATTTCAGCCGCGAGACCCGTGTCGGTTTCCAGCGAAATCGAATCTAGAGCGCGCCGCAACCGGATCCGCGCCAATGATCTTTAGCTCGATGAGAATCCCGCCGACAGGGGGTTCCGCGTGCCGACGCTCCAGTTGTGTACACCAGTCTCGAGTTCGTCTCTCTGCTACTCGCCCGAAATCGCTCCGATCCGCAAACATCTGGCGTGGTCCTGCAAGCCGGGAGAATTTGCCGCCGGTTCACCCACCGGCGGTCCGCGTTCTCGAGAGTGCATCGATCGCGAAATGGCGGCCGCGACTCGGCCGCGGCGCGAAATCGCCTACGGCCGGCGCGCCGCGGCCCCACCGTCGGCCCGCCCCCACTTCGCGTCCTCCGTCGGACTCTAATCCGTTGTTCTGGCTCGACCCATCAGCGCGGCGGACTTCGGCCGCCGTCGTCGCCCAGACCAGCCGACCGGCGCGCTCAGGAGCCATCTCCCGCG
This sequence comes from uncultured Verrucomicrobiota bacterium, assembly GCA_942490575.1. Classification (GTDB taxonomy): domain Bacteria; phylum Verrucomicrobiota; class Verrucomicrobiia; order Limisphaerales; family CAIMTB01; genus CAIMTB01. Next base: position 128,956 of record CALNYA010000005.1, read on the forward strand.
AGCGGACGCCGGCAGCTCCAAGACCGACCCCGCCACCGGCAGTCCCTCCCCGCAACCGTCCAGCGTTGTGGGCGGCGCATTGTCGGCGCTCCAACTTGGGTACTCCCGCCGCGATTCTTCGCCCTCTCCCGTCTTTGTCAAAAACTACGACCCGGCTCGTAGCGGCGCGGCGCGCGGGACCCAGGATTCCAGAAAACCTGGGTCTTCCTTCGCCCGAGTAGGTATTCACCGGTAGTTATGTACGGGACCCCCAGCGACCGCCGCGCTCCTCGCCCCGCGGCGATAGGACGCGCCGCCCGGGTGGAAAGCCACTGCATCCTTGGCTCGTCGACGGCGAGCGGCATGGGTCGTGCGGTGACAGACTCCACCGAGTCGGCTCCGGGCCGAGAAATGCATCACCGTGACCGCCCTGGATCCCCGGACCGAGGGGCAGCTCGACGCGCGCCGTGCTCGAACACCGGCGTCCTTCGGCGCCGGTGGAGCACGGTGGCCGGGGAGGCGGCGCGCGCGCTCGGTCGTCGCCCCGCGCCGACGACCGACTGCGCGCCGGCCGACGGAGACAACTCGCGCGCGCGTCTGTCGGCGCTCCGACGCGCCCGGTCCGAGACTGAGACGGGCCGCCGCCGCGAGGTCGGCCCGCGCGCGGCCCCGTCCGGCCGCCGCTCCCCCGTCCCCGTCCCGCGCGCTGGGTGCGCGCCCCGCCCCTTTGTCGGCGGGGCGTTCCCGCCGAGACCACGACTACTCGGACCAACCGCCCCTGCGGCGGCCGGTGGGGCCTTTCCGGCGTCCTTCCCGTCGAGTCCCGGCCCGGGAGAATCGTCGCCCGCGCTCTCCGACCCGCGCGATTGGCGCCGGTCAGGACGCACCGACGGTCACACCCCGGTCCCGCCGGGTTCAGTTCCTCTTTGCCTGCTGGGACAGCTCCGCCGAGAAGATCACCCGGTCCATCTGAAGCGGAGGTGCTGCCGACGCCCGCACCGGGGTCACCTGGTCGCTGCGAGGTCACGCTGCCGGCGGGAGCAGCTGCTCGTCGGCGCGCTCCGCGACATCGACGGCGAGATTGTGCTCCGCCTCCCGTCGGTGTGTTCGGCATGATCGCGCCATTCCATTTCTGGTTCACTCCCCTACGCGATGCAGCACCGGCAACGCCTTCCGACGAGACGCCTTGGCATGCGGCGCATCGACCGGATGCGGGAATTTCAACCGCGTCCACGGAGACCCGGGGCGTGTTGCCGGTCACTGGTCGGCACGCCTTGCGAACGTGGCGAAAGGCGTTGCGCGGCGCCAAGAATTCGCTCTGTCTCATGCCCGGCGCCCGGGTCGACGGAAATCCGCGATCTTCACTTTTCCGCCTCGTTGCTCCGCCGGAGCGCTTGCATGGCCGCCTCGCGTGCGTCGGGAACGGCACAAGGTCTGCAAGCAGCCCAGATGGAATGGGGTGGGCGGCTGCGGTCTCACCGAAGAGACTGCTGATGGCTCCGCCAGGCCTCCTCGTTGCGCAAGCGGAGCCGGCGTCCGCGAAGGCGCGCGACTCACTCGACAGACGTTCAAGCGGGCGGCGCCAAGTTTCATCCTCGGCCCCGCGGTCTTCACCGATATCCTGCCCGGAATTGGCATCCATCACACCCATCTTCGACGGTCGTGTCACTAAAGAGCCGCGTCGCTCGCCCGTCCTCCATTCTCAACGAACATGCCTACGGCAATGGGCGTCGATCTACACCCAAGAGGCGAGCTACTGCTCCGCCGCGCTCAGTCTGACGCGGGTGTCAGCGTCAGCGCGTCCTCCCCGGCGGCGCGCGCCGGCGAAGCGCTGAAAACTCACGAACCAAATCGGGA
>CALNYA010000006.1:0-41831 GCA_942490575.1 uncultured Verrucomicrobiota bacterium
ATTCTCCCTACGGGGCTGAGCGCGTCCCGGTTTCGCCCGATTCGACGGTGCCGTGGCGGATCGTCCGCCGCCGCCGGAACGGGACCGCCGCGACCAGGGTTCCGGGAATCACGTAGAAACTTGCCAAGGCAGTGGTGGTGCACGGAAATGTCAAATGTCCATGTTTGACCCCTACCTTCTTCCTAAAGGATGGGGACCGCAAGTTCGCCCAAGCCAGCCTTGGAATGCGGATCCACCTTCGGGTCCACATTCGGGTTGGGTCGCGGTGGCATGACGAAAGAAGAGGCGGGGCTCGCCGCCCGCTTCGCAGCTCCGTGCAGCGCCCCGCTTCGTAGTCCGCCAAGCCCCTTTGACCCAGTTCATCGAGCCTGCCAGCCTTGACGTCGGATTCGAACCGCCGATCCCACCGTTCGGACGCAAGATCGCCCAGCCAACTCGTGAAGCGAGCGAAGTCCTCGGGCGGCAACTGCTCCACCGCCTTCTCGATTTCACTCAGCCGGGGGTTGAGCGAAGCGACACCCACGGTCTCGGATTAAATGAATTGCGCACCCTGAAGGGGTGCGGAAACCAACGGCAACAAACGGGAATCCGATGCGATGTGGCGCCTGAATCTCCGGCACCCCTGCCGGGGTGCGGATTCAATGGGGACCAGAACCGGGGGTATCGCTCCGCTCAACCCCCGGCTACCTTCCGGCAACCCTCCGGGTTGCTAGGAGCTTGGATTCATTAGGGAACAATCCCTTCTATAGACCGGCCGCCCCTGACGGGGCTGAACGCGCCCAGGTTTCGCTCGATTCGAAGGTGCCGCGCCGGATCGTCCGCTGCCCCGTGTAAGTCCCCGCATCAGACCCCGCTGCTGATCCGGCCGGTCAACATCAGGTCGTCCCCAAGCCGCTTCCAGCGCACGTCGTCCAATCGCCGGACATCCGCGAGCGATTCAGCCCCCTTCCCCGCCACGCCCTTCCGCGCCGTCTCCCCGCCCAGGATCTTGGGCGCGTAGAAGAACGCCACGCGATGGGCTAGACCCAGGTCCAGGAAGGATCCGTTGACTTCCCCGCCGCCTTCCACGAGGAGTCGCGTCACTCCCTCGCCACCCAGTTGCGCCATCAGCCAGGTGAGATCAATCCCGCCGCCCGCCGCGGCCGCCGGGGCTTCCAGTACCCGCACGCGACGTTCGAGAGCCGTTCGCCGACGCGCGGGCGCCGCCGAAGTCACGACCACGGTGGTGTCGGCGGCACCCGCATCCGTGATCAGCTTCGAGGTCGGGGGAGTTCGGGCGCGCGAATCGAGAAGGATCCGGCGCAACGGCCGCCCGGCGCGTCGAGTCGCCCAGGCCCCGCGCACCGTGAGGCTTGGGTCGTCGGCGAGCACGGTGTTGATGCCGGCCAGGATCGCGTCGGCTTCGCAGCGCAGACGCATCCCCTCATTTCGGGCGGCTTCCCCGGTGATCCATTTTGAATCGCCGGAAGCGGTGGCGATCTTTCCGTCCAGAGTCATCGCCGCCTTCAGAGTCACCCAAGGGGTCCGCTGAACGATCCAATGGTTGAACGCCTCGTTGAGGGACGTCGCTCGGTCGGCCTCCAACCCGTCGAGCACCTCGACACCCGCCGAGCGCAGGAGTTCGAGGCCTCGCCCGGCGTGGAGGGGATTCGGATCGGTGGCGGCGACCACCACCCGGCGGACTCCCTGGGCGAGGATCGCGTCCGTGCAGGGAGGAGTTCTCCCCTGGGTGCGGCACGGTTCCAGGGTCACGAAGAGGGTGGCGTCGCGGGCCGAGTGTCCCCGCGACTTGGCGTCGGAGAAGGCTTCCACCTCGGCGTGGGCGCGTCCGGCCTGGCGATGCCAGCCTTCGCCCAGGATTCGGGCGCCGCGAACTAGGACGGCGCCCACCATCGGGTTGGGGGAAGTCCTGGCCCAACCGCGCCTTGCCAGAGCCAGGGCCCGGCGCATGAACAGCGCATCCGAGGGCCGTTGGGTGGCGGGCATGAACGTTCCCTTGCCTAGTCCGCGAACAGCGCCTCGGCGAACTGGGCGGCGTCGAAGGGTTGGAGGTCGTCCGCCTGTTCGCCGACGCCGATGAACTTCACCGGCAGCCCCAGTTCCTTGCGGATGGCGACGACCATTCCGCCCTTGCTGGTGCCGTCGAGCTTGGTGATCACGAGGCCGGTCAGGGGAACGGCCTTGTGGAATTCCCGGGCCTGGTTGAGCGCGTTCATGCCGGTGGAGCCGTCCAGGACGAGCAACACTTCGTGGGGGGCGCCGGGAGCCTGCTTGCCGATGACCCGATGCAGCTTCTGAAGTTCCTGCATGAGGTTGTGTTTGGTGTGCAACCGACCGGCGGTGTCGACGAGGAGGTACCCCGCCTTGCGCGCGCGCGCGGCCGAGACGGCATCGTGCCCGACGGCCGCGGCGTCGGCGCCGTAGGCTCCCGCGATCACGGGCACGTCGAGACGTTCGCCCCAGAGCTTCAACTGCTCGATCGCGGCGGCGCGGAAGGTGTCGCAGGCGGCGATCACGGCGGTCTCGCCGCGACCGCGCAAGTGGTGCGCCAGCTTGGCGGTGGTGGTGGTCTTGCCGGTTCCGTTGACGCCGACGATCGAGACCACGGTCACATCCCCCGGCACCTTGCGCAGTTCGGCGGGATTCCCCTCGAACGCCCGTTCGACCTCTTGCCGGGCCACGAGCAGGACGTCGTTCCCCGAACGTCCCTGGGTTTCGTAGGCCGCCTTCACCGCGGCCACGATCCGCCCGGTCATCGCCGTCCCCAGGTCGGCCGACATCAGGGCCGCTTCGATGTCGGACAGGGAGGTCGCCGACAGCTTCGGGGACAGTGTGACGATGCGCTTCAGTTCGTGGACCAGCTTCTGCTGCGTCTTCTGAAGGCCGGATTTGATTCGGTCGAAAAAGCCCATGTCCGCTTCAACGGGTTGTTGTCTTCGAAAAGCGATCGGCCGGTTGCCGCCTTGTTTGCGACCGGACCCGGGGGGCCGACGGGGTACGGTCCGCTGGCTTCGACGCCTTCATGGCGTCGGCTCAAGCGCGTCGGGAACGGTCGACTCCGGCGGGAGGCATCCATCGCGCCCGGCGACTTTCGCCCGAATCGCGTCCACGAACGCGCTTGGGATTTTCACGGTGCCGATGGTGGGGCGTGACTTGCTCATCCCGTGGCAGTCCGACCCCCCGGTGATCAGCAGGCCAAGTTCCCGGGCCATCGCCTCGTAGCGCGCCACCGCGGCGGGCCCGTGCTTGGGATGGTGGCACTCGAGCCCGTCCATGCCCATGCGCGCCAACCGGAAGATCATGCGGTCGTCGTGGTTCAATCCGGGATGGGCCATGACCGCGACCCCGCCGGCGGTGTGGATCAGGTGGATCGCCCGGGCCGCGGACATCTTCCGCTTGGGAACCCAACCGGGCTTGTCCTTCTTGAGAAACCGGTCGAACGCCTCGTCCAGATTCGCGCAGAATCCCCCGGCGACGAGCGCGCGCGCGACGTGGGGTCGACCCGGGGCGCTGCAATTGGCGGCCTCCAGCACGCCTTCCACGGACAACGGGATCTCGCGGGCGTTCAACCGGGCCACCATGTCCTTCACCCGCTTGCGCCGGATGTCCTGGGCCGCGCGCAATTCCTGGGCGAGTTCGGGATGCTCCGCATCCACGAAGTACCCGAGGATGTGCAACTCCCGGCCGTCCAGTCCCGCCGTGATCTCGGTTCCCGGAACGAATCCAATACCGGCTTCCGCGGCCAACTCCGCGACTTCGTCGCATCCGTCCAGGGTGTCGTGATCGGTGAGCGCGATTTCCGACAGACCGGCGTTCCGAGCCGCGGCCACCAACTCGGCGGGCGTGTAGGTGCCGTCCGAGTACCGCGTGTGGAGGTGCAAGTCGGCGAACATCATCGGAGGCGGAAGTCGGGCGGGTCCTCCGCTACGCCCCCGCCGGTTCCCGCGCCGGCCGGCTCAATTCCCCCTTGATCCTGTCCAGAATCCCGTTCACGAACTTGCCGCTGTCCGCCGTCGAAAACTTCCGCGCGATGTCGATCGCCTCGTTGATGGTCACCACCGGAGGGATGTCGTCCCGGAATCGCATCTCGTAGACCGCGATCCGGAGGATGTTCCGATCCACGGCGGCGAGACGGTGCAGGGACCAGTTGATCATGACGCGGCTCAGTTCGGCGTCGATGTCGGCGAGCTTCGACAGGGTCCCCTCCACCAGGCCGTCCGCGAATGTCCGGATGGCGGCCTCGTCCACGGTGGGAGCCTGGTCCCCTTCGGGTTCCGCCTCCGTGGCCGGCTTGTCCGACCGCTCCTCGCGCATCGCGCGGAATTGCTCCGTCCAGAAGGCGTCCAGTTCCCGCACGAGGTTCTCATTGGGGTTCACCTCGTGCTGGAACAGGAATTGCAACGCCTTCTCGCGCGCGATACGTCTCAGCCGCATGCCGGCAACGATGCCGGACAGCCGGCCCAGCCGTCAAACGCGGCGCCGACCTTCCTTGACCGACCTTTTCCCGCGGGTTGCCCAATGGCGCGGGAGGGTTTACAACCCCACCCATGCTGGATGCCGCCGACGCCCTCGCCTCGGGCGTGGATCGATTCCCCGTCCGACCTTCGCCGCCGCCCGAACGCCTCGACGCCCTCGGACGGGACATCATGTCCCTGAAGAAACGCCTGAACGCCGTCATCCTGGCCCACAACTACCAAGTGCCTGAGATCCAGGATGTCGCGGATTACGTGGGCGATTCCCTTGGTCTCTCCCAACAGGCCGCCGCGACCTCCGCCGAAGTCATCGTCTTTTGCGGGGTCCACTTCATGGCGGAGACCGCCAAGATCCTGAACCCCGGCAAGACCGTGGTCCTGCCCGATCGCGACGCCGGCTGTTCCCTCGAGGAAAGCTGCCCGGCCGACAAGTTGGCCGCCTTCCAGAAGACGAATCCCCGGTTCCACACGATCGCGTACATCAACTGTTCGGCCGCCGTGAAGGCCCTGAGCGACGTCATCTGCACCAGCGGCAACGCCGTCCGCGTCGTCGAGGCCGCGCCCGCCGACCGCGATCTCCTGTTCGTTCCCGACGAAAACCTCGGCGGCTGGGTCATCGAACAGACCGGGCGCCCGATGACCCTTTGGAAGGGGAATTGCTACGTCCACGTCGAGTGGACCCATGCCGTCATCAGTCGGATCCGGCGCGAACATCCCGGCGCGCCCCTCGTCGCGCATCCCGAATGCACCAAGGCGGTCCGCATGCTGGCCGACGAGGTCTGCTCGACCGAAAAGATGGTGACCTGGTGCAAGGCCTCCGCGGCGCCGGCCATCATCATCGCCACCGAAGCCGGCATGCTGCACCGGCTCCAGAAGGAGTGCCCCGGAAAGATCTTCATCCCGGCGCCGACGGAGAATTGCCGGTGCAACGAGTGCCGGTTCATGAAGATGAACACCCTCGAAAAGCTCCACGACTGCATGGCGAATCTCTCGCCGAGCATCGACCTGGATCCGGAAACGATCCGGCGCGCGCGCCTCCCCATCGACCGGATGCTGGAGATTTCCAGGCGCCCCCTTGAAAACGCCGGTTGACCGGATGGTCGCACCCAGGATTCCCATGCCTCCCGAACCACGCTTCCGCCGCATCGTCGCCATGGCCCTGACGGCCCTGGTGTCCCTTCTGTTCGCCGCCCCTCCGGCTCCCGGGGCGACCAAGTCCCCGAAACCCGTTTCGAAGTCCGCCCGCGTCCTCAAGGTCCTTCCCCATTTCCTGGATCTCCAGGGACGCCACACCGTCAATCCCAGCCTGTTCGATCGCGACGCGTACCAGTTCGACCTCCGGCATAATCCCGAACGCCGCTCCGGAATGCGCTTCGACGTCCTCTGGAAAGGCGTCCGCGGCACCCCGTCGGCGGTCCTCGTGCTCCGGGTCGAACTGCGCGGCTCCAAGGCGCCCGCCCAGGACCCGGTCGTCGTCAGCCAGCGCGTGTTCGCCTCCGGCAACTACAGCCAGTGGACCCGCCTTCCGATCGTCGGCCCCGATTACGAGAAACTTGGCGAACTCCACTCCTGGCGGGTTTCACTCTGGAACGAGGAGGAACTCGTGGCCGAGCAGACGTCGTTCCTCTGGTAGCGGACGCGAAGGTCCGTCGCTCGCTTGTCCGAAGCCGGCCGGCCGCCCCATCCTGGGGCCGCCATGCACGCCAGAAGCACCCCAGCGCCCCCTCTCGCTCTCGGAATCCTGGGAATCGAAGCGGGCGGCACCCGGACTTCCGCCTGCTGGATGCCCGTCGGCGGAGACCCCACCCCACCCGCCCTCTTTGGCCCCGCCAATCTCAAGCTCCTCACCGAAGCGCAACTTCGCCGACATCTTCGCGCCCTCGCCGCCGCGTTTCCGGATCCCGTGGCGGTTGGGATCGGCATGGCCGGAGCCCGCACCCGGGAGGATCAGGCGCGCCTCCGAAACGCCGCGGAACGGATCTGGCCCCGAGCGACCTGCGTGGCGACCCACGACCTGGAAACGGCCCTGGCGGCCGCCGACACCGATCCGTCACGGCCCCGGGTCCTGGTCCTCAGCGGCACGGGCTCCTGCTGTTACGGCAGGGACCCGGGCGGGCGCGCCGTCCGTGTCGGAGGCTGGGGCCATCTCCTCGGGGATCAGGGCAGCGGCTACGACATCGCGCTTCAGGCGCTGCGAAGCGTCGTCGAAGCGTGGGATTTGTCCGGAACCTGGGGCCTCCTCGGACGGAAGGTTCTCGAGTTCCTCCACTTCAATGAGCCCGACCAGTTGGTGTCCTGGATCCACGCGGCCCCCAAGGGCTCCGTCGCCGCCGTCGCCCCGGTCGTGTTCCAGGCCGCCGCGCAGCGTGATCCAATCGCCCGGCGCGCCGTCGACCGCGCCGCGGAGGAACTCGCCGCCGCGGCCCGCGCCTGCGCCCGGCGCCTGGGGTCCCGTCGGGCGGGCTCCGTGGAATTCATCCTCGCCGGCGGGATTCTGATCGGCCAACCGGCGTTCGCGCGGGCCGTGAGCCGGCGCATTCGCGGCGCGATGCCGTCGGCCCGCGTTGGCGCCCTGCAAGCCTCCGGAGCCGTTGGCGCCGCGCGCCTGGCTCTCGAAGCGTGGCGGTCCGGACGGCGAGAACTTCACGATGGCTCCGACGATTCCATTTCCTCGAAACACCTCTCCGGGTTCCGGGAATCGAAACCCGATTCCGGGCCCTCTCGTTCCGTGGTTCCGACGTCCGCTCGCCTCTCGCCCACCGAAGAACGACATCCCGATTCCATGCGCCTTGATCGTCTCGGGCCCGGCGCGGCCGTCGATCTGCTGCTTGCCGAGGACGCTCGGATCCCCGACGCGATTCGGGCCGAGAAGCCCCGGATCCTTCGCGCCCTTCGGGCAATCCACCAGTCGTTGTCGACGGGTGGGCGCCTGTTCTACGTCGGGGCGGGAACCAGCGGGCGCCTGGGAGTCCTCGACGCCAGCGAATGCCCGCCCACGTTCCGTTCGCCGCCGGACTGGGTCCAGGGGATCATCGCGGGCGGAGCCGAAGCCGTCTTCCGGGCTGTCGAGGGCGCCGAGGACGACGTCGACGCCGGCGGCCGCGCGATGGACTTCCGCGGGATCGGACCGCGCGACGTGGTGGTCGGCATCGCCGCCAGCGGCCGGACCCCCTTCGTCTGGGGCGCGTTGGCCGCGGCGCGCCGTCGACGAGCCACGACGGTCCTGATCGCCTTCAATCCCCACCTGGTGTTCGCCCGGGGCCAACGCCCCGACGTCGTCATCGCTCCGAGGATCGGCCCGGAACTCCTGACCGGTTCGACCCGGCTCAAGGCGGGAACCGCCACCAAACTCATCCTGAACCTGCTGACCACGCTGACGATGGTCCGGCTCGGCAAGGTGGTCTCGAATCTCATGGTCGACCTCAACCCGGCGAACGCGAAACTCCGCGAGCGGGCCGTCCGCATCACGCGTGAACTCACGGGCGCGGACGCCGAGGCGGCGCGGGAAGCGCTGGTGAGGAAACGGTGGGTCGTGAAAGACGCGATCGCGTTCCTGGGAAAACGGCGAACGGCTCAGCGCCAGACGTAGCCGTTCGCGCGGAACCAATGGGCCGCGTCGGCCAGCGCCTGCCGCGGGGGCGTCTGCGGAATGCCGAGTTCACGGATGGCCTTGGCCGGGTCGAAGAACATCTTGTGCCGCGCCATTTTCACGCCGGCCAGGGGCGCTTTCGGGGGTATGCCGGTCACCGCCGACAACGCCTCGTTCGCCACCGCGCCCAGCCAGGCCACGGCATGGGGCACCTGGAATCGCGGGGGTTTCACGTCGGTGATCTCGGCGAGGGCGCGCAACATTTCGGCGAGGGTCCAATTGCCCTCGGCATGACCCAAGATGTAGCGCTCGCCCAGGCGGCCCTTCTCCGCCGCGAGAATGTGTCCGATGGCGACGTCGCGGACGTGAACGTAGTTGAGTCCGGTGTCGACGTAGGCCGGCAGCGCCCTGTTCAGGAAATCCTGGATCACCCTGCCGGTCGGCGTCGGCTTCACGTCGCGCGGCCCGATCGGAGCGCTCGGATTCACGATGACGACGGGCGCCCCGCGCGAAGCGCAATCCCGGGCGACCAGTTCCGCGCGCCATTTGGAAATCTTGTAGTGATTCGACATCTGCCGCTCGTCGACGGGCGTGTTTTCGTCGGTTGGAATCACCTTGCCGCCGGCGTCCGCCTTGGGCAGCCCGATGCAACCGACGGTGCTCGTGTGGACGATCCTCCGGCACCCGGCGGCGTGGGCCTCCTCAAGAACGCACCGCGTTCCCTCCACATTGGAACGGTACATGGGCACGTAGTCGCGCAGCCAAAGGTGGTAGCTGGCGGCGACGTGGAAGCACCAATCGCAACCGGCCAATCCCCGTCGCAACACCGCGCGGTCTTCGAGATCACCCTGGACCCGCTCGTACCTGGCCCCGAGCAACCCCATGGGTTCCCGGTTCCCACGGATGAGCGCTCGGACCTCGTGCCCACGTTCCAACAATTCGTGAACCAGATTCGCCCCAACGAATCCGGAAGCTCCCGTCACAAAACACGTCATGAAATCATCTGGTATTCCGCGCCGCCCAACTTCGTCCTAGGGCAGCAACTGACCAACGAGCGCGCTGATCGCCCTGCCGTCCGCCCTGCCCGCGGCCTTCGCCTGGACCGCCTTGATCACCATGCCCATCTCCTTTTTCGACGTGGCTCCCGTCGACGCGATCGCCTCCTTGACCAGGGCGTCCAATTCCTCGGCGGTCAGCATCCGGGGCAGGAACGTCTCGAGGACGGAAATCTCCGCGATTTCCTTCGCCGCCAACTCGGGTCGGCCTCCCTGGCTGAACTGCTCCGAGGCGTCCCTCCGTTTCTTGACCTCCTTCTGAACCACGCTGACGAACTCCGAATCCCCGAGGATATCGACCTTCTTGTCCATCGCCGCGTACCCAAGAGCCGACTTCAGCATCCGCAAGGTGCCCAACCGATCGGCGTCCCTGGCCAACATGGCCGCCTTCACCTCCTGCGCAAGTCGCTCGTTCAATGAAATCGACATCCGGTGACTTTGACATGGATCAACGATCAAGCCAACTTTCCGACTGATTTCATCACGAAATCTTCCCTTCACGAAACGTCCTAGTTAATTCTTTCAGGTCATCGGGACGGGCCGCGCGAAGGCGACCGGGAGGGACCCGGATCCGAAAGAGGCCCCCCGTGAAACCCATGCGCATGCACACCCGCTTTCAACGTCCTCGGCTTTCCGGGGGCCGTTCCCCCGTCTCCGCCGAACAACGCGCCAACCGCCTTCGGAACGCCCTTTGGGGTTCCTTCGTCGCCGATGCCCTCGCGATGCCCGTCCATTGGTACTACGACCGCGGCGCGCTCCAACGCGACTACGGCGTCGTCACGGACTACATGGCTCCGCGGAATCCGCACCCCGATTCCATCCTCTGGCGGATCACCTGCGATCCGCCGAAGCCGAGGTGCGACATCCTCCACGACCAGCGACAGTACTGGGGCCGACGCGACATCCACTACCACCAGTTCCTGATTCCCGGCGAAAACACGCTCAACCTCAAGCTGGCCGAGGAACTCCTGGCTTCGGTCCACGAACTCGCTGGGTACGACATCGACGCCTACCTGGCGCGGTATCTGGATTTCCACCGCCGCCCCGGCCGCCACAACGACACCTACGTCGAGGAGTGTCACCGCCATTTCTTCGACAACCTAGCTCTCGGCGTCGCGCCCAGGGCGGCGGGAACCCCGGATTCGCACATCGGCGGACTGGTGGCGGTTCCCATTCTCGCCGTGCTGCATCACAACAACCGGTTGAGAGCCAGCGCGGCGGTCCAGGCGCACGTCGGCTTGACCCACCCGGCGCCGGACACCCTCGCCGCCGCCGATGCCCTGACCTGCCTGCTGCACGCGCTCTTCGACGGAGCCCCCCTGGCGGACGCCGCGGAAGAAGTCGCCCATTCCGTCCCGGAGGCGCGTCTCATTCCCTCGCGACTCATCGAGTGGATCGCCGAACCCGACGAGGAGGTCGTCGGCGGGCGACTGTCCAATGCCTGCTATATCGAAGAGGCCCTGCCGTCGGCGCTGTACCTGGCGATCAAGTATTCCAGCGATTTCGAGGCCGGCCTCGTGGCCAACGCGCAGGTCGGAGGCGACAACTGCCATCGAGGCGCGGTGGTGGGCGCCCTGCTGGGCGCCGCCGCCGAGGGCGACCCGATCCCTGCGCGCTGGCGTTCGGGCCTGGAGGCCCGGGCCCGACTCGAACCGCTGATTGAATCACTCGTCCGGGCTGTGCTTTGATGGCGGCGAATGAAGCGCCGTCATTTTCTCGCCGTCCTGGCGGGCCTCGGAATCTCGGGATGTTCCAGTGAGGAGTCCCGCCGCCTCGTGGTGGGAATGGAATTGGCGTACCCGCCGTTCGAGATGACCGACGAACAGGGCCAAGCCTCCGGGGTGAGCGTCGACCTGGCGACGGCTCTCGCCCGGGAACTCGGCAGGGAACTGGTCATCGAGAACATCGCGTTCGACGGCCTGATCCCGGCCCTGAAAACGGGCAGGATCGATCTCATCATCTCGTCGCTGACGCGGACCGACGAACGCGCCGAATCGATCGATTTCTCCGACCCCTACCTCGAAACGGGGCTCTGCCTCCTTGTCGGGAGGAAGTCGCCCATCCAAACCGCCGGGGACCTGGACCACCCGGACCGGACGATCGCCGTCAAGAAGGGGACCACCGGCCACACCTACGCCGCCACACGGCTCACGAAGGCGTCCGTGCTGGTCCTCGACCGGGAAGCCGCGGCGGTCCTGGAGGTCGTGCAAGGCAAGGCCGACGCGTTCATCTACGACCAGTTTTCGGTCTTTCAGCACTGGCAACGACACACGGAGGCGACGCGAGCCATCCTTCAACCTTTTCAGAAGGAGCGCTGGGCCGTCGGCGCCCGCAAGGGCGACGCGGGTCTTGTGACCTCGGTCAACCGGTTCCTGGCCCGCTTCCGGAAGGACGGCGGCTTCGATCGTCTGGGTGATCGCTGGCTCGGCGAGCCGAAGGAAGGCTTCCGAAAACTCGGCCTCGACTTCGTCTTTTGAGATCCAATCCCCTGCGGCGCTTCTTCCTGGCCCCGGCCGGCCCCCAAGCTCCCGCGCCTCCGCCCGGGATCCTCGCCGCGCATTTCCTCATCGTCCTCGTCGTCCTCGCGTTCGTCTTCACGCTGACCTTTCACCGTATCCACTATCACTGGAACTGGGAGGGCCTCTGGCGTTATCGCGCGCTGTTCTGGAAGGGCTGGCTGACCACGCTCGGTCTCGCGTTCGCCTCCCTCGCCCTCAGCGCCGCCCTCGGCGTCGCCGCGGCCCTCGCCTCCAGAAGCCGCTTCCTTCCTGCCCGGGCCGCCAGCCGCGTCTATGTCGAACTCATCCGCGGCACCCCGCTCCTCGTCCAGATCCTCGTACTCTTCTACGTCGTCGCACCCGCCTTCCGCCTCGAGAACCGCTTCGTCGCCGGCACCCTGACCCTCGCCCTGTTCGCCGGCGCCTACATCACCGAGATCATCCGCGCCGGCATCGACAGCGTCGGCGCCTCCCAATGGGAAACCGCCCGGTCGATCGGCCTCACGCCCGCCCAGACCTACCGCCTGGTCGTCGCCCCGCAGGCCCTCCGACAGATCCTGCCGCCTCTCGCGGGACAGTTCGTCTCCCTGGTCAAGGACTCCTCCCTCCTCTCGGTCATCGGCATCGGCGAGTTCGCCCAGAACGCCCAGCAGTTCAACGCGCTCACGTACGCCACCCTGGAAGGCTACCTTCCCCTCGCCGCCGGCTACCTCGTGCTCACCCTTCCCATTTCGCTTTGGGCCAGGCGCCTCGAACGCAAGTCCCACTTCGACACCTAGGCCCGAGCCGACCCATGGCATGAATCTCCGCCTCCAGGGATTGTCGAAGTCGTTCGATGGCCGACCCGTCTTCCGCGACGCGAGCCTGGAATTGGAGGACGTCCACGCCCTCGTCCTCATCGGCCCGTCAGGCGGCGGCAAATCCACGCTGCTCCGACTCCTTGGCGGCCTCGAATCGCCGGACTCCGGAACAGTCGCCATCCACGGCCGACTCCTGCCCTACGGCGACGAGGAGGCGATGCGCCGGCACCGACTTCAAACCGGGTTCGTCTTCCAGGCCCACAACCTCTTCCCCCACCTCACCGCGGTCGAAAACGTCGCCCTCCCCCTCGAGCACGTCCATGGGTTCGCCCGCGCCGAGGCCCGCCGCCAAGCCCTGGAGCTGATGGCCCGATTCCGGCTGGACTCCCATGCGGACCAACGTCCGTTCGAGCTTTCCGGAGGCCAGCGCCAGCGCGTTGCGATCGCTCGATCGCTCGCCGTCAAACCCCGCCTGCTCCTCTTCGACGAACCCACGTCCGCCCTCGACCCGGAGATGACCGCCGAAGTTCTCGAAACCATCGCGGCGCTCCGCGCCGAGGGCCGCGACTTCGTTCTCGTCACCCACCAGATGGGCTTCGCCCGCCAGGTCGCCGATCACCTCGCCTTCGTCGGAGATGGCGGGATCGCCGCCCACGGACCCGGGACCTCGCTTCTGGACAGTCCTCCCACGCCGGGGATCGAACGGTTCCTGGAGAGGGTCCTCCGCTACTGAAGGCTGTCGCGCCGACTTTCCAGTCGGCTCGGGTGCCGCGCACTCCCCGGAGGCCGGCTGAAAGCCGGCGGGACACGGGAACCGGTTGAAGACGGGTCCAGGCTGTCGCGCCGACTTTCCAGTCGGCACAGGTGCCGCGCACTCCCCGGAGGCCGGCTGAAAGCCGGCGGGACACGGGAACCGGTTGAAGACGGGTCCAGGCTGTCGCGCCGACTTTCCAGTCGGCACAGGTGCCGCGCACTCCCCGGAGGCCGGCTGAAAGCCGGCGGGACACGGGATCGGGTTCAAGCCGGCTTCGGAGCCGGCATCTTCGCCAACTGATGCGTCAGGTAGGGAAGCAGTTGCTTCTTCCGCGAAACGATCCCCGCCATCTCGAAGATCCCCGGCTCCACCTCCGGGTAGTCGATGGACTCCACGAAGTCGCCGTCGCCGGCCAGCAACAGAAGGGACGTCTGTTCCACCACGTCGGTCACCAGCAGGGCCGAGAACAGGTACCCGTGCCGTTCCCGGTACGTCGACAGCGCCGCCTGGACCGCCTCCTTGCGCTGCCGGAAATTGTCGAAGCCGAGTTCCTCGATCTGCGCCACCGAGTACCGCCAGGGACCTTCCACGTATTCCTTGCAGTCGGCCGTGATGGCCTGGGCGGGGGCCCGCGACACGAGGATCGAGCCCGAAGCGAAGAGCTTGTCCGTGAACTCGCGGGCGTTCACTCCCGCCAGCTTTTCGAGTCGCGCCAGCACCTCCGCGTCCCGCGCGGTGGTGGTCGGGGAGGTCAGATTCAGGGTATCCGACACCAAGCCCGACAGAAGAACGCCGGCGATCGACGACGGAAGTTCCACGCCGTACCGAAGGAAACAATCGGCCACGATCGTGCTCGTCGATCCCACGGGTTCGTTCCGGAACAGGATGGGCTGCTGCGTCCGCAGGGCTCCGATCCGGTGATGATCGATGATCTCCAGAATCTCGACCTGGTCCGCGCCGTGCACCGCCTGCGAGAGCTCGTTGTGATCGACCAGGATCAGCTTGCGATCGACGGGCTTCAGGAAGTCCGACTTGGTCAGGATGCCGACCACGCGTTTGTCGTCGTCCACGACCGGAAACGCGCCGAACGCCGAAGCGGTCGCGACTTCGCGGACACGCCCGATCGGTTCGTCCTTGTGGAACGAGAGGAAATGTTCGTCCTGCACGTGACGGACGGGAATCGCGGCGCGGCACAACATCGCCGAGGTCGCGGTGTCGAACGGCGAACCCAGCAGCGAGACCTCGTTCGAGCGGGCCGCCGCGGAGATTTCGTCCTCGACCGCCAGCCCGCCGGTCACGACCAGCGCCCGGACCCGCGCCTCCACGGCGTGGGTCTGGATGTCGGTGCGATCCCCCACGAGCACCATCAGCTTCTCGGGGGGATAGCTCTGCATCCGCTGCAGAAACGACGAACTCTTCATCGCCCCGATCATCAGGATCAGATCGTCCTCCCGATCCGGTTCGAAGGCGCAGATCATCCGTCCCCTGAGCGCCCGCGTCAGGCCGCGAAGCGACCCGATAACCCGCCGCGAGTCGAAGGCGCGCCCGGCCGCTGGAAAAAAGAACTTGCTGGCTTTGAACACCGAAACCAGGGCCTTGCAGCGACGATCCGCGTCGAGGATCGGCAACACCCGGAGATTGGCGTTGTCCATGATCGTCATCGCCTCCGTCACCGTCGCCTCCTCGCCCACGCTCAACACGTGGGATTCCATCACGTCGGAGACCCGCGCCGAAACGTCCGCCACGAATTTGGGCGCCGGAACACAAAAGGTGTTCAGGATGAAATCGATCCGCTCGTTCGTGTCGCCGCATCGCGCGGCCACCGCCTCCCGCAATCCCGTCCGCCGCTTGAACTCGGCGTATCCGATCGCGGAACAGATCGCGTCCGGGTCCGGATTCCGATGTCCAATGACGAGTACCTCCCTCATGCGCTCGCGGACGGTATCGGGGCCGCCACCCCGCCCGCAAGGCTGGTCCCTGCTCACGCAGAAGCGATGCCGGAGCGGCCGTCACCCGGCCTGCGGCCACCCTCTCCCGTCCGACGGGAGAGGGCCGGGGTGAGGGTGCATTTGCTTTCGCACCAAGCCCACGGAAGTGAGAGTTCCGCGGTTGTTCATTGGGGAAGACGAGGCGACGTGGAACTGCTGCCGTCCACGACGCCGGGTTTGCCACCCGGCGGAGATGCCGGCAGACTCCCCAGGTGCCGGATCGCCACTCCAACCCTGGCTTCCGAACCCTGGCCCCTCCCGGGCGGCGGGAGCCCGCGACCTTCCCAAGACTCCGTGCGGAGCTCCCGGCACGATCCCGATCCCGACCCGTACCCTTACCCCGATTCCGATCTCGGTCCGGGATGGGAATCCTCCGAATCGGCTCCCGAATCGCGCTCCTTCTTGGCTTTTGCCTCGCCGCTTCGCGTTGCCCCGTCAGGGCCGACACGCTCCCCTTTCGAACCGGAATCCTCCCCGTGCTGACCAAGGCCGGCTGCAACAGCGGCGGCTGCCACGGCGCGGCCACCGGCCAGGGTGGTTTCCGTCTCAGCCTCCTGGGTTACGATCCGGATCAGGACTTCCTCCGCATCACCCGGGAACTCGCCGGACGGCGCGTCGATCTCGATCGCCCCGAGGAAAGCCTGCTCCTTCGCAAACCCTCCCGCCAACTCGCCCACGAGGGCGGGCGCCGGCTTCCTTCCGGTTCCGACGATTACCAGATCGTCCTGGATTGGATCGCCGCCGGGGCGCCCCAGGGGCCCGCCGATCTCCGAGTCGCTTCCATCGAGGTCGCCCCGCCCGACATCCTGCTCCCAGGCGCGGACCGGACCGAAGCCCTGCGCGTCACCGCGATCCTTTCGAATGGGGAACGCCAGGACGTCACCCGTCTCGCCCTCTACACCTCCAACGACGACGCCATCGCCGATGTCTCGAAACTCGGTTCGGTGACCTCCCGGGGCCCGGGCCTCACCAGCATCATGATCCGGTACTCGGGCCAGGTGGCCGCCGCCCGGATCGCCATCCCGTACCCGGGATCCCGACCGGACCGACGTCTCCCCGGCGATCACTTCGTCGACGCGCACATCGGCGCCGAGCTTGAGCGTCTTCGTCTCGAGGCCTCGCCCGGGGTTTCCTCCGGCGCCTTCCTTCGACGGGTCACTCTCGATCTGATCGGACGACTGCCCACCGTCGACGAAGCACGGGGCGTGGGGTCCGAAGCCGATTCCCCGGCCGGCCGCGCCCGCCTCGTCGATGCCCTCCTTGAACGGCCGGAGTGGGTGGACTACTGGACGCTCCAGCTCGCCGACCTCCTGCTCGTGGGCGGGAAGGGGTCCAACGAGACCGCCAATCGGACCTACCACGCGTGGCTTCGGGACCAGGTGGCCAGTCACACTCCCCTGGATGAATTGGTTCGTCTGTTGCTGACGGCGGAAGGCGATCTTCGGTCCCAAGGACCCGCCAATTTCTACACCCTCAGCCAGGATCCCCGCGACCTCTCGGAACATGTCGGTCGGATGTTCCTCGGAAGCCGGATCGCCTGCGCCCGCTGCCACGCCCATCCCAACGACCGCTGGACCCAGGACGACTACCACGGTTTCGCGGCCTACTTCGCGCGGATCGCACGCTCCGGCGACATCGTTCAGGTGCGGCAACGCGGTGAAGTGGACCACCCGAAAACCGGACTCCCGGTCGATCCCAAGCCGCTCGGATCCGCACCGCTGAGTTCGGCGGATGAAGGCGATCCCGAATCCGACCGACGCGTCGAGCTCGCTCGATGGCTCACCTCCCCGGGCAATCCGCTCTTCGCCCGATCCTTCGTCAACCGCGTCTGGAAAAGCTGCTTCGGCCGGGGACTTGTCGAACCGGTCGACGACCTGCGTCCCACCAATCCCGCGACCCACCCCGCCCTGCTCGACGCGCTGGCGGAGGATTTCGCCAAGCACGGCTTCGACCTCCGGCATCTCCTGCGGACGATCACCAGGTCGCGCACCTATCAACTCGCCTCGTCGTCCACCGAATCCAACCGTCGCGACGACCGCCTCTTTTCGCACGCGTACGTTCGCGAGATGTCCGCCCCGGTCTTCCTCGACGCGATCGCGCAGGTCACCGGCGTGGCCCATCGGTTCGAGGGCGAATCGGAAGGGCTGCGGGCGGTCGAACTCGTGGGCCCGCAGGTCGCGTCGGCCTCCCTCGACGTCCTGGGCCGATGCGATCGCGAGCGTCCCTGCGAGCCCGGCGGCGGCGGCGGCGGACTCGCCCGCACCCTCCACCTCATTCAGGGGAGCACGATCCAGGACAAACTCTCGGGAGGCGTCGTCGATCAACTCGTCGCGGCGAACGCGTCGGATGCGGAGGTGGTCTCCGAACTCTATCTGCGCGCCTTCACACGGTTTCCCGGACCGGAGGAAAAGGCCGCCTGGACTTCGCTGCTCGCCCGCGCCGAGCCCCGGAAGGACGCGATCGAAGACCTCCTCTGGGCGCTCCTCAACAGCCGGGAATTCGGCTTCAACCACTGAAAACCGCCTCCAACCTCATGGAACCTTCCCTCCTCCCCGCGCCCCGGCGTTGCGACGGCGTTTCCCGCCGGGATTTCCTTCACCTCGGCGTGCTCGCCCCGCTCGGCCTCAGCCTGTCCGGGGCGCTCCGACTTCGAGCCGAATCGGCACCGACCGGCGCCGCGGCGAACGCCTGCATCCTCATCTGGCTGGATGGCGGACCCAGCCACCTGGATACCTTCGATCCCAAGCCCGACGCGCCTTCGGAGGTTCGCAGCCCCTTCCGCGACATCCCGACCGCGGTCCCGGGAATTCGCATCTGCGAACATCTGCCCCGAACGGCCGCCCAGGTGCGGAACATCGCGCTGATCCGGTCGCTCACCCACGAACTGGGGAACCACGACACCGGAACACGGTTCCTCCTGACCGGACACCGCCCCACGCCGGCGCTCGAATACCCGAGCCTCGGGAGCGTGGTGGCCCGTCTCCGCGCATCGGACTCACCCATGCCTCCCTACGTCGCCATTCCGAACGACGCGGTGGGCGGCGACTCCGGCGGCGCCCGGTCCGGGTACCTTCCGGGAGCCTACTCCGCCTTCAGCATCGGCAAGGACCCGTCGCGGGTTCAGGACCTGCATCCGCCCCCGGGTGTCTCGTTCGAACGAAACGAACACCGCCGCGAAATGCTCGCGAAGATGGACGCCTTCTCGCGACACGTCGAAGAGGGGCCCACCACCCGCAACCGCGACGCCTTTTACGAACAGGCCTACCGGCTCATCGGTTCCGCCGAAGCCAAAAACGCCTTCGCCCTCGGACAGGAACCCTCCGATGTCCGTCAACGGTACGGTTCCTCCCGCATCGGCACCGGCTGTCTCCTCGCCCGCCGACTGGTCGAGGCGGGCTCCCGGTTCGTCACGGTCGTGGACTCCGGGTGGGACACCCACCAGCAGATCGCCAGGGAGTTCCCGGACTCGCGCTTCCCCGGAAGCGGCAAGCTTCCCAATCTCGACCGCGCCTACGCCGCCCTGATCGAGGACCTCCGCCAGCGCGGGATGCTGGAGTCCACGCTCGTCGTGTTGATGGGTGAGTTCGGACGGACCCCCAAACTCAACGCCACCGCCGGCCGCGACCACTGGCCCCGGGCCGGGTTCGCCTGTCTCGCGGGCGGCGGTGTCCAGGGCGGCCGCGTCATCGGCGCCACCAATCCGTTCGGCGAGTTCCCCGTCGAACGGCCGGTCACGCCCCCCGATCTCGCCTTCACCATTCTGCAATCCCTCGGCATCGACCCGTCGCGCGAACTGGTCACCCCCGACGGCCGCCCCATGAAGGTCCTCAACGAAGGCGCCTTCATCCGGGAGCTGACCTCGTAGCCGTGAGGATTCCCAACTTCCCGCGCTCCGCGGCGTCCATCCCGCCGGGTTCGGAGGCGCGGCGCTCGCGATGCCGCGTTTCCCTCGTCCTCGCGGTCGGTCTCGCCCTCCTTTCCGTCGCCCATGGCTGTCCCGCCGCGACCGGACAGGGTGTCTCGGATCGTCCCGGCGCCAGCCCGATCACCGCGCTCGCGTTCAGCCCCGACGGTTCAGCCCTGGTCAGCAACGGGCCGCGCTCCATCTCGGTTCGCACCGCCGACGGGTCAGCCATCGTGAAGCGATGGGACTGCCCGTGGCCCAAGATCACGGCCCTCCGATTCGATCCATCGGGCCGCCGCCTGGGCATGGTCGGCGGCACTCCCGGCGAACGGGGCGAGGTGCTTGTGCTCGATTGGCCCGATGGCAGGCCTTTGTTCAGGGCGGAACTCACCGGCGATTTGGCGATGGGCCTGGACTTCAGCCCCGACGGACGGCGGTTGGTCGTCGCGGGCGCGAATCACCGAGCCCTTGTCTGGAACCTGCCCCCGTCCGACCCCGGTTCCGCATCGACCGTCACCAATCCCCCGCCCGAGTTCACACTGGCCGGGCACGCCGGCCCGATCCTGGCCGCCGCCTGGGACCCGGCCGACGGACTGATCGCCACGGCCAGCGCCGATCGGTCGATCAAGATCTGGTCGTCCGAGGACGGGCATCTCATTCGATCCTTCACCCACCACACCGAACCGCCCAACGCGCTCGCCTTCCGACCTTGGTCTCAAGGGACCGAACCCGGAGGTCCCTCGGTGTGCGCCTCGGGTGGCGACGATCGGACCGTGCGGATCTGGCAACCGGGAGTGGGCCGGATGGTCCGGATCGTGCGGAACCATGGGCAGGCGATCATCCTGGCCCTGGCTTGGGCGACGGACGGCGCCTCGCTGTTCTCGGCGGGATCCGACGGGATGCTGCGGCGGGTGGACGCCGGGAGTGACGCCATCCTGGCGGAATGGACGGGACACTCGGACTGGATTCTCGCCCTCGCGGTCAGCCGCGACGGTTCGAGACTGGCCACCGGCGACGCCTCGGGAACGGTTCGCGTGTGGGATACGAGGACCACGACGCCGGTGCGGTTGGATTCCGGCGCGGATCTCCGTTGATCCGGCGATTCGCTCCCGGAACCAAGGTCCGGAGGAGCCTAAAGATTGGCCATTTTATGGGATCCCTGAGTGACCGGGCGAAGTAGCGCAGGCTGCCCAGCCTGCTGTGTCGCCGGTTGCCAACCGGCGGGGACCGAGTTGCGGAGCAACGCGTGCAACTCGTTGATTCCGGTAAGGACTCGGGTCGTCGCACCCGCCGACTGGCAGTCGGCGAAACGGCAGACAAGGCTGTCTGCGCTACGGGCGCAGGCGTTTTCCCTCGGCTTCGGTAGCCGCCGTGCTTCAGCCCGCTGTCGGTGAGCTCAGGAAAATGGCCAATCTCCAGGGTCCGTGGGAGCCGCTTCGAAATCCTCGGTCTTGCCAAGCGTCGCCGGTTCGGCCATTACCGAGGTGTTCCCAGTTCCTTGCTTTATGAAGCGCCTACTTGCCGCCTGCGTCGGACTCTTGACCCTCGCTTTCACCTCGCTTCCCGCCTCGGCGGGAATCTCCTACCCGGATCCTTCGGGAGGCTGGAGCTACATCTATTCGGCCGACACCGGCCAGGATGAGTTTGGAGGTGGCGCCGACTTCGACGCTCTCGACGGCACCTGGTCGCACAACAACGGCTCGGACACCTGGGACGGCTCGGGATTGGGCGGTGATTTTGTCGCAGGCGAAAACGCCCCGGGCGGCGCCAAGATCTATTCCGAAGGCGGCGTCAGTTACCTGCGGATCCAGGACCCGGGCGATCCGCGCGACTTCGGCTTTCCGGACCCCGGCAATCGCAAGGTCTACCTCGGACACGACATCTCGGCGGACGGCGCGGCGGATGACGCCCTCGACCAGGGCGTGACCATTTCGTTTCGAGCGCGGATTCCGACGCCCGCGAAGACCACCCATCCCCTCGACCCCCTCTACCGCGACGGGCAGGGCGCCGCGGGTCCGCAACCCTACCCCGCCGCCGGCGACGGGTACGTGACCAGCGACGGCGGCAAAGGCAACTTCGTCATCAAACAATTGAACGGCGGGGCGTTCGCCTTCTCGCTGGCCGTCACCGACGACCAGGGCCAGGGCGACCCGAACAGCCCGAAAGCCGGGTTCACCGGACTGACGATGAACGAGTTCAACGGCAACGTGATCTCGGGGAACGTCAACTTCGGGCAGGGCTCGGGAACCAACGTCCTGGCGCTGGATCCGACCGACTGGCACGAGTTCTGGATCGTCCTGCGCAAGGACCCGGCCAACATCGGAACCCACGAAGCCCTGATCTACGTCGACGGATCGACCGAAGCGCGATTCTTCAAGATCACCGCGGGGAACGGCGACGACTACGGCGGAATCGGCTACATCGCGATAGGTTCCACGGCGACGCCCCAGAATTCGGCCCTCGACATCGATTTCTATGCCATGAAGACGGAAGCCGTCTTCCCGCCCGGCGCTCTCGCCAACCTGCCGCCCGAACTCACCAGCCTCAGCCCCGAACGCGGCACCCGCTATGCCAACGCGGCGAGCGGACTGACCTTCACCGCCACCACCCAGCCTCCCAACAGCATCCCCACGACGGGCGCCCAACTCATTCTCAACGGCACGGAGGTATCATCCGCCGACCTCGTCGCCTCCGGCGATATCCGGAGCCGGACGTTCACCTACTCCAAGCTCCAGGCGAATCAGCTCTATTCGGGGTCCATCATCCTCGCCGACCAGACCGGCCGATCCTCCACGAACGCGCTGAGTTTCGACACCTTCGTCGATGGGCAGATTGGCCAGATTCCCTACACCGACTACTCGACGCCGGCCGACATCTCGCTGCCGTCGGGCAGCCAGCAGGTCTATTTGTACGCCGGCTCGCCGCAGGCCCAGACCGTGCGCGTCGACCAGATCGTCGGCGCCACCGCGTCGCCGCTCGGTGTGTTCCTGGTTCCCGCGACGGGCACCGTCGACAATCCAAGGTTCGCCGCGCTTTCCGACGCCTTCGGCAAGGCGGTGGTGCTCAGCGGTGGTGGATCCCGGTCGCTGCGCCTGACCCCGATCGGCGGGACCGGCTCGGTCCCCAGTGAAATCGTGGTCGCCCCGACGAGCGCGACGGCTAGTTCTCCTTACGCCGGGGTCGTTTCGCCCCTGCCGGGTTCCAGCGCCCTACCGGACGCCAGCGTCGTCGCCGAACTCGTGAACGGCTCCGGATCGGTCGATGCCGCTTCGATCCGAGTCTTCGTCAACGACGTCGACGTCACCGCGACGAGCACCCGAACCCCGTCCGGCACCGGAATATCCGTGCGCTATTCCCCGACCGATTTCCTCCCGGGAAGCTCGGTGGTGAGCGCCAGGGTCGCGTTCGCGGCGGGCGGCGCCCAGCAGGAGAGCGCCTGGTCGTTTTCGGTCGCCAATGTCCCGCGCCTGAATCCGTCCTGGGCCACGCCCGTGTCGTCCGTGACCGGTCGTCCGCGCGGATTCACCGGGCGAATTCACAAGCCCTACGAAGGCGTCGACGCCGCGCTGTTCCCCAACAACCCGCAGCGCGCCGCCGATCAGCTCGCCGGACTGCTGATCGATCCCACCACGGGGGCGCCATTCGACAACGAGGCGATCGGCGAGAAAGGGGACGGTTCGTTCGTGGAAACCACCACCATCAACTACGAGCAGACCGGTGTGGACAAGGGCATACCCAACGACCGCCCCTTCCCCAACCTCGACGCCTACGACGTCAACAATATCGCCATGGAAGTCGTGACCTACCTGAGTCTGCCGCGCGGCGCCCACCGTCTCGCGGTCGCGTGCGACGACGGCTTCGAAGCCTGGGCCGGACCTTCCGCCAGCCGGACCACCAACCAGTTCGGAATCCGCAGTCCCGGTGGAAGCACCGTCGAAGCCACCTTCGACGTCGCCAACGAGTCGGCCGGTGTGTTCGCCTTCCGGCTCATCTATTTCGAAGGCAACGGCGGCGCCGACATCGAATGGTACAGCGTCAATCCCGAGACCGGCGCCCGGACCCTTCTCAACGACACCGGCGGAATCCAGGCGTATCAATCCCGGGATGGTGATGGCACCGAGGATCTCACGCCTCCGCCAGTCCAGCTCACCGCCCAAAGGAGCGGAGCGAGCATCGTTCTGACGTGGCCGAAGACCACCCCGGCCTACCGGCTTGAATCCACGCCCGCGCTCGTTCCGCCCGCGTGGGCCGCGGTCCCGGGGACTCCCACCGATTCCGGAAGTTCCTTGTCGCAGACGGTCCCCTCCAGCAGCGGGGTCGCCTACTTCCGGCTCCGCTCCCCGTAGCGCGAATTCGGAATGGAAGCCGGCGGTCCACACTCGTGGACCGCCGGGACTATGACTTCAGTCGTAGGGAAGGACGCCATCCATCAGTCCGACGGCGCTTTCAGGCAGGAGTAGGAGGGGCCGGGTGCCCCCGCAAGGATGGCGGGAGCGGTTGGCGTTTTCCTCATCGCTCGAACTTCATGCGATGTTCTCCACATCGCTTCCCGGGCAGCATCAGCCGTGCCATGCCCGCCGCCCGTCCATATCGGTGGTTCTGTCGCTTCTCAGCCAGTCATCGCCCGCTCCGTCACCTGGGTCGCGGTCGTTTTTGACCAATCTGACCGCTTCCCGCCCGACCAAGGGGTGAAAGGTCCCCGCCGGTTGGCCACCGGCGCCACATCGCCTGGTCACTCAGGGATCCCGTCAAATGGCCGATCTCCAGGCCCCTGACGGGGCTGATCCATGTCGAACCCGCCCCGCCAGCGTCACCAGCGCGGCCCCCAAAACCAGCAGCAGCCCCAACCGAGGTTCCGGCACGACAAACGCCTCGAACGTCCCGAAAAGCCCGAACCCCGCTCCCACGGACTGGTTCACGTCCCAGGTGTAGACGATGGGATCCGTCCCCTCCGACCCCGCCAACCCTCCCGACACAGGGGCCCAGATCTGGGCCAGGACCGGATCCCCGCTGATCGGCAGGCGCGCCAACGGGTTGAAGGTCGCATCGTCCAACCGGAATTCCGCCACCGCCACCCGGCCGCCTTCCGCCGAGATCCCCGACGCGCGGTACCCGGTGCCCCCCGGCGCCAGCGCTCCGAACTCCAGCCCGCGCCAGGAAGCCTGGGGATCCGGAAAGGCCAGATTCAGAGGAACCGTCACCAGGGAGCCGGGGTCGTCGACGAGGACGGGCAATTGTTCGAACCGAAGTTTCAGGTGGCCGGGTTCATTGATGTCCACGGTCACCTCGGCCCGGGCGCCGGGATGGAAGACAAGGGCCGGCACGCAGAGAAAGGCGAGAATCCCCGAGATTCGAAGGAAGCGATGCATCGTGGCGAAGTGGAGGTCGATGTCGCGCCAAGGTGCCCCGGTGTTGAAACCCGGGCAAGAGGGAGCGTGGGCGTGAGCGCGGACTGACTGAACGCGGGCTACGGAGCCACGCCCGCCAGGAAATCGACCTTGGCGCTCAATTCCGGCGTCAGATACCGGTCGGGATTCCTGATCTGCACCTTGATCTGGAGGGTTCCCTTCTGCCGGCTCGCCTCGGGGGCGATCTCAGCCACGACACCCTCATAGCTCTTGTCGAGATAGGCCTCGGGAGCGACGCGGCACTTCTGCCCGAGATATACCTTCGAAAGATCCACCTCGTTGAGGTCGATCTCGACCTGGAGATCATTCGGATCCCCCACCGACATCAGCGCGGTGCTCGGACCCCGCGTCCCGCCGAAACTTTGGGGCGTCACCAACTCATTCGGATCCACCAGCTTCTCCAGCACGACCCCGTCGATGGGCGACCGGATGACGGTCCAATCAATCCAGGTGTTGATCCGGACCACCTGCCCTCCCAGCGATTTGACCTCCGCGTTCGCGGCCTCGAGGTCCAGCTGGGCCATATCGAGAAGGCGCTGCGACTCGATCTGGGCGTCGGCCAGCTTCTCGGTCCTGGCCAATTCCAGCTCCGCGCGCCTCACCCGGATCTTCGCGGCATCCAAACGCCCTTCGAGTTCCTGCTTCTGGGCCTGGTACTCCGCGTCGTCCAGGAGAACGACCACCTGCCCGTTCGTGACGCTGTCGCCCTTTTTCACGCCGATCCATCGCACCTGCCCCATGAACCTCGGGCTCAGCTCGATCCGTTCCCGGTTGATGATGTAGCCGCTGACGGTGAGAACGACGCCATCGGCCGGTGCCGTTCTCGCGGCGCCGCCACCCGGCGTGGACGAGGTCGAACCGGCCGCCGGAGTCCCGCCCGCCGCCGATTGGGAACCCGCTGGGGTAGTTCCCGCCGAGCCTTCGTCGCGGGCCGAATCCACCCGGGCCGACGTGGACCCATCACTCTTGAGGACTCGAGTCGTTTCGGTTTCCCAGGGACGCCACAGGCCCACCGCCAGGACGGCGACCAGGCCGACTCCGAGGAAGATGGACCACAGCGCGCCCTGGGAACGCCGTTTGGCGCCGGGATCGATTCGGAGTTGGGACACCTGGGACCGGCGGGCCTCGTTCATAGGGATTTGAGGGCGGAAATGACCGGCAACCGCGAAGCGCGGATCGCGGGGAACAGCGTGCCGAGAAGACCGACGACGATGGAGAAGAGCACTCCCTTGGCCATCAGCCAGGGCGTCACCCTGAACTCGAAGACCGTCTCGCTGAACGTGGCGAAACTCAGCGTGCCGACCGCGTACCCGTTCATGAAGAGTGAAAGCGCGCATCCCAGCACACCGCCCAGGCTCGCGAGAAAGGCCCCTTCAATCAGAAAACTCGCCACGACGGATCGCCGCCGGAATCCAAGAACACGCAGGGTCCCGATCTCGCGGGTTCGGGCTCCAACGGACGCGTACATGGTGTTCATCGCGGCGAAGATCGCGCCCACCGACATGGCGATCGCGAGGAAGTTGCCCAGCCACTTGATCGGACCCGCGGTCGAGGTCTGTTCCGCGTAGTACTCGCTCTCCACGCGCGCCAGCAACTGAAGCCGCTTGTCGCTCTCAAGCCGATCGATCAATCGCTTCGCCGCGTCCGCGTCGACGGGCCGGACCAGCAGGCTCGAGTACTGGTCGCGATCGAAGATCGCGCGCGCCTCGTCGGCGTCCATCCAGACCTCCGAGTCGAACGCGCTGCCACCCCCGTCGGTGTGCCCGACCACCGCGTATTCGGCCGGGCCGCTGCGGAAACGGCCCCCGACCTCGAAATCGGCGAACCGCGCCGCCAACCGCCGGCTCAGGACCACCTCACGTTTCCCACTCTCGAACCACCGGCCTTCGACCAACCGGACCTGCGGCCGCAATTCCCTGCCCCGGGGCGAGACCCCGCGCATCAGGACGTTCGCCTCGCCCCCGCCGTCGCGCCTCGGCTGATTCAAAAGGATCAGCACATCCGCCGAAATCAGGGGTTCGCCGGCCCCGTTGCGGGCGATCTCGGGACTGTACATCAGCGACTTCAACTGCTCGCGCGAGACGACGCTGCTGGACTCGGCCGTCGAACCCTTCCGGGTGAGCAGGATGTTGTCCGGCGAACCGGTGTTGGCGCTGCTCTTCTCGATACCGGCCGCCATCGCCTGCATCAGGACATACACCCCGACCACCAGGGCGATGCCCAGAACCGTCGTGACCGTCGACCGCCAGCGGACGATGACGTTCTGGAGATTGTATTTCAGGGGAAGCGCCATGGGTCCCGGTGTGATGGCCCGCGATTCAATCCAGCGTCTTCAATCCGTCCACCACGCTCGTCCGGGCGACGGCCAGCGCGGGAGGAACCGCGGCCACGATTCCGAGGACCACCGCCACCGTCCCGGCGAAGGCCAGGATCCGGGGTGTCACCTCGAAGTAGAGGAGCATGCCGCCGGTGAGTTTCTCGATGTCGATCGACTGGAACAGCACGAAGGCTCCCCCGGCGCCCACGAGGGCTCCCACCATCGCCAACCCGAAGCTCTCGGCCAGGATGAACCCGAACAACTCCCGCCGGCGGTACCCGATCGCCTTGAGGATCGCCAGTTCCCGGAACCGCTCACGGATCGCCATGCTCATCGTGCTCACCGCGACCAGGAGCAGCGTGAACACGACCACGCTGCTGATCGATCCGATCAGCAGCTTGACGTTGCCCCACATCGACACGAACCCCATCTGGAACGCGCTCTCCGTCTCCGCCCGCACTTCCGCCGAGGTGTTCGCGAAGGTTTCGTTGATCGCCGCGATGACCTGGGGAGCCTGCTCCGCCGACGCCGCCCGCACCCACCAGCATCCGACCGTCTGACTCCCGTCCAGCATTTCGTCGAGATGCTTGTGGTGGAGGAACACCGAACGGTCGTCGAGCGTCCCCCGGTAGATCCCCACCATCTTGAGATCCAGATCCACCGGGTAGAACGTCCCGACCAGCTTGATCTTCTCTCCAAGCTTCAACCCGTAACGCTCCACGGTGTCCTCCCCCACGATGCAGCTGTTCCGATCCTGGATCCACGCGTCCAACTGGTCCGGCGGCAGCTTGGCGTCCACGAACACGTTCGTGAACGCCACCGGGTCCACGGCGAACTGCGCGAACGGCGTGAATTCCATGTCCTTGAATCGTCCGCCGAAATAGGTGAACGGCGTCACCGCGGCGATGCCGGGGATCTTCTCGATGATCGGCCGCTGCCGGGCCGGCAGCGGTTGACCGAGCGACACTTTGTTCCGGACCGCGATCCGGAGGGACGCCCCCACGTCCTCGGGAGGCAGGGTGAACTCCCGCTGGAAGGTCTGGAGCACCACGAGGAGGAAGAGGCTCGCCGCCACGCTGAGCGTCGACAGCAACGCGCGTCGCTTGTTCCGAAAGGCGTTCCGAATCACGAATCCAGGGAGCGTCATACGCGTGTCCTCGGTCCCCCGGTCACTGGGAAAGTTCGCCCTTTTCCAAATGGATCTGTCGCGACCCAAACGCCGCCGCCTTGGGATCGTGCGTGACCATGATCACCGTCTTTCCGTGATCCCGGCTCAACGATTGCAGGATCCCGAGGACATCATGCGCCGACTGTGAATCCAGGTTCCCCGTGGGTTCGTCGGCGACGATCAGACTCGGGTCCGTCACCAGCGCCCGCGCGATCGCCACCCGCTGTTCCTGCCCGCCCGACATCTGCTTGGGAAGGTGGTGCATCCGATCTCCCAAACCCACGAGATCCAAGGCGATCTCCACCAGGCGCCGCCGCTCCTTCCGGCCCAGCCGAGTGAGAAGCAACGGTAGTTCCACGTTCTCGAACGCCGTCAGCACCGGCACCAGGTTGAAGCTCTGGAAGACGAATCCGACGTTCTGGTTCCTCCAGTCCGCCAGTTGCGATTCGTTCAGGCGCGTGATGTCGATCCCCTGCACGTGGAGCGCCCCGGAGGTCGGTCGGTCGATCCCGGCGATCAGGTGAAGGAGGGTCGACTTGCCGGAACCCGACGGCCCCATCAGGACCAGGAATTCGCCGGGAACGATCCCGAGGGACACCCGGTTCAGGGCGGTCACGTGGATCTCACCCTGCTGGTAGATCTTCGAGAGCTCCGCGATGTCCACGATCGGCGCCGGAGTTCCTCTCCCGGGTGTCTCGGTCGTCCCTGGGGCTGCGTCGGCCGCGGTCATCGCCGCGAGTCATAGGGCACGAGGTCTTTCGCCGCAATCCCCCAAAATAACCACCCCCTTATCGGCCATTTTCAGAGCACAACCACGGAGCACACCGAGCACACGGACCAAGGCGGTGGAGAGGGCGATGGAGGCTCCCGGGGCGTTGATTCGTCGGAACCCAGGTCCAGTCATCCCTGCGACCGTTTCTCAAAGTTTCTCCGTGTGCTCGGTGTGCTCCGTGGTTGTTCATCGACGAGGCCCATCCGGGGTCTTCCCAGAACGTCCGGCCCACGGCACGCTGGCCGGGATGGATCCGAGCCGACGATGGACACCGGGCACCCTGGCCCTGGTCATCCTGGTCGTCGTGTTCTTCGCGGTCTTCCTCCTCTACCCGGTCGGCTACATGCTCCGCGAAGCCTTCCTCGTCGAGGGTCGATTCTCGCTGCGCTATTTCAGTCTCCTCCTCGCCAATCCCCTCGTCGTCCGGTCCCTCGGAAACAGCTTCGCGCTGGCGTCCCTGACCACCGTCTTGACGACCCTGCTCACGCTGCCGCTCGCGCACGCCCTCACCCGGTTCCGTTTCCGCGGCCAGCACCTGCTGAACGGGCTCCTCCTAGTCCCGATGGTCATGCCGCCCTTCGTCGGCGCCATCGGCCTGAAACAACTGCTCGCCCGCTACGGCTCGCTGAATCTCCTGCTCATGGACCTCGGCTGGGTCGATCCCGCCCACCCGCCGGACTGGCTCGGGGCCGGCGGGTTCTGGGGCATGGTGATCCTCCAGGTGCTGAACCTCTACCCGGTGATGCTTCTGAACGTGTCGGCGGCCCTCGCCAACGTCGATCCGTCGCTCCGCGAAGCCGCCCAAAACCTGGGCGCGGGCTCCTGGCGCCTGTTCCGCACCGTCACTCTTCCCCTGATCCTTCCCGGCTGGTTCGCCGGCGCGATCATCGTCTTCATCTGGGCCTTCACCGACCTCGGCACCCCGCTCATTTTCGGCTATTCCCCGGTGGTTCCCGTTCAGATCTTCGATTCCCTCAGCGAACTCAACACCAACCCCGTCGGATACGCGCTCGTCGTTTTCGTCGTCTTCCTGACCCTCGCCCTGTTCCTGATTTCCAAGCGGCTCCTGGCCCGCCGCAGCTACGCCATGATCGCCCGGGGGCACACGTCCGGGGCGTCGACTTCCGCCAACCCCAGGCAGACCGCCTGGATCTGGCTGGGCGGCGGCCTCCTGGTCTTCGCCGGGCTCCTCCCCCACCTCGCCGTCCTTCTCCAGTCGTTCTCGGGACGCTGGTTCTTTTCGGTGCTGCCCACCGAGTTCACGACCGCCAATTTCGCCGAGCTCCGGACCCAGGGAGCCATCGTGGGGAGTCTCCGCAACAGCCTGCTCTACGCCTCGCTCAGCGCGGGGATCGATCTCGTGCTCGGCGTCGCCATCGCCTGGATCCTGACCCGCCGCCGCATCCCGTTCGCCTCCGTGCTCGACGCGCTCGCCATGCTTCCCCTGGCCCTTCCCGGCCTCGTCATCGCGTTCGGTTACGTCGCCGCCTTCGATTTCAAGATCGCCTGGTTGAATCCCCGCGAAAATCCCACGCTCCTCCTCATCATCAGCTACGCCGTCCGACGGCTGCCCTACATCGTCCGGTCGGCCTACGCCGGCTTCCAACAGACGAGCGTCACGCTGGAGGAGGCCTCCGCCAATCTGGGCGCTTCGCCCCTCCGCACGCTCCGGCGCATCACCCTTCCCCTGGTCACCGCGAATCTCATCGCCGGGACAATCCTCACCTTCTCCCTCGCCATGCTCGAGGTCAGCGACGGCCTCATCCTGGCCATGAAGGAGGACTTCTATCCCATCACCAAGATGATCTGGCTCATCATGGGCCGCATCGATCCCAACGCGGCGGGCGTCGCCTGCGCTCTCGGGGTCGTGGGCATGGCCATTCTCGCCGCCAGCCTCCTCGCCGCCAGCCGCCTCCTCGGACGCCGCCTCGGCCAGTTGTTCCGGTCCTAGCGGGACTCGACTAGAACAGGGTTCCCACCACCGTCCCGATCACCGAGATCGGCCCGGTGTCCTCGAGGCCGTCCGTCGCCTTCTCCACCTTCTGCAGGGTGCCCTTCACGTTCTTGAAGAACGTCTCGTCGTTCACGACCTTCCCGGCCAGGCCGTTGCCGTGGTTGATCTTCTCCAGGATCTCCCGCAACTGCGTCATCGCGGTCGTCGTCTCCCGGTAGAGCGCCTCGTCCCGGGTCAGCTTGCCCAGGGACCCCTGTCCCGCTCCCACGTCGGTGACGATCCGCCGGGCCTCCGCCATCGTCGCCTTCGCGTCGTCGGTGATCGTCTGCATCTGCGTCGCGGCGTGGTTCAGGTTGGTGATCGTCTCCACCGCCGAGGTGTAGAGTTGGTCGTCGTTCACCATCATTCCGATCGAACCCTTGCCGTCGGCGATCTGCTTCGAGATCACCTGCATGTTCCCGAGGATCGCCGTCAGGCGCGGGCTGTTGTCCTTCAGGAAATCGGTGAACGGCCCGAGAAGGTTCTGGAAGTTATCGCCGCCGAACATGTTCGTGATGCTCCCCACGCTGCTCGCGGCGGCATCGAGCTTGGCCATGATCTGGCCGAGGTCGGGCAGCGTCTGGGCTTCGAGTTCGGTCCCGTCCGTGACGAGCGGCGATTGCGGGCCCCCGAACGTGAGTTCCACGTAGTTCTGGCCCATCAACCCCGCGAACCGGATCACCGCCAGGCTGTCGGTCTTCACCCCGGCGTTCGCGCGCACCCGCAGGGTCACGACCACTTTGTTCCCCTCGAGCGCGATCCGCCGGACGTC
Organism: uncultured Verrucomicrobiota bacterium; assembly: GCA_942490575.1. Classification (GTDB taxonomy): domain Bacteria; phylum Verrucomicrobiota; class Verrucomicrobiia; order Limisphaerales; family CAIMTB01; genus CAIMTB01. The sequence continues at coordinate 31,491 of CALNYA010000006.1, forward strand.
GCCGACCGGAACGCCGGCGAGCTTCACGGCCGCGCCGACCTGCAATTCGTTGATGGCGTCGAATCGGGCGCGGACTTCGACTCCCTTTCGGAAGAAATCGAAGCCGCCGGCCAGTTCCAGCAGGACCAGGCCCGCGATGAACACCATGGCGAAGAAAAGGCCCAACCGTGTTTCAAGTGAGTTTCTCATGGGATCTCCGTCGTGATTCGGTTCGAGTCGAAATCGATGGTGAGGAAATCGCGAATCAGGGGGTCCGTGTTGTCGCGCAGATCGGTGGGGGTCCCCACGAAACGGACCTGGCCCTCCGACAGGAACGCGATCCGGTTGGCGACGCCGCACGCCAGGTCGCGGTCATGGGTCACCACGATCGATGTCACGCCCAGTCGGCGGTTCAGCGCCAGGATCTCGCGTCCGATCGTGACCGATCGCAGCGGATCCAGCTCGCTGGTCGGCTCGTCGTAGAGCAGCAACTGGGGCTCCGAGACGAGCGCCCGGGCGATGGCGACCCGTTTCTTCATCCCGCCCGACAGCTCCGACGGCATCTTGTCGCCCGCCCCCTTCAAGCCCACCAGTTCGAGCTTCTCCTCCACGATCTGACGGATGACGCGTTCGGGGTGGATGCGGTGTTCCTCGAGGTAGAGGCCGACGTTCTCCGCGACGGACAGCGAGTTCAGGAGGGCGGCGGACTGGAAGACCATCCCCATCCGCACGCCGGCGGGACCCGAACCGGCAATCTCGGGAAGCGGCTTGCCGTCCACCAGGACCTCGCCCGCGTCGGGGTGTTCGAGACCGATGACGTGCCGCAGCAGCACCGTCTTCCCGCTGCCGCTCGGTCCCATCATGACGAAGATCTCGCCGGGCGCGATTTCCAGGTCGATGCCCCGCAGGACCTCGACGCCGCGGAAGGATTTGCGGATGCCCCGAAGCCGCACCGACACACCCTGGGAATTCGCGCTCATCGTTGGATCAGGAGGAGGGCGCGGGTCAGGAAGTAGTCCAGGATCAGGATCAGGACGATCGAATTGACGACCGCCTTCGTCACCGACCGACCGATGCCTCGCGGCCCGCCGATCGTCGCCAACCCCTGCTGGCAGGACACCAGGCCCACCACCACGGCGAACACGAAGCTCTTGATGACGCCCTTCGCCACGTCGAACGTCTCCACGTTCAACCGGAGATCGTTGAAGTACTCGGCCCACGTCAGGCCGATGTCGCGGTTCAGGACCGCCACCAGCGCCCCGCCGCCCCATCCGACGATCATCGCGAAGATCACCAGCGACGGGAGGCCCACCGTGATTCCCACCACCCGGGGAAGAACCAGGTAATGGACCGGATTGATGTTCATCGTCCGCAACGCGTCGATCTCCTGGTAGACCCGCATCGATCCGATCTCCGCCGCCATCGCGGACCCGATCCGGCCCGCGATCAGGATCGACATCATCACCGGCGCCAGTTCCTCCGCCACCGAAAGGCCGATCAGCCCCCCCAGCATCCCGCCGATCCCGCGTTCGGCGAGCCGCGGGCCGCTCTGGAGAGCCACGACTCCGCCGATGAACAGCGCCAGGAGGCAGGCCATGAAGAGGCTGGCGTTGCCGATCTCGAACAGCTGGTCCGCGACCTTGCGCCGCTGCCGCCAGAGGTACGGAAGCGCCGCCACAGTCTGCCAGCCCAGCAGGATCACTTCACCGATGTGCCGAAACATCGCTTTCAGAGGTCGCCGGAGGTTTGGGTTTGTTGGAATCGAGACGAGGCCCCAGGTGGAACCACCGCCACCGGGTCCCGGCGGAACTCTTGTGATACTGGACCAGTCCGAACAGGAGCGAGCCCTTTGTCGCATCAGGCGTCGACTCCCGTCGGAACGTGTTCCACAGCAGCGACTGACTCGATGCGCCGGTCGCCGGATCGGATTCCCGCCGCCATATCGACCAGATCGGCGCCCAGTTCCGGGCCATGCCCGTCCCCCGTCCGAACGGTTCGATCACCGTCAGCGCCTGCAACCGCTCCTTGCCCTCCGGATCCCGGGTCCAATGGAAGAAAGGCCACAGTTCCATCCGACGGGACCCTTTCCCCGTCTCCAGGTTCCGATCCCATTGGTTCGAATAGAGGAAGATCGCGAACTGCTTCCGGTCGCGCTCGACCAGTTCCGTGCGCAGATGGCGCCGCCGGTACAGCGGCCACATGTATGTCTCCGCGCTCAGCGTCTTCGTGTGGCCCACGCTGAAGAACGGCAGAACCCGGTTCAGCGTCTTCCCCTCGCCTTTCGCGAATCCCACCACCGGCCATGGCGCATTCCACTGGCGGTACTGGCCATCCCGGTCGTCCGTCCAGGAGATGATCGGCCAAAGCACCGCCGTGTGATCCCGCAAGGGTGAGCGTTCCTGGTAATAGAGCGGAATCACCGCATCCACCCGGCCCTCGTTCGTGGTCCCGAGCCCCGTTTCGTTCCTGAACCAGACAGGCCACAGCGCGAAGGTCTTGTCGTGCCCGGGCACCACCTCGATCTCATCCGAAACATTGGTACGGGTCGTTGGTTCCAGGCGTTCGCGCCCCGCCAGCGGCCAGAATTGCCAGCCGTCCATGCCGGGACCGTCCCGGAAGTGAATGAACGGAAACAGGACGGTCCTCGTCGTCATCGTCCCCTCGCGGGACTTGAGCCAAAGCGGGAACAGGACGAACTCGGATTCGTCCCGGAACATCCGGTTCTTCAGCGTCCCGTAGATCGGGAAAACCGCCCAATAGTCCCGCGCCGGATCGGGCGCGTCCTGGTAGAAGAACAGCGGGAAGAGGTTGAACCGCTTCAGCTCCGTGTCCGCGATGCTGTCGACGTGGGAGCGGTTGATCCACTGCCCCATCTGCCACCGCCAGTCCTCGCCGTACTTCCGGTAGCTGAAGATGGGCGGAACGACGAAAATCTGGGCTTTGTCCCCGTCGTGGGACGAAAACGACGACACCAACGGCGGCACCGCCCAAAGAACCCCGTCCTCCGTCTCGTGCTTGTAGTAGAAGGGCCCCACCGCCTCCGTCCCGCGCCCTCCGGGCTCCAGGGTCATCGAAAAGGTCTGGAACAGCGGCCCCAGCACCGTGTCCATTCCCCCCGCGGCCCCGCCACCGGAAGCCCCCTCCTCCGCCGCCATCCCCGGCGTTCCCGCGGCCAGGCTCGCCACGGCCCCCATGGCGATCATCCGCCCCAACCGGACCATCCACCTCGACGGTGCGCCCGGGCGCCGGCCCGGGTTGAATAGGGATCGTAAAGCAGTCCTGCGCATTCGAGACCCGCGCATTGAACCCGAAAGCCCCCCGGGGAACCACGGAAAACCGGGGGGGCCCGTCCCGTCGGCGGATGCGACGACTCGAGTCCCTACCGGAATCAACGAGTCGCCGTTGCTCAGCGACGCGACCTCGGTCCCCGGCCATGGACTCGGACCGCCGGAGGGGGTTGGCAACCGGCGCACCTTACAGCAGGCTGGGCAGGGCCTGCGACGAATAACATCGTCTGGCTCATCTCCCGGAAGGGGGGGATCCGCATGAGAGAATGCCGAATGCATCGGGGGCTGCGGATGGACCAGGCTGAAAGCCGGCGGTACATGGGGCGACCCCGAATCCCCGTTCACCTTTTCCTTTCCCACGCCCCGCGCCACACTCGCCCCCATGCGCCACGCGCCCATCGATCCGCGGTTTTTCGTCGGTAATCGCCGCCGCCTGATGCGACTCCTCCCCCCGGGATCCATCGCCCTCGTCCAAGCCAACGACATCCCCCCCACCAACTCCGATGGCACGCTCCGGATGGTTCCGAATTCCGACCTCTTCCACCTCGCCGGAGTGGAACAGGAGGAATCCATCCTCCTGCTCTTCCCCGACGCCGACGACGAACGCCAGCGCGAAATCCTCTTCCTCCGGGAGACCAGCGAACTCATCTCGATCTGGGAGGGCCACAAGCTGACCCGCGAAGCCGCCCGCGAAACCACCGGCATCCGCAACGTCCAGTGGCTCTCGGAATTCCCGAAAGTCCTCCACCGCCTGATGTGCGAAGCCGAGCACGTCTGGCTCAACGCCAACGAACACAAGCGCGCCGAGATCGTCGTCGAAACCCGCGAAGCCCGCTTCGTCCGGTGGATCCGGGAACGCTACCCGCTGCATCACTACCATCGCCTCGCCCGTCTCATGCACCGACTTCGGGTCGAGAAACAGCCGGTCGAGGTGGATCTCCTCCGGAAGGCGTGCGCCATCACCCGGGACGGCTTCGAGCGCGTCGGACGGTTCGTCCGACCCGGCGTCTTCGAGCACGAGATCGAGGCCGAGTTCGCCCACGAATTCATCCGGCAACGCGCCGGGTTCGCCTACAATCCCATCATCGCCTCCGGCGCCAACGCCTGCATCCTCCACTACAACGACAACGACCGCCCCTGCCGCGACGGCGACCTCCTCCTCCTCGACGTCGCCGCCGTGTACGCGAACTACAACGCCGACCTGACCCGCACGATCCCGGTCAACGGCCGTTTCACCCGCCGCCAGCGCCAGGTCTACGAAGCCGTCCTCCGGGTCCTGCGCGCCTCCATCGCCGGCCTCAAACCCGGCGTCAAACCCAAGCACTGGCAGGAGGCCGCCGAGGAACACATGGCCCGCGAATGCGTCGACCTCGGCCTCCTGAAAGCCTCCGACCTCCGCGACTCCTCCGAAGACCCCATGAAGCGGCCGGTCAAAAAATTCTTCATGCACGGCCTCGGCCACCCGCTCGGCCTCGATGTCCATGACGTCGGTTTCACGACCGAACCCTTCGCGGCGGGATGGGTGATGACCGTCGAACCCGGGCTCTACCTCCGCGACGAGGGTTTCGGCGTCCGCCTCGAAAACGACGTCCTCATCACGCATCAGGGTCCCGTCGATCTCATGGCCGACATCCCCCTCGAAGCGGCCGACATCGAAAAGCTCATGGCCTGAGCGACGCGGCGCCCGCGCGCTTGCCGTCGGAATCGAGGGAGCCTATGAACGGCCCCCGCAGGATCTCTCATGATTGAAAACCACCTGGTCAGTCTCGCGCTGATCCTCGTCCTGGGCATTTCGGCCCAATGGGTCGCCTGGCGCCTCGGACTGCCGTCCATCCTGCTCCTCCTCCTCTTCGGCTTCGTCGCCGGACCCGTCCAGGGGTGGGTGAATCCCGATCAACTCCTCGGCGACTGGCTCATGCCCCTCGTCTCGGTCTCGGTCGGACTCATCCTCTTCGAGGGCGGCCTCACCCTGAAGTTTCGCGAGCTGAAATCCATCGGCGGCGTCGTTCGCAACCTGATCACCGTCGGGGCGCTGATCACCTGGATCGTGGCGACCGTCGCGGCGCGCCTGTGCTTCGGCTGGTCCTGGGCGCTCGCCACCCTGCTGGGCGCCATCCTCACGGTCACCGGACCGACCGTGGTCATGCCTCTCCTGCGCCATATCCAGCCCGCCCGGCAGGTCGGATCCCTGCTCAAATGGGAGGGAATCCTGATCGACCCGGTCGGCGCCGTCCTGGCCCTGCTCGTGTTCGAGGCGATCCTGCCGCATGCCACCGGTTCGGTCTCGATGCGGGCCGCGCTCGGTTTCACCAAAACCCTCCTGGTGGGCGCCAGTCTCGGAACCGCCTCGGCCTGGCTGTTGACGCAATCCTTCAAACGGTACTGGGTGCCCGACCACCTGCAGAATCCCGTGGCCCTCATGTGCGTCATCGGGGTCTTCACGCTCTCGAACGGGCTTCAGCATGAATCGGGATTGCTCACCGTGACGGTGATGGGCATCGCGCTCGCCAACCAGCGCAGCGTCTACATCCGGCACATCATCGAGTTTAAGGAGAACCTGCGGGTGCTCCTGATTTCGACCCTGTTCATCCTGCTGGCATCCCGGGTGCGCCTCGAGGACCTCCGCCAATTGAGTCCGGCCGGCGGCCTCGCCTTCATCGCGGCGCTCATCCTGGTCGCCCGCCCACTCTCGGTCCTCGCGTGTTGCATCCGTTCGAGGATGTCCTGGAAGGAACAGCTCTTCCTGGCCTGGATGGCCCCGCGCGGCATCGTCGCCGCCGCCGTGGCCTCGATCTTCGCCATGCGCCTGGCCGAGGCCGGAATCCCGCGCGCGCAGGAACTGGTCTCGGTGACGTTCCTCGTGATCGTCGGAACCGTGATCCTTTACGGCCTCACCGCGGGCCCCCTGGCGAAGCGCCTCGGACTGTCCCGACCCAATCCCCAGGGCGTTCTCGTCCTCGGCGCGCACCCACTCGCCAGGGTCGTGGCCAAGACGCTTCAAGGTGAAGGTTTCCAAGTCCTCCTCGCCGACACCAACTGGGAGAATCTCGGCGAGGCCCGCCTCGACGGCCTGCCCACGTACTACGGCAACATCCTCTCCGAACAGGCCCGCGATGAACTCGAATTGAGCGGACTCGGCCGGCTCATGGCCCTGACGCAGAACCAGGAGGTGAACACCCTCGCCGCGATGCATTTCGTCGAGTTCTTCGGTCGTTCGGAGGTTTACCAGATCCAGGTCCAGTCGAAGGGCGGCAAGAAAACCGAACTCGATCCCCACGGCCGCCTGCTCTTCGGCGAGGGAATCTTCCTGGCCGATCTCCTGCAGCGCCTTCAACAGGGCGCCGTCGTGCGCAAGACCCAGATCACATCGGATTTCTCTTTCGCCGATTGGCAGGCCCAATACGGCGACAAGGCATTGCCCCTGTTCCTGATCGCGGGATCCAACAACCTGAAGGTCTGGACTCAGGAGGATCCTCCCTCCCCCGGCGAAGGTCAGACCATCGTCGCCCTCGTGCCCGAAGGCGTACCCACCCCGGCCGCCCCGGCCCCCCATCCCGAACCCACGGAGATGAAAGCGTGAAGGAACTCGTTTCCCGGTCCAGGGGAGGACGCGCGAAGGGAGCGGATTCGATGCCCGCTATTTTCCACGCTTCCCAGTTGTCGGTTGTCCCCGCCGCCCGGGCCCTCGTACCCTCCGCCCGATGCCGTCCGAACCCCCTGCCCGTCCCCCAGCCGGCACCGGGGTGTCGTCCCCGGAAACCAAGACGCGCCGCCCGCGCTCGGCCCGCCGTCACCGCCGACTCGCGCTGGCCGGAATCCTGATCTGCGGGGTCGTCGCCGCGCTCGGAGCGGGCCCCCTGTACCGGAAGTTGGAGGACTGGCGCGCCTCGACCCTCGTCAGTCAGGCGAACGAACTCGCCCGCCAACAGCTTTTTTCCGACGCCATCGACCGCTACCAGACCGCGTTGCGGCTCGCCCCGCGCCGGACCGACGCGCTCCGGGGCCTCGCCGACATTTACTCGCTCTTCGAAAAGCCCGCCGCCATCCCCGCGTGGCGCGCGCTCCTCGCCCTCCCCGCGGCGACGGAACAGGACACGCTCGACTTCATCCGGTTCACCCTCCAAGCCGAGCGCTTCGACCTGGCCGAAGCCGAACTCGCCCGACTCCTCGCCCGAACCAACATCACGATCCCTACCCTGGTCGTGGCGGCCGAGTTGTTCCATCGCCAGGGCAACACCCCGCGCGCCCTCGTTTTCGCGGAGGACATCCTCCGAAGGGAACCCGACGATCCCACCCACCCGATCCGGGTGGCCAGATTCCTCCTCGCCATGCCCGACGCGAACCGCCAACGCGAAGGCTTTCAACGTCTCGCCACGATGCCCCAGCTCGGCCCCAGGGATAGGCTTTCCATCTTCCAGTCCCTGGACTCCGCGCCGTCGCTTCCCGTTCCCGAAACCTCCGCCTACCTGGACCACCTCCCGCTCCCCGCTTCGCCGTCCGCGGCCGATCGCCTCGCCCAAACCGATCTCCGCCTCCGCCTCGCCCAGGAACCCGGCGCCCGGGAATCCTGGATCCGGGCGGCCGTCGAAGCGCTCCGCAATGGCTCGCCCGAAGACCAGCTGGCTCTGGTCCGCTGGCTCAACCGGATCCGCGAACCGGCGCGCCTTCTGAAGTTGTACTCCCTCGCCGACGCCCTGGCCCTGCCCCCGATCCTGCCCGCGTATCTCGACGCCCTGGGGCTCACGGGACGCTGGGAGGAACTCCAACAGGCCGCCGGTCAACCACTGCCCGTCGACCCCTGGATCCTGGCCAGCTTCCGCTCCGGCGCCGCGGCGCGACTGAACCAGGACTCCCTCGCCCGGGAACATTGGCGCCGCGCCCTCGAAGCCGCCCGGGGCGATCCGTCCCGCCTCCAGGCCATGGGCGATATCGCGCTGCGCCTCGGATCCCGCCATCAGGCCATCGAAGCATACAACGTCCTCGCCAACGACGACCTGCATCGCACCGCCGGATACCGACGTCTGGCCCGCGTCCATGAGGAATCCCAGGATACCGAACGCCTCCGACTCCTGATGCGGGAATGGTCCCTCAACGCCCCCGAAGACCCCATCCCGAGCGCCCGCTACGCCTACCTCTGCGCCCTCGTCCGTCGCGACCTCATGGACGCCCACACCCGCCTGGTTCCTTTGGTGGAGAATCACCCCGCGCGGGCCTCGTACCGGGCCACCCTCGCGTTCGTCGAACTGCGACAGGACCAACCCCAGGCCGCCTTCCGACGCCTCGACCGGGCGCCCATGGACTCCCCCAATTCCCCCCAGGTTCAGCTGGTCCAGGCGCTCGTCCTCGACGCGAATGGCCAAGCCGCCGCCGCTCGGGAAATCGCGCGGTCCATTCGGTCGGACGGCTTCCTGCCGGAGGAGCTGGATCTGCTCCGCAAGCTGACCGCGCGTTGATCAAGGTGGGTAGGACCAGCCGGTCCGTAGCCCGCGCCCCGTGGGCAAGGCGCGGGAAACGTCGCCGAGGCCACGAGATGTCACCCTTCGATTCACCCCCCGGGCCAACCGCATGTCCCTTGATCCTCGCCTCCCCCGCCCCTGCCGGGGCGGTGTTGATTCCGGGACGGTTATCCGGTGGCCGCGACGGCTCCGCCGCCTTGCCACCGGCTCATCTCCCTGGTCCCTCCGGGACCCCGCGGCTTCGGTGGCCGCCGCGCTTCAGGCCGCTGTCGGTGAGCTCAGGAAAATGGCCAATCACCACGGCCCGGAGGGCCGCCGGATATTAGCCGGCGGCAAGGCGGCCGGGCCGCCGCGGCCACCGGTTGCCACCCCGAACGCGAATCCGCCCCGGCAGGGGCGGGGGAGGCTCAGCCAGCTACCAAAGGTAACGTTCGTCGAATTCAACTCCGGCCCTCTCGAGCAACCTGCGGTACTCGTCCTGGAACGTCCGTTTCTGGTGGTGAACCCTTTGATTCGCGATGTAGCGCTGGACCTTCACGCGATGGGGCTCACGGAGAAGGCGCCATACCCCTCCTGCCATGAAAAAACGGCCAGCCCGATCGTCTTGTGAACCCATTCCGAGGACGTTTGTTTAATGTCTCGAACCACATCCGACAGGCGATGCGTCGCGCGCAGTCCCATGAGGCAGTGGATGTGGTCGGATGTCCCGCCGATGGCGTCGGGAACACATCCCGCCGTGCGGACAGCGCCCCCGAGGAACGCGTGGAGCCTTTCGCGCCAGTCTTCCCCAATTAACGTCCGACGCTCCTTGGTGCTGAAGACGACGTGAACATGCAGGCTCAGGTGAGTCGACGGCATCAGCGTGTATCCCTCCCTTCCAAGCTTCCCACCGCCTCCACGGTGGGGAGGTTTGGAGGAGGATGACTTGAGTGGATTTGGCGGCGCAACCCCGCCGAAGGGACAAGTTCCCTGTGACAAGTTTCCGGTTGCAATTCGCTCTGTTCACTGAACTTCGCCTCCTCCGCCCCTGCCGGGGCGGATTCGCCTTCGGGCCGACTACCGGTGGCTGCGGCGGCTCCGCCGCCTTGCCACCGGCTAATTTCCTGCGTCCCTCCGGGACTCCCAGGCGGCAAGGCGCGACGAAGGTCACCGCAGCCCGCGCGGCCCGGAGGGCTCTGGGAGATTGGCCATCTTCTTTGAAACCAGGCTCCGAGGTCAGCTGCGGCCCGGAGGGCCGCCGGATATTCAGCCGGCGGCAAGCCCGCGTCGAGGCGCGCGGCTGCCGGTACCAGGATTCCAGAGATGAGCGCGCCGGCGGGGCGCGGGAGGCCAGGCCGCCCCGGACGGGGCTGAGCGCGGTCGCGTCGCGCCTGAACCGATACGTTCGCCTACGCCAACCGCGGCGGGCGCGGCGGTGGCATGGGAACCGCCCCCGGGAAAAACCAACGACAAGCCAGCTCGCGGAACCCTTCCAGGGCTCCGGCCGCGCTCGCGATCACCAGGAGGTCCACCAGAAACCGACCAACACTGCAAAGAAGGCCCGGCAGCAGCATCACCAGGAGGAAGGTCCTGAACAGCGCCTTGCCTGGCCGATCGTAGCGCAACGCCCACCGCGCGGA
>CALNYA010000007.1:0-56362 GCA_942490575.1 uncultured Verrucomicrobiota bacterium
GTCGGATACCTCAAGGAGGCCCCCTCGCCTTCATCGACCGCCTGGAAAAGGCGAAAGCCAAGACCCTGGTCAAGGCGAAGTAACCCCCTCCCCCCACGCGCGCCGGCTGCCGACTCCCCTCAGTCGAGGCCTCGAAAGAATCCCCGCGCCGTCGCGCAGGTCGCCTGGCTGAGTTCCTCCAGGGAACAACCCCGGGTCCCGGCCACCACCTCGGCGAGTTCACGGACGAACGCCGGCTCGCAACGCTTCCCCCGATGGGGGACCGGCGCGAGGAACGGGCAGTCCGTCTCCAGCATGAACGAACCGGACGGCACCGACGCGAGCGCTTCCCGGATCGTTGTTGCGCTCTTGAACGTCGCGATCCCGGTGAAGCTGACCAGTGAACCGGCTTCCAAGACCGCACGCGCCTCCTCCGCCGTTCCGGTGAAGCAGTGGACCACCCCGCGAGTCTTCCCCCGATACTCCGCCAGCACCGACAACGCCTCCCGGAACGATTCCCGCTGGTGGATCACGCAGTTGAGTCCCAGGGCGGACGCCACCTCGAGTTGTTGCCGGTAAAGACTCCGTTGCTTGGCCCGGATCCGATCCAGTTCCTCGGGGGTCAGGTCACCCAATCGGTACCAGTCCAGTCCCGTCTCCCCGATGCCCACCACCTTCGGTTGGCGCGCGAGCTCCGTGAGTTCCTCCACGATGTCATCGGGCTCCTCGTGCGCATGGTTGGGATGCACACCCACCACCGCGCGAACCGCCGGAAACCGCGCCGCCAACCCGATCACCCGCCGACTCGCCGCCAGGGTCGTGCCAATGCACACGATCCGGGTGATCCCGGCAGCCAGGGCGCGTTCAACCACGGCCTCCAAGTCCGAGGAGTAATCCGGGAAATCCAGGTGCGCGTGCGTGTCGAAGAATTCGGCCATGACGGCCGAAGGTTATCCGGGGCCGCCGCCGCGGTCAGCCACTCGTTGAACTTCGAACTTTCATTCCCAGACCCGGGATTCGAATCCCGCGTCGCCACACGCGACGCGTCACGGCCGAACCAGCGCGTCGATCAGCGGCTGGCGCCAGGCTTTCGCTCCCCGGTCGTACGCGCCGAAGCCCGAACCGAATTCCCAGTACGCCCACGACATCCCGTGCTTCTCGGCCTCTTCCCGAACCGCCCGGGTCCAAACCGCCCGCGAAGGCATGTCCGCCTTCTCGTACGAACCGAACTCGCCCAGGAATAGCGGCCTCCCATGGGCTTTCCCCCAGGCCGCCGCGGTCCCGAAGTCCTTCGCCAACGCCTGCCGCTCGGAATCACTGCCGGTCCAGCGGCGCCCAAGAGGCGGAGGCGTCGCACCCGTCCACGTCGCGCCCTGGTGGGTGAACGCGAACGGATTGTAGTAGTGGATCGTGACGATCAAGGCGCGATCGGTCTCCGGTAGTTTCAGCCGCGGCAGTTGGGACGGATTGTTCCAGCCTCCCGGCCCCACGATCACCACACGGTCCGGGTTCGTGGCCCGCACGATGCCCAACGCCTCCACCAGCAGGTCGTTCCAGATTTCGTCCGTGAGCTTCGCATGCGGCTCGTTCAGCAACTCGAAATAAACCGTCGCCGGTCGGTCGCGGAAATGCGGCGCGATCTGTTTCCACAATCCCAGGAAACGCGCCCGGTGCGCCGCCGGTTCCGCGAAGATCTCCTCGTAGTGGTGCATGTTGATCACCACCGCCAATCCCGCGCGAGTCGCCTGGTCCACCGCCCAGTCCACCCGCGCCAGGAACACGGGATCGATGGTGAACGGAACCCCCGGCGCCGCATGCGCCGACCAACGGATCGGAACACGCACCGACTGAAAGCCGGCCTCCTTGACCGCCTGGAAGTACGAAGCCTCCAACCGCATCCCCCAAGCGCCTTCCTCCGGCGCCTCCAACGCGTTGCCCAGATTGACGCCCCGACCCAGGCGCCGGTTGGCCGCCGCGGCGTCGAACTCCGCGGCGATCCCGCCCACGCCCAAGAACACCAGCCCCGCGCCGAAGATCGACCCCAGTCGATTCAAGCTCCTTTTCATGCCGCGCTTCTGACCCAACCGCGAATCGAGTTCAAGAAGGCTGTGGTCAAGAATGCGCTTCCCGGTCCGCGCCCACCGGCCGATGCTCACCCCGATCGTCATGTTGACCCGACTCGCTTCCCTCTTGGCCGCCGCGCTGGCGGCGCTGGCCGCGCTCGCCGCAACCGGATGCGCACCGCCACAACTTGAATCATCCACCCTCCCCGCCCGCGCCCAAACCCCGGCCGGTTCGTCCTTCTTCCGTGAAGCCAAACTCGCCGAAATCGACGCCGCGATCCACAACGCCATCTCGAATCGCGCCCTCCCCGGAGCCGTCCTCTGGCTGGAGAGCCAGACCTCGAACTACCACCGCGCCTACGGTCAACGAGCCGTCCTGCCGGAGGCGGAACCCATGACCGAGGACACGATCTTCGACGCCGCGTCCCTGACCAAGGTCGTCGCGACCGCCCCCGCCATCCTCCTCCTCGTGGAGCGTGGCAGGATCCGCGTCGACGCGCCGGTCCGCGAATACCTCCCCCGCTTCACCGGCGAAGGCCGCGACGCCATCACCGTCCGTCACCTCCTCACCCACACCTCCGGTCTCCGACCCGGAATCGGTCTCCGCCCCGATTGGTCCGGCTACGAAGGCGGCATTGAACGCGCCCTGGGCGAGAAACCCACCGACCCGCCGGAACGCCGATTCCGGTACAGCGACATCAATTTCATTCTCCTCGGCGAGATCGTGCGCCAGGTCGGCGGTGTTCCGCTCAACACCTTCTGCGCCACCGAAATCTTCCAGCCCCTCGGAATGTCCCGGACCGGGTTCCTCCCCGATCCTTCGCTCCAGCCCCAAACCGCCCCCACCACCCTCGACAAAGGCGCCTACCTCCGCGGCGTCGTGCACGACCCAACATCGCGCCGCATGGGCGGCGTCGCCGGACACGCCGGCCTCTTCACCACCGCTTCCGACCTCGCCCGCTTCGCCCGCCTGTTCCTCCGGGAAGGCGAACTGGATGGCGTCCGCGTTTTCCGTCCCGAAACCGTCCGAACGATGACGTCCGTCCAATCCCCCGTCGCGCTGCCCCAGGCCCGCCGCGGGTTCGGCTGGGACATCGATTCACCCTACGCCGGCCCTCGCGGGGACCATTTCCCGATCGGAAGCTACGGCCACTCCGGATGGACCGGCACGTCGCTCTGGATCGATCCCTTTTCACAATCGTTCGTGATCCTCCTCTCGAATAGGAACCACCCGACCGAGGACGGGAACGTGCTCTCGCTTCGCCGGCGCGTTGGAACCCTCGCCGCGGAGGCGATCGACGGCTTCAACTTCGAGGGCGTCCCCGGCGCCCTCCCACGCCAGGACGCCCAACCCAAAGGAACACCGGGAACACCGACCGGCGGAGCGGCCGTCACCGACGTTCGCAACGGCATCGACGTGCTGGCGGCCCAGGGATTCGCGCCGCTTCGAAAAAAGCGCAAGATCGGACTGATCACCAACCACACCGGCGTCGACCGGGACAGAAACCCGACGATCGACCTCCTCAAGGGCGCCAAGGACGTCGACCTGCGCGCGCTCTTCAGTCCCGAACACGGCATTCGCGGGCAGTTCGACGAAAAGGTACCGGACGGCGTCGACACCAAGACCGGCCTGCCCATCCACAGTCTCTACGGGGAAACCCGCCAACCTCGACCGGAGCAGTTGAAGGATCTGGACGCCCTGGTCTTCGACATCCAGGACATCGGCTGCCGGTTCTACACCTACATCGCCACCATGGGCCTGTGCCTCGAAGCCGCCGCCCGCGCCAACCTCGAGTTCGTCGTCCTCGACCGCGTCAACCCGATCAACGGCGCCCACGTCGAAGGCCCGGTCTACCTGGGGTCCACCAACCACTTCGTCGCCTTCCACGCCATCCCGCTACGCCACGGGATGACCGTCGGGGAACTGGCCAGGATGTTCAACGCCGAGAGGGACTGGAAAGCCCGCCTGTCGGTGATCCCCGTCGAAGGTTGGAAACGGTCGCAGTGGTTCGATGAAACCTCCCTTCCCTGGATCAACACCTCGCCGAACATGCGCACCCTGAAAGAGGCCATCCTCTATCCCGGCGTCGGTCTCGTGGAATTCGCGGTCTCGGTCGGGCGCGGCACCGACACCCCGTTCGAGGTCGTCGGCGCCCCCTACATCGACGACCGACGCTTCGCCGATGCCCTGAATCATGCGGGACTTCCGGGCATCTCGTTTGTTCCGATCCGCTTCACTCCGAACGCCAGCCATTTCAAGGGCCAGGAATGCGGGGGCGTCTACCTGATGCTCAACGACCGGGAGACCTGCCGGGTGGTGGATGTCGGCATCGCGCTGGCGCTGACCTTGACCCGGCTCTATCCGAAAGAATTCCCGCTGGAAAAGATCCCCCCCCTGCTCCAGCACCCGGCGACGGAGGACGCCATTCGCGTGGGCAAAAGCCTCGCGGAGATCAAGGCTCTCTGGTCCACCGATTTGGCGGAGTTCCAAGCCCGGCGTGGATCTTTCCTGCTGTACTGAGCCCCCTAGGGGTTGGTCATTTTCGATTATTAGAACTGACCCCTAGGCGGCCCGCAAAAAGCCGCGGAAAAAAACCCCGTTGACGGATCGGATCCGGCCACCATACTGCGCGTCCTCCGTTTGCGGGGGTGTAGCTCAATTGGTTAGAGCGCTGCCCTGTCACGGCAGAGGTTACGGGTTCGAGCCCCGCCACTCCCGCATTCCCTGCAAAATCAAAGCTTCTGCGTCCCGTTTGATGGATTCTTCCCGCCTGCGAGGCACGACCGGGGACCCAACCACCCCAACGCGAACAGCGCCAACCGAGGTATGTAGTATTCCACCGCCGCAAGCGGCCCAATTGGGGGCGGGGATCCACCGCCGGCCAACCGGGAATGATGATCCCAGCGGGAAGCTGATCCGCCAGATCCTCGGTGCGGTTGCGGAATGGGAAAAGTGCGCCCTCGTCCAGAAGCTCCGAGCGTCACGGCTCCGCATCCGGCGAGCTGGAGGACGGTGCGAGGGACAGAAGCCTTTCGGCCACACGACGAAAGAGGCCGAGGTCGTGGAGTCCATCCTCGATCAGAGGCGGTCCGGGAAATCCTACGTCGCCATCGCCGACTGGCTAAATGGCGGGGGATTCCGATCCCGTTCCGGAAAACAATGGCACCCCACGCAGGTTCAGAGGGTAGTTCACCGGTCGCAGGCGGTCAGGTAGTCGGAGAGAGGCACGGGATCAAGGTTCTTGGCTAGCGGAACTGCTCCACGGCGCACGCCGATCCGAAGCCCCTGTCGGTGCGTGACGAAGGCGAGCACCGAGGATCACGCAACTTGCAGAGCCCGCCTTGCCGCACTGGAAAAATCGGCACCAACGCCGATCTCAGCGATCTGCTTGTCGTCGAAACCTGCTGCACGGAGAATGGTCTCGGGCTCGATTGGGACGGAGGAATCGCCCGGATCGGTCCATTCTGGAAGCACCTTGTGGAGAAACTCGATCAAGTCGCCAGCCGGGACGTGCCGAAACTTCTCAAACGCTGTGCGGAGGGCGTCGGTCTCTCTGGGTGAGAGCGGATCGAGATCAGGTTCGGATTTGAGGGAGACCGTATTGCCCGATCTGGCGTGGAACGTGCCGCTCCAAACCGCCATTTCCGGCCCGCCTCCTCTGCCCTGAATCAAATTGTAGATTCGACTGAGGACAGGGCCGTTTCTCATCGAAACAAAGCGGTCGCCGGTGATTGTGCGGTGCCACGACTGGAGCGCCGTCCGGTCAGCCCAGTACAGCATCTTGATGAGGTGCAGGACATTCAGGCTCCCTCCGTTCAGCCCGCAAACGTAGGCAGCTGAGGCAGTCGCCTTGCGAATGTCGAAGTGGAAAAGCACGAACAGAGCTTATCGGTAGTTCAGGAAAGCGGCAACGTTGGCTTCAGGGCGCCAACCCGGAAGACATGGAAAACAGCTGGAAAACAAGGAATACGTGGATTACCAAAAAACTTGTAATCCGTTCTTTATCAACATCAGCACTGAGACGATCAGCTCCAACTTGAGTTGTCGATCGATGCGGGATACGATCTTCGAGGCGGTGCGGCTAGCCCCTCAGTCCCGCTTTGGAGCGGCAATATGAATCGTACAACAAGTTGATATAAAGCTATTTGCGACTATTATTGGATCATCCGAACGAGGATTGCCGGTTTTTCATCGAGGATCGACGATCATGCCAACGTTTCAACGAAAGCGCACCAAGGCCGACCAACGCAGGGAGCAACAGCGGCGCCTGCTCTTCACCGATGTGAGGGATAGCGACTTGTGGTCGCACACCAATCAGGGGTGGTGCTGGATGCCGAGGACCATGCCGCACATCCTGCATGCCATCCGTGCCCTGACGAAGGGCTCGAATGCGGCAGAGGCATACCTCGCCCTCTGGTGCCACAGCGTGTCGGAGTCCATTGTCGAGATGCGGAACAAGGCCAGCATGATCGCCGCAGCTGGCTATGGCGGGGCGACTAGCGAACGGACGTGGAAGGAGCGCATGCGAAAGCTGGAAGAACTGGGCTTCATCCGCATTGCCTCGGGGATCCATGGCGACATCAGTACCGTGCTCCTCCTGAACCCCCACAAGGTCCTTCGAGACCACAAGGAGAAGGGCACCCCGGGGTTCGACGACAAGATCTACAACTGCATCCTTGAGGGCATTGCCGAATTCGGCATGACCGATTTCGACCCCCCTAAAGAGGCGACGGCTTCCCTCCCCACGGCACCACTAACGGCTCCAGTTCGCCGGCCTGCTCCTGCATCGCCAGCCCAATCCAACGCCCCACAGCCAAACGCACCAGTCTCCGCACATCGGGGTGTCGATGAACCTAGCCGGAGCGGTCACCAATGAACCGAGGGGACACCTTTTTGTGGGACCCCGATGGCGGGAACAACTCGCACCTATTCATCGTCGTGACCCAGCCCCGTCCCGAAGATGGGAGGTTCGTTGTATTCAATCTTACCCGGTCCTCCGGTGGTGGGGAGTGGGCGCTCACGTTCCGGATCGGGGAGCACCCGTTCATCACGAAGTACGACAGCGACATCAGCCGGAGAAGGGCAAAGCCTCATTCTCCGATGAGCCAAGACCAGATCGACAGGATCGCACGTCATGCTGTCGGGCACCCCGCCGTACCGGGAAGCATCGTGAAAATGATTCAGGCAGATCTCGCTTGAGGGACGATCCCATGACGAGGCTTCGCTTCGGCTTCGATTCAAGAGGCAGAGCCCGACGCCTCGTCGGCAAATACGCTACTCATTCTTCGCCTTCCGATACCGCTCGAACATCCACGTCAGCAGCTCCTCGGCGAAGTCGGCGTTGTCGGTGATCTGGCGGTAGAATTTGAAGTTGGAGTCCATCATCTCCTGAAGGCGGTCGTTGACGATCTGGTTGAACGTCAGGCGGGCGTCCTCGGGCGGGTTCACCTTGATGTACCAAGTCCGAGGTCGTTCTCCGGCCGTCGCATGCTCGAGGAGCAGCCCGCACCGATGTTCGCGCGCTTCTCGCGAAGATTTCCGAAGATCTGCCACGAAGTTCAGGTCGGGTTCAAACCCGCCACTCCAGCCATTCTTCCGGGCGAAATGGAGGATTACGGGCCTCTTTGGGGGGATTCCTGACCTTTCGATCTCGTGGAAATTGGGGCTCCCGATGGTGTTCCGTATGGGCGAGACGCGGGCGAGCCATTGCGATGCCCCCTGCGCCGAGGCCGGCCTACTCCGTCTGTTGGTACGAAAGTGTCGTCCGAAAACGAAAGGCCTTTCACGATCTTGTTCGGATGGCCGGTGAAATACTGCCGTCTCGGCGCCGTCGGACCGATTTGTCCGGATGAACAGGATGCCAAGGGAGCTGAAAGCGTCGCCGCGGCGAAGGCTCAACCCCGGGGGGCCGTAGTCGAAGAAGCGGGCGCGGGTCCGGCGCGATGCCCCACAAGCAGGAGGTAGACCACGAATTCCTGGCACCCATCCAAACTCAACATGGCGTTGAGCTCGTCGTCGAAGAAGCCCCCAACCGGCAAAGCCCCCAGGCCCAATCCTTCGGCCGCCACCAGAACGTTCTGGGCGATGTGACCCGCCTCAAGCAGCGCAAATCGATAGGCGCGTTGACCGTACTTGAAGCTGCTCCGGGGCAGAACCACCGAGAGCGCAACGCAGAAGCTTGCCCGCTCGATCTCGGATCTCAGGTTCGTGGCGCCCAGCAGCCGTGTTCGAAAATCCCCCGCCGCGACCTGTTCGAGGTGATGAGCCCGGGCATTGTAAAAATAGGCGCCGGGTCCCACTCCCTCGACGTTCAAAGCCAGACAGAAAGTCTCGATGGGATAGAGACCACCGCCCGAGGGCGCCGTGCGAAGCTGGAACTCGGAACCGTCGTCCCCCGACATCCGGGCCACGATGCCGTCGCCCAACATCAGGATTCCAGCCAACTCGCCCAATTTGGCCGGTTCGCCGGAAAAATCGTGGTGCGATCGGCGCCGGGTCAGGAGATCGTCCAACGATCGCGTGATAGGCGCCCACTGTCTTGGAAGCCCAATGACGGGGCAGCCGGGATAGCTGCGAAAAGGCCGCGAGATGACACTCCGGATGTGCGGCGAAGAATTGACGGTGGCGATCTTCTGGAAAAGTTCCTCGTTGCCTGGTCCCAACTTGGAATTCTCATGATAGACCTCCATCGGGGAGAACAATTCCTCCGGGGAGGGTCTCCCGAGGTTCAAGGGATCTGATTTCATTCATCAAGAGCCACGATGCGAATCCAAACGGAGATCGCTAGGGATACGGGTGAGGTTGTCGGTTTCGTTCCTCAAGGTTCATCGCTTGCTTGCGGAGCCCGAGCTTCACGGGCACGTCCCGCCACCGGCGTCCTCCCAGGAATTGCATTCGGTGGTCACCCTCCAGCCCTTCGCATTCCGGGATGATCACTTTCACCACCGCCAGCCCGCAACTCTCCGCATCCTCCGAAGTCATATCAACACGCACCGGATCGAGTCCGATTCCATGAAGTCGTGAAACAGCGTCGGCCAGGGTCTCGCCCAAGTCACCGCGGTCCTCCGACGGCAGCTCGGACAGCAGCCGGGATTCGGAATGGTTGAAGAGAAAGTCGAATGCGTGGTGCTGGTCACCAAAGACGTAGAGCTCCATCCGGGACTCGAAGGAGGTGATCGTCGAGAAGTCGGCGTCGAGTTCGATGGTTCGGCTTCGGACGTGGTTGGCCCATTGGAATCCCTGGGCCAGTTCGATGAGAGTCTTCAGGACCGCCTTCTCGGCGTCGGGATGGCACGCGCCTCCCACCAGGGTCCGCGGTGGATTGTGCCGGGTGTCTCGGAGCACCCCCAGGAAGGAATGGAATGGCAGGTCGAGCGTCGTCTCGAAGATCGTGTACTCGAGCCCCGGACGGACGAACTTGCTTCGGTAGACCGAATGGATCGAACTGGCCGGGTCGATTTCAACCCGCGTGCAAGGAAGCGCCCCCCTCCAGCGGATGATGAAGGCGTCCCGCTCAATGACCTCGCACAGTCCCTTGAGGGTGGCTTCAAGTCGGGAACGGGCGCACGCCAGGCCGGTCGACGTCGACGGCCCGATCAGGCTCGCCCCGTGGGACTGGTATTGGCTGGCGTCCGGCGAGAGGAAGGTCAGACAGGCCGGGATATAGCAGTCGCCCTCCCCGGCAAGCCGCTCACCCTTCACCCAAGCCACCCGGAGGTCCTCTGTGAACGCGGGAATGGAAAGGGCGGGAAACTGGGAAGCATGGAACAGAGCCCAGCGTTCCGGTCCAGCAGCCGGAATGTTCCGTTGACGAAGTTCGGAGTAGGAACCGAACAGGAGATCCCCGGTGGGAACAATGGTGGCGCAATACCTCTCCACCGTCTCGCCCGCCGCGGCCCAAAAGGCGTGGTCGTAGCTCAAGCCCGCGCCGCTCCCCACGATCCGTTGCGAACCCGGCGCCAACCCGAGAACCGCCAGGTCGGCGCTCTGGGCGGCGACGATGAAAACCTCCGGATCCGTGGGATCGCACTCCCTTTCCCCGAGAAAGGTGACCAGGCCTGTCAGGGGATCATAGACAAGACTCTCACTAGGAAGCGTCGGAGGAGCGTCGTCGTCGTTCGGTGCCATCGCCATACTTCGGATTGCTACTCCTCCCAGATTCTCCGGGGAGGCGTGAGCCGTTGAACACCACACGCCGGGCATCGCGGCAGCTTCAGCACCGGATGGACGCTCACCGATCCATCGAACAATCCCAACCGCCACAGCTTGCCTCTCGTGACCGGAAAGGCCGCCCTGGTCAGTACCTTGACAATCTCGAGGGCCAGGAGATTGGCACCGCAGGAAAAATTCAGGGCCGAAGGGGCCGACGGAGGATCCTCACCGGGTCCGGTGTCCGGTTCAGCCGCCTTGCGCCGAAGCTCGTAGCAGACGTAACAGGCGGTCTGACGCGGAACAATCAGCGGACCCAGTTCGACACAGAACGGGCTTTCCCGATACACGAGAAGGGACGAACCCAACGTCAACGCGAGGGTGTTGAGCTCCCGGCACACCTCCTCCCGGAACTCGTCCGGGCAGTACACCAGCAGCGGCAACCCGGATTCCTCTTCCTTTGCCTCGGACTCCCCCTCACCCACCGCGGTGATCTCGTTGAACTGGACCAGCGGATTAACGGCCCGAACCCGCGCGACAAGCCCCGGAACCATCTCCTCCTCCGCCCCTCCTCCCCCGGAGTCTCCCGCCCGAATTCCGTACAATCGCCCCACTCCAGCCAGGGCCAGCGCTTCAATCAGGCCGCCGCCGGTCCGCCCGAGCCCCATCACGATCACGCGTCCCCCGGTGATCATCGACTGCGCACGCACGCCAGCCGTCCGCGCTTCCTCCGGGCTCTGCCGAACCTTGAGCCATTCCTCCAGGCAGGCCACCTGCCCACCGTACCGGGATTTCGCCTCCGCCCCCTGCGGGTCGCCCGCGCCTTCCGTTTCCGAGTCGAGCTCCGCCAGGCATCCCAACCCCTGAAGCGCCCCAAGCGCCTTGGTAATGGTGCCAACTGAAACCCCGTCGGCCACCAGTCTCCCATAGATATCGGCCATGCCGTGGGCGCCGTCGAGCATGGGAAGCAACCGGTCGAGCACGACGACTTCACCCTCACCCACCTGTCGCGCGATGGCCGCGACAAGGTCGTTCCGAAACGGGGGATTTACGAGGACGGGATTTCGGTAAGTCAACGGATCCATGTCGGAACGTCTGCGGGCTTGGCGTGAAAGGACTATCTACTCAGGCTCAGGGTGAAGCTGGTCGTCGTGCATCCATTGCAGCATGTGCAGCTGCAGTAGAACCCGCTGCGCAGGGCGCCCGAGTAGCGCTGGAAATGAACGCTGGACAACTTCGCCCCAAGTGACGCCTGAGCCAGAAGGGAATTCAAGCCTTCCTGCGGATATAGGGGGCGGGCATACGAATCCCTCAGGATCATCTGCAACGCCAGAACCGACATGGCGCTTGAGTCCGCCTGGCTGGGTGTCGGCGAGTTCGGATCAATGTTGCGCTCGAAGATCTTCGGGGCCCCCATGACCGCCGCCGCCTCCTCGACCGACAACTTCTCGAGTTCGGCGGCGCCGATCGTTCGGACGATGATCTGATTGAAGTCTTCCGGATCCACTTCATGGGACCGGAATTCCGTCACTTGAAATGGATTGTGGGACACGTGCACGGAGGTGGCCATCGCGCCCCCATTGTGGTGCACCACGATCCCGGCGGCCTCATGGAATGCGTCCGAACGGTTGACCGGCTTGAAGCTGGGCAGGATACCCAGAATGTTCGGCGCCGCCGCCGCGGTGCCGTCCAGGGAGGGCGCGACGTACATGAACACCTTCGCCCTCGAAAGAATGAAGGCCATGCCGGCGGTCTTGACGAAGTGGTCCCTCAGCGCCACGAGGGCGGGACTCTTCGCCAGCATTTTTTCCATGAAGGCGGCCGCGTCCGCGGGCTTCAGCATCATCATGGTCCCTTCGCAAAGCCCCCCCAACTGCAGGAGCGGCTGTGGGCCGGGGGTGTTGACGCCGGTCGCGCTCTGTGCCGTGGCATTCTTGGCGCTCAGAGCGCCCAGGAGCAGGGTGCTCATGCCGCCGGCCATGGCCTTGCGGCGGGTCATCCGGCCGGGTTGGTCGTTCGGATGGTCGATGTTCGAGCCGTGGGGTGATGTTGGGTCTTTCATGGAATAGGGTTCAGAATAGGTTGTCGCTGGTCGTTCTTTGATTTACCCCGCGGGACACTGTCATGGTCGAATAGGGTGGTTTCACGGGTGCATGAAGAGGGTGGATGTCACGGAGCCACCAACCTGTAGTATTTCGCCTCCAGGTCGATCGGCTCGGTGAACCGGTTGCCTGAAGCAATCACGTCGGCCCACGCCGGGTTGCCCAAGCTGGCCGTCACCTGCAATCGGTACCCCACCGTATCGGCCGGCCACGAGATCTGGACCGAGGTTCCCAACCGTTCAATCGTCAGGCTGGGAAGGATCAGGGGGCCGTCCTCCCCCAGGAAGGACACCTGGTCCAACACCGTGACTCCCGTGGCGCCCGCTCCCGCCTCGAGGGCGGACACGGCGAGGATCCCATTGGCGTGGAAGTGCAAATTGGTGAGCACCAGCGCGCCGTTCAGGTACCCATTCCAAGTTTTGCTCGCGAAATCGACCCGAATGGTCACCTTCGACCACGCATCGTCGGCCACCGTCACCCCGCTGCCAATCCACCGCCCACCTCCGTTCCCATCCCCATCCAAACCGGTCAGCCCTCGAACCGCATCCAGGTAGAGAATCGCGATCTGGGCCTCGTCGGGTATCTCCGGAGCGACCGATGGACTCGCTCTCACGTAGGCATCGAAGGTTACGATCGTACTGGCAATCGCCACGTCGCGCGCTATCCGCCCCCCCGGGCCGACGACCGCCGCCTGCAGCCCGGAGTGTACGGAATTGGTCCACACCAGTGACTCGCTACTTCGCGCTGTCCAGCCATTCTGCCCATCCAAGTCACCCACCGAATAGCCTTCTTCGGGTTCAAAGCCGGCACCCAGGGGAAGCGAGACCCACTCCGGCGGCGGAATCGCATCCTTGACGCCCACCAGCACACCATCCAGGAGGGTGTCGGAATCGTTGCCCGCCACAGTCAGCGTCCCAAACGCGGCGACGCGATCGGAATGAAACCGCATGCGGGACAGAGCGAGCCGGCCGTCGACCCTGCAAGACCAGGTTTTCCGGCCGTAGTCCAGTGTCACGGACAGCTCGAACCAAGTCCCTGGCGCGATGGTCACGCCGCTGCCCACCCAGTGACCCCCGCCCGCGCCGTCGCCGTCCAGACCGGTGAGCCCATAGGCGGGGTCCAAGTAGAGCACGGCGGTCTGACCCAGCAGGGGAATCTCCGGAGCCAGCGAGGGACTTGCTTGCAAATGGGTGGTGACCGTCACCACGGGAAGGCCCGTGGCGAACTCATGCGAGATCCGTCCGCCAGGGGTGATCCGGGCGGCCTGCTCACCCGAAAAGACGGTTTGAGTCCAGATCTCGGCCTGCCCGCCTTCCACCGCCCACCCATTCTGCGAATCCAAATCCCCGGCGAAATACCCTTCCTGACGTTCGAAACCCATGCCGAAGGGATACCGGGAAACCGGGCTGGGATTCGGCGTGGGCGGTGGTGGATTCAGCGATTCAACGCGCCCCGCGTCCAGCAAGGTGTCCCCGCCGCCGGCCGTCGCCACCACCGAACCAAACGACACGAGGTCATCGGAATGAAAACGGAGCCCTGACAACGCCGTTTGGCCGTTCACCAGGCAATCCCATGTCTTGGAGTCGAAATCCAGGCGGAGCGTCAGCTCGAACCACGTTCCCTCGGGGATCATACGGTAGCTCCCCACCCATCGACCGCCTCCCTGGCCGTCGCCATCGAGTCCCGTCAGCCCGGAGCTGGGATCCAGGTACAAGACCGCCGCCTGCGCCAGGAAAGGAATCTCGGGGGCCGGGGACGCCGTGGCCTGAAGGTAGGTACTGTACGAGACGATCGGCAGGGCGGTGGCGAACTCGTGCGAAATCCGCCCCCCGGGCAGGACTCTCGCCGCTTGCGCACCCGAATACACTGTTTGGGTCCAGACCTCCGCCTGCCCGTTCTCAACGCTCCAACCCTTCTGCGAATCCAGATCGCCCACGAAATATCCCTCCCCGGTCTCGAAGCCGATTCCAACCGGAAACACCCCGATCGAACTTGGATCCAAGGCGGGAGGCGGTATCGCCGACGAGAGGTAAGCCCCATCCATCAGCGTGTCTCCTCCGCCGGCCGTCGCCACCACCGAGCCAAACGACACCACGCTGTCGGAATGAAAATGGAGCCCTGACAAGGCGGTTTGGCCGTTCAGCAGGCAATCCCACGTCCTGGAGTTGAAATCCAGACGGATCATCACCTCGACCCATGTTCCTGCCGGAATCAACCGGTAACTCCCCACCCATCGACCACCCCCCTGACCGTCGCCATCCAGGCCCGTCAACCCGGTCGTGGGATCGAGATACAACACCGCGGCCTGAGCCAGCAGGGGGATCTCCGGAACCGAAGTCGCACTCGCTTGCATGGAGGCCCGAAAGGTCACGATGGGAAGGCCCGCGGCGAAGGCATGCGAAATCCCTCCCCCCGCCTCGATCCTCGCCGCCTGCACGCCCGATGCGACCTCCTGGGTCCAGACCACCGCCCGCCCTTCGTCCACCAACCAGCCGCCCTGCCGGTCCAGGTCGCCAACCAGGAACCCTTCGTCGGGCTCGAAACCCACCCCAAACGGCACCAGGGAGATGGGATCCACCTCAACCGTCGGGGAGGCGCTCACCGCGTCGATTCGAACCTGGTCCACAAGCGTCTCACCGTCGTTCGACGATACACTCAACGACCGAAACGCCTTCACGCTGTCGGAATGGAATCCGAGGCTGGAGAATGCCGGACGCCCGTCCACCAAGGCCTCCCAACGTTTGCGATCGAAGTCCAACTTCAGGGTCAGTTCAAACCAGGTGCCGGGCGGGATCACCACCCCGCTGCCCACCCAGCCACCTCCTCCCCGCCCGTTGCCGTCAAGGCCCGTCAACCCATAGTCGGCGTCCAAATAGAGAACGGCGGCTTGGCCCAGAATTGGAATCTCAGGCGCAGGGGAAGGAACCGCTTGAAGATGGGCGCTGAAAACGACGACGGATCCACCAGAACCCAACTCGTGCGAAATGGACCCGCCCTGACCAACCCGTGCGGCGTTCGACCCGGAATACACCGTGTTTGTCCACACTTCGGCGGCTCCACTATCGACCCGCCAACCATTCTGGCCGCTTAAGTCTCCTGGAAGATACCCCTGCTCGGACTCGAATCCGACGTCCAGGAGCGACCCAAGGGTGGCCCCGTGTCCAAGCGCCATCAGGATAGGGGCCGCCCCCAGCAGCAGAATGATGGCGAAAAGCCTCCCGATGACGGTCCCCTGAAACGAATTTCTCATGGCATGGCACGTCCTCTCGCCAAATGCTCGTGGTCACCTGACATAAACTCCCTTGCCGACAAACACAGACTCTAGCGCGGTCATCGACTCACTCTCAATAAGTGTGAGTCATGATTTGGAACACCTGAACTTTCGTCAATCTCCAACTCCAACCATCTTTCATTTGTTGAAGTCTTTTGTTTGTCCCACCTACTTCAATGTTCATTGCTTGATTTACCTAGGCAAAGTCGCAGCGGCGGTAAAGTCGCGAAGCCCACGCCTCAGTGCCCCAAGTCAGCGCGGCGCGACGGCGGTCGCCATGGCGAGAGCCGCGATAAGCGCCAGGCCGGCAATCTGAAGCGGGTGCATGAACCGACGATGAAAGGACACCGTCGGGGTGGCGACCCACGACACCCAGCCTCATCCGACCCTGGAAAGATCTCGGAGCGGACCCACCCGGTTCGTTGACCGGATCTCGACGGATCACCACTCTCCTCCCATGAATCCACCTTCCTTGCCGCCGCCACCGGTCGTCGTTCCAACACGCCCCCGAAGCGCGCACCGATTTCCCCTGGCGCTCAGTCTCGTCCTCCTGATGCTCCACGGTCAGCCAGCCGGGTCGGATTGGCCGGAATTCCGTGGTCCCCGTGGGGACGGTCACGCCACCGAGCTCGGGGACGATTCCCTTGTCGGATTCCCCGTGGAATGGAGCGAGACGAACAACGTCGCTTGGAAGGTCCCCATTCCGTTTCGTGGTTGGTCGACGCCGGTGGTCCTCGGTGGGCAGGTGTGGGTGAGCACGGCGACCGAGGACGGCCGCGACTCTTTCGCGATTGGAGTCGACGCCGCCACCGGCGAGGTCCTGTTCAATGAAAAGGTCTTTCACCATGACCAACCGGAACCGCTCGGCAACGGCGCTTCGATGAATGGATATGCCACTCCCTCGCCGGCGATCGAACCCGGCCGGGTGTACGTCCACTTCGGCAGCGCGGGGACGGCCTGCCTGGACACGGCCACAGGTCGTATCCTCTGGAAGCGGGACGACCTCCCGTGCCGCCACTACCGCGGGGCGTCGTCCTCCCCGGTCCTGTTCGGAAGCCTCCTGATCCTGACATTTGACGGCGCGGACCTTCAGTACCTCGTCGCTCTGGACCGTCGAACCGGGGACACCGTGTGGAAGACCGATCGCTCGGTCGCGTGGAATGACGAGGACGTTCCCGGACAGATGGCGAAGGACGGCGACCTGCGCAAGGCGCACAGCACCCCGCTGATCGCAACCACGGCGAATGGCCCCCAGCTGATCAGCTCCGGCGCCAAGGCCGCCTACGGTTACTCCCCGGACACGGGGAGCGAACTGTGGCGGGTTGAGTATCCCGATTGGTCGGGGGCGCCCAGGCCCGTCTTCGACCAGGGCCTCGCCTTCATCGTCACCGGCCTGGTTCGCAAGGAGCTTTGGGCCGTGAAGACCGACGGCCGCGGCGACATCACCGACACCGGCGTCGCGTGGAAGCTGAAGACCCGGATCGGCAAATACGCCTCACCCCTCCTGGTGGACGGATTGGTCTACACTGCGGCGGAGGAAAGCTTCCTCAGTTGCGTGGAGGCGGCGACCGGCGAAGTGGTGTGGACCGAGCGCATCGGCGGCAAGCATGCCGCCTCGCCGATTTACGCCGACGGCCGCCTGTATTTTTTCAGCCAGGAGGGTGTGACAACCGTGATCAAGCCCGGCCGGAGTCTGAATGTGCTGGCGACCAACACCCTCGACGCCGGATTCATGGCGTCGCCAGCGGCTTCGGGCAAGGCCTTCTACCTTCGGACCCGAACGCACCTTTACCGCGTCGAAACTTCCGGCGGAAAGGACTGAGAACGCTTGAGCCACCGCGACCCCGTACGGGGCGTCTCGCTTTCAGCCAGCTCCTGATCCGGGTTCACTGGTCCGGGCCACCCGAGGCCGCCCCGCGCGGCGACCGATTTCCACGGGGAATGCCCTCGGTTTCGACGCGTGGGTTGCTGATCGAGGTGCCCGCCAAGATGAAGTTCCGCCGCATGAGAAATGAGATTCCCGGGCTTTCGGCGGGAAGCCCGGCGCGGGCCCGCGCCCAAGTACGACCCAGGTCTTCCGAGCGGTAGATGCCTGTACCCGCGCCAGCGATGACCAACCCGTCATTGCCCGCAAGCTCCCAAACCGCGGCATCGCTCGTCAGGTCGTCGACCGGATCGGGCCACTCCGACGTGAACTGGCCAACCGCCGACGCGATTCCCTTGGACCAGGTGGCTCCCTGGTCGGGGCTCCAGAAGAGACCGCCGGGATTATGCCCGGCAACGAGAGTTCCTTTGACGGACGCCAGCACCAGCGGTGAAACAGGACCGACTTTCGACCAGCGCCGGTCCTTCTCGCTCCAGACATACAATCCCTTGCTGTAAAGCCCGGCGAATACCCGATCCTCGATCGTCGTCATCGCGAACACCTGGGCGCCGTCGGGGAGACCGTTCGTCGCGTATGTCCACCTCTTTCCCCCGTCGCCGGACACGATCACACCCGCCGCATCCGTTCCAACGTAGAGCCTCCCCTGATGAGCAAGCAGGCATCGCACACTCGGAGTCGATCCGGGAAACGACACACTCGGCTTCCAAGTTCCGCCTCCGTCCTCGGAGATCAGAATTCCGCCGACCGGAGCGCCCGCAAACAGCGTCCCTCCCAACGTGGCGAAGCCGACGACGCGCGCCGCTGAAATCTCCAGTCCCTCCGTCGGTCGCCAACTCCCGGCCTCATCCCGTGACACATAAATCCCCGAATCCGTGCCGGCGAACAGAGTTCCCCCAAGGGATCCGAACGCGTTGACGCGTGAACCGGCCCGCATCCCGGCGTCGGCGCGGACCCAGCTTCGCCCCCGGTCGGTGGACTTGAAGACGGCATGGCTACCGGCGCCGGCGTCCATCTCTGCGACCAAGCAAACCGCTAGCAGCGGGTAGGCGGACCAGGTGAATAGGATTCTCATGAAAGAAGCGTCGGTGTAGCGCCGGCTTTGAGCCGGCATCGGGCCAGTTATCTTCTACCCCAGGCCGGCTGGAAAGCCGGCGGTACAGGTGGAGCGCCTGTGTAGCGCCGGCTTTTAGCCGGCACCAGGCCAGTCATCTACCCCAGGCCGGCCGGAAAGCCGGCGGCACCTCGGCGGTACTTAGTCGGCGAGAGTCACTCCTTCGACGGCGAGTTGATCAAACCGGTACGTGTGCGCCTTGGCGGCCCAGGCCATGCCGCGGAGCATCAGGAGGCGGAAGTACGGGTCGTCGAAGGTCCACATGTAGTGGCCGAAGATCGAAACAAAGACCCTGGCGGGTGACGCCGGGGGTTCGTAGGTCCAGAAGACGGGGATGGTCTGGACCGTGTCGTCGCCGGGATTCCGCCGGCGGTCGTCCCCCTGGAAGATCTTCTCGTCCGAAGTGGCGAGGACCTTCACCCGCGACGGATCCCCGATGAATGGCCAGTAGGGCTCGTCGACGAACGCCATCGACGGAGGAAGCCCCAGGGCGACGGGATGATCCGGAAGGGCCACCTTGAGGTCCACGTGTCCGTGCCGGTACGAAGCCGACTTGTAGGACAGTCCAAAATGGTTGGCATGGTTGTGCCACTCCTGATCACACCCGATCGCCCAATGGATGGTGGCGACCCCTCCGCCCCGGTTCTGGTGCTTCTGGATGTCCGCCAACTGGCCGGCATCCCATTTCGTCTTCAGATAGAAGACCACGAGATCGACACCCGCCCATTGCTCGGGCGAGGGCCAGGGGAACGCCGTGGACACCTTCACGCCTTCGGCCTTCGCAAGGAGGGGCGCCCACTGCTTCTGCCACGCCGGATAGTCATGCTCTCCGGGGCCGTGGTCCTTGGGTCCGGCCACCAGCAACACATGGAGCGGTTTCAATGGGCCATCGGGTTTGGGAGCCTTTCGAAGGATCGCCTCCACGTCCGCCCGCTTCCGCGGTGGCGGAGCGTCGGCGGCTTGCGGACGAGGCGCCGCGTGAACCAGGAGAAAGGCCATCACGGCCAGGCGGAGAGGCGTCGTCATGATTTCAGGTTGTTCCGGAGTTGGCTGAGGTTCGACACCTATTTCGGACGGAATCCTCGGATTCGACAAGGCGGGTGTTCGGGCCTTGCCGCCGTCAAACCGATGTCGACGCCAGCCACTCGTCGGCGGCCGCGACCGCGGAATCGGAATTCAACCCTCTCAGAATGCCGGCAATCCGACCGCCACGAGCCACGGTGCCTTGGCTCAGGTTCCCTCGATTCAGCGACCGCAACTCCCCGACCAACCTCGCCTCGGCGGCGAGGACGACGTTCAAGGCCTCGTCGGTTCCCAATTTCTGCAAGGCCTCGAGAACGAGGAGCCACTCGTCATCGACCGCTTCTGAGAAAAATGCCGCCAGGGCCCGGACTCCTTCGGGAGCGCCGATCCCGCCGAGCGTCTGAATGGTTTCCTTCCGCACTTCGGCGTCGGAATCGTCCAACATCCGAACCAGGTCGGGAACCGACACCGGGTCGCCGATCAGCCGCATGGCCCACACGAGATCACGGCGCATCCAGGGAATGGGATCGTTCAGCGCCTCGCGCACCCCGGGCAGGGCCGCGCTTCCAATCGCGGCGACCTGCCGGGCCAGTTCCCAATGCCATCGCCGGCGGCGATTTCCCTCGATCAGACCCGGCACAGCCCTCGGGTCCTTGCGACGACCGAGGTGGAGCGCGGCCTCGATCCGAACGGCCGGCAACGGGTGTTTCAACGCCTGCGCCAACACTTCATCCGCCTCGGGCGACTTCATCTCCGCGAGACGGAGCATTGCCTTCTCCATGACACCGGCCTCGGGACTGTCCAAAGCCGCGGCCGCCTGTTTCACCAAGGCTGGAGCCGAACGGCTGATCTGGATGGCATGCGTCGGGCGCGCTTGGGCCGCGGCCTCCAGCGCGCCCAGGAGGCTCTTCCAAGGACGCGTCGCGGGCGCGATGAAGTCGAGGTGCTGCAAGGTTGCCAGGCGGGGCGGAAGATCCGTCGCGATCCAGAGCACCGGAATCACGCGGACCCCGGCCCCGAGGGCGAAAGCCCATTCATAGGCGACATACCCGGACGCCCTCGAAGCGGGAGTGAGCAACACCACGAGCGCGACGGAATCCCGGATGGCCTGATCGATCTCCTGACACCACTCCTCGCCCGCCTGCAATCCCTCGAGGTCGATCCAGGAGGAGAAACCCGCGTCCCGAAGGCGCCCGCGGAGGACCTCGGCGTAGTCGGCATCCTTCCTGGAGTAGGAAATGAAGACCTCAGGCATGCGCATTCACTCACTCCGCCTCGGGAGCTTCCGGCCTGAGGATCACGTACTCCTGATCGAACAACTCGCGGGTTGTCTTCGCGGGAGGAGGCGCGGCATCGGCGGGGATCGTCTTTGACACGATGGCGAATTCCAGGATTCGCCGGGCAAGCAGGACTTCGTAGCCCGGCAAAGGCGGTGAGATGACCATCAGCCGAGTCGCGCTTCCCTGGAGCGCCTCCAATTCCGACGGTGGAAGCGCGGGGAAACCGATGAAAAAGACGTACCCGTTCGCGTTCGGATGCTTCGCCCGAAGGGCGGCGAACTGATCCGGCGGCATGGCGCCCCCGGTGCTCATGCGCTGGAAAGGATCCATGGACACGGGAACGGTCGCGGTCACCTGGACCTTGCCGTGGGATTTCAGCGAAGCCTTGAAAGCGGCCAGTTGGGAATCCGCCACGGGGTCGGGGTCGGGCCCGGGGGCGGAAATGACGAGGACGATGGTTCCCTGGCCGCCGAGGGATTTGGACACCTCCTCGCCGGCGATGGTGCCCAGCGCCTGGTAGGGATGGAAATCGATCCGCCGCCGGTCCCCCGTCCTGAAGAACATCACGCCAGCCGCGGCCAGGAGGAAGGCGACCACCCCGAGCTGGGCCCAAGCTTTGCCGTTCATGTCAGTTCATTCGCGATCCCACATCCAGCGCGGGTCGTAGCGTTCGTTGCCGCCGAGCCAGGTGACTCCCGTGGCGGCGCGCCCTTCCTCGTCCTTCCCGGGGAAAAACTGCAATCCAAGCGCGCTGACTCGCGTCGCGGCGGCGTGTCCGTCGACGAAACCCATGTTGGACCGGCGCCGATGCCGGCCCACGGGCCGCTGGGCTTCGGAATCGTACCAACCGCGGTTGGTGGGAGTCCGCCAATACATGAAGGCGGAGTTGGGTTTTTCCACCCACTGATCCGGGTCCTTTTCGCGGAGATTGGCGACGATGCCGGCGTCGGCGGTGGGGACGGACTCGCTGGGACGTTTGATGCTGGTGAGTTTCGGCCGGGAATCGGTGCCCCAGGCGGTGAGTTCCGGGTGGTTCATAGCGATCCCGAAGCCATTTCGGACGGAGGGGCAGGCGATGATATTGGTCCCGGACAGGGCTCCTCGCATGAGGTCGACCCACCAGGTGATCTCCCCCGGGAACAGGGCGCCCGCGGGCGCGCGATTGAAGAGGTACAACGTCACCATGTCGTCGCCGTTGTCATCGCCGTACAGGGCGTAGGCGAGCCCGATCTGGCGGACGTTGCTGAGACACTTGGTGGCGCGCCCCTTTTCTTTGGCGGAGGAGAGCGCCGGCAGCAACATGCTGGCCAACAACGCGATAATAGCGATCACCACCAGCAGTTCGATCAGGGTGAACCCACGGCGGCGCGAGCACCGGACGCCCGGGAAGTCATCGAACCTGGGGGTGTGTTGGGGGGCTTTCATGGGCCGGGGGGACCTTTCTCGGAAGGGGGTGGTTGGATGGAGCCTCTGGCGCGTTCGGCGGATTCGGTTCACGAACTGAGCCGGACCGGTGCCTGGGAACGCATCGCCGGTCAGGAAATGATCCACGGCCGAAGGGACCGTTCTCCCGTACCGGGTTTGGGAGGCGCTGGCAAGCGCCGGTTCCTTCGGTTTGCAGCAATCGGACGGCTGGGCCATGCTGCGACCGCCTCATGGCCGTACCGAACACACCTCCCCCAGCGAACACCGCCGGCTTCCTTCCCATGTCCCGAGCCGAAATGGAGGCTCGTGGCTGGGACGAGCTGGACATCCTGATCGTCACGGGTGACGCCTACGTCGACCACCCATCCTTCGGCGCCGCCATGATCGGGCGCGTGCTCGAAGCGGAGGGTTACCGGGTCGGCATCATCGCGCAACCCGACTGGAAGAACATCGAATCGATCCAGGACATGGGACGGCCGCGCCTCTACTGCGGTGTGACGGCCGGGAACCTGGACTCGATGCTGTCCAACTACACCGCCGCCCGCCACAAGCGGAAGGAGGATGTCTACAGCGAGGGCGGCGCGCCCGGCAAACGCCCGAACCACGCCGCGGTCGTCTACTGCCAGATGGCCCGACGCGCCTTCCCCGGTCTTCCCGTCGTCCTGGGCGGGATGGAGGCCAGCATGCGGCGCGTCGTCCACTACGACTATTGGGAGGACAAACTGCGTCCGTCGATCATGGCGGATGCGAAGGCCGACATCCTTGTCTACGGGATGGGCGAAGTGGCGGTCCGCGAAATCTCGAAGCGCATCCGCGACGGCAACCGCGATCTCTCCGGCATCCGCGGCACCGCGCTCTACTTGGGGGCGAAGGCCACCGCGACGGCCGATTTCAAGGACTGCGTCATCCTTCCCTCGTGGGAGGAGGTTCAGGCCGACAACAAGCTCCTCCTGCGCCTGACCAAGGTGGTCGAAGCGCAGCAAACCCCGTACGCGGGCAAACACATCGTTCAGATGCACGGCGACCGGGCGCTCTTCCAGGAACCGCCAGCGTTTCCCGTCGACGGACCCGACCTTGACGCCCTGTACGAGCTGCCCTTCATGCGGGCCGCGCACCCGTCGTACACGGCCAAGGTTCCCGGGTTCGCGACCATCAAGGATTCCATCATCGTTTCCCGCGGCTGCCCCGGCGGCTGCACCTTCTGCGGTCTCGGATTTCACCAGGGCAAATTCCTTTCGAGCCGCAGCGTCGACTCGGTCCTCAAGGAGATCCGCAAGCTGACTGAAAGCGATACCTTCCGCGGAACCGTCTCCGACCTCGGGGGCCCGACCGCGAACCTCTTTGGGGCCAAGAACGGCCACGTGGATCCGTGCAAGAGCTGCCACCGCCCCAGCTGCTTGTGGCCGACGATCTGCCCGTATTTCGGCATCGACGAGCAGAAGGGGCTCGATCTCCTCCGTGGTTCCCGCGCCCAGCCCGGAGTCAAACACGTGTTCGTCCAGTCCGGGATCCGGATGGATGTCGCCCTCCGCACACCCGAGTACCTGAAGGAACTCGTTCAGCACCACGTTTCCGGCCACATGAAAGTCGCACCCGAGCACATGCACCCGGACGTGCTCCGGCGCATGCGAAAGCCCGCGGGCGATTTCCCCGCGTTCATGGAGAAGTTCGAGGAGATCAGCGAGGACGCCGGCAAGGAGCAGTATCTGGTGCCCTATTTCATCTCGAGCTTTCCCGGTTGCACCGAGAAGGAGATGGGCGCCGTCGAGCAGTTCCTCAAGAAGGAGAACTGGAACCTGCAGCAGGTGCAGGACTTCATACCCCTCCCCATGACCGGCTCCGCCGCCATGTACGTCACCGGCCTCGACATCAACACCGAGCAGCCGATTCCCGTCGTCCGCAACGCCGGCGATCGCGAACGCCAGAAGCGCATGCTCCGACCCAACCAGGATCCGCGCCCCAAATCCAAATGGGAGAGCGAATCCATGGACCGGGTCGACTAGACGCCGGGCCCGCGTGAATCAGAAGGACCTCATCCGGCTCGGTGTCCCTCCCGGCGAATCCATGCGCCGCGGCATGGATTTCATCAGCCGGTATGTCCTCAAGGGTCTCGACAAATCGGCCCTCGCCACCGAGGTCGAAG
The DNA here is from genome assembly GCA_942490575.1 of uncultured Verrucomicrobiota bacterium. Taxonomy (GTDB): domain Bacteria; phylum Verrucomicrobiota; class Verrucomicrobiia; order Limisphaerales; family CAIMTB01; genus CAIMTB01. The sequence continues at coordinate 24,432 of CALNYA010000007.1, forward strand.
CGGTCGTCCGCGCGCCGTCCGGGTTCGTCGACGACGAACTCCGTGGTGAGTTCGCGAAGGCGCTCATTCGTTCCGCCCGCGTCATCCGCGCTTCCACGGCGCCGTGGAAGCAATGGGGCGAAGGGCTCGAACCCGAAGCCGTCAACCAACTCGCCCGAGCCTGCCAGCTTCCCATCTCCGTCGCCGGAGCCCTGATGCCCGACGCCCACGTCGGCTACGGCCTCCCGATCGGCGGCGTTCTCGCCACCGAGAACGCCGTGATTCCTTACGCGGTCGGCGTCGACATCGCCTGCCGGATGAAGCTCACCGTCCTCGACTGGCCCGTGCGCGAACTCGATCGACGTCGGGACCGGCTCATCCGGGCCATCGAGGAGGAGACCCGGTTCGGCATCGGCGCCCATTTCACGGAGCGCCGGCAGCACGAGGTCATGGATGCCGACTGGTCGGTCTGCAACATCACGCGCAACAACAAGGACCGCGCCTGGTCGCAGCTCGGCACGAGCGGCAGCGGAAATCATTTCGTCGAGTTCGGCGTCTTCACCATTCCCGACCCCCCGGAGGGCGGAACGTCCCCGGGCGGACTCGCGCCCGGCGATTACGTCGCCCTGCTCAGCCACAGCGGAAGCCGCGGCACCGGCGCGTCGGTGTGCGACTTCTACAGCAAACGCGCGATGGAACTGCACCCGGACCTTCCCCGCGAACACAAGCACCTGGCTTGGCTTCCCCTCGATTCCGCGGAAGGCGCCGAATACTGGGCCGCCATGGAACTGATGGGACGTTACGCCGCCGCCAATCACGCGCTCATCCACCGGCACATCGCCATCCACCTCGGCACCGAAGTCCTTCTCGACGTCGAGAACCACCACAATTTCGCGTGGAAGGAACGCCACACGATCGGCGGGGTCGAACGCGACGTCGTCGTCCATCGCAAGGGTGCGACCCCCGCCGGCGAGGGAGTCCTCGGGATCATCCCGGGCTCCATGGCGTCTCCCGGTTACCTCGTCCGCGGCCGGGGCAACCCCGATTCGCTCCAGTCCGCGTCCCACGGCGCCGGCCGCGTCATGAGCCGCACCAAGGCGCTCGAAACGTTCGAGTGGGACAAGGTGAACCGACTGCTCAAGGAACGTCACGTCCACCTGCTCTCCGCGGGCCTCGACGAGGCGCCGATGGTCTACAAGGACATCCACCAGGTCATGGCCGCCCAACAGGATCTCGTCGAAGTCCTCGGCGAATTCATGCCGCGCCTCGTCAAGATGGCGCCCAGCGGCAACCGGGCCGAGGACTGACCCGCCGCGCGGGTCCCAAGAGAAGGGCCATTTTTGTGGAACAAGAAACCCGAAGCCATAGGGTTCGACGTCACCTCGGGGTGAAAAACGCCCTACCAACGGCCGATCCGCTTCCCTGATCCAAGGTCCGTAGGACCGGCCGCCCCTGACGGGGCTGCGCGCGATCGCTTGTGACCAGAAATCAAGCTCGCGCCCACCGGCCACCGGCGAGTCCAAATGTCGCCTCCGAATCTCCCCGCCTTAATCATCCCTTAATCCAACCGATCGTAACCTTCACACGATCCGGTCCCGTCCAAGGACGCGGGAAGCCGAGGAAAACCGCGCCCCTCCCGAAATCACCAGCGATGAGCATCATCGGATTCCCCTTAGCCCGTACCCCGGGACCGCGGCGACTTCACCCAGTTGCGAAAACCCGTCAATGGGTCGAATCTAACGGCCGAATGGCAATCCGCCCGGAACCGGCTCACTTCCACGCCCCGGATCAACCCGGCCCCGACACCGTCCCGGTTCCAACAAGCAAGAGCTTCCAAACGACCCCCCGTTCCATCGGATTGATGGTGGGAATCCTGGCGCACATCTTCGGGATCAGCCCCGCAGGACCCGCCCAGAGCGTGACGGGCACCGGGATCATCTCGCTTTCGTACACGAACCAGCGGAACGCGAAAGTTCCGTGGTCCATCCACGCGGTGCGGGTTCCGCGAAACCCGGCGACCATCGAAATCCGATCCACCCACGCGGACCGCTCGGCCATCGGACTCACACTGCTTTCGGCGCAGATCAATCAGGTCCGGTCCAAGACCCTCAAACCGCTCGCGGCCGTCAACGGCGACTTCTACCAGCGCTCCAAGGCGCACGCCGGGGATCCCCGCGGGCTCCAGATCTGCGACGGCGAACTCTTCAGCGGCCCCAGTGGAGGCGTGGCGTTCTGGATCGATGCCCAGTCCCAGCCCCACGCCGGGCCGGTCGCCTCGCAATTTCACATCACCTGGCCCAACGGCAGCCGCCCCGCCAAGTCCCCGTTTGACGTGAACGGAGACCGCCCGGCGAAAGGTCTCCAGATCTACACACCGGCCGTGGGCATGTCGACCCGCACCTCCGGCGGCCGCGAATTCATCCTCGAACCCGCCGCCAACGAATCCTGGACGACGCTCCGAATCGGCGATACCTACCGGGCCCGGGTGCGCGAAGTCCGCGACAGGGGCGACTCGATCATCGCGCCGGGGACCTTCGTGTTGTCGGCCGGCCCCGCCGCGGTCCGCGCCCTTCCCGCCGTACGGGTCGGCGACACGCTGGAGCTGAGCACCGCGTCGATCCCCGACCTCGCCGATGCCCGTCAGGCGATCGGCGGCGGTCCAGTCCTCGCTCGAAACGGTCGCCGACAGAAGATCGTGCCTCCGTCGGAGGATTCCTACGAAGGCTCGTCCATGATGGAACGTCATCCACGGACGGCGATCGGGTGGAACCCGAAGGAGTACGTGCTCGTCGTGGTGGACGGACGTCAGAGGAACCTCTCCGCGGGCATGACGCTGGCGGAACTCGGCGACACGATGGTGAAACTCGGCTGCACCGAGGCGGTGAGTCTCGATGGAGGCGGCTCCGCCACGCTGTGGTATGGGGGAAGAGTCCGGAACAGCCCGTGCGACGGACACGAACGGCCGATCGCCAATTCGCTGGTCGTGGTCGAGAGATCAGGCGCCCGGCCATGAAACCCACGGCACCTGAATCGACAGCATCCGAACGACCTGCCGCGGCAATCCCGCGCGGCATGGCGACCCTCCTCCGGGGCTGGTCGATCCGTGGAATCCTTGCCCTCGGCCTCGTCCTGGTTCTCGCCCCTCCGCTGGCAGACGGAGCGGCGTCTGATTCCAACGGGATCCAGCGCGGGTTCCGGTACATCCACGATCAGAATCCCGAAGAGCCCTGGTCGATCCACATCGTCCGGATCCAGCGGGGGCATCCCGAACTGAAACTGGAGACGACCCTCGGCGGCAACCGACGCTTCGGGATGGCGCGGGTCTCCGATCAGGCCAGTTCCCTGAAGCCCGATCAGGGACAACCGATCGCCGCCATCAACGGGGATTTCTACACAAACAAGGAAGGGATCCGCGGCCGGCCGCGGAATATTCAGATCCGGAATGGCGAGATGCTCACCGACCCGGACGGCCACGCCTGCTTCTGGATCGACCCCGAAGGCGCGCCGAGAATGACCAACGTGCATTCGCGGCTCCGGGTCGTGTGGCCTGACGGCACCGAAACGCCGTTCGGTCTCAACGAATTCCGCGACCCCGATTCGGTCGTTCTTTTCACGAGCGCCGTGGGCGCCTCCACCCGCACGGACGGAGGCGTGGAGCTCTTGCTCGCTCCGGCCGACGGAACGCCCAGCGGCCCCCTCCAACCCGGTCGGCGGTACGACACCGTGATCCGCTCGGTTCGCAAAAAGGGGAACACAGCCGTGCCCTCCGAGGGGTATGTGCTCTCCCTCGGTCGCAAAGCCGCCTCGCTTCGCTCCGACCTGACCCCTGGCGCCAAGCTCACCCTCGTGACTGAAACCACGCCGGACCTCGCGGGCGTGCAAACCGCCATCGGCGGCGGCCCGGAACTGGTCGTCGACGGCCAGGCGATGGAATGGGGGTGGATCACCCTGAGACATCCTCGTTCCGCGGTCGGCTGGAACGACGAGCACATCTTCCTGGTCGAAGTCGACGGACGCCAAAGCGGGCTGTCGGCCGGCATGAGCTTCCCCGAACTCGCGACCTACATGATCGGACTGGGTTGCCGGAACGCCATGAACCTCGACGGCGGCGGTTCGGCCACGCTCTGGGTGCTCGGCAATGTCATCAACAGCCCGTCGGAGGGACGAGAGCGGCCCGCCGCCAACGCGCTGGTGGTGCTCGAGGATCGGCCGTCCCGCGCCAAATCGAAGTCCCCGGCCCGGGACGCCGCGGCATCACCGACCGACGACAAGGCGCGCCGGCTTCAGCCCGCTCCCGAGCCGCCATCCGCCGAGCCCGTCGGTACACCCGGGTCCGGGGCGAACCTCCTCCCGGCCGCCCCTCTCGAACCGTTTCCCGAGAATCTCTTCGCCTCGATCTCCCTGGACATCGCGCCGACCGAACTCGGTCTCCTCGAAAAGCAACCGCGCGAACCCGTCCGCGCGACGTTCCGCTCGGACGACGACGCCCCGCTTCCGGTCGGGATCCGGCTCAAGGGGTCGACCGGGAGCTTCCAGGGTCTCGATGGCAAACCCTCGTTCACGGTCGATTTCGATCGGACGGACCCGGCCCTCCGGTTCCATGGACTGCGGCGGATCTACCTCAACAACTCGATCGAGGACCCCACCTACCTGAACGAGCGGTTGGGCTCCGAAATCTTCCGTTCGCGAGGGATTCCCGCGCCGCAAGTCGCCCACGCACGGGTTCGACTCAATGGCCGGTCGCTGGGTGTCTATGTTGTGAAGGAGGGTTTCACCGAGGACTTCCTAGCCCGCCACTTTGCCCGGGCCGATGGCATGCTGTGCGACAACGATCACGGATCGGATGTCGATCAACCTCTCCACGTGAACCTGCGCGACCCCTCCGCGGCGGCGGGTTCCGACGCCACTTCGGTGGCTTCCGACCTTGCCGCCGCCGCGCGCGAGCCCGATCTCGACCGGCGCTGGGAGCGGCTCGGCTCCGTGCTCGAACTGGATCGGTTCATCACGTTCACGGTCCTCGAGGTCATGATCGGTCACCGGGACGGCTACGGACTGGCCCGAAACAATTTCCGCATCCACCGCCACCCGGAGACGGGTCGATGGACTTTCCTCCCGGACGGCATGGACCAGCTCTTCGGGCTTTCGACCTACCCCTGGCAGCCCCGGATGTCCGGCCTGGTTGCCGCCGCTCTCCTGGAGACTCCGCGAGGTCGGGAAGCCTACACGGCCCGGTTCGTCGAATGCCTGAACGCGGTCTTCCATGAACCGTCGCTGGAAGCGCGCGCGGAACAACTGGCGGCCGCATTGAGACCCGATCTGACCTGGATCGAGCGGTACGCCTTCGACCGCGAAGTCCGGGGACTCGTGGACCGCATTCGCGAGCGGGAACAGGATCTCCGCCGTCAAATCGCCGCCGGACCGACCCTCCCCCGGCCTCCGGCCGCTCTCTCCACGAACCAACCACCCGTAGCCGCGGACGTCAGTCCGCGCCATCTCCAGGCCGGAAGTCAGCGCCGACTGACGTCGGCGGCTACGGGTCATGGCCGCAATACTGGTCCAGGTTTTAGATGATTTCGCTACCCATGAACCGCCCATCCGTAGCCGCGGACGTCAGTCCGCGCCATCTCCGGACCGGAAGTCAGCGCCGACTGACGTCGGCGGCTACGGGTCATGGCCGCAATTCGCGATGCCGAAATCGTTTCCCCACTCCATGAACCCTCCCGCCGCCACCAGGATCACCCGCCCACGCGGTGTTCCCCCTGTTTTCCCCCGCGCCTTCACGCTGATCGAACTCCTGATCGTGATCGCGATCATCGCGATCCTGGCGGGCATGCTCCTGCCGGCTCTCAGCGGGGCCAAGGCGCGCGCCCGGCAGGTGAAGTGCCTCAACAACCTCCGTCAAACCGGTCTCGGCCTCCGCCTTTGGGCCCAGGACAATGGCGACAAGTTCCCCTGGAGCATCCCGATGGCCTCGGGTGGTAGCGCCGACTCCGCCGACTGGGGCGACAATTTCAGAGCGTGTTCCAACGAGTTGTCGACGCCCCTGATTCTTCTCTGTCCCGCCGACAAAACCCGCAAGCCGGCGGTCAACTGGACCGCCATGGCGGCCGACGTCAGCGTCAGTTTCCTGATCGGCACCAACGCGACCGAGAACCTCCCCCGCCTGATCCTCCTGGGCGACCGCAACGTGACCGGCGGCGGCGGCGGACTCGATCCGTCATGGAGCACCTTCCTCGGAAGCTCGATCGACGCCGCCTGGGACAAGGAACTGCACGTGCGCGCCGGCAATCTCGCGATGGCCGACGGAAGCGTTCAGGGGACGAAGACGCCCGTGTTGCGCGAAATCATCAGCGCCGAAATCGCGTCCGGGATCTCCAACGTCGTGTTGTCCAAGCCGCGCGGCATCTTCTAGGGCCCGTCCATGCGCAATCGCCGCAGCCTCGAATTCACCGCCGGCTTGTGCGCCTTCGGCACCGCCATCGTCGCCTACGTCGCGGTCACCGACTTTCCACCGTCCTACGACAGGAACTTCCACCGCTCGGTGGGACACGCCCTCGCCCGGGAAACCCTGCGCCATTGGAAACCCGGCGGCGCCATCACCGCCATCGTCCGGGACACCTCGGAATTCAAGCATCCCGAGGCGGACGCCCAGTTCGACGGGTTCGAAACGGCGATCACCGAGGCGGGCGCGACGATCGAAAAGATCCAGGGCCTTCAACTCGACCCGCTCCGGCCCATCGCCGTGCCGCCGGGTGATTTCTTCGAACTGATCCGGCGGGCGCCCAAGGGGAGTGTTCTCGTCTCGTTCATGGGCCCACCCGAACTGACCCCGGACCAGCGCGCCCTGATCCCGGAGGTCCAGCCCGCCATCGTCGCTTTCTGTCCCGGCAACGTCCCCGAACGCGCGAACCTTCGGGAACTATTTGAGGCCGGACTGCTCCACGCCGCCATCGTCGACCGTCCGCCGCCCGCGGCGAAGCCCACCAAGGGGTCGCGACTGTCGCACCCACAAACCTTCGAGGACGCCTACCGTGTCGTTCACTCCTCCGATGCGGTCGGTCCCGATGCCGATGGAGGCGCATCCGACTCCCGCGCCTCCGTCGACTACCCGTGAACGCGCGTCCAAACCCTCGTCTTCCCCAGGCCTCGTCCGGACAATCCAAGGCATCCCGGCGGTGCCGCGGAGGATTCACGCGCACCGATTCCATCGTGGCGCTTTCGGCGACTTTCCTGATCGCCTCGCTCGCCGCGGCGATCCTCACCCACACCCAGCGGCACGCGCGCATCGCCCAATGCATGGCTTCCCTGGGAACCGTCAACCAGGCCGTGCTCGCGTTCAGCCGCGACAACGAGGAGACCCTTCCCGAGACCGATCCCGACGATCCGCGCGAGGTCTGGTGGTGGTACAAGGAGCAGATCAAACGCTACGCCGGCCTCACCGGCCCTTCGTCCCCCGACGACCGCGTCTTCGCCTGTCCGGACGACCGCGGCTATTCCGATCGGCGCCCGTTCCACCAGAATCCCCGGTTCGACTTCACGAGCTACGTGTTCAACGGCGTCACGCTGCCCTCCATGCCCAATATCGCGGGCTGGAAGACCTCCGAGGTGCTGGACCCGGGCCGGACGCTCCTCGTGATGGAATGGTCCGCCCACGGTCCCCTTTCCTGGCACCGCAGCCGCACCGGCCGGCGAAATCTCCCTTTCTACCGGGACGCGCTGAGCGTCCTCGGGTTCGTCGACGGTCACGTGCAATTCGCTCCTGTCTACTACGATGGCTACAACGCCGCCTACACGCGGGATCCCGTTCCCGGATATTCGTACCGCTACAGCGGGAAATGAGGCATCGCCTCCGATGAACCCTCCCGGAGGATCCCGACTCCGCAACCGCCCGACGCGCCACCGCCCGCGCCCGGGGCTTCTCGCGCTGTTGGTCGCGGGCATTGCCGTCCTGGGCTCCGCCACTTCCTCCCGCGGCACGATGGAACTAGGTCCCTGGACGCCGCTCTTCCAAGGAGTCGACCACGCGTCGGGCGCCAACATCCCCGGCGGGGGGTTCCCCAACCAGCACGTCGTCCAGATCGTCCGTGTCGATCTCCAAGATCCGGATGTCCGGCTGTTCTCGTCGCCGCGAATCGAAAACCACATCGCGAACGTCCAGGAGACGGAGGGCTACACTGTCAGCGGCTTTTTGGCCAAACACCGGCTTCAGGTCGCGGTCAACGCCAGCCTGTTTGATCCCTCCTCCTACTACCTTCCCGCCGGCACTCCCATGGACGTGCACGGCTTCAGCGTTTCCGAAGGCGTGGTCGTCTCCCAACAAACGAGCCGGTCGGAGTCCGCCACCATCGCTTTCACCGCTGACAACGTGCCGACGGTCATCCCCACGAACTGGCCGCCCGTCTCCGCCGACGGCATCCACACCGCCGTCACGGGGAGCTATCCGCTCGTCGTCAAAGGCGTCAACGTCGGGTACAATTACCAGCCCAATTCCGACCGGATCCATCGCACCAATCCCCGGACCGCCATCGGCGTGTCCGGCGACAAGCGTTACCTCTATCTCGTGGTCATCGACGGTCGGCAACCCGGTTCCAGCACCGGAGCCTTTGATTACGAAACCGGCGCCTGGTTCCTGCTCGTGGGCGCCACGGACGCCCTCAACCTGGACGGTGGCGGGTCCACGACCCTTGTCGTCGAGGATTCCCTCGGGCAACCGCTCCGCCTGAACCAGTCGAGCGCCGTCGCCGATTCCGGCCGCGAGCGGACCGTCGGCAGCCACTTCGGCATCCACGCCCTTCCCGTGCCGGGATTCATCAACGACCTCGTCGCGCATCCCGACGACACCACCGCGGTGATCACCTGGTCGACGACCGGGCCGGCGACGAGCCAGGTCCGGTACGGCACGACCCTCGACCTCGCGATGGTCACGCCGGAGGACCCGACGCCCGCCGGCAACCACTCGGTCGCCCTGATCGATCTCAAACCCGGCGCGACCTATTTTTTCGCGGCCGTCTCGCGTGAAGGCGAGATTGAGCACATTTCACCCGTCCGCGCGTTGATCACGAGCCAACGGGTCGATCCGGTGACCCTGGCTGATCTCACCCAATCGTGGAGATTCACGCGGGCCAATCTCGAAGGGATGCCGTGGACGGCGCCGGACTTCGACGACTCAGGCTGGGAGGGCGAGGGACCCGGCCTCCTGTGGGTCGACACCCGCGGCGGCGCGCGGGAAGGAGTTCAACCGGCCAACACACCGATACCTTCCAATCCAGACACCGGCTTTCCGTATCCCGCCTACTCGTTCCGCACTCATTTCGAATTCGAGGGCGACCCGGCCGGCGTGGCGCTGGTGTTCACCAACTACCTGGATGACGGCGCCATCTTTCATCTCAACGGCATCGAGATCGGCCGGCTCCGCATGGCGGAGGCGCCCGCGCCAATCGCGTATGAAACCTTGGCGATCGGTTTCGGCTGCGAAGGCGACGCCACTTGCCCGGAGACCTTCACGCTCCCGAACGATCCCCCCTTGCCCCTGGTCCAGGGCGACAACGTCCTGGCGGTCGAGGTCCACAATTACAACGCCCGCAGTCCCGACATCACCTTCGGCCTGTCGCTGACCGCGTTGGTGCCCAACATCACCCGTCCCACCCTCGGCATCCGAAGTTCCGGGACCGGCGTGGTCCTGGAATGGGCCGGAGGCGGATTTGTGCTTCAGGAGGCTCCCTCGGCGACAGGCCCTTGGGGCGACGTCGCTGGCCCGGTCGTTCAGGGCCCGTACCAGGCTCCCACGTCGTCCGCGTCCCTGTATTTCCGGCTGCGAAGATAGACCCCTGCTCGCGGGGACTTCCCAGGAATTCGGAAGCCCGGCAGGCTGGGCGGCATGAAGATCGACACCGGCATCATCACCGTCTCGGACCGCGCCTCCAAGGGCCTCTACGATGATCTCGGCGGTCCGGCCCTGAAACAGGCGGCCACCGGCCACGGATGGCGGGTCGCCGCCGAAATCCTGGTCCCCGACGAAGTCCGCGAAATCCAGCGCGCGATTCGGGAACTGATCGCCAAGGGCTGCCAACTCATCCTGACCACGGGCGGAACCGGCGTGGCCCCGCGGGATGTCACCCCGGAAGCCGTCCGCGAAATCGCGCTCCGCGAACTGCCTGGATTCGGGGAAGTGATGCGGATGGAGTCGATGAAGATCACGCGGAACGCCATCCTCTCCCGCAACCTGGCCGCGGTCGTCGATCAGACGCTCGTCGTCTGCCTCCCCGGCAAGCCCAGCGGCGCCGTCGAATGCCTCGGGTTCGTCGTCGGCGCCATCCCCCACTGCGTCGAGGTCCTTCAGGCGGTCCCGACCAGTTGCTGAACCCCCCGGCCGATCAGGCCTTCCCTCACGGTCCGCCCGGGGTGCCGCCACGCTCCTTCGACCCCACCCACGATTCCGGCAACCCTCCCGCCGCGTCGGGCCGGACGCGTTGAAGCGTGCTTCCGGTTCCGTCGGCCGATTCCGGCCACGGCGCGGCGTCGCCGTACGCGATGTTTTCAACCTCGACGCCCCAGGGATCGAACAGGCGGATCACGTCGCCGCCGTTGCCCAGCCCGAAAGGCATGGTCGCAATCGGCTCACGGAGCGCCGGGTGCGCCCACTGGAACTTCACGAGACTCCGTGCGATCACCCGGTAGGTCCCGGGATCCAGGACGACCGACGGGAGCGCGCACACGACGTCGTCCTGACGATCCCGGATCACCCAGCCGGCCAGATCGACCGGCGCGTCGCCCGGGTTGTGGAGTTCCAGCCAGTCGTCCGCGTCCAGGTCGTCGGGGGAATGATAGTTGATCTCGGTGATCGCGAGGCGCGCCTGGGGTTCGGTCCCGGCAGGCATGGGTTCAAACCGAGCCACCAGGGTTTGGGTGGTCCCGGCATTCGCCGACCACGCCAGGGACGGTTCCGGGACGGACCCCGACGGTGTGTCCCATCCGCGAAACCGAAAACCCGGAAGGGCCACCGCCCTGGCGCGGTTGGTCAGGTCGGTGAAATACGTTCCCTGCCACGGAAAAGTCGCGAGCAGGAGCGAGTTGAACCGGACACTTCCCGCGCCCTCCGGTTCCACCACGACCCGCACCTCCCCCACGCCTCCCGTCAGGTCGAAGAACTTCATGCAATCGGCGCGCACGTTGCCCGCCCGGACCCGGGCGAAATCCGAGAGCACGAGGAGGTTCGTTTCCCAAGTGGCCGCCGTGAACGGTTGGAATTCGGGCTGGTACGGTGCTCCGTGGTCGCGCTTGACGAGTTCCGGCCAACTCCAGCGCTGGAGGTGCGCCGGAATCTCGGGCCGGATCACGGAGGCCATTCCCGCGACGATCGCTTCCACCCGGTCCTCCCTGAACGCGGAATTGAGAAGGTCCGCGCACCGAAGAATGAAACGATCCCTGAATCCCGGATTCTCCAGCATCCGCCGCAGAAGAAGGGTCCGTCCGCCGGCATTGGGCCAGCCCGTGCTCGTTCCCGTGCCCGCCGTGGAAAACCGGAACATGTCGGCGTAGTCCGCGTAGTCGCGGGCCATGGCCGCCACGTAGATGTTCGAGGGCCACAGGTTGAAGCCGTAGTCCTGGTCGTAGACGATCCAATGGAACCGGCCGCGCGGGGTCCGCGGCCTCCAGCACTTCACGTTTCCGATGTCGAAGTTCTGGAAGTAGATCACCGCCAGGTTGTAGTCGATGAAGTTGTCGACATCGAGGTACCGCTCGGCCACGAACTGGAAATTCGACTCCACCGCCATGCTGCGCGAGTTCACGTAATTGCGCATCGCCTGGTAGATGACCGCATCGCCGGCGTTGGGGCTTCCATAGCCTTCGATGAGATCCACCGAACCCTTCGGCAGGCCGTGGTGGGCCAGAACGTGGTGTTCGTTGAGCTTCTCCCGGATGTTGTAGATGCCCCAGTACTCCCCGTTGAGATACACCACCGCGGGCCGGTACCCCTGGAGGTCCAGGTCCGATTCCCCCGCCAGCAAGCGCTGCATCATCGCGTCGCGAAGCAGGGTGAACGTCCCGTTCACGAAGTAGCTCCCGTACGACTTCGTCGGCCCGAACTGCGTGATCGGAGACCGCGGTGGAATCTGGTGCGTGCTTTGGTTGTCGTTGCCCGAGTTCCTCAACACCAGCGACTCGAAGGCTCCCACGCCGGATCCCGGGAAGATGTCATGCTCGAATTTGCCGGCGCCGTACTGTTTCCGGGCGAAGAGAGCGACGGACTTCTGCGGGTAGCCGCGCGAACCCCATCCCCCGAAGACCTTCAGTCCGGCCCGTTGTCGCAGACCCGTCCGGCCGTCCGGTTCAAACAGCTCCAGGTGAACCTCCGCCTCCCGATCCTGCCACGCGTTCGAGGCCGAGAACGGATAGGTCCCGAGCACGTCGCCGCGGCTGTTCAATACGCGGCTGCCCATTCCGAAGAGGTAGCCGTTCTCGAATTCGAACAGCGCGGGATCCGCCGCCAGCGACACCACCGGCAATTCGTGTCGCACACCGATGAAGAAAGTCCGCGCGGTCTCCTCGCTCCGCCGACCGTCTCCGTCGTAGGTCACGGCCCGCACCACGAGGGTCCGCGAAACGGTCCAAGGAGCTTCCACCACCTGCGATTGCGCGGTCGGCTCCGAGCCGTCCGTCGTGAATCGCACCACCCCGCCCGGTTCCCGGGTCGTCAGCCGAAGTTCCACCGGAACATCGTGGAAGCCGCCGCCGACCGAAAACTCCGGGGGCGCCACGACAACGCCTTCCGTCACTTCCCCGTTTTCCCTGCCCGGCGTCACATTGGCTTTTCCGAAGAGATGCCACCGCGCCCCACCGTCCGGCACCCTGCCCAGCGACTGGTCGGGGTCCAGAGGGGGCACGTTCACCCGGTCCACTTCGCGTCCGAAGGGATCCGTGAGCACCAGGGTCTCCCCGCTGCTTTGGATTCCCAACGGGACGACGAGTTCGCCTGGTGGTGGCGGCGACGCCACCGCTCCCGAAGCCGCGTACACCAGCACCCGACCGCCCGGCTGGAGGATCGTTCGGGGGAAAGTCCACCGCCCCGGCTCCCCGGAATCGTCCGACAGTCCGAAGCCTTCCAGGTTCACCGACTCGTCGTGCGGGTTGAAGAACTCGATCCAGTCCAGAAACTGCCCGTTCCCGTCGGCGTGCGACGAGACGTTGTCCGACATCACCTCGTTGAAGACGGGCGACAATCCGATCGGTGGCAACCCGACTCGCCGGACACGAAGGAACAACTCGCGCGCCTCTCCGACCCCGACGGATCCCCGGTAGAGACCCTCCGCGACCGCCTCCACCACCGATCCACCCGCAAGCCCCCAGGATGCCGCCCCGTCCAAAGCGGGCGCGGTCCAGATTTCGAAATCGGACGGATTGCCCGCGCCCGCTTGGAACTGAAATTCCAGGCGTCCCGATTTGAGCGCCAGGGTCCCCGGATCAATCGCCACCGTCGCCTGCCCGAAAGCGGCGTCCGCCCCGGACCCCAGGAGCGCCATCGTCCCAAAAAGTCCCGCGGCCTTCCGCCATCGTCCCGGATTCGAACGCCCTCCGTGTGAATTCTCTGAACTCGTCACAACGGGGCTACCATCGGCGTGTCAATTCGTCAGGTCAACCGGGCCGGACCGTCCCTTTTCCCCGCGGAACGATCGATCGAAGGCGAGATGGCGCCACGACGGACGCGAAGAGCACGAAGGGAGGAGGGGAAGGATCCTATACCGAATCGGCTACATGAACGTTGGTTTCGCCCGCATTCTCTCTCCGATCTTCGTGGCCTTCGTGCACTTCGTGGTGAGTTATCCGTGAATTCGGGACCGTCTGAGCCGCCCGCGTGATTGACTAAATCCGACCGGACCCGGACGCTCCCATCGGCCCACCGATCGGAGCGAAGCGAGAGACAAAAGGTACTCGGCTCAGCGGGGGGCGTTCGTGCATCAATCGTGCGAATTCAGGGGAGACTCGTCGCGGATGAAGACCGAACCTCGCTCGCATGCCGTCGCAGGCTCGCGGACCAGTGCTGATGGTGTTCCTGAATCGGATTCATGGAAGCACGGCACAGCCGCTTCGCCTTTTTCGCTTTGTTCCGTCAGTCACCCCCTCCCCGTCCGTGCCACCGCCACGGGCCCAGGCCCACGGCAACCCCGCGGATCCTCACCTCCATTGGCCTCGTCGAGAACGTGAAGACTCCATCCAAAAACACCCCGAGCGCTCGCCGACAGGGCGGCCGCGAAAAAACCAGGCAGCGAGCTATGCATCCGTCCGAAAAACCAAACCAATCCCAGGCGTCCGGAAACTCCAAGGATTCCGCCCCACCCCTGACGGCACCCTCCGATGATGTCGAGGGCGCGGAACGGGCCGGCAACGTCGATAAGATCCGGGACATTCTGTTCGGATCGCAGATGCGGGATTACGACCGGCGGTTCGCGAGATTCGAGGAGCGGTTGCTGAAGGAAACCGCCGAGCTCCGCGAAGACGTCAAACGCCGGTTCGAAACCCTCGAAGCCTTCGTCCGGGCCGAAATTGAAGGCCTCGGCGAACAGCTTCAGAAGGAGCGGCAGGAGCGGGACGAGGCGGTCAAGGAACTGACCCGGGAACAGCGCGAAAGCCAGCGGGGCTGGGAGAAGAAGACCAGCCAACTCGAGGAGCAGGCCGCCAAGGCCCAGCGCGAACTGCGCCAGCAATGGCTCGATGAATCCAAACGCCTCGGCGACCAGATCGAGCAGAAAGCCAAAGACGGCGCCGTGGCCCTCGAACGCGAGATCCGCGAACTCGGCGACCGCGCCCAGGATCGCTTCGCCCTCGCGGACCTCCTCACCGAACTGGCGATGCGCCTGAAGAACGAGTTCGAGATTCCCGAACGGAAGTAGTCGCCGCCGGTCCGGGCGGGCGTTTCCAGTTTTTCGTCCGCGACAGGAAACCCGCCGCACCGGGACGGCCAACCCCGCGGGCCGCCCCCACGCCATGGCTGACGAAGCGCCCAATTCCGCGCCCTCCGGACCTTCCAGGCCCGGCCCGGACGACCTTGAACTGGTCCGGGAACTCCTCCTGGGCCGGGAGAAAACCCAGATCTCCCAGTTGCAGGAACGCATCGAGAACACGGAGATCCGCGCCCGCGACGTCGGCCGGGTTCTGCCCGAGGCGGTGAGATCGTGCTCCAGCGAAGGCGACAGCGAAGAACTCACCCGCGCCCTCACCCCGGCCATCGAGACCGCTCTCCAGGATTCCGTCCAGCGACGCCCATCGATCCTCACCAACGCGATCTTTCCGATCATCGGCCCCGCCATTCGCCGCGCCAGCGCCGAGGCCATCTCGCGGCTGGTGCAGTCGGTGAACCATGCGTTGGAACATAGCTTCTCGCTGCGCGGACTGACCTGGCGCCTCGAAGCCCTTCGCACCGGCCGCAGTTACGCCGAGATCGTTCTCTGCCGCACGCTCGTCTACCGCGTGGAGCAGGTGTTCCTGATCCACTCGACCTCCGGGCTGCTCCTACATCATGTCGCCCAACCCGATGTCCCCGAGCTCAACGGCGATGTGGTCTCCGGGATGATCACCGCCATCCACGACTTCATTTCGGATTCCTTCCGTGTCACTCCAGGGGAACGCCTGCACGTGTTGGAGGTCGGCGGCTTGAGCGTCTGGATCGAAACCGGACCCTACGCGACCCTCGCCGCCGTCATTCGCGGACATCCCCCCGCGACCCTCCGGCGGACCCTCCAAGCGGCGATCGAACGCGTCCACGAGGATTTCGCCGCCGCCCTGCGATCCGCGGACCGAGCGGGCACCACCTTCGCCGAGACCACCCCGATCCTCTCCGAATGCCTCCTCGGGCAGGAGATCCAGGCGGCGGGCCGCAGCCTGCGGGCCTTTTGGCTGGCGGTCCTCATCGTGACCGGCATCGCCGGCGGATGGATGTTCACCCTGCTCCGCGAGAATCATCGGTGGTCCTCCTACCTGCGTCGGCTCGCCGCCGAGGAGGGGATCGTCGTCTCGGCATCCTCGAAGCAGGGCGGTCGCTTTCACTTGGTGGGTTGGCGCGATCCCTCCGCGACGGATCCCACCGCGCTGCTCCCGGAGTTCCATCTGTCGACCAACCATGTCGTCAGCCGCTGGGAACCCTACCAGGGCATGACGCCCGCCCTAGTACTCCGAAGGGCCCAGCGCATCCTGAACCCACCGGAAGGCGTCACCCTGCGATTCGACACCGGAGCCCTCCGCGCCGAAGGCGTCGCCCCCGCCTCCTGGGTCGCCGAAGCCAAGCTCCAGGCCCGGT
Source organism: uncultured Verrucomicrobiota bacterium (assembly GCA_942490575.1). Taxonomy (GTDB): domain Bacteria; phylum Verrucomicrobiota; class Verrucomicrobiia; order Limisphaerales; family CAIMTB01; genus CAIMTB01. The sequence goes on from CALNYA010000007.1 coordinate 40,702, forward strand.
CCATTCCCGGTGTCGAAGCCTTCGACGCCAGCCGCGTTTCCAACCCACCGGACGGCACCCTCGCCGCCCTCGCCGCCAGCGTGCGGGCCGTTGAGGAGACTCTGCTTTTCTTCGGCGAATTGACCCTTCTGCTACCCGATCAGGAACCCGCCGTCGCGCGGCTGAGCGATGAAATCAACCGACTGCAACAGACTGCGCGGCGCGCCGGTCGTTCCTGCCGGATCACCGTCCTCGGTCACACCGACCGGACCGGTTCCCCGGAGTACAACCTGCGGCTCAGCCGGCAGCGCGCCGACGAGGCGGTCGCTCGACTGACCTCCCAAGGTGTCCCCGCGGAATGGTTGCAGGCGAAAGGCGTCGGCGATGAGGAACCCCTGACGTCGGATCCGTCGCCGTCCGACGAAGTCCGGAACAGGCGGGTCTCGTTTCGTGTCGTTCTCGGGCCCCGAGCATCGGACTCAACGCCGCCATGATTCAAAGGAAGGTCTGTCTTCTGGGGTCCTTCGCGGTCGGGAAGACGAGCCTCGCGGGCCGCTTCCTCGACCGCCCGTTCACGGGACGGTACCTCACGACGATCGGCGTCCGGATCGACCGCAAGCACCTCCGGATCGGCGACCAGGATTTGACGCTCCTGATCTGGGACCTCGCCGGCGAAGACCGGTTCCAGCGAGTCGAAGCCGCCTACCTTCGCGGCAGCTCCGCCTACCTCCTCGTGGTCGACGGCACCCGCCGCTCCACTCTCGACCAGGCGATCGTCCTGCACGATCGAGCCCGATCCCTGCTCGGCCCCCTCCCGTTCAGCTTGCTCCTCAACAAGTCCGATCTCATCGACGAATGGGACCTGCAGGACCGCGATCTCGCCCCACTCCTCGAGCGGGGATGGCCCATGGTTCAAACCAGCGCGAAAACCGGCGCGGGAGTCGAGTCCGCCCTCCAGGCACTGGCCGGCCGCCTGCTCGAATCGTAGCTCGACGCGACCGACCATGGCCCCGTCCGATCCATCAACCCGCGGGTCCGAAGCCCCGGAGCGCTCCCGCGATTCAAGTCCGAGTGCTCAACACGCCTCCGCGGGATCGGCTTCCGATCCGGTTCCATCCCCGTTGAGCGCCTGGAATACTCGACTGCTTGCCGCCGTGCTCGTCGCCCAGGAGGTCCTCGTCCTCCGTCGCGTGCGCGAAGGTGTCCTCGCCCTCGTGGCGCCGCCACCCCACTGGTTCGCCCAGATTCAAGGGAGCGAAGGAATCAGAGTCTTGTCCGACGACACACCCGCCGGGGGTAGGGACTCGGCGACGCCGATTCCGGCGGAACCTTTCCCCCTCACGGAGTGCTTTCCCTACCTCGAAGTCCATCTGCCCGACGCCGACCAGGTCTGGCGGAATCCCGCTTCCACTCCCGCGTCGGCTGGGTTCGGGATCTGGACCGAATCCACATGGGATGGCGGCGAGATTCATCTCGAAGCCACGGCCCTTCGACTCGCCGAAGGCGGTTTCCTGCTCGTTCGACGGGTTGACGACGAACACGCGGCCCGTCGGCACGTCCTGCAGCTGGCGCGGGAACGGATGCTTGACCACGAACGCCTGCTCAAGGAGATCAGCGCCAAGGAGATCCTCCTGCACTGCATCGTCCACGATCTCGCCGGCCCGCTGGCCGGCATCCAGGGCTGCCTCGAGGTGCTGGCCGACCGCGCGTCGGCCGCCGAACAGGCCGAGTTCGTCCGGATGGGCCTCCTGCAGGTCGGCCGCCAGCAGCGACTGATCCGCGACATCCTCGACGTCTTCGCCCACCCGACCCCCACGCGGGTTCACTCGTCCCACACGCCCTTGGTTTCCCATGACCTGGAGGCCTGTGTGACCCAGGTCGCCGAAGGACTGCGGCCCGCCTTTATCGCGAAACACGTGGACCTTCGAATCATCATTCCGTCTTCGCAACCCGCTGACTCCCAGCGAGTCGTGGCCGAGGCGTCGCGCCTCGAAAGGGTGCTCTACAATCTGTTGGAAAACGCCCTTCGCTATTCGCCGGTGCATTCCACCGTGAACGTCACCCTCCTCGATCAGGGGCCGTATCTCGGCGTGGTCGTCGCCGATGAAGGTCCCGGCGTCTCCCCGGAGGTGCGTCCCCATCTTTTCCAACGGTTCATCCGTGGGGGGCGCAGCCCGGGGAAGTCCGGCCTCGGCCTGTTCTTCTGCCGGATCACCCTCGAACCCTGGGGCGGTTCCATCACCTGTGACGACAGCCTGTCCGCCGGCGCGCGGTTCATCATTCAGCTGAGGAAATGCCCCAGTCCGGTCCCACTGGAGAATCCCTGAAATTCGCAACGCCGGCGCGCCGACGCGCCAACTCCTCTCCCGATCGTTACTCTTGCGGAAATCCCCTTCGTATCTTGTTATCGCAGCGCATTGTCCGCCGATGGAGACATGAAGCCCACCACGTACCTCCTGCTCGTCGACGACGACCCCGTGCTCCTTCGCTCCATGGCGCACGCGCTCGGCGCGGCCGGATACACGGTGGAGGTCGCGTTCACGGCGGCCGAATGCCTCCGACTCGCGAAACGTCGCCGACCCGACCTGATCCTTCTCGATGTCGTTCTGCCCGACGGAAACGGCGTGGAGGTCTGCCGCTGGCTGAAGGAGTTGGACGCCACCTCCGGAACCTCCGTGGTCCTTATCTCCGGTTTTCAGACGTCGTCCGGGCACCAAGACGCGGGCCTGGCGGCCGGCGCGGATGCCTACATCGTCCGGCCCATCGAAACCCGCGATTTGGTCGCCCGGATCCGCGCCCTGCTTCAGGTCCAACAGGCGCGGGAAGCGCTGCGGGAAACCCACGCGAGTCTCGGCCCCGGCCGACCCGCCGCCGTTGCGACCCCGGAAGAGCTTCCCGCGGATCACCCGCCCGTAACCGCAACGGCCGAATCTCTGAATCGCGCCGACCACGAGGCGCGGCATGTCCCGTCGGAGACCGGCCGCTCTCCGGAGGCTCTTTCCTGCTGCTTCGCCCAGCATACCAACGACCTGCTCAGCCGGATCTCCCATCACACCTCCCTGCTCGTCGACGACCCACGGTTGGCGCCTGATTTGCTCCCCTGGGTGACCGAGATCTCAGCCGCGGCCGATCGCGCCACCCAACTGACCCAGGCCCTGCTCCAACTGTGCGGCCAGCAGGAATTCCTTCCCCGTGTGGTCAATCTCAACGAGAGCATCGAGGACCTTCGCGAGCGTCTCCGGGGAATACTCGGGGACAAGGTGACACTCGAACTCCGCCCGGCCCCCGCCCTCCCCGCGATCTCCGCCGATCCAGGCCTGATCGAACAGGCGATCCTGAAATTCGCCGCCAACGCCCGCGACGCCATGCCCCAGGGTGGAACCTTCGTCATTCAGACCCTCGTCGCCGAAGTCGGCCCCGCGGACATCGCTGGAATCCCTGACGCCGCCCCCGGAGCCCACGTTTGTCTTTCGTTCGCCGACACCGGATGCGGCATGGACACCGAGACCCGGCGCCGGAGTTTCGAGGCGTTCTTCACCACCAAGGAATCCGGCCGATCCCACGGTCTGGGCCTCGCCGTCGCCGAACACATCGTCCGCCAACACCTCGGCTGGATCGTGGTCGTGAGCGAACCCAACCGCGGCTCCACCTTCCGGATCTACCTCCCGGTGATCCCCGCGGACCCGCCCGACTCGGAGTGACTTGGGAGCGTCGACGACGACGTCCCGTCCTGGGACGCCTCCTGGCTTGGATCCGACCGGAGCACATTGCAAAGCCGCATGCGGGGCACCTTGAAGTATCCGTCCTCGAAACCGTCGAACTGCACGAACCGCACCGCGCCCACTGTCCCTCCGTGCGCCCCCAGGACCAAACCCTTGTGACCCGTGGCTCTTCCATCGCGATCAATCAGGATCACCACGTGTCCTTCCCACTTTCCCCCGGCGTTCCTGGATCCATAGACCAGAAGATCCCCACCCGCCGCTTCCTCGAACCGAATCTTTCTCAGGCCATTCGACCGCCGGAGACGCGCCAGCGTCATCGTGCTGAGATAGCGATCGTACCCCAGTCCCACGCCTCGGTAGAGCTGCCAGGTGTAGTTCGAGCAATCGATCCGCTTTTTCATCCGGGTTCCCGCCCAATGGTAGGGAACGCCGATCGTCGGCACCGCCGCTTCGACCAGCCTGCCGAGAATTTCGTTCCCGGCCTTCGCAGCCGCCAACAGGCGATCGGTGGCCTCCACCACCCGAACCCGCCCGACGCCGGGTTCCGCTCGGTCCGCCGCATGAAGCGGTCCAACCCCACTCGAGGCGCCGAGGATCAGTAGGAAGCCGGCGAGCCCGAATCCGGTCATTTTAGTTCGCATGTCGTTGGAACTTTAGAATGCCGAATCCAATGACGAAGCACGCGGCCACATCCCCGAAAAATGGAAACGCCGACAACCCCAGGCGGAGTCCATGAATGGCGAGAATCGAACCCTCGACCGTCATCATCGCGGCCAACCACGGAAGCATTGCCCGCAACGGCCGCGCCACGCCGCCGCCGCCCCGAACAGCATGCCGATCAGCGCGAAAGCGCCCGACGCCATCCGCAGCCAGTAGTCGAGCATGGGGTCGTATTGGATGGGTCCCGCGCCGAATCCCTCCAGGATCGTCGCCGCCTGCCGCCACGGAAGAAAGACGCCCACCCCGGCGGCGCCCCAGGTGATCGCTCCAAGGACGAGGAATAGTCTCAGCGGACGCATTTCATTCCGGGGCCCCGCGCATAATGGCCGGGGAGTACCTCGAGGCAAGGTGCCGAACAGGATGAGCTCCGAGCAAGCGCCGATCCGCGATCCGCGCCGATCCGCGATCCGGATGATGATCCGGGGACGTCGGCGGTACAGCCGGAGTGCCCGTGTACCGCCGGCTTTTAGCCGGCATCGGACCAGTCATCAATCAGCCCCAGGCCGACTGGAAAGTCGGCGGTACAGCCGGAGTGCCCGTGTACCGCCGGCTTTTAGCAGGCATCAGCCGGTCATCAATCAGCCCCAGGCCGACTGGAAGCTCGGCGGCAAAGGGCCCTGTGTACCGCCGGCTTTTAGCAGGCATGTCATCAATCAGCCCCAGGCCGACTGGAAAGTCGGCGGTACAGCCGGAGTGCCTGTGTACCGCCGGCTTTTAGCCGGCATCGGGCCAGTCATCAATCAGCCCCAGGCCGATTGGAAAGCCGGCGGTACAGCCGGATCCGAGCAACCGTTGGCCGGGTCGACGGGTCCGAAATCGCGGTTGCTTCGCGTTCCCCTGGCTGTTTGACTCCCCACGTTGATCGAGTCGGGACGTAGCTCAGCCCGGTAGAGCACCTGGTTTGGGACCAGGACGTCGCAGGTTCAAATCCTGTCGTCCCGACCATCTTCCCCGCCGCCAGTCCGCCTTGCCCCTTTTCAACCCGGGCAACCTCGCCTAGCTTCCGCGTCCTGTCTCGGACCCGCCGATGCCCAGTGTTTTCATCAAGACTTACGGTTGCCAGATGAACGAGCGCGACAGCGAGGCCGTCCTCGCCCAACACGCCGCCCGTGGCAACGGCAAGGCGGATTCGGAGTCGGCGGCGGACGTCGTCCTGTTGAACACGTGCAGCGTGCGCGATCTCGCCGAACAGAAGGCTCTCCACAAGATGGAGTCCCTGGCCGGAACCACCCGCAAACATCGGCCCGGCACGGTCCTCGGCTTCCTCGGCTGCATGGCCCAGAGCCGCGGCGAGGAACTTCCCACCAAGATTCCCGGCGTCCGACTCGTGCTGGGAACCCAGAAAGCCCACCGCGCCGGCGACTACCTGGATGCGCTACTGGCCAATCGCCTCGCCACCGTCGTCGATACCAAGGCGGAAGCCGGAAGCGAATCCGCCATCCGGGAGCATCCGCCGACGCCCGCTGGACAGCCCGGGGGCGTCACCGCGTTCGTGTCGATCATGCAAGGCTGCAACCAGCACTGCACGTTCTGCATCGTTCCGTTCACCCAAGCGGCGAGGAACGCTCCCCGGCCGATCCAGGAGATCGTCGACGAATGCCGAGACCTCGCGTCGCGCGGGGTCCGGGAGGTCACTTTGCTCGGGCAAATCGTCACCAGCTACGGGCGCCGGATAATTCCAGTCGTGGAGGACCGCTCACCGTTCGTCCAACTCCTCGACGCGATCCACGACATTGAAGGCATCGAGCGAATCCGCTTCACCTCGCCGCACCCGAAGGGCTACGGCGCGGATCTCGTCGAAGCCTACGCGAGACTGCCGAAGCTCGCGCCCAGCGCGCATCTCCCGCTCCAGAGCGGAAGCGACCGACTTCTCAAGGCCATGCATCGCGGCTACACCCGGGACCGCTATCTCGGGATCCTCGAACGCTTGCGGGCGGCCCGCCACGATATCGGCCTCAGCACCGACCTGATCGTGGGCTTTCCGGGCGAAACCGAGGACGATTTCCTCAACAGACTCTCGATGTGGTCCACCAGGCGGAATTCGACCAGGGCTTTCATTTTCAAGTCCTCGCCCCGCAGGGACACTCCGGCCAGCGGGAATGCCCGACCAGGTCCCGCAGGAAACGCGTGAGGAACCGGAACCACCGACTTCTCACGCTGGTGAACCGAGATCGGAGCCCGGAAATACCAGGCCTTCGTCGGCCGGACGACCCGCATCCTCGTGGAAGGACCAAGCCGCAAGAACCGGCTCCGGCTCGAGGGGCGAACGGGCTGCAACAAGATCGTCGTCTTCGAGGGCTCGGACCGACACGTCGGCGAACTCCTGGATGTTCGGATCACCCGCGTCGGCCCGTTCACGCTCTACGGCGACGCGGCCTGGATCGGCCTCGACGACTCGCCGGCGCGGATGCCGTCCTCCGCATCGGTTTCCATCTGAAGCCCTCCTCGACCCTCACCGACACCACCAGGCACGCCCCGGCATTCCCTGATTTTCCCCCCGTCGCATGTCGCTCGCCAACCTCTCCCTCGTCCTCGGACTCGGCATCGCCGCGCCCCAAATCTGGCAACTGACGAAACCCGACGCCTGGCGGAGATGGTCGGCGGGGTTTCCCCAGTCGAAGCCCCCTGGGCTACCTGCTCATGGCGATCGCCACCGCGTGGTTCGTGTGGAACGTCCGGAACGAAACCCTCGCGGACTTCTCGAAGTACAAGCCGATCCTGCTCGCGACCTTCGTGGCCATCGGCGCGCTGACCTGTATTTACGTCAGCGATTTCCTCGCGGCCCGCGGACTCGCCCTGCTCCTGCTCCTGGTCGCCAAATCGATGGTCGACACCGCGCGGTGGCACGACTCCGAGTGGCGCTGGCTGGTTTCCGGCCTCGCGTACGTCTGGGTCTTCTTCGGCATCTGGCTCACGATCTCCCCTTGGCGGCTTCGTGATTTCCTCGCGTGGCACAACCGGACCGACACCCGCATCCGCGCCCTGGCCGCGTCCCGCCTGGGCGTGGCGCTCGTCCTGGTGGTCCTCGGTCTGACCGCTTTCCGCGCCTCCTAAAGCCGCATCAGCCGGAGCAACTCGGCATGGCGCAGGCTTCGGGCGAATTCCGGGTCGTTGATCGCGCACTCGACTTCCCGAACGGGGATGTCCGGTCGCAGGGCGCCTTTCAACGCCCCGAACAGCGCGCCATCGGCTTCCGGATCATGGAACGTACCGCCCGGCGCGCCGATCATGCTCCCCCCGTTCATGGGCAGCATCACGGCAACCGGTCCGCTGGAACCGTTGAGCTTCTCCGCGAGGATCCGACCCAGACGCTCGTTCTCGCCCGGCGAGGTCCGCATCAGGGTCACTTGCGCGTTGTGCTGGTAAAACCGGCGCCCTTCGAACTCGGCCGGCACCGATTCCCGTGTCCCGAAGTTCACCATGTCGAGACACCCGGTGGACACGACCGCCGGCACGCCCGCTTTCGCCGCGGCTTCGAGCCGCGTGGGCCCCGCACCCAACACACCACCCACCAATTCGTCGGCCCATTCCGTCGTCGTCAAATCCAGGACGCCCGCGACCAGGCCCGACCCGATCAGCGATTCCATGGTCCGCCCGCCGGTTCCGGTCGCCGCGAACACCACCACCTCGTAGCCCGCCTCCTCGAGGATCTTCTTGGCGTGTTCGATGCACGGAGTGGTGTTGCCGAACTGGCTCGCGACAATGATCGGTTTGTCGGCCTCGGCCGAGGCGGGGACCTTGGCCTCCACCATGCCGCAGATCGCCCCCGCGGCCCGGGCGAGCAGCTCCCTTGAAATCCGGTTCAACCCCGCGATGTCCACGATGCTCGGAAACATCACGATGTCCTTCACCCCGACATAAGGAGCCACGTTGCCGCTCGCCAACGTCGACACCATCAGCTTGGGAAAACCCACGGGCAACTCCTGCATCGCCGCCGTCCCGATGGCATGCACCCCCGCCGCTGCCCAGGGTAATCACGCTGACCTGACCCGCTTCGGCGAGACCGGACAGAACGATGGGCGCTCCGCGGCCATGGTCGTCACCGATTCGCCGTCGCGCCGAGCCGTCAGTTCGGAGATTTGAACACCGGCGGCGGCGGCCACTTCGGCCCGGGTCACATCCGGCTTCAGCCGGGTTCGCCCAGGCTTCCCACGTCGATCACGAGAACCTCGTGGCCCCGGGCGCGAATCAAATCCGCGATGTAGGCGTGTTCGACGCACTTGGTGTCCATGGTGCCGAGGAGGGCGATCGCTGGCATGGGATTGGTTGGAACCTACCGAACCGCCCCTCCGGGATGCAAAACCCCAGATGCAAGTTCCAAGCTCGCCGCAAGCCGTTGATTTCCGTCTCATCCGGGAAATGCGCGCGACCCGAATCCTTCTTCCCCGTCTCGAAGCCCTGGGCCGAGGCGCATCGGCCCGGTGACGGATTCGGATCAGTCGCCGCCTCCTCGCATCCAGCACGGCGCGGTGACGAACCACAGGACCGCCGAGACCAGCAGGACAAGTCCTATCGTCGCTTCGCTCATCGACTGATTGAGGAACAGGAGGGGAGGAACGAGGGTGCCGGCGAGCGCGAGAAGACCGAGGATTTGGCGGCTTGTTTCATGTCATGGCGTGTGAGGGCGCGCGGTGGATGGCGGTTTTTCCATTTCCAAGCCACCGCCGGCTTGGGTCCGCTCATCCTGGAAAAGACGACGTACAACATCCCGCAGGCGGCCCAGCACGGCAGCGGAAGGAAGAAGGCGGGGAACCCATGCCGTTGCTGGAAGAAAAGCCCGACGGCCACCGGGATCACCCAGGCCAACAGAACCGCGAAATTGAAAGAACTCCCATTGCGCGCGGCGGGCTCGGTCGCGATTCCCAATCGGTCCGCGAGGAAATGATCCACCACGATCACCGCGCCGATCGGCGCGAGGATCGTCCCGTAGATTCCGACGAAATCGAGCAGCTTCATCGCGAAGGCCGGAAACATGCCGGCGACGGTGCACACCGCTCCCGCGAGCAGGGTCCCGGTCGTGCGATGGATCTTTGGGAACACTCCCTGGAGCGCGAGGCCCGCCCGGTAGATGGTCGGGTTCGCCGTGGTCCAACCGGCGATGACCACGCAGATCAGACCCGCCCAGCCCACGGCGTCCCAGACCATGGGCCCCGGCGCGACACCCCGGCTGGGATCCACGCCCTTCTCCCGAACCCAGTAGACCAGGAGCAGGGCGGCGCAGATCCAGGCCACGTAATGCCCGAGATACATGCCGGCGGCGGAGGCCCATCCCGACGAGGGCTTCCTGGCGAACCGCAACACCGAGAGATCCGACATGCCCAGGTGCATGGCCGAATTGCAGAACCAGGAAAACGCCACGATGCCCCAGAATCCAATCTTGGCCTCCGTTCCGGCCCGCGGCCGGATCAGTTCGAACAGGTTGGTGGATCCGAGCTTCGCCATCATCACCACCCCGCAGGCCACGAATATCAGGAGCATCCAGGGGGCCGCGAGATGCCCCATCCGGGCCACGAAACCATAGCCGCGAATAGCGACGAAGGTCATGCAGGCGCCAAGGACCCCGCAAGTCAGGACCCAGACCAGACCGGTCGGCAGGTTGTCTTCGAACGACGGCATCCGAACGCTGTCACCCAAGGCGACGCCGACGGCGGTCGCCGACACCGTCACCATCGCCCCCGCGAGGAAGCAGAAGAGAATCCCGTTGAAAAGGTTGTAGACCGTGACCAACCCGCGGCCGGTGATCTTCTCCAGCTGATAGTAGAGAGTCAGCCGCTTCTCCGTCGCGATCCGCGCCGTCAGGAATCGCCAGCACAGGACCGCCATCAGGTTTCCCAACAGCAGCCCGAAGATCAGATCGAACGCGCTCGCGCCCCAGGCGACGAACAGCGGTCCGATCATGAACTCGGTCCCGGCGGTGTGTTCGCCGGCATACATTCCCCAGAAGGCCGAGGCACCCTTCCGCGCGCCAGGCGGCACCGGTTCGCGCTCAAATTCATCGCCGGAATGGGCCGGAGAAGCCGATCGGTCAGGGGTGGATTCCATGGGGGCTGGATCCGGACGCTATCGAGAGCCCCGGCCCATGGGAATCCCGAGTTCGAACGTCCGAACCCTTGGCGCCCCCAGCGCCTCCTTCCTCGTCATCCCCAAGATCGCCTGGGTCTTCCAACCCGCCGCGCGCCCGCGGGGGTGGGCGGCAGGCGCCGTCAGGTCAGACCCGGGCCGCGTCGCCGGAGAGGCGGCGCGCCCAGAACGAACTCGCCGCCAAACCCATCAGAAGAAGGCCGGCCGACCAACCGCCGCCCTCCGGCACCGTCACCGAGTCGGACACGGTGATCCGCGCGCCCTCCGCCACCGCGTCGAACGGACTTCCGTCGGCATCCCCCAGGATCACTGTGTCGAAGACCACATCGGAAAAGCCCGGCCCGATCGTCAGGAACTCGAGGGTGCCCAGGAGGAATTGCGGCGCCTGCAATGCGTCGAGGTCGGCGGCGGAGTCGAGGGACACCGAAAAGAAATTCAAGGTGCCCGCCACCCCATCCACCGCGAATCCGTCGACGCTCCCAAAGATCGGCCCGAGCTGATTGCCCAACGCCGGATCGCCGAAAGCGATCGAGTCGAAAGCCAACACCGCCGGGTCGAAGCGGGCCGTGAGGTCAAAGGCGCCCAACGAAAGCGCCGTGCCGTCGCCGAGACCACCGACGCCTATGGCAAGGCTGACACTCTGGCCGGTGCTCCGCGAAGCCGTGCCCGGATCGAGACTGATTTGAACGCCATGGGCTGAGGCCACGGCGAGAAGGGTCCCCAAGACCGCCAAGGGAAGGCCGGCCCGGGGATGCCTCGCCAAGCGAGGTCGAGTAGCGATGGGTGTCATAGGTGCGATTGAGGTCGGGATTGAGGTTTCGTTCATGGGTGGGTTACCGGATCGCTCCACCCGGGCGGGTGAACAGGGTCACAAGGATCCGCGCATCGATCACGGTGATCCTGCCGTCGTGGTCCAAGTCGCGCGGATCGTCCGGAGCCGTGGCGGCCCTGTTCCGAGCGGCCACGATGATCGCGAGATCATTGCGGTCGATGTCTCCATCCCCGTCGATGTCGCCGGGGAGCGGCGCGGGAGCGTCGATCGCGAGCGGGAGCAGGCCAAACGCCGTGTGGCCGAAACCATCGGTGACGGTCAGCTCGACGCCGTAGTCTCCGGCGGTCCCGGGAAACGGCATTCCCGAAAGCACTCCGTCCAGGCTCAGGTCGAGGCCGATCGGCAGCCCCTCCGCCCTGCCAGATGTAAGGTCTGCACCTCCGGTGGCTTGGAGGATGACTGGCGGATAGTCGGTCGATTCCGAGCCGTCGGGCAACCCGCCGGTCGCGACCTCCAACGGCGACAAGATCGTCAGGGTGTACGCCCGGGAGACCGCCGCGCCGTCCGCATCCGTGGCGTTGACCGTGAACGAGTAGTCGCCCGCAGCCAGAGGTGTTCCCGTCAAAATTCCCGTGGCGGAGTCGATCCCCAGGCCCGGGGGCGGCCCCCCCGGACAGGGTCACGACATACGGCGTGTTGCCCCCGACGACCACGGTTCGGTCGGTGTACGGAAGGAACAGCTCGCCTTCCTGGAGGTGCCCGATCAGGCCCAGCTCGGCCTCGACGTTGAACCCCACCATCTGCGCGCCTAGGTAGCCTCCCACCGCTCCAGGGCAGTCGTCGGGGTTATCGCATTTCGCTTCCCCGTCCTCCTCATTGACCGGTCCCAGATAGGTGTAGAACTCATAGCGCCGCGTGACTTGTTCGTCCCCCTCTGGCAGTTCGTCCGCGCCCTCGATCTCGTCGTCACCGGGATTACTGGCCGGCCGCTTCTGAAAAACCATCCACTCCACTTCGGTCTCGGCGGGTTCGTCGCCATCCCAATTGACGTCGTTCGGGTCTTCTTCGTCATCCGAAAGTAGGTCGTCCAATTTCAGCTTCTTGCCCCTGGGTTGAACCGTCTTGAAGGCCTTCACCCAGGTCGCCGGGCCGAATTGGTCCGGCGCTGGCTCCGGAGGCTCCGGCGGTTCCATCACCGCCACCACTCTCGCGGGGGCGGCGGGAGGTCCCCCGGGTAGAGCCGGCGGAACCGGGGGGTAGTAGACAAAGGTGGGCATTCCGATGGAAACGGCCGGTCCCAGAATCAGGGTGCCCGGTTGGCCCGGGTCCTCCACCAGCCAGTGGTAACTCACCCGGCTGGGTTGCCGGTAGAGCCCCACGCCGAAGTGCTCGCAACCAAAGTTCACGGAGGGATTGGTGCAGGCGTGACCGCTCGTGGGACCGATCGGGTTGGCGGGATCCACCGGGTTCGTGAACGACGCGAAGGTCCCGTCGGGATTCCGCTTCGATTCGTGGCGGACAAACACCCTGGGATGGGCCGGGTCCGAGTTGTCCTCAAAAAGAGTCGGCCGGCCGTAGTGGTTCCAATCGTAGGTGTAGGTCACATCCGAACTGTGCACATCCTCCAATTCGATCTCGAAACCATGGCATTTGCCTCCCGTGTCGTTGACGGTGTCAAAGTTGCTGAGGGTTCCGTAGGCGGTGTCGGCGCGAACCGGGGTCGCCGCGACGGTGACGAAGAACGCGGCCGCGAGGCAGCGGCTCCAGCGGTCGCGCGGGAGACTGATGATCTTGGTTGTCATTTTCCTGGACGATCCCTGAGTGCCGGGATGGCCTTCGCGCGAGCGAGGGTTGTCCGACAACGCAGTGACCGGACCCTGGCACACCAAGATGACCGGTGGATGAACGCCGGATGACAGTCCTGTCACCCGCAACTCTGGGAACCCGCCGCTTCGAGGGACCGATCCGGGCGGGGAAGGAAGGGCTTCAGCCCGCCGCCAAGGGGAGGTGGATGGCCACCGTCGTCAGTTCGTTCGGAACGGAGTGGAAACGGATCCGCCCGCGATGGGCCTCCACCAAGGCTTGGGCAATGGAGAGGCCAAGGCCCGATCCCTGGATGGCGTCTTCTCCACGGACATTTCCGCGGAAAAAGCGCATGAACACCCGCGATTGGAGATCGGCGGCCAAACCCGGGCCCGTGTTGGAGATCCTGAGCGAGGCTTCCGAATCCTCGCGCCGGAGCTCAAAAACCACCCGACCTCCCGGGTTGACGTACTTGATCGCGTTGTCGAGAGAGATTCAAAAGCAGTTGGCGCAGGCGGTTCCGGTCACCGAGCACGGCGCACGGTTCAATGTGGTCGACGGACACCGTGACATGCTTTTCCACTCCCAGGACCTGGATATCCGCGCACGCTTCGGCGACCAACTCCTCCAACCGCACTTTGTCGGTGGTCGTGTTCAGAAGCCCGGTCTCCACCTGGGTCAGCACGGAAAGGCCGTCGACCATCAAGGTGAGGCGATCGATCTCCTCGATCTGCCGCGCGACCCGTTCCCGGTGGTGAACGGGGAGTTCTGGATCGGCCAGAGCCGGCTCCATTTCATGGCGGAGGATGGAGAGCGGGGTCTTGAGTTCATGGGAAGCGTCCAGCGTGAAGTCGCGCACATGGCCGAACGCCGCCTCGATTCGGCTCAACATCGAGTTGAAGGCGGCGGCGAGCCGGTCCAGTTCGTCCCGTCGCCCGGTGATCGGAATCCGCTCGTGAAGATTTCCGCTGTTGATGCTTTCGGCGGCTTGGGAGAGGTGCTCCAACGTTCGCGTCGATCGATTCATCACACCGAGCCAGGCCCATCCTCCGAAGATCAGAAGAGCCGCGATCCTCGTCCAGAAGGCGATTTCGGCGACGAGACTCCACCAGCCTTCCGCCAGCAGGTGTCCTTCGATGACGATTTCGTAGACGAACGCGAAAGCGATCAACAGCACGCCGCTGGCCGCCATCAGCGCATACCAAAGCTTCAGTTTGGTCCGGATGGTCATTCGGCCTCCTTCAGGATGTACCCCACTCCCCGCAGGGTCTGGAGGATCTTGTTCGCGGAACCCGCGTCGATCTTCTCGCGGAGACGCCGGATATAGACGTCCACGAGATTCGAACCTGGATCGAAGTGATAGTCCCAGACGTTCTCGAGAATCTGCATTCGAGTGCAAACACGGCCCTTGTTGCGCAGAAGATAATACAAGAGCGCGTATTCCCGGCTGGACACCTCAATCAAGTCCTTCCCCCGCGCCGCACCTTCCCTGGCCAGCGTGTCCACCACGAGGTCGTCGACACTCAGTTGGATAGATTCCAATCCCATGGTCCGACGAGAAAGCGCCCTCACCCTCGCAACCAGTTCGGCCAGTACGAAGGGTTTGGGAAGGTAGTCATCGGCTCCGGCATTGAGCCCTTCGATCCGCTCGTCGACATGGCCCCTGGCAGAAACGAGAAGCACCGGAGTCGTGCAGTGGGCCGCCCGAATCCGTCGCAGAACCGCCAACCCGTCCAAGGCGGGGAGCATGATATCCATCACCGCCGCATCAAAGGACGCCTCCAGCAGAGCCTCCACCGCGTCCAGACCATTCCCGACCAGGCTCACCACGAATCCCTCCGCTTCCAGGGCCTTCCGGATAAACGAAGCCATCTTCCGCTCGTCTTCGATGATTAGAACTCGCATCACCACCTTGGCTGCCGCGACCGAATGCGGGATGGGGATGGTGCCCTTCCGGCGGCCCCGAAAATCAAGCCGTGGGATTGCCTCCTCCTCGCAGCGGTACAGTGCTCCTCATCCACCGCAGGCGTTCCCCACTCTTCGATTCCATGATTCATCTCGCCGCGCCTCTCCTTGCCGCCACCATCGTCTTGACAGCACAACTCCTTCCCGCGGCCGATTTCTTCGTCGATCCCTCGGGGAATGACGCGGGATCGGGCTCGCGCGCCACTCCGTTCCAATCGCTCCGTCGGGCCCAACACGCGGTCCGCGGTCTCGCCGGGCGGGAACCGGTGACGGTCCACCTCGCCGCGGGCTCCCATTACCTTCCAGAAACCCTCGTGCTGGCCGCCGAGGATTCCGGCACACGCGACGCCCCGGTGACTTGGCGGGCGATGGAAGGCGCCGCCGCCATCGTCAGCGGCGGGCTCCGGCTCGCTCTGGACTGGGAGCCTCACCAGGCCGGCATGCTCAAGGCCAAGGTCCCCGAAGGATTGAAGTTTGATCAGCTCTTCATGAACGGTCGGCGCCTTCCGATGGCCCGCTATCCGAACGCCGACACATCGGTCAGGCATTTCCAGGGCTTCGCACCGGACGCCTTCGCGCCGGAACGGGTCGCCGGATGGGCGGATC
The DNA here is from genome assembly GCA_942490575.1 of uncultured Verrucomicrobiota bacterium. Taxonomy (GTDB): domain Bacteria; phylum Verrucomicrobiota; class Verrucomicrobiia; order Limisphaerales; family CAIMTB01; genus CAIMTB01. The sequence goes on from CALNYA010000007.1 coordinate 56,350, forward strand.
CGACCGGAGGGTT
>CALNYA010000008.1:0-14604 GCA_942490575.1 uncultured Verrucomicrobiota bacterium
CGGCCGTTCCCGCCCGCCTCCGACGGCAGGCCATGACCCGGACCCGGTTCAACCGATGGCATGGCCCTGGTCATTGGCGCGGGGTCTCCTGGGCCAGGCGCGCTTCGGGATCGGACTGGAATGCCTGCTCGACCACCCGACCCGCTTCAAACTGGACGCGGCCCAGCAAGCGCCCCGCCGCATCCCACGATTCGCCGAGCCCGTCGGGCTGCCCATCCCGGTAAGTGGCCTTTTCCGCCAACGCTCCGTTGGGGTGGTATCGCTCATGCCGCCCGTGCAACCGCCCCCGTTGGATCTCTTCCAGCGACTTGAGCGTGCCGTCCTCATAGAACCGCCGCCGCACCCCGTCGGACACACCGTCCACAAAGGTCTCCTCCGCCTGCACCGCTCCCGAGGGATGGAATCCGCGGGTAAGACCGTGCATCCGGCCCTCCCGAACCATGGCCTCCGCCTTCAAGGCGCCGTCCGCGTACGATTCGCGCAGTTGTCCCGTAAACCAGCCGTTGGAACTTGTCCCCGCGTGGGCGCCCTTCACCCACAACCGGCCGTCGCGGCTCTCGACGTCGGCAAGCCCCAGCACGCGCACCGCCGGCTCCGTCTCACCAGCAGTCCCTTCCCGCCGACCGCAACCCGCGGCGCAGAGGAGGACTACCCACCCGGCGAGCAGGACCTGAAGGGTTCGAGACGATCGCAACATACGAAATTCAGGCGCGGTACGATTCGGCGCTCACTCCACTTTCAGCCGGTAGAAGCCGCCGGCATCCCCGGCCGCGATCCCCAGGATGCGCACAACCCGGGTATCCGGCGCCCGATAGCTCGTCACGTCCCCCTCGGTCCCCACCACCTGGAAACGTTGCGCGGTCCAGGCGCCCAGGTCCGGCGAGGAATCGACCGTGTAAGTGCGGCCACGAATGGCGAGGAATTCCATCACCGGCCCCTCGGGACGTTTCTCCACGATGTCGAGGCGGAAGCCGTCCTCTGGATCGAAGGCGTAGCTGCCCGCCAGATACTCCCGCCGGTTGCTGAGCCCATCGCCATCGGAATCCTCGTCGGGATCAAAATCCTCCAACCGATTCAGCCCCATCATCGCCATCAGGATCCGCTCCCAGGCATCCGGCAACCCGTCGCCATCGGTGTCCTCGCCAAGGGTCAGGTCAATGCGCGTGCGCTCGCCGGGTTTGCCCAACTGTTTCAGATCCCCCTGCATCTCGATCGGCAACAGCACGGTGCGCCCCACGAGAACCCGCAACCGAAAGGGCGCCATCGGCCGCATGGCGGTCGGATGATAGGGCGCATCGAAAAGGCCCGTGTCCATGGGCACGCGGATGGCGTAGTTGGCCCCCTCGATCGATACCCACCCCACGGCCGAGGACAGGACCCGACCCGACGGCGCCTCCAGGAGGACTTGGATGTCCCCGCCCTCGAGCAACTGCCCGAACTCATTGCGCGCGATGCCGTACAGGGTGTGGTACGGGGCGGGCGGAAAGGCTTGGGTCGCGGGCGCCGACAACCAGAGGCCCGCCGCCACCAAGAGCCAAGCTAGCCCGGACCGGGACTTGACCGACACGGTCACAGCCACCGCCACTTCCGATCCGCTATCAGTTGCCGGCATAGGAGTAGGTCTTGAAGTGAATTTTGATGTCCTTGACCGTCGCGAGGAAGCGGTTCAGGCCCTCGTTCGGATCGTTCAGCAGGCGGTTGCCCGGAATCACAAGCTTCCAGCGCGAGTTCCAGGCGGATCGCCCGATCAACCGCGTGGTGGTGGCGTACTCCAGGATCGCATCGTGCGTCGTCGAGAAGTCCGCGCCGCTGGCCAGGGGTCGGAAGGCCGGATGCTTGCGGATCGCGAACAGCGGTTCCGAGAGCGATTGCGACGAAGTCCAGAACGGCTTGGTCGAGAATCCGGAGGCGCCGATGTTGAACGGCAGCGGGATCGCCACGTCCTCCACCTTCCATGTCCGCACCCGGCTGATGTCTCCCAGCGGTGGACTCCGCATCGTGTCCATTCCCACCGGAACGAGGAACACCGTCGGGTTCGCGGACAATCCCTTCGGATTCAGGAATTCCGTCAGCGAACCCACCGGCGATTGCCCCCCGCCAACCCCCACGAGATTGGCGCTGGCATCGTCGGTGTCCATGCCGATGTACCCTTCGAGCGCGGCGCCGACCGAGAGCAGCTTGGTCGCGAAGTAACTGGCTTCGAGGGCGTGATCCCCGGCGGCCAACCGCTTACCGAACAGATTGTATCCCGGTTCGATGAGGGTGGAGAACTCGAGCACGATCCCCGGGATCGGTCCGCCGTCCGCGTCGTCCAACCCAAGACAATGGCGACGCACATCGGGATCGTCCCGCAGGTCCGGCGTCCGGCCCACCTGCAACACATCGTGCCATGCGGTGTCCCCCTCGACGGTGGGCAGGATCCGCCAGTTCTCCATCCGCAAGGAGGCGGTCGTACCCATGAGCTTGGGATTGTTGAGCCCGAGCCGTCCCCGGAGGACGTCGAAGTCCGCCTTCATCTCCGCCAGGACACTCGAGATCCCGGGATCCCCGGTGTTGCTGCCGGCGTACTGAGGTTCCCCATCCCGGACGACGCCCAGGGCCCGCGCCGACACGATCCGGTTCAGGAACCGCCGGCCCTCGTCGGTATCGAGCAGCCCTGTTTCGTAGTCATAAGCCTTCGCGGCCAGCTAGGCATACTTGGAGGCGGTATCCTGCAGGGTCTTGTAACGCTCCAGCTTCTCGTTCCGGAAAATGCGGAAGGCGGCGTCGCGGGTCCGATAGCCTTGGATGACCGCCGCCGCGCGTTGGCGGAAAATCTCCCGCTCGGCCTGGATCCGATCGCCCTTGGCCACCCCGCTCCGGTAGCTCTCGTACGCCGCCGACAACGCCTGGAGTTTTCCGTGGATGGTGTGGAGGGTCATCTGGACGTCGCTCAACTGCATGTCGATCTCGTACACCGACTCCCGGAGATCCTGCGTCCAATCCGTCGGGCCGATGTCGTTGAACTCCACCCAGTCGTTCGCCGTGTTGACCGAGTTTTCAAAGGCCGCCAAGGCCGAATTGATGGTCTGCTTGGCGACGTCCCAACTCCCCTTGGTGGCCGCTTGACCGAGCGTGATCGTGGCGCGGACGCCGGAGAGGAAATCGCCACCGACGGCCAGGCCCCCGATGGTCACCTTGGGCACCGCTTCCTTGGCCGCCTCCTGGGCCTTGTCCGCGAACGAGTAGAGAAGTTCACCCCACTCGACCCCGTTGTCGGCGGCGAACTTGACCCAGCGAAGCGTCTCCTCCGCGACCAGCAACTCCTTCCTATGACCCCGCACCTTCGCGTGGGCGGCGACCTTGTTCTCGAAGACATCGATCATCCGATCGAGCTGATACTTCCGCGCATCATGCTGCTTGAGCGCCTCGTAGGCCTCGTTGTGGGCCATGATGATCTCCGAGATCGCCCGCTGGATTTCCCCGGGGCTCCCGCGCCGGCCCGTCCAAACCTCGGGCTTTTGCAGGAAACCGTGGGCGTCCAGGTGGTACTCGACATAGTTCGTCACGGATCGGGCGTCATTCGTGCCGGAGGGATAGAGCCCGCGCTGGACCCAATCAAAGCTGGTCTTCGGATCGAGGAACCACGAGGAGGGATACTGCTGGACGTCCACCCGCTGGGTGTAGGTCGAGGTCGGGTCGGGATGGGTCGCGTTCTCGAGATCCTGCCGGACCGTGTCCACGTACATGAAGTGGAAGAAATCCGGGCCGTCGTAGCCCGTCGAGTAGGTCTTGCCGGGCCCGATGTCGTCGGGGTACGGGGTGCCGTAGACCTCGATGAGGGTGTGTTTATAAGCGAGTTCCTGGTTCGAAACATCGGTCTGGAGATCCGCCACCGAGTCCTGTTCGGACCGCATCAACCGCGTGACATCCTTGGCGTCATCGAAGGATGCCGCCGCGTTCCGCAGCGCCACCAGCGCCCGGGTGTGGACCTGCTCGAAATGCGTGTAGCCGTCCTCGAAGTCCTCGATCGAGGTCACCGTCGGCGAGATGTCCATGGGCACGGTGTTCTCCGGCAACCCGAGCGGGTTCAATCCGGCCTCGGCATTGTCCATCGAGACCTGCAGGGCCTCCATCAGGGCCGGGAATTCCAACAGTTCCGGCACCGTGGTCCGATCGATCTTCTGGATGCCTTCGTGCGACGGATCCGGATCCACTTCCGGGAGCATCGCGTTCCCAACCACCCAATGGATGAGGTCGCCCTGCGCCGCGCGCGAAGCCCAATGGTCCACTCCCCAGTACCGGGTCTGGCCGGTCGCCGCATTGCCGCGGGTCGGACCGAACATGGTGTCCCAACTCAGATCACCCGCGTCCGAACTCCGCGGGAGGTAATCCTTCCTCCAGGTCAGATCCACCACCTGCTTGCCCGTGCGCGCCACGGCGGCCCCCGCGGCGGCGAACTTGCGTTCATCCGCGTAATCCACCTGCACGGCCTTGCCCAGAATGTTGACGGCCTCGGTCCGCGGAACCCATGTGAAATCTTTGGCCATCAAAAGTTGGTAATACCCTTTGAGGGCGGTCAGGTAGTGGCCGTAGGCATCCCCGTGGCCCTGGGGGAACATCTTCCGCGCGTCGTCGGCGTTGATCGTCCCGTCCCCCCCCTGGTCGTTGTCCTCCAGAATGTTGTAATTCAGGGCGTAGATCACCTCACCGGAATCGATCCCGCGGGTGTAGTTCCAGAACAGCCGGTTGTAGACCGGCGCGGTCCGGGTCCCCGGCTGGAGGAAGTCATCCCGACCGCGAAGCAGGGCGAGTTCCTCGTCGATCAGGCTGGGCAACTGCCCTTTGAAGGCGAAGAGCGCCGTCGCGATGCTCCCGTAATCGCCGTCCTTCGAGCCAATCCCGATGGTCGGGTTCGCAGCGTCCGCCCAGGCCTCGTTGCCGAGCATCACGTAGAGGTCGTTCAGGTAGCCGGCGGCCAGGAGCAACGCGTCGTTGGCGGGACCGTAATTGATGCCGGCATCGATGCTCAGCGTCCGTCCCCGGTTCATCACGGTCTCGTAGATCTCGATCAGGCCGGAGTCGTTGATGTTCTCCAGCGATAACGCCACGTCGCCCTCCCAGCGGGGACCCGCCTGGGTGAGCACGCTGGCCGAGGTGTCCACCCGGTTCGCAAAGAGGTCGGTGACGCGTTGGTTGAACGGATTGATCCCTGCCAGCACCCGCTTGATCCAGCCCTCGGCCAACGCCGGGTCGGTCCATTTCGACCACCCTTCCACGGTCTTTCCCAACTCGTTGAACCTCGTGGAATGGTTCTCATTGGTCGCGCGGTAGCGCACGATCAGGTAGTTGTCGCCCAGGGCCTGAACATCCGCCGATTCACCCAGAATGATCCGTCGCAGATCCGCGGCGATCGTCTCGCGGGCGAGCCACTGGGATCCGCGCAGGTTCGGATGGTCGACCCAGCGGTTGGCTTCCACTTTGAGCGCGAACGGCAGGGCGGCCCCGGCATCGGCTGTGCTCCGCAGTTCGAGCACCAGCGCGTGGGTTCCGGGCCGTGCCAGCGCCGAGTCCAGCCGATAGATCCGCGTCAGCGGCGTGAACCCATACGGAGCGGGCACCGTGGCCGTGTCAGGCACCCCGGGCCATTCCCGGACCACCGCCAGCGATCCGTTGATCCAAAGCCGGAAACCCAAACGCGCGTCCGGATCCACACTGACATGCACATCATCCCATTCCTCGTCCGTGGGCAGCGTGAACCAGCCCCGAAGAATCGACTGCGCCCCGACCGCGGAGGCTTCCTCGGTCGCGGATCCGTGGGTCTGCACCGCGCCGTCAAAGGACGGCATGGCCACCGTGACGTTCGTACCGTCCGCGACCAGCACCGTGTAGACCCCGTTCAGATCCGTCGGCACGAAGTCCTGCAGGTGGATGGCGTCGCCGACGGAAAACCGGTTCCCCCCCGAAAGAGTCAGGCGCAGGCGCTGCGTCGGGGAATCGTAGGTCGATGCGCTGACAACCTTCCGTTCCACGACCGTCAGTGGGGCGCCCAGTTCCAGCCCACGCCACCGCGTGTTGTTGGTCGCGGGAAGGCTGTTGCCGGCTTCACCGGCCTGCAACGTGACCAATTCCTTCCAGGCGGACGTGTTGAGGACATCCGCCTCCTTCTCATACACGGGCGGCGGAGCGCCGTCCACGGGGGCGGCGATGCGCCAATCGTATTCGAAGAGATGGGTCGAGGCGGCCAGATCGGCCGTGTGCAGCATGGTCAGCTTCTCCGCCAGGGGATTCGCCGCCGTGATCGGCTTGACCTCCCCGCGATGCAGCGGGCCATCGACGCGGAGGATTTGCACGCTCATCGGCTCTTCGAAGGGTCTGGACGCAAGGCCATTGCCGAAGAACAAAGAGACATAGCCGCGCCCGGGGCCGTTGGCGCTGAGGGCATAGGAATCGACGGCGGTATCGTCGTCATCGACCTCCACCAATTCCCCGATCAAACGGTTCACGGTACGGGCCACCTTGTAGGTTCCACGCTTGGCGCGGTCCTCCTCGAAAGTCTCCACCTCGGCGGTCAACCCGTCGATGGCGTCGACCCACAGTTTCTCGTTCGGATCCTGGGAATCGACCAGCGCGTGCATGGCCGTCAGATCCGCGCCCGCCGCGGTGTTCAGCAGGAAGTAATCCTCCCCCACCGGCTCGTCCTTGAACTCTCCCTTGAACACCAGCGCGCCGTTGGTGCCCCGGTTGGGATCCAGGAACAGCCGCTCAACCAGGTGCGGGGGCAGGTTCGGGAAATAGGTCCGTCCTCGATAGGACGAGGTCCGAATGGAGTCCGGAATGCGCGACAACCCACCGGTCTGACCGAGTTTGTACTCCTTTTCCCGAGTGGGATCGTGCAGGGCCACGCTGCGCGCCAGGTTGGTCGTCGTCGCGATGCTCTGCTCGTACAACACTTCGGCGCTGGTGTTTCCACGGACGGCTGGCAGCCCAAGAACAGGCGCGGCCAGGGTCTGTCCGGGACGCAATTCAGGCGTCGAATCCGGCCATCGGATGCGGTAACTGACCGGGAAGCTGGTGACGTTGGTGGAGGATTGATCAATGTAAACGGGCCCCGCGAAGAAACCATCGGCCTCGCGCGGCCGGAGGTAGGGCGCCAGCGAACCGACCGCGGGCTGGGTCGAGAGGGATGGGAAGAAGAACCCTTCCTGCGTCCGATAAAACCAATGCGCCTGGACGCCCGCCGTCCCGTCTCCGCTGCGATGCGGGCCGCGGTAGGCCCACTGGTTGCCCTTGCGATCCTTCAGGACGGGCACCCGGTAGCGACTGAATCGGCCGTCGGTCCCTGGCAGTTCCGGCGGAAACCGATCGGCGGAGAGGACGTAGCTACCCAAGGAATCGGTCGCCTGGTGCGCCGCATCGTTCGAGGGCGCGATCAGCATCAGCGGGACGCCATCGAACAGAAGCTGACCCAACTCACTCCCGGACTCGGTGTCGGCATAGGACAGGGTGAGTTTCCGCTGGTCGGGATCGGTATCGGTCCCGCTGACCTTGAGCAGGTAGGTCCGCCTTCCGGCTCGGTCCGCCAGAACGACCCTGTCGTTGGTCGCCAAGGCCGAGAGCAGCGCCAAATCCGCGCTCCCCAGCGTGTACCGCACCGACTGGGACGTCGTGTATTCCGGATCCGGAACCGGCAACCGCACCACCGGGAACTTGCTGACGTAACCGCGGATCTCCGTCGGCCAGTCGACGGCGTCCCCGAGGAAATGCAGCGTGGCATCGGCTGCGGCTTCGGCGGTGGGTTCGAGGTAGAGCGGCGCGTAATCGCCAAAGAACATCCCGTTCGCGGCGGTCAATGTCCAAAGGGTGTTCGTCGAGTCAATGGACGATAGCTGCACGGTCACCGGCTCGATGATGCGGTTCAGGCTAATCGCCAGGGCCGCCTGGCCGTTGTCCAGGAAGCGATCGCGCAGCGTGTCGCCTGGCACCGGCTTCGGCAGCAACGGCAGCGGCATGGGCGGTTGGATCACCGTGCCGGCGACCAGCGGGAACTCGAAGGTGTTCTCGGCGTCTTCGCGCAGCACCCGGAAGGTCCGCATCCGGGGCCGGTCGTTCTCATCGCGATACGAGAGAAGGATGTACGGTTCCGAGGAATAGCCGGCCGTCGTCAAATCGTTCAGATCGTCGCGCAGGGCGTAGGCTTGGCCGCCGATCATGACCGCGTGCTCCTCGTTCGGATTGTATCCCGGAAGGGCGTCGTCGTTCTGGTAGTAGATCGAACCCTTGGCCTCCAGGCTGCCCAACCCTCCGGAGCCATCGTTGCTGGCGAGCACCACCGTGGTGTCCCGGCCCGACCGCCACTGGGGATCCTCGTGCGGCCAGCGGATCTCATAGGTGCCGACCACACTGGGCCAGTAGATCGCTTCGAAGCCGCGATTGGGCGGGAACTGGTTGCGACGAAACCAGAAGACTTTCAACTGGTTCCGGCCCTCGATCGCATTGACCGGGATGATGCCGCCGGAAGCGGCCTCATCAAAACCGGCCACGAAGGGATTCACATAAGCCAACGGGTCGTAGAGATCGTAGCGACGGTCATCCACCTGCAGCCAGCCAGCGACATACCCGCGGGTTTCGTTGGGGTCGGTTTCGGGCGGCTCGATTCGCTGGCCCACGTTGACGTCTTGCGTCACCTGACGGGGCATCCGATCGGGGACCTCCCAGACCATCTCCTTCACCAGGACGCCGTTCACGATGTTGGAGGTGTCACGCCAACTGTTCAATTGCGCGGCCACCGTCCCCGCCCATTGGTTGGTCTCGAGGTTGCCCTGGAGCCAGGAAAAGACGCGTTCGAACGCGATGTCATTGCCCGACTTGAAGGACAACAGTGTGCGGTGCGCCGGGACGTCCGAGGTTAGGTGCGTGTAAAAGCGGAAGTCCGCCGTGAACTTCGCCCGCGGGGCCTCCTCGCCGTCCTGGAATTCGATCCGGGCCGAGTTGCTCCGTGGCATCAGCACCGCCGTGGTCTGGGCTTCGGCATCCGTGGCGACCGCCGGACGGATATAGTGGCTGAACCGGGCGGCGGCGTCCGGCCACTTCAGGTCGTATCGGTGCAACTGCTCCGGCCAGAGGATGCCTTGCTCCCCCTCGATCATCCACCACACCGAAATATCGTTGATGTTCTTCGTCTCCCGCACGGCGTAAAACGTCGTCTCCAATTCGCTGCCGGTCGGGTTGTGGGAGTAGACGTAACTGTTGCCCTCGGGAGGGTTGCCGACCTTGGGATAGAGGATCTCCCCCGTCCCACCATGGACCGTCGGCCGGAGGAACGGATCACCCAGACTGGTCTTGCTGGTGTTGGGGATCGCGTCGGCGATGACGTCGACGACTTCAAACCCCAGGTGCTCCCCGATGCCCGTCGCCGGATCCAGCGGCCCTATCAATTCAACAAAGACTCGTCCCTCCTTGTTCGCGGCGCGCAACACGTTCTGGGCGGGAGAGTAGAACAGGGTGCCACGAATCTCCGCCTCGGCTTGTTCGGCGCCGGGATTGGAGGAGCCCACCGCCTCATCGCTGAAGACGGGGGTTCCCTGCCCGACGGGCATTCGCTCGGGGAAACTGTTGTTGTAGACGACCTTGAGACTCGCGATGCGGCTGCTCGGAACGTACACCGCGAGGCCGTTCGCCCCGCCCCCGTCCGTATGGTAAATCCGGCGTGGCCGCTTCACCGGGCTGGCGCTCACGACATAGGTCCGCTCGTGGATCCGATGATAGACCCCGCCCCGATCCAGCCACCGTGTGGCATCGGTGGGCTCCGCGGGCGGGGGAGAATCCGGCACCCGCTTGATCCACTTGATTGTCGTCGATCCCTGCGAGGTGGCGAACACCTCCCGTTTGGAGGGACTGTAGTAGAAGCGCCCGTAGTTTTCGTTCGTCGAGTTGAGGGCGTCGGCGTGATTCAGGGGAACACCCTCCCAGTAATCCCCGGGGGACATCGGGTTTGTCAAACCAGCCAGCAGACGCTCCTGCTCGTCGGTGGACAGTGGCGGGATGATGCTTCCAATCAGGAACTCCGAGGCCTTGCCCAGGTATGGCATGCCCACGATCATCGATTCGACAAAGAGGGATGTGCCGCCGGAGACTCCACGCACCACCGCGTTGTTGGACTCGATCTCCAGGATGTACCCTCTCCGGAGAATCGCGCCGGGAACATCGTGCCAGCGACCCGCCGTTTCGCCCGACCGGCTCAATTCGATGAAATCCTCGTTGCCGGAGTCGTCGGGCTCGCCGCCGTTCCAGTTCTGATAGACGAACGACTCGCCGGTCACCCATTCCCACCGCCCTTCCACATTCTGGTCGGATCCTCCGAGCCAGCGATACTCCTCCCCCGGTTCGTCCCACGGTCCGATGGCGTCCATCATCTCCTGCTGCTCCGCCGCGGAAGTGATGACAGCCAGATGCCCGCCCCGGCGGCGCGCATCCTCATGCGCCATCGCGTAGGTGAAGGGTCCGAGAATTTCCCGGAAACGCCGCTGTTTGGGATCCAGCGAAACACCTCCTCGCTCATCCGCGAACCGCTGCCGGATGAACCGGCCGGGGGTGATCACCGAACTGAACTGACCCGGGGAGTACCCGTCGCCGGGCGTGAACCAAGCCCCGGTGGAGAGCGGATTGAGGGCGGTGTTGGTGGCGGCGAGCTCGAACGACGCGCCTCGCCCCACGCCGGGAAGAAACACAGCCGCCACAAGAGCAACCGCCCAAGCCCGCCAATCGATCAAAAGTCTCAGCATGGGTACCCTCCAGGTTCTGACTGCGGACGGGGCGACGCCGGCTATTCCACCCAGGTGCCATGAAAGTCACGTTGTTAATCAAATCGCCAGTGACCAAAACCCTGGGGATCCACAGGATCCGGACGGTCGGATTGCCGGCTGCATTTAGGAGACGCGACTGGATCTGCCAGAAGTTGGTGGTGACATGAAGCCGCACCGCTCCCCTGTAACCGCTACCAGTCCCCCCCCCGAGTATTCCGTAACCCCAATCAAAACTGCTCACGACAGGGTACCAAGATGCGGATTCGATCCCGGTGTTTGTCTCCCAGGCCGCATTCAATTTGTAGGTGACCGTATGGAACATGCCGGCTTGCAGCTTTGCCGACGTCACGGCGGCGTCGGCCAGCTTGACGCTGGTCACGGCGGCGTTCGCGAACTTGGTGCTGGTCCGACCGTCCAACAGCTTCCCGGTTGTCACGGCACCCGACGCGATGTCGGCGGTGTCGACCGAGCTGTTGGCGATTTTGGCGCTGTTGACCGCGTTCGCCGCCAGATCGGCATTCCCCACCGCGCCATCGGCGATCTTCCCCGTGGTGACCGAGTTGTCCGCCAATACCCGGGTGCTCACCGAGCCGATGGCCAGATCCGCCTCGACGATCGTGGCATCGGCGATCTTGGCGGACGTGACCGAGCTGTTCGCCAGGGCCTCGTTGCGGACGGAGCTGTCCTTGAGCATCGCCGCCTCCACGCTGTTCGCGACCAACTTCAACGCCACCCCACTGACGAAGCTGTAAGCGCTGGGCAGCATCCGCAGGCGTGGACTGATCCGCGTGCCGTTGATCTCGATCTCGATGTAGCGCTCCCCGTCATTGCTGCCGGTGAAGATGGTTTCCAGCCCCTTGTGGATTGTCTCTTGTCCAGTAACTGACCCGCCCTGGCCCAGGATGACCGATATGTAGCCATCCTTGACGCTGACGGTCTGATTCTCCGCCCACACCGGGGCTCCCGTCCCGGACTCCTCCTCGAAGATGCGGAAGTAGACCACCCGGAAACCGTTCTCAATTGGGCTTCCATCGGCGTCGAGCACCCGGGTCTGAAAACTCATCAAAGGTGGCGGACCGTCGGCCGCGAAGGCCCGGGGACTTTCAGCCAACCCCATCAGGAGGAAGGCGGCCAGCCAGTGGTGCCAATGTCGCGACCGAATGAGGCGGGTTGTGGGAAGCCAATGGAGTGAGCGTTTCATGACGGGCTTTCGGGACGGTTGGATCCGGGAATGGGAGTTCATGGCACGACAAGCAAGGTGGGCGTCGGGAGGATGCGCCGGAGCAGGTAGCCGCCCCGGATCCGGTATTCCTTGAGGAATTCATCCTTGCCTTTGAGTTGGATGCGTTCCTCGTAAATCCCGGTGCGGGTGTCGCCGCCGCGGCTGAGACTTTCAAAATCCAGGGTCGCCGAGGTTGGCGTCAGGGTGAATTCCCGCCGGACACCGTAGGACTCCCGCCCAGGTAACAGCTGCTGCTCATAGCGGGCGTCCAGATTGTCGTGGTCCGGGTGGTACGCATGGACGAACGGATTCGAAATGGGGTCCTCGTAGCTGGTGACCATCTCGCCCGTCAGCCCAAAGCGCAGATCCCCCGTGCTGACGATGGGCGCGTTCGTCGGCGTCCACGGAACATGGACACTGCTGATCCGGCGGATTGGGACGGTGTTTCCAGTAATCGCCGCGGGATTGTTGGCCAGGACTAGGGCGCCCAGGCTGTCGGTCGCGAAGTACACCCGTTGAAGGAGGCTCACCGCGTATTGCCCCGGGCCCGTCGGCGCGGAATGCAGGATCAATCGCAGGGGCATGGCCTTCGCCACCTTCGCCATGGTCTGGCTCGCCGAGGTTTGAACATACCGTCCGTCGTCGGTGATTTCGTACCGCTCACCGGTGGGCTGGAACTGGAACGGGGGCGGGAGTGGAGCGTTCGCCGGCTGGGCTTCCCAATGGTTGCTGGACACCGTGTCCTGGGTTGAAAGCGGTGGAGCGAGCGGACTGCCGTCGACGAGATCCGTGTATTGCCGGGTCCGCCCCAAGGCCAGGTCGGGGTTCCCCGCTCGCAACCAGAACAACTCGAGGTTTGCCAGAGTTCCGCTGGCCCGCGTTTCTCCCGTGTCCGGATGGTAGGCGTAGCCCGCGACGAACGAGGGATGAAACGGGCGCGGCTGCCAATAGGTCACACCCGCATCGAGTGACTCGCCAAATTCATCCTCTTCGAGCGCGGCCAGCACCGATCCCACCTGCGCCCCAGTGTAAGTGACTTCGTGTTTTCGGTAGTAACTCCCGGAATCCAGGAACCATAGCGTCGCGTCGCTCGCATCGTCGGGCGTGGTCTCGGCGGGGTCCTCCCGCAGCCAGATCACCGTCAGATCTCCGGCCACCCGCGATGTGACCTCCCCGCTGAACGGATCATAGGAAAAAGGGGCCAGGTCCGGCGCTTCCGCGGGTCGCGGATTCCAGAACGCCGAGGTGACGCCGAGGTCCGCGAGGGTCGGCGGTGGCAGTTCCTCGTCGACAAGAGCACCTTCGTGGATTGTTTCCTGGGTCGCCGGGTAGGTCGCATTCGGAGGGTTTGCGACTCCCGCCGCCTTGACCCAGGTGAGCCTGACCAAGTGGCGATAACCATTCGCGAGCGCCACCTTACGGACCGGATCATAGAAATAGCCCGCGGCAAAACTGGGATCTAGCGGACGGGCCTGCCAATAAAACCCCGGATCCGGCACCGCGAAGCCATTCTCGTCGACATCCGGCGGCGGGAGCGACGCCCCGACCGCGACACCACGGTAGGTGCGAACGACCTTGCGGAAGTAGATGCCGTCCACCTCGTGCCACTTCGACGCATCCGCGGAGTCCGGGGGCGGTCCCGCCTCAGGCTGACGCTTCAGCCAGGTGAGAGCCACGTCGCCCGTCCGGGCCGCGGTGACATCGCCCTGGTCCGAGGATTTCCGGAACGATTTCAGATCCTCCTGGACATGCGTGACCGTGGCTTCGCCGACCCAAAGCCCGCTCGTGTCCGGCACCCGGGCTGTCAACGGAAGATCGTACTGCATCTGGCCGGAACTGTCGGTGAACCGGACAATAGCGCCGTGCAGGGCGCCAGGATCTCCCTGGAGGCTGGCCCAGTCCATGCCCAGATGCAGGGTGATCTCCGCACCCGGCTGACCGCGCGCCTTCAACACCCAGGTCCTCGGCGTGTCGGCACCAAGGCTGAGGTAGGTGTGGGACAGGTTCGTGAGGTTCAATTCGCCACGGACAAGCAAGGTGGGCATCCCTGGTGCGAGAGCCTCGGCGCCGACCGGGGGCGCCTCGGAAGCCACCAAAGCCGCGTGAACCGTCAGTTCCCCCGCCGAGACGTTGCGCAGAGTGAGTTGGTACCGGGAAAGTTGATCCCCGAAATGGAGCCCGCGGTTGTTCTGCAACTGGAGCTCGAACGGACCGTAATAGCGGGTGGCGTCGTCCGCCCGGACCCAGAAGGCCTCCCCGCGTCGCGCGAAGACGGTGCGGTGGGTGATCACTTGCAACGGGTTGGTCGGCCCGAGTTCACCGCCTTGGTACTGGAAGATGGGTGTGTTGAGCAGGAGCCGGGGGATCGGCTCCAAGGAGTCGGCGAGGGAGGGGGCACCCGTGGGTACCGTCGAGAACCCGATGAGATTCATCCCATCGCTCCTCCAGTTGTAGACCGTGGGCACCGGGCTTCCCTTGACGCTCCATTCCAACTGGGTGGCCTCGTTCCGCAACCGGACCAGGTACGCCGCGTTGCCGGATAAACGCTCCAACGTGCTGGCGTTGTCGCCCCGGCGCCAGACCAGCCAATTCCCCGGG
>CALNYA010000009.1:0-56707 GCA_942490575.1 uncultured Verrucomicrobiota bacterium
TTGGTCTCGACTTGCAGGGCTCCGTTGCTGCCGCGCCAAGGATTCGTTGAGGTCCAGAAGTTGAACTCCTGAAGCTCATGGCCACCTGCCGAGGGGATTCGTCGGATCGGTCCTCCCGGCCCGTTCCTCGGCGTCGCTGCGGCCGTCGTAGTCGGTGTCCACGTCGGCGGGAGAGGTTTCGCCGGCGTCGACGATCCCGTTGCCGTTCGGGTCCTCCTGGAAGTCGGTGATTCCATCGCCGTCCGAGTCGAGGGCGCTGGGATTCGGCGCGGGTCCGAAGAACACGCCGCTCCGGATGCAGCCCGCGGCGGAGTTGGTCGTGATGCGCAGCACGATGCTGCCGACCACGTCCCAGACCAGCCACACTCCACCGGTGAAATTGGAGATGGACCGGGAGTCCAGGACGGCGCCCTCGATGTAGGTATCGCTCCCGAAGTAGTCCTTGATCTCGACCGTCTGGGCGCGGTTCGAGCTCATCCCAGTCCAAGCAATAGACCGCGAGACGGACCGGTTTGGAGCTATGAATCGTGATGCTTTCCTCGGCCGTGGTGGAGGGCGACGATAGACCCGACGCCATCTGACCGCCGTCCGCGCGCGCAGGAGCGCCCTCAGATCGGAGGTGGACGCCGTCCTAACAGGTCCCCACACCCGAAACAATCCAGTTGGTGAGCGACGTGATGTAGGGAGGCAGATTGGTGGAGTCGTAGGTGATGTGACGGCCGTCGGCGCCGTAGACTCCCTTCCTTTGGTCTTGCGTTGTGGTGTCCATGCCGACGAAAGCGGCGCGGCTGTTGGGCGAACCGCCGGCTGGATAGTGGAACCCGATGTCGACCACGGAATTGGTCTCCTTCCGCTGGTCCGCGCGGGTTGTGAAATGAAACATTGTGGCGCTTTCGGTAGCCGACACGGTTCCAGACTTTCACCGGTTTCTTGGCTAACTTTGGGCATACTTTATGTCAATTGGTATGTCGTAAAGACGTTGAATGTCACATCCAAAAGTGACATTAACAATAGCATCTCATAGAATAGAGTAGTCTGCCCAGGTGTTTAACCTTGTGTCCGGCGTTCCACGAACATGGAGTCAGGAAAGTCCGAGCGAGCGCGCATGGTCAGTGCAAGGGACGCGCAACCGCTTTTCCGCCAATCCACCCGAAAGTTTCCCGATGCGTCGCGTGGGAACAGGCCCCCGGCAACGCGTGGACCACGTCTTTTAGCAGACCGAGATTCTACTTGACGCGGTTTTTCCGAGTCTCGGCTCCACTACTCCCGCTTCCCCGACCTATCCGCCTCATACTCCGCGGTGACTCGCGCAATTTGCGGCGGAGAACCAGATTCCACGAAATGGTCGGATACCGCGACGAATTCGTCCTCCAGGTGTCCTTTTCGGAATGGTCGCGAAGCTCGCGATTCGCTTCCTGCAGTTTACCTGGCACATCTGAGGCGAACAATTTTTTTCTTTCGCGCGGTCCAGGCCGACTTCCTCTTCAAGACTCACCCGGATGTCGTGCGCCACCGCGTTCGCAGTGCCCAAGTGAACATTGATGGATGCGGCTACGTTCTTGATACCCGTCGATTGATGGGTGACCTCCAACTGAAGCTGCGTCACCCCCGTCCTCAGGGCGTCCTGCACAGCCTGAGCGCTGGCGGCGAACTCCGCTTTGGCGCGGGCCATCGTCTCCTCCAGGGCGCGTCGGTCGTTTTCCACCAATCGCGGAACGGTCGCCGCCGACCGCCACTGGGCCCGCGTCAGAAGCGCCAATTGGACAGGGAACGAATCTTCCTCGCCACGCGCCCATTCGGTCAGGATTTTTCGGAGCCGCCTGGCTTCCTCGGGTGGAGCGCCGACACCAAGGTGGTCGAAGTCCGTGTCTTTCATGGTCTATTCGCCAAAGTTGAGTTCGGGATGACGTCGCGGAGTCGCCGGAGCGGCCTGTTTCGTCGCCAATGCCGGGACCAATGCCGGAGGGAGAAGCAGGTCCGCCAGGTTGTGGAACAGGAAGAACACCAGGCGCACCCCGGCCTCCTCGCAGATCTCCAGGATCTGCAACTCCTCCAACGCCGCCACGATCAAGGCGTCCGCCTGCGCGCGGGTATCGATCACGTGGACGGGCGACGGTGTCCGCAATACTCGGCGGAAAAGCGATAGCAGGGAGGTCTTGCTCTCCTGGTCCCCGCCGAGGTGATACGACCGGACCTGATCGGGGTGTCGGGCCGCGAAGGTCTGGTGCCGATCGTCCAAGTCGGAGCCGGTCCACGAGACGCCGAGATGATCGAGCCAGGCGGTTCGGAACTCCGTTTCAAAGCTTTTGCCGAGGTTGCCTTTGGATTGCGGGTTGAGGTGGATGCGGGAGGTGCCCCGCAGGCCCCGGTCGGTCCGCAGGCGATCGGCGATCTCCTTCCAAGTCAGCCGCTGCTGGCGGGGTCCAAGGACGAGGTGTCGTTCGCGGTTCATCGAAGCCGGGCCCGAAAGCTCGCAGGAATCTCCACCGCCGAACTGCGGGCTCGGCAACTGGGCAAACTCACCCCGATGGATCGGGAGTCGCTCCGGCAACTGCGGGATTCGGCCCAGGCACGGCACGCGGCGGCCGCAGGTGGAGAATCGATCGCCCTGGACTATGCGGCGGCCCATGTCTTCGAGCGTCGTTCCGTGGTTCCCACTCAGGATGTCCTCGAAGCCGCGATCGCCCAACGTCATGGCGCCATCGATCTGTCCCGCCTCAAAGGCTTGGTCGCATCGCATCCGGACCTTCTCCACACCGACCGAGGGCTCACAACGCGCACGATCCTGCAACAGGAACTCGACTTGATCCTGGAAGTGCGCCGGGGAAAGGCCGCGGTACTGCCCATCCATGCCAGCTTCAACCCCAGCGCGACACTGGCTCCCGATCAGGCCTCGGCCCTGCGTCGGTTGCTTCAGGGTGTGGACCGCATTCAAGGGATTCGGGGACTGGCCGACGATCTCGCCGTGCTCCGGGGTCACGTGGCCCGATCGAGTCGTCGCATCGCCGCCGTGGAAACGGGGCCGAAGACGACCCGCCGCCGCCGACTCATCGAAAGAGGTGTCGCATGGTTTCGCCGACGTCTGGGCCCACGGAAACACGCCGCGACTCCTTGGGCACCTACTCCCCCTCCCCCGAGACTTCGATACCACCACGCAGCCGCCAATCCTCGCCGCGCGCTTAAAGCCCGAGGAAGCCGCCCGACTGATTGGCTGCCAATCCCACGACATCCCGATCCTGATCCGGATCGGGCTTCTGAAACCGTTGGGCAGACCGCCTGTGAACGCGGTGAAATACTCCTCCCGCCGTAGGGTCCTGGATCTCTGCTCCAAGGACGCCTGGCTGGTGAAGGTCACCGATGCCTTGGTGCAGCACTGGCAAGGCAAGAATAGGCGTCGGAGCAACCCTTCTTCATCGGTTTTACCCGCGGGTCGTCGTCCCTGCTGCCCGAGCGTCCCCCGCCATCCGAGACCAGCCGCCGTCGCCGCCCTTCGGAAATCCTCATGGAGCGTCGCTTCGTTCGCGGGCCATACCAGACCCTCGGCTTTGGCGTGGGGATTCAACCAAGCCGCAAGATTCGGTGGGCAAGGTGCCAAACGCCTTAAAATCAACAGAAAAGGTGGGGTGACCGACGGGATTTGAACCCGCGACATCCAGATCCACAATCTGGAGCTCTAACCGGGCTGAGCTACGGCCACCACGCCGAAGCGGAACCGTAGGTCCCCCCCCAATCCAACGTCAAGTCTCCGGCTTTTCATTCACTGATCGCCGGGCCACGGACGACCCTGGGTCCCAGAGTCCCTGAGTTCATGGGGCGACCGCCTTGGATCCGAGCCCGCTCCAAGGACGTCGATTGCGACATCGCTCCCCGCGTCTCGCTTCGTGAACTTCGAGTTGTTCGTGGTTTGCCATCGGGGGATTTGGCTTTTCCGCTCCGTTTCCCATTGAAAGACCCTCGGCGGGAGGCCATTCCTCCCAAGCAGAATTGGATTCCATTCGTCTTCTCGGCAATTGACACCTGTCCTCCACGCCCCCTAGCCTGCGCCGTCGCATATCCAGGAAGACGTCATGCTGCGCATTTTCCTCATTCTCTCGTTGGCCGTTTCACTGGCCGGCGTGGTGTTTTCGTTTGTCCTCAAAGACAAGGTGACCACGCTCTCCAACACCCTCTTCGCAACCCGTGAGGAACGGGACGCCGCCATGGCCGACGCCAGTCAGGCGCGCGCCGCCGAGAAGAAGGCGGTCACCGCCGAGAAGGTGGCCCGGGAGGAACTGGATATCACCAACCAGGAGCTCGCCACCAAGACCGCCGTGCTCAATGAGGTGGAAGGCCAATTGGCCAGGACGGCGCAGACTCTCCAGGAAACCATCGTCGCCCGCGACCTCGCCCAGCGCGAACTCGCCCAGTGGAGGGCCACCGGCGTCGAAGTCGACCAGATCATGGCGCTCAAGGCTGAGGGCCAACGCGTCGTCGCCGAACGGGATGCGTTCCGCGAGGAGAACAAGGTCATGAACCGGGAGATCGTCCGGCTCAACGGCGAACTCGACGTCTACCGGGGCAAGACCACCGAAGTCCAAATGCCCGACGTCCACGCCCAAATCACCGGTATCGACGGCAATTTCCAGTTCATCACCCTGAACAAGGGCTCCGATGACGGCCTCCTGCGGAATGGCAAGATGATCATCACCCGGGGAGAAAACCTCGTCGCCAAGGTTCAATTGGTCCGCGTGGAGTCCAACTCCTCGATCGCCAACTTCCTTCCCGAATGGGGCAAGAGCGACGTCCAAGCGGGTGACAAGGTGATGACGAGCTATGAAGCGCTCACGAAGTAAGGCGGTTTGGGGATTATTCCTCCTGACAGTCCTCGTGCTCCCGCTCCTGCCCGGGTGCGCGACCAACGAGGAGAATCTGTCGGAACGCCCCTGGAACAGTCCCAAAGGTTGGGAGTCCGGCCTTCCCTCAGGGATGATGGACGAGCGCCGCTAAGGCGTCGCCGACTCCGGCAGGTCCGGATCCGAGTTCGGTCCCCCCGCGTTTGGTCCCGAGATCCCCGCGCCAGGTTTTCTTCCATGTTTCCCGGAGCCGGCTGGAAAGCCGGCGCTACTCCCCGGAGGCCGGCTGGAAAGCCGGCCTGGAGATGGATGCTACTGGCCCTCCGGGGCCGGACGCTGGATTTAAGCGAGGGCGACCTCTTCGATGACCGCCCATCTCCCGGGGTGGTGAGGTTCGACTTCGTTCAGGGGGGGGGGGGGGGGACGGGGGCCGGCGGTACTCGCCGGCTGGAAGGCCGAATGTACTCCCCGGAGCCGGCTGGAAAGCCGGCGCTACATCTCCGAAGACGGCGCTACGAAATCAGGTTCATCGGCTGGAACCGGCCGCCCAAAATCTTCTCGGACGGCACCTTGAGCCAATTCTCCAGAACGGACGCGTAGACTCTTCGGAAATCGACCTCGAATCTGAGGTCGCCATTCACCAAGTCCCTTGGGGCGAGGCTGGGATACCGCCCGTGCAGAAGTTTCGGCAGCTTCGCTCCCGCCAGGAACATCGGACCCGCCGCGCCATGGTCGGTCCCGCCGCTCGCGTTCTCCTCCACCCGTCGTCCGAATTCGCTGAAGCTCATCAGGAGCACCCGTTCCAATTGGCCCTGGGCCTTCAGGTCCTCCACGAACGCACGAACCGAATCGCCGAGTTCCCCGAGAAGCCGCGCGTGGGTCCCCAACTGATCCCGATGGGTATCGTAGCCGCCCTGGGACACGTAATAGATGCGGGTGGGCAGGCCGCCCGCGATCAGTTGCGCGACGGTTTTCAACGACTGCGCCAGACCGGTTCCTGGATACGCCGCCTCCGATTTCGCGTTGGCCAGGATCTCGCGGACCTTGGCTGAGCTCACCTGGGCGTCCATCGCGGTTCGATCGAGGTAATCAAGGACCGATCCCGAAGCCGCCGAGGGCCCGCTCAGGGCGTCGATCGTCGCGCCCGCCATGTCGCCCACGGAATCCGCGGCCATCCCTCCCGCGGCCGGTCCGCGAGCCGCGCCCCGATTTCGGGCGGGGCCGGCCAGGGTGATGCCCGTGGGGACCCGCGACGTGAACGCCTGCGGCATCTGCCGGCCGATATTCACGCCCACGGTGGGATCGCAGCCCTCGCACGCATGATCGAAGTAGCGCCCGATCCAGCCCTCGCGCACCACCCGGTTCGAGTCGGTGGCCGTCTGCCAGATCTCGGTGGACCGGAAGTGGGACCGGTTCGGATTGGGATAGCCGACTCCCTGGACGACCGACAAATGACCTTCGTCGGCCAGTGTTTGAAAGCCCTGGAGGGCGGGATGCCACGCCAGCGTGGCGCCGAGTTTGCGAAGGTCCTTCTCAGGCAACCCCAGGCGGCGCCGAGCCCGGCGGTAGTTGTCATCCTGGAAAGGCACCACGGTGTTGAGACCGTCGTTCCCACCCGCCATCTGAAGCACCACGAGGATCGGACCATCCCGGCCGGTGGTGGCCTGGATGGCGGCATCGCGCGCCTGGGCATCCAGCGCCGCCCAGGTCTGGGTGAGAAACGCGGGGGCCGTTCCGGCAAGGGCCGCGCCCAGGACCGTGGTGCGGAGGAATTCGCGTCGGGTTCGTAGGATGGGAGTCATGGCTTGGAGAAACGATTCGGGTTCTGGTATCGCGAATTGAGACCCTGAACCGTAGCCGCCGACGTCAGTCGGCGCTGTTTTCCGGCCCGGAGATGGCGCGGACTGACGTCCGCGGCTACGGGTGGGTGGTTCATGGTTGGGAACGGTCACGTCAGCTGATAGTCGGTTGCCTGAAGGACCACGCGAACCGCCCTGCGCACGGCGCGCGGATCCGGCACCGCGTCGTCGCCCAGCACTTCGTTCACGTCGTCGACCAGTTGGGAGCGCATCGGCGAATGCAGGAACCGGCGTTCAAGGGCCGCCAGGAGGCGCTTGCGATCGCGACGTTCCTCGTCCGAGAAGATCATCTCGACCGGGCGGGCTCCCGGGTTGTCGCGGGCCGGGGATCGCGCCATCATCCGCTCGCGCATTCTCTCGCCGCGTTCCCCGGCGGCCTGGTCGACGACCGCGGTCCTTCCGTCCACGAGGACGGCCGCGAGTTGCTGTCGGCGGGTCAGTGTCGCGGTGTTGATCCAGGCCACGCCACCGTCCCAACCCTTCACGTTGGGTGGCGCGAGGAGGTCCTGTCCCAGTTCGCGCAGCGCGCCCGTGATCATCGGAGCCGGCCCCGGAGCCAGCGGACGTTCGAGTTCGCGGAACGCGCAGACCAGCCATTGCACCGGGCTCTTGATCTGGGTCCGAACCACCTCGGTAGAGTAGAAGGCCTCGGCGAGAAACATCCTCTTCATCACCGGTCGGATCTCCCCTCCCCTCCGTTCAAATTCCGCCACCAACCCGTCGATCACGTCGGGCGGCGGCGATTCGCTGGCGAAAAACCTCCAGAGCCGGCTCACAACGTGCCTCGCCGATCGCGGCTGACGGGCGATGTGGCGGATGACGTCGTCCGGTCCGAGCGGGCCCGTGCGACCCAGGACCGTCTTGATCCCTGGATCATGCTGGCGGGGTCGCCACTCCGGTTCCTGCGTCTCCCGGTTCAAGCCCAGGCCCGTCAGGGCCCGCGCCGTTTCGAGAATGTCCTTTTCCGTGTAGCGCCCCTCACCCAGGGCGAACAGTTCCATCACCTCGCGGGCGTAGTTTTCGTTCGGGTGTTCCCGGCGGCTCCGGGCCTGGTCCAGCCAGATCAGCATCGCCGGGTCCCGGGTGACTTCGACCAACAGATCCGGCCACTTGCCCAATCCATGATTTCGAAACAGGTCGAGCTGCCGGTACATCAACCACGGACTGCGGACCTTCTGGGCGCTTGTCGCGAAATGTCCGTGCCAGAACAGCACCATCTTTTCGTCGAGCGGCCGGGAGGTCGCCACCATCCGCCGCAGCCACCACGCCCGAAGCTCCTCGATTCGAAGCCGTTGCTCTCTTTGCTCCATCTGCCGCATCTTCCGTCGCTCCTCCTCGCCGGCGGCCTGCATCTTCCTGAACTTCTCCGTCCGGTCCGATTCCGGATGCGCCCACGCCGGAGAACCCAGCGGCATCGCCTCCCCGGCTCCCGCGCCTTCCACCAGGCGCGCCACGGCGCCCTCCACCCCCAGGGCGTGAAGGCGCCGGATTTCCGAAGGTGACCCGCCAAAACCGGCCCGGTTCAAGAGGTGCGCGGCGGCGGATTCCGTCCAGCCCCCGGATTTCAGCGGCTCAAGCATTTCCGGTAATGACGAACCGAAATCGCCGAGGTTACCAATGATTCTTTCCAGGGCTGACTCCCGGAACCGATCCAGGCTGAATCAGGGCCGTGGACGGCACCTTCCTCGGTCTCGAAATCGGTGGGACGAAACTTCAACTCGTGGCCGGCTCCGCCGACGGCACGATCACGCGCCGGTGGCGGCGGGAGATCGACGCCGACCGGGGCGCCGACGGTATCCGCGACCAGATCGCCGCCTGGCTTCCCGAAGCCAAGGCGTTGTCGCCGGTCGCGCTCGGTGTTGGATTCGGGGGCCCCGTCGACTGGCGGAAGGGTACCATCGCCCGCTCCCACCAGGTGGAAGGCTGGTCCGACTTCCCCCTCGGGCCGTGGCTGGGCGAACAACTCGGGAAGCCGGTCTTGGTCGACAACGACGCCAATGTCGCCGCCCTCGGCGAAACGCACCGGGGACGGGGGCGCGGCGCCACCCGGATTTTCTACGCCACCCTCGGCAGCGGCGTCGGCGGCGGTCTGATCGTCGACGGCCATATCCTCCACGGCGCGCGCCCCGGGGAATCCGAGATCGGCCACGTGCGCCTCGACAAGGCTGGGACGCTGGTGGAGCAGCGCTGCTCGGGATGGGCCGTGGACCGCCGGATTCGGGAGGCGATCAGCCTGCACCCGGGAAGCCCTCTGGCGGAACTCGCCGGAGGCGTTGCCAAGGGCGAAGCGAAGTTCCTGGCGAAGGCGCTCGATCGTGAGGACCCCCTCGCGCACGCGATCCTGAGCGAATTGGCCGACAACCTCGCGTTCGCGCTCTCCCACGTGACCCACCTGATCCACCCGGAGCGCATCGTCCTCGGAGGCGGGCTGGCCCTTGTGGGCGAACCCTTGCGCCTGGCGGTCGCCGAGGCGCTGAAGCTTTACGTCATGGAGGTATTCCTACCCGGACCCGCGATCTTCCTCTCGGAATTGGGCGAGGACGCGGTTCCCACGGGAGCGCTCCTCCTCGCGGCCCAGGGCGGATCCAAGATTCGCATGGAGCCGTCCGCCCCCGGCCGATAGAGTCCCGCCGCATGCAGGAATGGTTCGCTGAATACGTCCGCCTCCAGAAGGCCACCCTGGATTCCATCCCGCCCGCCCAGGTCGACGCGGTCCTCCAGGTGGTGCGCGCCGCGTACCTGGCCGACCGGCAGATCTTCGCCATCGGCAACGGGGGATCGGCGGCCAACGCGTCGCACTTCGTCACCGACCTCGGGAAAGGCTCGTCGGACGCCCTCGGAAAGCGGTTCCGCTGCCTGTCCCTCACCGACAACGTCGCCTGGATGACGGCCATCGGGAATGACTACGCCTACGAGGACGTCTTCGTCCGGCAGTTGGAGAACTACGGTCGCGCCGGCGACGTCGTGATCGCGATCAGCGTCAGCGGCAATTCACCGAACCTGGTCAAGTCGCTCCAGTGGGCGAAGGAAAAGGGCCTCCACACGGTGGCGCTCGTCGGCGCGAAGCGGGGTCGGATGGCGGAGATCGCGGAAACCACCGTCGTGATCGGGGACACCCACTACGGGCGGGTCGAGGACGCCCAGATGGGAATCCTCCACATGCTCTGTTACGCCTTCATGGAACGTCCCGAAATCGCGAAGCCGTAGCCTACGCTACGCCACGACTTCCTCGCCTTCGAGGAAGCCCTGGAGCTGCCGGATCCGGGTCGGATGCCGCATCTTGCGAAGCGCCTTCGCCTCGATCTGCCGGATGCGCTCGCGGGTCACCTTGAACTGCTTGCCCACCTCCTCCAGCGTGCGGCTGTAGCCGTCCACGAGCCCGAACCGAAGCTCCAACACCTTCCGTTCCCGCTCGGTGAGCGTGTCGAGGACGTTGTTCAGCTTGTCCTTCAACAGGCTGTAGCTGGTCATCTCCGACGGGTTCTCCGCGGATTTGTCCTCGATGAAATCGCCGAAACTCGTGTCGTCGCTGTCGCCGACCGGGCTCTGCAGGGAAATCGGCTGCTGCGCCATCTTCAGGACGGCGCGGACCCGATCGACCGGCATCTGCATTTCGTCCGCGATTTCCTCGGGGGTCGCTTCGCGGCCGAAGTCCTGGACCAACTGCTTCTGCACCCGCATCAGCTTGTTGATCGTCTCGATCATGTGCACCGGGATACGGATGGTGCGCGCCTGATCGGCGATGGACCGGGTGATGGCCTGGCGGATCCACCAGGTGGCGTATGTGGAGAACTTGTAGCCGCGGCGGTACTCGAACTTCTCGACCGCCTTCATGAGGCCCATGTTCCCCTCCTGGATCAGGTCGAGGAATGAGAGGCCGCGGTTGGTGTATTTCTTGGCGATCGAGATCACGAGACGAAGGTTCGCCTCGACCATCTCGGTCTTCGCCTGAAGGGCCTTGCGGGAGAAATCCTGAAGCTGCCGGTAGGCGTGCAGGTAGCCCTCGCAGGACATCCGGACGAACTCCTCGAGCGCGGCCACCTTGCGGTGTTCCGCGTCGATCATCATCTGGACCTGCGGGATCTTCCGCTGCGGCTCGAGATCGTGGATCGTCTTGAGACTCAGCTGGAACTTGTCGTGGACGTTGTCCGCGACCAGGGCCATCTCCTCGATGACCTTCTGCTTGTAGTAAAACTTGGGAAACGACTTCTGAAGCTTGGCGTCGAGCTTCTGGAATTCCTCGCGCAGCTTCTCCGCCTTCGGCTTCTGCGCCGACCCGATCAGGTCCTTGTATTTTTCGTCGACGTCCTGATCCAGGCCGCGGACGTCCTTCACGAGTTTCCGGAGGGCCTTGAGATGGATGTCCCGGCTGTCGATCTTCTTGTCGATGATGACCCGGTCGAAGCGCTCCTTCGGCGGTTCGGCGATCAGTTTCTCCGCCAGCGCGATGTGCTCCTTCCCTGCGAAGCCGAAGCTGTAGATGATCCGCTTGACCTCGTTCTCCGCGTCCTCGATGCGCTTGGAGATCTCGACTTCCTGCTCGCGGGTCAGCAGCGGCACCTGCCCCATCTGCTTCAGGTACATCCGGACCGGATCGTCCAGGATGTCCAGGCGCGCCTTCTCGTCCTCCTCCTCGACCTCGGGTTGCTTGACGCGATCGACCTCCGACTGGTCGACGATCTCGATCTCGAGATTGCGGAGCTTGATGTAGATCTCGTCGAGTTCCTCGGGCGTCACCATCCCGTCCGGGAGGGCGTCGTTGATGTCGTTGTAGGTCAGGTAGCCCTGCTCCTGGGCCAGCTTGACCAACTCCTTGACCTTCTCCTGGACATTGAATTCCCCGGCGCGGGCGGGTGGCGTCGCCGAACCCGGTTCATCGGCGCCATCCAGCCGGTCGGGCCCCAAAAGCATCGCCTTCGCCAGCGACGCCATTCCCGCCGAATGCACGGCGTTGGAAGCGGGCTTGTGGGCGGACGCTTCGGGTGCGGAATGGATCGAGGTCGGGGCGGCTTTGGAAGCCTTCGCGGGCTTGGCCGGCGCCACTTTGCGCGCCACTTTGCGCGCCTTCGGTTTGGTCATACGGACGTGAATGGCTGAATGAGCAGCAAAAAGGAGGGCAACCATGTCGGGAGACCCAGCCTCCGTCAAGACGGTGATTGGGATAATTCAGGTGCCTTCGGATGCGTAGGTGGCACAAAACACTCCCCATCCAGTTCCAGGACAATTCGTTGCCGCCATCGCAACCGCTCCTACGCCCACCCAGGCTGCCGATTCACCTAGGGAACTTGGCGGTCCCAACCACCCCCCGCCAGCCCGTGCCACCACCCCGGACTGGGTCCCATCGCCTCGTCGCTTTGAACTTTTTCTCGCCCCGGGCATTCCACTCGGCATCCATGCGGTCCGTGATCCATCCCTCCGACTCCGACTCCCACCTGCCCGTGGAGGCGGCGCGCCGCGGAGACGCCGCGGCCTGGAACACTCTCCTGCACCGATTCCAACTGCCCCTCTTCGCCTACGTCATGGAACTCGTCCATCACCACGCCACGAGCCTCGATCTGGTCCAGGAGGTTTTCCTTCGCGCCACCCGACACCTTCCCACCCTCCGCGACGATTCCAAGTTCGGCTCCTGGCTCTTCGGAATCGCCCACCAGCAGGTGATCCAGCACTGGCGTCGACAGGGCCGCAGCCCGTTTTCCGACGAAGCGATTCCCGAGGACCTGCCCGATGGATCCCCGGGACCCGACAGCGACGCGATCCGGGACGAGGACGCGTCCCAACTGCTCGCCGCCATCGACCAACTTTCGGCGCCCCACCGGAGCGTCATCCTCCTGCACTACCTGGAGGAATTCCCGCTGGCCGAAATCGCCGTCATCACGGGCGCCACGCTCGGCACGGTGAAATCCCGCCTGCATTACGCCAAGCGCGCGCTCCGCCAGACGCTCGACCCGCTCGCCTCCGAGCCACTCCCATGAAAACACCCCGCCAAATCCTGCTCGAACGCCACAGCCAGGCGACCACCGACCTCGACGCCCTGCGCCGCAAGTTGATCCA
The DNA here is from genome assembly GCA_942490575.1 of uncultured Verrucomicrobiota bacterium. Classification (GTDB taxonomy): domain Bacteria; phylum Verrucomicrobiota; class Verrucomicrobiia; order Limisphaerales; family CAIMTB01; genus CAIMTB01. The sequence goes on from CALNYA010000009.1 coordinate 12,743, forward strand.
GGACCTCGGTTCCTCCGGCGAAGCGTGGTGGCGGACGGCTTGGCGCGAGGTCGTTCTCGCCGCGCGTCCCGCTTGGGCGGCGTTGGGCGCCCTCACCCTGGTCGCGCTCGGACTTCACGCCCGCTCGCTGCCAGCGGATTCGGGCGCGATCTCGTCCCAGTCCCAGTCCCAGTCCCAGTCTTCTCCGAATTGGACGGTCGCCCGCGAGGAACGTCTCCGGCTTTGGTCGGAACTCTTCGATCGACCGGCCGCCACGCCTTCCGATCCGGCGTCCCCGCCGACTCCCAAATCGTCCCCGCGCCGTTCCCAGCTCACCGAAACCCTATGGCCCGTTTAACTCCGCATGAACCACCCACCCGTAGCCGCGGGCGTCAGTCCGCGCCAACTCCGGACTGGAAGTCAGCGCCGACAGACGTCGGCGGCTACGGTTCATGACCGCGATCCGTGTCCCGAATTCGGAAAACTTCGCTCTCCATGAACACCCCCTCCCCATCCACAACCGGTCAGTCACGTCCGCGCCGCTGGTTCACCTGGGCCGCCCTGCGTCGCCTATGCCTAGGATTCGCCCTCGTCGTTGTCGGCATCGGACTCTTCTATGGCATCGAGAACTGGCGCGGCTGGCGCGCGTGGTCCGCGGAGCGCGCCGCGGTCGCGAAGAACAACACGCCCCTGGAACTGTCCGAGATCGTTCCGCCGCCAGTTCCCAATGACCAGAACCTCGCCAACACGGAACCGTTCGTCGGGATCTTCGCGATGAAGCGCGGCGCCGACGGGCACGTGAGCCACATCGACCAAGTGGCGCAGGATTGGTGCAGCCTCTATTCGGTCAACGGTCTCAACCGCCGTCGCCCCGGCATCGGCAACTGGTCCGGCCCAACAGCTGATGCGCGGGAACGGTTCATTCCGCTGGCCGAATGGCGGGACTTCTTTCGGGAGCCCGCCAAATTGAACATGAAGAACGTCGTCGAGGCCCGCCGAAGACTCGGCCTTCCGATTCCCGAGAAGAACTCCGATGAAGCGTCCGCCCCGGCCTACCCCCTTCCCGCGCTCCCGGGAAGTCCCGCCGAGGACGTCGCGCAGGCTCTGAAAGTTTTCGACGCCCAGATGGCGGTCGTGACCGAAGGCACTCGACGGCCGTACTCGATCTTCCCGATCGCCTACGAAGACGGGCCCGCCACGCTCCTGCCCCACCTGGCCAAGATCAAGGAACTCACCACGGTCTTCACCCTGCGCGCGGTGGCGCGTTTGGAATCCGGCCAACCGGACGGCGCCCTCGACGACTTTCGCGCCGCGCTGGTCCTGGCTGAATCCGCGAAGGATGAACCGCTGATGATCTCGCAGCTCGTGCGGTACGCCTGCCTTCAGATCGCCCTTCAAACCCTCTGGGAAGGTCAGGTCCGCCATCTGTGGTCGGACTCCCAGCTCCAGGAGTTCCAGGATCGACTCGGCGCCATCGACATGCTTCCGGGCATGCGTCGCGCCCTGGCCGGCGAGAGGATCATGATGAGTGGCATCACACGCACCATCGTCGCCTCAGCCCAGGGGCGCCGCGAGATGGCGGGCATGCTCGACTCGATCTCTTCGTCAACCGGCGGCGGGGCGAAGGACGCGTACTTCATTCCCAGCTACCTCTCCTGGGCGCCCCGCGGATGGTTCTACGCCAGCACCGCCGAGATTTCCCGGGCGATTCGCGCCCTGGAAATGACGACCCCGATGGATCTCCTTTCCCTGGCATCCGCCTGGCCTCCGTCGCCGCCGCCGAATTCGCTCCGGTACCTGTACTATCGGGCCTATCTCCGCCCCTATGGTGACAAGGCGATGGTCCAATTCGTCCTGAAAGCTCACCGTGCGCAGGCTCAGGCGCGTCTCGCTCAAACCGCCTGCGCCCTGGAGCGACACCGAATCGCCGAAGGCGATTACCCCGACCGCCTCGACGCCCTCGTGCCGCGATGGCTCCCCACGGTTCCCGCGGACCCGATCGATCAGCAACCTCTCCGATACGCCCGCGTCGACGACGACCAGTTCCGTTTGTGGTCTGTCGCGGAAAACGGGATCGATGAGGACGGTTCAGTCACGCCGGCTCCTGAACTCCGGCTGCGCTCGCCGGATTGGGCCTGGACATGGCCCTCTCCCTGATCGGCACGCCTTGCGAGTCGGACGCAAGCCCATACCAAGGCCCGCCAGAAACCGGAAGACCGGCTGGCGGAGGGCGCCGTCGAGCCCGCCCCAGCTGGGTCCCCGGTTCGGGGGTTGGCGGACATGTGCCCACGGACTACCTCTTGCATCCTCCCATCCGTCGGCCCAATTTGGGCGCGGTCGATTGGAATCGGGTGCGACCCCCCACCCACCCTCCTGAAACTATGAAGAACGATTCGAAACTTCCGGCGCCGCGACGCGGCTTCACCCTGATCGAATTGCTGGTGGTGATCGCGATCATCGCGATTCTCGCCTCGATGCTCCTCCCGGCGCTTGCGAAGGCGAAAACCAAGGCCCAGGGCATCCTGTGCTTGAGCAACACAAAGCAGCTGACCCTCGGATGGCGGATGTACGTCGAGGACAACGACGAGCGACTCCCCGGCGCCTATGCGGCCAAGGGCGGCGCCAACGAAAAGCAGGGCTGGGCGGTGGGCGTTCTCGACTTCAACGGCGGCAACCGATCCAACTTCGATCCCTTGGAGGATCTCGCCGACAGTCCGCTCGCGCCCTACATCGGCAACAGCTACGGCATCTTCAAGTGCCCCGCCGACAAATCCTCCGTGAAAGTCACGGCCGCGGGCCAGTACCAGGGGCAGCGCGTCCAACGCGTCCGCAGCGTCTCCATGAATTCGTGGGTCGGCGGCAACATCGAGGACGTCCGTTCCGGCGCCAATTCCTGGTGGCAGGTGCCGACCACGATGAAGGTCTACCTCAAGAGCACCGACATGGCCGATCCGGGACCGTCGATGACGTTCGTGCTCCTCGACGAGCGCGAGGACAGCATCAACGACGCGTTCTGGGTTCTTTCGATGGAGGGCTACCCCAACCAGACCGCCACGAAGATCATCGACTACCCCGCCTCCTATCACAACGGCGCCGGCGGACTCTCGTTCGCGGACGGCCATTCCGAGATTCGCAAGTGGGTCGACGGCCGCACCCGCCCCCTGCTGAAGGCCAACGGCGCGATCCCCCTGAATGTCCCGTCGCCCAACAATCGCGACATGATCTGGCTCCAGGAACGCTGCACCCGCCCGAGGTAACCCCGGGGGCGATGACAGGCGCTGGCTCTCACGGAGGCGCAAAGACACTGCGATGAACGAGAATGCGATAGGTTCCCTCCGTGCGCGCCGCAGCCTCCGATCACGACACCATCGCCGCCATCGCCACACCCCTCGGTGAAGGGGGTATCGCGGTCCTCCGCATTTCGGGACCGCAAGCGCTCGAGGTCGCCGACCGCCTTTTCGTTCCGGTGGGAGCTCATGCCTCGCCCCCCTCGGCGGCTCCGACCCACACGGTCCACTACGGGCATGTCACCCGGGATGGCCGACCGCTCGACGAAGTCCTCCTGACGGTTCTGCGCGCCCCCAGGACGTTCACCCGTGAGGACACCGTCGAGATCTCGTGCCACGGCGGGGTCTTCCTCGCCCGCCAGGTGCTCGACGCCGTCTTCGCCGCCGGGGCGCGCCTCGCGCAACCGGGGGAGTTCACCCGCCGCGCCTTCCTCAACGGTCGGATCGACCTCACCCAGGCGGAAGCCGTCGCGGATCTCATCCACGCCCGCACCGAGCTCGCGGTCGCCGCCGCCCACGAACAGTTGGCCGGTTCGCTTTCCAGCCGGATCCGGAGCCAACGCGACGCCCTGCTCAAGACCCTGGCCCACGTGGAGGCGCACATCGATTTCCCGGACGAGGACATCGCGCCGGATACTCACCGGCAATTGCTCGACCGACTCGACCAGGCGCTCGCGGGAATGGAACAACTCCTCGCCACCGCGCGGGAAGGACAGGTCCTGCGCCGAGGAATCAGAGCCGCGATTCTCGGACGTCCCAACGCCGGGAAGTCCAGCCTGCTCAATCGCCTGCTGGGGCAGGATCGGGCGATCGTGTCGCCGATCGAAGGAACCACCCGCGACACCATCGAGGAGACGGCCAACATCCGTGGCATCCCCGTGGTGTTCATCGACACGGCGGGCCTCCGGGACGCGGCCGATGTCCTCGAAGAGGAGGGCATCCGACGGACCCGGGCGGCGGCCTCGAAGGCCGAACTGGTCCTCCACGTGCTCGACGCTTCCCAGCCCCTGGCGGACGTCGACGTCTCCTTCCTCCGCCAGTTCGCCGATCAACCCCGGATTCTTGTCCTGAACAAGGCGGATCTGCCTTCCGTGGTCGCCCTGCCGCCGGAGGTCTCAAGCCCGGCCGTCCCCGTCAGTTGCGCGACCGGACTCGGACTGGAGGACTTGAAGACGGCGATTCATCAACTCGTGTGGAGCGGTCGTACCGGCGGAGGCATGCACGAAGTCATGATCAACGCCCGGCACGAGGATGCGCTCCGTCGCGGGCACGCCTCGGCGACCCGGGGCACCCAGGCGTTGCGGGACGGATTGCCCCTGGACCTGGTCGCCATCGATCTCCGGATCGCTCTCCATGCCCTCGGCGAAATCGTCGGGGAAACCACGACGGACGACCTGCTGGACGTCATCTTCTCCGAGTTCTGCCTCGGAAAGTGATGGATGGATCAAGCAACCGACTTCCCTGTACCGCCGACTTTCCAGTCGGCCTCTGAACCCGACCAACCCTGCCGACTCGAAAGTCGGCGTTACAGCCAAGGCGCTTTCCTGGATCGACTTCCCTGTACCGCCGACTTTCCAGTCGGCCTCTGAACCCGAACAATCTTGCCGACTGGAAAGTCGGCGGGACGGCCAAGGCGCCGCTTGCGGGGTTGGAGAGCCCCCTTATCATCGACACGTGAAGTTCAACGGGCAACGCCTGCTTCCCGTGGTGTTCGTGATCCTGGCCGCGCTCACGCGCTGGCCGGGCGTTTTCCCGCCCAATTTCAGCGCGTTTTACGGATTGGCTTTCTGCGCCGGCGTGTTTTTTCCCGGCAAGACCGCGTGGTGGATCCCGCTGGGCACCCTGCTCGCCACCGACATCGCGCTCAATCTCTACTACCACTTCGCCCTGGGGATCGCCTCGTTCCAGGTGTACCAGCTTATCAATTACGCCGCGTTCGCCGGCTTGATCCTGATGGGGCGCGGTTTCCGGTCGCATCGCGCCTTTCTCCCTCTCCTGGGTGGCGGACTGCTGGGTGCCTGCCTCTTCTACCTCCTGACCAACACGGCGGCGTGGCTTTTCAATCCGTTCCTGAACCCCGAGTACACCCGGGACCTCGCCGGTTGGCTTCGCGCCCTGACCCAGGGCACTGTCGGGCATCCGCCCACGTGGGAGTTCTTCCGGAACACACTCCTCAGCGGCGGCCTCTTCACCGGCCTCTTCGCGGCGGCATTGAAGGCGTCCACGGCGCCCGAACCCCGGACGGACGAGGAAGCCGAGAAGGATCCCCAGCCCGCCGAAGCGGAACCCGAAGGCGCCATCCCATAGGGGTCAGTCCAGGGTATTGAAGTATTCTCGCTTAGTCGGGACGAGGTTGGGCGGGCGGTTGAACCTCCTGGCGGTCGTCCATGACGGAAGCCCGCGGTCACCGGGTTCATGAGGTGACGGACGGTGCTGGGGATCGGAATCGCAATGAAATGGGCATCGAGTCGATGGCCGAGCCCTACCTGCCGACCATTGTCGATTATGAGAACTGACCCCTATCTGACCTGCCGACCGTTGTCGATTATGAGAACTGACCCCTATTTGGATCCCTGAACACCGGGCTGGTCGCGAACTCCGCGACCCATTCTTCTTCCGTGCCTTCCGTGTTTTCCGCGCCTTCCGTGGTTGAAATCGCCGTTTCCAGGATCACTCGCGCAGCGCCGCCCCCAACTGGAGCTTCAGCTGTTCCAAAACCTTCGCGTGCGACGCGGTCACTTCGGCGTCCGTGAGAGTCCGATCCGCCCCTCGGTAGGTGAAGGCGTAGGCCACGCTCTTCCGTCCTTCGGGCACCGATCCGCCACGAAAGACGTCGAAGAGTTCCACCCCTTCGAGGTCCCCGGCCTTCGCCTGGCGCACCGCCTGGAGAACCGCTTCGTGGGTCGCCTCCTCCGGCACAACCATCGCGACGTCCCGGCGCACCGACGGAAACGCGGGAAGAGCCTTGAACGATCGCCCCGCCTGCCGTCGGGCGAGGAGGGTGTCCAGATCGAATTCGGCCAGGAGCACCGCGTCGCGAAGGTCATAGGCCTTCGCCAGCGAAGGCTTCACCCACCCCATCCGTCCCAGAACCCGTTTCCCGCCCAGCGCCACGGTCGCGGCTTCGACGAAAAGATCCGACGATTCCGTCCGTCGGACGAAACTGACGCCCCGCAGTCCGGCGTGCTCGAAGAATTCCTCGATCACCCCTTTCAGGTCGGACAGATCGAGTCGGGCATCGCGCTCGGCTCCCTGCCAGAACGCCGACTGCCGCGCCCCGGTCATGGCGAGCCCGAGCGACCGCGATTCCCGGATCCCTCCACCGTCGCGCTTGAAGACGCGCCCGATCTCGAACAGCGCCACATCACCATTCCGATGCCGCAGGTTGTGGCGCAGAACATCCAGCAAGCCAGGGAGCAGACTTGGCCGCAGGGCATCCATGTCGCTGCTCAACGGGTTCGCCAACCCGACGACTTCGGCCGGATCCATGCCTCGGATGCCGCCTTTCGAAATCAGCGTCTGACCCTGCGCCTCGCCGAGGCCGAGCCCGGTCAGCCATCCGCGAACCCGCATGAGTTCGTCGTACTGATCATCGAACGGATGGGAGCCCTTGGCGTGCCTCGGAAGCGTGGACGGAATCCGATCCACGCCGTAAAGCCTCGCGACCTCCTCGATCAGGTCGACCTCACGCTTCAGATCGACACGGAACGAAGGGATGCTGAACGACACCGGTTCCGCCGGCGCGACTTCGTCCAAGGACCTGGGACGGCGGTTCGTCACGCGCAACCCCAGGGAACCGAGGTGCGCCTCGATTTCCTCCGGGCCCAAGGGCAACCCCAGCAACTCGCCGACCTTGGCGTGGCGCAAAGTGATCCGCCTCGGCGGGGTTGGAGCCGGATGAACGTCCACCACGCCACAGGCTAATCGCCCACCCGCCGTCTCGAGGATCAGATGGGCGGCCCGGCGGCTTGCCCAATCAGTAATTCCCTCGTCGGCCCCCCGTTCGAAGCGATACGACGAATCCGTCCGGATACCCAGCGACTTGCTCGTCCGGCGAATGCCGGCGGGGCTGAAGTACGCCGACTCCAGAAGGACGTCGACGGTCCGCTCGTTGATCTCGGTGTTGCGACCTCCCATGACGCCGGCCAGGGCGATGGCCTTCTCGGGATCGGCGATCAGCAGGTCCTCGACGCCCAGAGTGTGTTCCTTGCCGTCGAGCGTGATGAACTTCTCGCCCTCGGCGCCGCGCCGCACGACGACGGTGGGCCGTCCGTCCGCGCTCTTGGCGAGCAGGTGGTAGTCGAAGGCGTGCAGCGGTTGACCCGTCTCGAGCATCACGAAGTTCGTGACATCCACGACGTTGTTGATGCCGCGCAGGCCGACCTTTTCGAGGGCGGTCCTCAGCCAATCCGGGCTGGGGCCGATCTTCACGCCGCGCAGAACCCGCGCGGTGTAGCGAGGCCCCAAGTCCGGCGCGTCGAGGCGAACCGCGACCAGGTCGGCGGCCGACTCGCCTTCCCCGGCGTCGGCCGAAACGAGCTCGGGCAATCGCACCGGATTCCCTGTGACCGCCGCGATCTCGCGGGCGATGCCGATGAGGCTGTTCAGATCGGGCCGGTTGGGAGTGACCTCCAGGTCGTAAACGAAGTCGTCGCCGCCGCGTCCGAGGTACTCGTCCAGGGACTGGCCGACGCTCGCGTCGGATTTCAGGATCAGGAGTCCGTCCTCCTGGGACAGTCCGAGGACCGCGGGGTCGAGGCCGAGTTCCTCCGCGGAACACATCATGCCGTGCGATTCGACGCCCCGCAGCTTGCCCACCTTGATGGTGAACGGAGCGGTCTCCCCGGCCCGGGCCGGCAGTGTCGAGCCGGGCAGGATCAGCGGGACCTTGTCGCCCGGCTTGAAATTCTGGGCGCCGCACACGATCTGCCGTTCCCCCTGGCCGTCCCGGACGCGGCAAACCGAGAGCTTGTCCGCGTTCGGATGCTGGTCGCGGGTGAGGACCTCGGCCACCACGATCCCGGAGAATGCGCCGCCCAATTTGACGACACCCTCCACCTCCAGGCCGAGCATCGTGAGGCGCTCCGACAACTGGTCCGGAGTCCAGTCGAACTCCACGTAACGCCTCAGCCAATTGAGCGTGATCTTCATGCGCGATTCACCCGATTCGGTTCAAAGCCATCGTCACCGCGCCTCGGCGCCCCACGGAATCGGCTCCGCGGCGCGAGGGGAAGCGGACCGAAAATCCTTGCCGAGCAGGGCGGCGACCGACGACGCCACCTGCGCCTGACGGATCAGGGGCGTGTTCTCGCGTTCCCCCAAGGGAGCGGTGTCGGGTCCGATCACGGCCACCCACATGTACGCCGACGCCACCATCTGCTTCCCGTGATCCTTCCAGGCGACCGGCGCGGGACCGCGCCCGTGATCCGTGGTGATCACGAGGGTCGTCTGATCGCGGTATTCCGGCATCGCCTGGACCATGTCCCATAGCCCCGCCAGGAACCGGTCGAACTCGTGGGCGGCCTTGAGGTAGCGCTCGTAGCGGCTCTCGTGCGCCCAGTCGTCGGTTTCACCGTAGGAAACGTACATCGCCCGGGGCTTCAGAGTCTGCACCGCGTGCCGCGCGGCATACCCGACGAAGGTGTCGAGCAGCACCCCGTTCCAGATCGTTTTCGACGGCCCGACCAATTCGTCCAAGGCCGCCGGCACGGCGAGTCGCACGGTGCCCGGCGGCACGTCGAATCCACTCCAGATCGGAAATCCGGCGCGCGGTCCATTGAGGATCCATGGCAGCACATCCCAGTTCACGGCCGCCGCGACGCGACCTTCGAATCCGGGCTGGCGCGCCAGGAATTCGAACACGTTGGTGTTGGCGTTCAGGTTCTTGTCGTTGCTGTCGATGGCCGGATCCGCGATGCCCGTCAGGAATTCGTTGTAGCCCGGGTACGAAAAATTGTGACCGTTGGAGACCCGCACATCGCTTTTCCGGTCGCGGTTGCCCCAGATCTGCCCCTTCCCGGACACCGTGCCCCACAGGAACGGAAGAAGCGCCCGCCGGCGTTCCTCCGGACTGGATCGCCAGAACGCCCGCCGCAACGCGTTGGTGTCGCTCACATTCCCGTACTCGCGGCTGATCAGGATCTCCTCCGCCCCCCTGAAAACTTCCTCCCAACGGAGACCGTCGGTGGTCACAAGGATCACGTTCCGTGTCCGGCGATCGGCCGCGGTCCCGGCCAACCCGGCCGCGAGAAAACCGGTGATCAGCAGCCTTCGGATCCAGCAGGTGAAAGTCTTCATGGGAGCGAATGGAAGTGGTTTGGGAAGGTCGCGGTCGAACGGGATCAGAACTGCCTCAGAAACCGAACATCGTTCTCGTAGAACAGCCGAATGTCATTGATGCCGTACCGGATCATCGCGATGCGCTCGATGCCGAAGCCGAAGGCCCAACCGGTCCAGGTTTCCGGGTCGTACCCCACGTTCTCGAACACCTGGGGATGGACCATGCCGCAGCCCGCGATTTCCAGCCATTCCTTCCCCAGCTTCTTCACCAGGGCATTGCTGAAATCGATCTCGAAACTCGGCTCCGTGTAGCTGAAATAGTGCGGCCGGAACCGGATCTTGGTGTCGCTCCCCATCAACTCCCGGAAGACGAATTCCACGGTCCCCTTCAGGTCTCCCACCGTCACTCCTCGGTCCACGTACAACCCTTCCACCTGATGGAACGTCGGATTGTGGGTCGCGTCGGCGTTGTCCCGGCGGTACACCCGGCCCGGCACGATGATCCGGATTGGTGGCGCCATTTTCTCCATCACCCGGATCTGCACCGAACTCGTGTGGGTCCTCAGCAAAGCGGGCCCAACCGGCCCGGCCGCGCCAACCGCGCTTGCCGCCCCGTCCGCCCGCGCCGGATCTCCCGGCCCCACGAAGAACGTGTCCTGCGTGTCGCGCGCCGGATGGTCCTTCGGCGTGTTCAACGCGTCGAAGCAATGCGCCTCGTCCTCGATCTCCGGTCCGTCCGCCACCGCGAATCCCAGCCTCCGAAACGCCTTCACGATGTCGTCCGTGACCTGGGTCAGTGGATGCGGGCGTCCCAGCGCCCGGCGCCGACCGGGCGCGGTGAAGTCCGTGGGGAAACGGGGAGCGGCCGCCTTCAACTCGAGGGCGCTCCGGCACTCGGCCAGCGCGGACTCGATCTCCGCCTTGGCGGCGTTGACCGCCTTGCCGGCCGCCGGTCGCTCTTCTTTGGCGAGGGAGCCCAGGCGCTTCATGAAGGCGGTGAACTGGCCTTCGGCACCCACGAAGGAGCCCTTCGTCCGCTCCAGGTCGGGCAGGTTCGCGGCCGAACGCAAGGCCGCCAGCGCGGTCTGCTTCAATTGTTCGATCTCGTCCAGAAGTGCGGCAGCCATGATGACTTCCTTTCCTCTCTCGGTCGGTCCCGGTGGCCCGCCCCGTCGCGCCACCCCGGAATCGTCTCCGGAACAAAAAAGACGGGCAGCCGTGGGCCGCCCGCCATCGTCCAACTAACTCAACTTCTTCAAAACAAAATCGCCAGCGGCAGGCTCGCAGCCCGGCTCATCGCGCATCGCGCATCGCGCATCGTCCCGCGCCCAACCAACCGGACCGTGCGCCATGGGGTTTGGGCGCTCGCTGGCCGGGGAGATCGAGGTGATCGCGCCCCGTCGACTCGACGTCAACGTCAGGCGGTGACGGTGGCCGTGGCCGTGGCCGTGGCCGTCGTCGCTGCGGAACGCTTCGAATCCAGGGCGCCCTGCGCCAAGCGAACCAACTCGGCGAAAGCGGCGGCATCCGTCGCGGCGAGATCGGCGATGACCTTCCGGTCGAGAACCACTTGGGCGGCCTTGAGACCTTCCACGAAGCGGCTGTAGGTGATTCCGGCGGCGCGGGCGGCCGCATTGATGCGGATCTGCCACAGGGCGCGGAAAGTGCGCTTCTTGGTGCGGCGATCGCGGTAGGCGTACTTGAGGCCGTGATCCACGGCATCCGACGCGTACCGATACAGCTTGGAGCGTTTGAGACGAAAGCCCTTGGCAAGCTTGAGCATCCGCTTGCGACGCTTCCGGGAGGCTGGGGCGTTGGTGACTCGCATGGTCTTGGTTCAGCAGGGGGTGAAAATGCCTACCTACATCAGCGCGTGAACGGCAGGCAGGCCAGGATGCGATGCGCGTCGGTTGGCCCCACGACCACCTTCTTGCGCAGACTGCGGCGGCGGCCGGGGCTCTTGGTTTGCAGCAAGTGGCGGCGTCCCGCACGGGAACGCATCACTTTGCCGGTGCCAGTGATTTTGAATCGCTTGGCCACCGATTTCTTGGTCTTGGGCGCGCGGGCTCGTCGCATAGGGTTGTCCCTTCGTCGATCGTGGTGTCCCCTCGTGATCGAAAAGGAGCGCGGAGTATAGGTAGCGGCACACATCACAGCAAGGGGTTATTTCAGCACACCGGCCGCGACCCCTGTTTTTTCCCCGCCCGGGCCCCCGGCCTTGTCTCCACCGCGGGAAACGTGGTAGTTCGGACGACGGGAGCGGAGGGGTCCGTCTCATGTCCGCGGGCCGCCAACGCCCTTTCCCGGTGGTTTCCCCCGGCGGCCCGCACCTTCCAGCCCCGAAAGACAAAGAACCATGCAATTGAAACCAGCGACCATCCGACGCCTGATCCCGTTCGCGATTCCCGCCATCCTGGCGCCCTTCGCCTGCGCGGCACCCCTGTTCGAGGACAACTTCGACACCGACTCGTCCGCCAACTGGACGGTCCGGAGCGGGTACTACGAAGGCTCCGATCCCAACGATTACACCGTCGATTGGGCCTTCGACTACAGCCAACTCACGGTGACGGTCTACAAGTCCGTCGCCGACCCCGAGCCCGTGCAGTTCACCATTCCGCCCGCCCCGAATTCCGCGGGAACCACCCGCGGAGTCCGGGTCACCGTGAACAAGGGTGACGACCTCGCCGAACGCATGGCGGTCAACTTGTACCCCAAGGACAAGTCGTTCTCGGGGGATTACGCGCTCAAATTCGATCTCTTCCTCGCCCACGGCGCCTTCGCCGACACCGGGGTGGGCACCACCGAATACGCCATCGCCGGCATCAACCACGGCGGCGAGTTCATGAACTGGTTCGCCCTCGCCGGCACGGCCCTCGCCGACGCCTTCAAGACTTCCGCCGTTGGCAAGGACAACAGCGACGGCATCTATTTCGGGTTCACAGGCGACGGCGGCGCCGCCCGTGATTTCGTCTCCATCGAAGGCGGCGGCGCCGGGCAGCCTCCGATTCCGCTGCTCGCCGACTCCACCGGCGGCCTGATCGACCGCAACAACAACGGCGCCATCGACGTCGACGATTCCGAAGCCCACTTCCACAACGCCTTTCCCGCGTCGCGCTTCGAGTTCCCGGGCTTTCCCAGCAAACGGTGGGTTGAAGTCGAGGTCTCCCAGCGCGGCGACATCGTGACCTGGAAGATCGACGGCCACATCATCGCCCAGCGGGCCAACGACACCGCCTTCAAGTCCGGCACGATCCTGCTCGGGTACCTCGATCCGTTCACCTCGATCGCGGATCCGCGCGAGGAAACCTACGCGATCTTCGACAACGTCCGCGTCGAGCCCATCCGGACCGTGGTCGTCGACACCACCGACAACGCCAGCGGGGCGGCTGACGGCAAGACCAGCCTCGTGGAAGCCCTCGCCGGCCTGCAGGAAAACGACATCGTCACCTTCAACATTCCCGGCGCGGGACCCCACGTGTTCGTCACCCCGGTCGGCGGCTACCCGCTGATCACCCGGCAGGGCGTCACCATCGACGGCTACACCCAGCCGGGCTCCTCCCCCAACTCCAATCCGTTCCTGTCCGGCAACAACGCCAAGCTCGCCATCGTCCTCGACTCGTCCGGCGACGCGCAGTCCGGCGACCCTGAAAAACCCGAACGGACCTCGACCCGCCTGCCCTTCCCCGGCTACGGCGATTCCGAAAACGCGATCCTCGGGATCTACGAAGCCGACAACGTCACCATCCGCGGCATCGCCTTCAAGGGACGGCACACTCCCGGAAGCGACGAGGACCCGTCGATCTACGCCATCGCCCTCGTCAAGGAGGCCCGCAACACCCGCGTCCAGGGCAATTGGTTCGGTCTTTCCGTCGACGGCACCCCCTCGGAAGGCCTCGCATCCGCGGTCGCTGGTTTCCGACACCGCGTCGATGTCGACGGCGTGAACGTCGACACCTACTCCGGCGGGCTGATCGTCGGCACGGACTCGGACGGAATGAACGACCTCGCCGAGGGGAACATCCTCTGCGGCCTCCACATCGCGCTCGCCCTCGAACTTCCCGGGGCGATCACCGCCGGCAACTACTTCAACGTCCTTCCCGACGGCAAAACCTTCCTGAACGTCGAGGACATCCATGAGGCCCAACTCGCCTCGGGACGGGAAGCGGGCGATTCGTCGGTCGAAAACTACGAGAACGGCCGCGAAACCACCGGCAGCGTCATCGGAGTCCGTGGCGACAACATCAACGACGAGAACGAACGCAACGTCTTCAACCAGGTCGTCTACGACCACCTCATCGAGTTCTACTCCAGCGCCATCAACGTCGTCGTCGCCGGCAATTACTTCGGAGTGGGTGTGGACGGCGTTTCCACCCCGCCGGTCCCCACGCTCCGCGAGCCCAATCTGCTCGAAGGCCCCGGCACGGGAAGTTTCCGGCTCGGATCCAACAACGACGGGGTCGCCGACGAACTCGAAGGCAACCGGATCACCAGGATTCCCGGATTCAGCCTCTTGATCTCCGGCGTGAACGTTCCGATTGTCGCCCGCAGGAACATCCTCTCCGGCAACGGCTTCGGCGAGTTCCTCTTCAGCGACGGCGCCAACGGCCGCGCGTACAACATCTATTACGCGCCCTACGTGGCGGACCCGGACAATGTCATTCCCACGGTGACCACCTACACCGACGGCAAGCTCTCGGGCACGCTGACTCCACCCGCGGAGGGATACTTCGCCGACGTGGACATCTACGTGACGGATCCGGCGGCGCCGGCCGGGTCGATCATTCCCGGCCGCTACCTCGGAACCTTCTTCGAGGGGGGGGTGGACGATCTCAACGGCAATCCCGGCGAGTTCACCTTCGACCTGAGCGCCCTCGGCGTTCCGGGCGCCAGCATGCTCTGCGTCGCGATCACCTATTCGGCTCTCGAGACGTCCTCGGAGGCCGGGACCTCGGTCACTTCGCCCGCGTCGAACGCGGTGGAGACAGGAGGGACGGCCAGCGAACCGATCGGCAACATCACCGCCGCCCGGTCGGGCTCGAACGTGATCCTCACCTGGGCCACCGGCACACCGCCTTTCCAGGTCCAGACCCGGGCGACCGTCGGGGCTGGCGCCTGGGAGAATGTGGGGGCGCCGATCACCACCAAGACGGCCACGGTTCCCATTGGGGCCGGCCCGGCTTTCTTCCAAGTCCAGGGCCAGTAAGCCGACGCGATCCGGCACGCATTCGCTTCAACAGGGGACGCCGTCATGGCGTCCCCTTTTTTTCCGCCGAAACCCACGACCAGAGTTCCTACTCGAATCAACGACTCGCAGGCGTGGCTCCGCAAGACGGTCCCCGCCGGTTGGCAACCGGCGATACAGCAGGCTGGGCAGCCTGCGCTACATCGTCTGGTCACCCTTCGGAGGATACCCACCGCCTCTCCGAATCCCTCCCTTTCCGTGTGTTCCGTCCGTTCCGTGGTTGAACCGCCGTTTCCAGGTTGAACAGGGACTCGTGGAACCAGGGAACCGGCTTCCACCTTGGTTGCCCGTTGACACTCCGGCGAATCAGGGACACAAGTGCGCGCCCTCCCAAAGGGCGCCGGCCACCCCCCACCGGCCGACTCGTCCCAGTATGAACCGACCGTCCATCCCTCCCAACACGTCGTGGCCCCGCCCTCGGACAGCCCGTGAAAAGAGCCGTCCGGGCCGGGCCAACCGCGGCGCCTTCACCCTGATCGAACTCCTGGTGGTGATCGCGATCATCGCGATCCTCGCGTCGATGCTCCTCCCGGCCCTGGCGAAATCGAAGGAACGGGCCAGACGCATCGTGTGCATCAACAACGTCAAGCAGATGGGACTGGGGTGCCTGATGTACGCCGACGACGATTCCCGCGGTCGATTCACGCCGCTCACGAACTACGTGGATGACGACATCAACTTCCTTTATCCCCGCTACATCCCGGCGGTCCGGAGCTACATCTGTCCGAGCACCCAGAACAACGTGCGCACCAACTTGGCGCTGAACCGCCGCACCAGCGAAGTCCTCGGGCTGGTGGATCTTCAGGATGTCGCGCCGAACAAGTGGACCAACGGGTATTCCTACGAGATCTACGGGCACATGGGCGCCATCGCCCCCGAACCGGGAGCCACCCCGAAGACGGTCAGCAACGTGGTGTCCTACGAGCACAAGAATTCCACGTTCGGCCTGAAAGGCACCGTCCCCGGGCCGGCCAACATCTGGCTCTTCGTGGACGCCGACGAAGGCCCCTCGCACGGTCCCCGCGGTCCCTTGACCCCTCCGGGGCGGAACGACTTTCCGGACCGCTGGGACAACCACGTCGGGGAAGGCTACAACGCGGTCTTCACCGATGGTCACGCGGAGTGGATCCGCGGGCGCGATTTCGTCCGGCGCCTGGAGCTTTCCCAAGACATCGGCCGAGCCGACTGACGGATTGATCGAGTCTACGTTTCCACGGTCTCGCCCGGCCCCGGGTCGAGCACCCTCACCCGGGGGTGGCGGATTCCGATCTGTTCCCGAAACCACGCGCGGGCGTCGTCCTCGCCGTGTCCCAGCACGACCACCCGGGGAGACACCTGGCCCACGAACCCCAGCAATTCCTCGCGATTCGCGTGCGAAGTGAGGTCGAATTCCCGGATGTCGCATCGGCGGGTGACCTGACGGTCCTGGGGGCCGAAAGCGAACGTGCCGCCGTCCGGCGCCGCCCGCAGCTTCCCCGCCGGCGTCGCAGGGTCGGCGTAACCCACGAAAAAAATCCCCTGCCGCTCGTCCTCGATCATCCGCAGCGCGATTTCATAGGCCGCGGTGTTCGGGGTCATCATCCCCGACGTCAGGACGAAGATCCTGCCGCCGCTCAACTTGATGGTCTCCATTTGGCGCCGTTCCAGCACCTGGAGATCCAACGACTCGGTCAACGCCAGGTTGCTGTGGTTCCGATGGGCCCGGTGCGCCTGGAGATCGTAGATCTCGGTGAAGACGCGACCCAGGCCGCCGATGTAGATGGGTTGGCGCGGAAGGCGCCCCGCGCGCATGAGGAGCGAAAGCAGCGCGAGGATTTCCTGCGTCCGGCCGAGCGCGAAGGCCGGAATCAGGACGCTTCCGTTCCGTTCCTGAACCTCGCGGATCGCCAGGGCCAGTTTTTCGATCTCCGATTCACGCGAAAACCCCTCCGGCGTCGCCCGCGCGCCCCGCGTCGTTTCCATGATCAGGACGTCCGCCTGGACATCTTCGAACCGGGCGCCCTTCAGGATCGTCTGGTCCCGAAACGACACATCCCCGGTGTAGAAGAGCGTCTCCTTGTCGCCGCGAACCATCACCCCGGCCGCCCCGAGGGCATGCCCGGCATTCAGGAACTCCAGGGTCGGGGAACGCCCGCCCGCCCGCACTTTGCCGAATCCGGCCCACTCCACTTCCCGGTTGTAGCGAAAGCCCTGGAAGACCGACTCGATCTCATCCACCTCGCCGTGCGTGAACAGGGGGTACTCGGCGATGCCATGTTCGTCCCGCTGCCGGGTCATCACGTTCACCGAATTGTGGAGAACCCGGTCCACGATGAAATAACTCAACTCGGTCATCAGAACGTGGGCCCGCGGATGGTTCCGGACCGCCACCGGAAGCGATCCGACGTGATCGTGGTGGCAATGGCTGATCACGATCGCATCGAGTTCGGCACCCTCCAGACGATCGTACAGGGGCAATCCTTCTTTTCCCTCCTTCTTCGGATGAACACCCGCGTCCAGCAACATCCTGTGGCCTTCGAATTCCACACCCCAAGCGCTAGCCCCCACGTCGTGGGCGGGGTTCATGTTCGTGATTCGCATGGCGCCATCCTCGGTCACCCATGGCCCGTCGCCCAAGGAAATCCTGTGGCCTTCCCGGGAGGCCGCGGAAAAAATTTTGAACAAACCAAGGACTCCGCCGTCTTAATTTTCGGAGTTGTTTGGGTTCGCCCGCGGGGTGGGATTCGCTGCCCGCCCCGTGGGCTCTTACAGCCTCAGAGGTGTTGTTGTCTGGGTCGTACGCCTGAGTCGTACAACGGGCCGGCCGCCGCAAGGCGCCCGGCCTCCTTACTTTCCTCACTCCTCCCGCGCCCGGCGTGAGAGCGCTTCCCGTTCGCCCGCGACGGTCTCCGCCTCCCGCTTCAATCCCAGCGCGAAGTAGTTCTCCTCCGCCCGCTTCAGCAATCCCTCGGCCACCACAAGGTCGCCCCCGGCGTCCGCGAGGCACCCTCCCCAACCCGCCAGCGAAACCGCCACCCCACGCGGATCCCCCATCGCCTCGAATTCCACCAAAACTTCCCGCCAGACTGCCTCCGCCTCCCGGAAACGCCCCAGTCGCCGCAAGATCTTCGCAACGGTCACCTGGGCCGCGGCCCTGCCCGCGCGATCTTCGATGGACTCGAATTCAACCCTGGCCCGCCCCGCCTCCTCCAAGGCCTCGGGAAGTCGGCCCATCGTCATCCAGGCGCGGGCTCGCTCGTGCGCCAGAACCGCCCCCGGTCTTCCCGCTTCGGGACGCCCGGGCTGACGGTCCAGGTCGCGAAGCAGTTCCTCCAAGCGCGGGCTTCGGGCGTCATTGGCGACTTGGAGCAGCCCGATCTGATTGCGCCACCAGGAATCGGTGAGTCCGAGTTCGGCGTTCACCTTGGCGGCCCGCTCGAGTTCGGTGGTCGCCTCATCCGTCCGTCCGAGCGCTCGGTGCGCCATGCCCTGGTTGTGCCAGGCCATCGCCAGGTTCGTCCGATCGTTCAAGAGCTGAAACTGTCGCGCGGCCCGGTCCCACCAGGCCAGGGCTCCGTTCCAGTCGCCTTCGGACTGCAACCGCGCGGCCTGTCGGGACAATCGATCCGCCTCCGCCCAAGCTCTCGGCGGCGGGGGCGGAACCGGCTTCGACGCGCACCCCGCCCATCCGCCCGCCAGCAGGACCAGTCCCAGGGCCGTCCATCGTCCCGCGAACGCCAACGCGAACCGGATGCCCGCCGACGCCCCCGCGAAGACCTTGGAAAATGTTCGATTCATCATCGCGGCGACAAATCGAGACTGGGCACCACGACGCTTTCGATCGGCGCGTTGGTGGTGGCGCCGAAAGCGGATCGCAGGAGCCAGTGCCGTTTTAGGCCCTGGACCATGTCATCGGCGTTGACGACCAGGGACGAGACCTCGCCCAGCATCAGGCTGTTGGCGTTGACCTGGGCGCTCAGGTTGCTGGTGACGAGCGCGACGTTGTCGAGGGTCATCGCGATGCGCCGGGTCAGATCCTGCAACTGGATCTCGCTGGTCCGGAGGAGCGAGGTCGTGTTGGTGAGGGTCGATTCCATGCTCGCGAGGGTTCCCGAGACCTGGCCCTGGAGGTTGGTGGTCAGCACCATCCTGCCGATCACGCCGTCCTCGGACCCCAGGCGTTCCGTCAGCGCCTGAAGATTCGTCAGCGACGGCCGCAGCTGCAGCAAGGTCAGGTTCACGTTGGATACCGTGGTCGAAGAGCCCGCGAGAACTTCGTCCAACTGCCGGGTCATGGACGGCAGCGCCTCCGCGAGCGTGCGAACGATCTCCTCCGCCCGGATCGCCAGCGCCGGCGCCTCCTCGACGTTCTTGAGCCAGACGCCGCCGCCCTTCCGGATCACATCCCGGAGCGGCACCATCCCTTCGATCTTCGGATCGTCGCTGCGGACCGTCCGGTCCTCCCACCGGGGTTCGTCGCCGACGGTGATCAATCCGACGTCCGGATCGCCCGGGGTCACCTCGAGGAGGCGGGCTCCGAAGAAATCGGCGGACACGACCCGGACGGTGGAGTCGTCGAAGATGTAGCCGAAGTGGGGTTCATGGACCTCGAACTTCACGGTGACGTTGTAGTTGTTCTCGGTGAACCACGGATCCAGCGGATTGGTTTCCACCTGGACGATCCGGCCGATGACCCGACCGAGCAACCGCACCGGGTCGCCCGCCTTCAGTCCGGTGGCGTCCCGGGTGTAGCAGTAATACGGCACCTTGTTGACGAACCATCCGCGGCGCTTGCCGGTGTCGCGCAGGTAATAGGCGAATCCGACGAGCATCAGCAGCGCCGCCAGGAAGATGAAAAGCCCCACCAACCGCTCCACGCGGCTCATCCGCGTCCGAAGTTCGGGAGTGAGGTCCTGCAGCGCCATGGCCCAAGCATCCCTTTCCAGGCTAAGGACGCAACCCCGGGTCCTCGTCCAGAACCTGCCAGCGACCCGCGCTGACACGCGCTTTGCGCCCGGCCCAACCCTCCCAGGGGCGCGACTCCGTCGCGGCGATCACCCAGGTCCGGGGACTCCAATCCGGTCCCATGGTCGCTTCCGCGCCGCCTCCGAGAAACTCCTGCCACCAGGCGGCCTCTTCCATCGGCAGGCCGAGGGTGGGTTCGTCGAGGACGAGCACCGTGGGTCGAAGCATCAGGGCGCGCGCGAGAGCCACCCGGTGGGCGACCCCTCGGGGAAGTTCGCCGGGGACCCACCGCGCGTAGGCTTCCAAACCGAGCACCGACAGGATCCTCGCCATCCGCTCGGAGTCCCCCTTGCCACGCGACGACGCGTGGTACAGCAGCGGCAGGGATAGGTTCTGGACCACGTTGAGCATGGGAAACAGACGACCGCCCGCCCCGAACACGACCCCCACGTTGAGCCGCAGCGCGGTTCTCTCCTTCTCACCCAGCGCGGCCAGATCCCGTCCGAAAAGACGATGCCGACCCCGCGCTGGACGGATCAAACCGGCCGCCACCCCCACGAGGCTCGACTTCCCCGAACGCGCCGGCCCGGAGATCAACCACCGCTCGCCGGTCCGCACCCGCCAATCGACCTTCCGAAGGATCACGGCGTTCGGCGACCCGCTCGCCGGCACGTCGACCGCATCCAGTTCGATGGCCGAATCCTCGGTGGAAGGGTCGGAACTCACGCGCGGCCGATCAGGTAAAAGCCCAGGAACAGGACATCCAGGGCGACGCAGAACAGGAGGCAATGGGTCACCGCCTGGGTCGCCGCCGCCGGAACCTCCTCCAATCGCAGCGGATTCGAGAGGCCCTGGTAGCAGGTCAGGATGGCGATCGCGGAACCGAACCCGGCGGTCTTGAGCATCAGCAGCAGGAAATCCTGCCAGGTCAAGGCCCGCGCCAACTGGTTCAGGTAATCCTCCAACGACAGCGGCAGTTGTTCGACGAAACAGAAAAGGTAGCCACCCGCGAGCGCTCCGATCACGAAGTAGACCGTCAGGCAGAAGACGGAGACCGCCAGGCCGATCACTCGCGGAACAACGAGGTAATGGACCGGATCGATGCTCAGCGCCTCCAGCGCCTCCACTTCCCCGGTCGCCCGCATCGTGGCCAGTTCCACCACGGTGGCCGTCCCCACCCGGAGCAGGACCACGAGGGCCGTGGCGACCGGCGCGAGCTCTCGAAACACCACGACCACCATCACGGTTCCCAGGACGTCTTCCGCTCCGAATTGCCGGAGCAGCGCCACGGATTGCCCGAGGATCGCGAAGCCGGCAACCAGCGACAGCAGTCCTATAAAGGGCAGCAACCCCACGCCCGCCCGCCGGATCTGGTCCACCGCCGCCTCCCGCACGACCTTCCGGCCGTGGCCCACCTTGGCCACACCGGTCACCGCGACGATCAAACCGAAGGCCAACAGGCGCCGCAGTCGCGAAAAGGTTCGCCGGAGCGGCCCGATGCACGCGTCCGCCAGGGCGTCCAAGCCGCGCCCCACCCGTCCCCAGCTGATCGGTCGTTCACCCGGCGTCGCCATCGTCGGTCGCCATCGTGACCCCACCGTCCCTTCCAAGGCGAGGCTTCGTCTACCTCCACACGGCGGGAAAGGCCTCGGCCATCTCCACCGGCGCCACCAGATAGGCCATCCGGTGCGCGTGCTCCCACGCCCGCTCCGCGTTGCCCCGCGAAACCACCTTCCGAACCCGCTGGCCTTCCTCGAGTCGGGCCCACGGGTCGTTCACCACCAGATCGCCATCGACCGTGAAGCCGACGCAGATCACCAGGTGCCCGCCGTCCGGGGTCATGGGCTTTCCGCGCAGCGCCGGCGCGTTCACCGACAGCACCACCGGAATCCCAGCCGCCACCAGGTCCTCGACGTCCCGAAGGTCCCGCAACCGCGCCACGCAACCCCGCATTCCAGGAAAGCTCCCGGCGTACGCCGTGTTGAAAGGCCAATTCCCCGTTCCCGGCCATCCCGGATCATGGACTCCCGCCGCCACCCGCGGCACGTCGAGGTCCAGTTCCGGCCGCCCCAATCGTTGCGACCACCAGGCCAGCAGCATCGACACCGAGGTCGGACTGCACCACCCCCCGCCCTCCGGGTACGCCACCTGGGAGCGCTCGGGGACATCCAGTGTCAGACCTCGCACGTCCAAACGCGCGGCCCGCGGTTCCACCAGTTGGTTCGAATCGCACAAGGCCAACGCCACCCAACGCAACCGATCCGGCGCCTCCGCCAGCGTTCCCGATAGCTTCAGCCGCAATCGCAACCCACCCGCCACCCCCCGGATCACCAGGGTGTCGGTCTTCACCACGCCGTCCCCGTCGGACTCGCCAGGCACACTCGTCCGCCGCACCGGAGTCGCGCCGTCCAGGGACCAGTCCCCGAGCCGGTACCATCGGGTCCATCGGTCCCCCAATTGAGCCTGGGCCTCCACCTCCAATCCCGCTCCCGCGGCGGGCTCGACGTTCCACGACACCACCAGCTCGTTCCAGTTCCGGACGGTCCGGATCGGCGGTGATTCGAGCACGCGTTCGCCGGATGTGGGACCGACCGCGGCGGAGGCCCAGGCCGCGGCGTTCGTGAAGATCACCAGCGCGGGAAGGTCCGACTCGACGTTCATCGTGTTCACCCGGGTCGTTCGCGTCACACACCCTCCGACCAACAACACCCCCACGAGTCCGAGCACGGACCACGTCGCCTCCCGGAATCGACGCCAAACCTCCCGGATATCCATCGTGGCGGAAATGCACGCGGAAGATTCGCCGGAGTGACCCTCACCCGGCCTTCGGCCACCCTCTCCCGTCCGACGGGAGAGGGCCGGGGATTCCCCGCCGACGGTTCCTTCCCATTTCCGCGAATGGTCCTCGGGCGACACGATCGGAACCCTAGTCACCCCCTCCGCCATCGCACGCCAAAATCCGGAAGGGCCGTTTGACGGGCGCATGCGCCACCGCCCAACCTCGCGCGTGCTTGTCGCCCTCCATAAACCGTGGGGCGTCCTATCCCAGTTCACTCCGGACGGATCGCGCCACCGCACCTTGGCGACCTGCGGTCCGCCGCCAGGGATCTACCCGATCGGGAGGCTCGACGCGGATTCCGAGGGGCTTCTGCTCCTGAGCGACGAAGCCCGCTGGACCGCCCGACTCCTCGAACCCCGACAGGCTCATCCCCGACGGTATTGGGTTCAGGTCGAGGGAATCCCCGGCCCCGAACAACTCGAAGCGCTTTCGCGAGGTGTCGTGGTTCAGGGCGACCGGACCCTCCCGTGCCGTGCCTGGCTGCCCGATCCCCAACCGGTCGTCGCCCCCCGCGACCCGCCCATCCGATTCCGGAAGTCCGTCCCCGACCGGTGGATCGTCCTCGAACTCGTCGAAGGCCGGAACCGCCAGGTCCGGCGGATGACGGCCGCGGTCGGGCATCCGACCCTCCGCCTGATCCGGGTGCGGATCGGCGCCTTTGATCTGGGCGACCTCCCCGCCGGCGGTTGGAAACGTCTCTCGCCCGCCGAAGAAGCCGCGGTGCTCGCGCGTTGAACCGCAACTCGGGCGCGTCGCCGGTTTTCAAACGAGGTGTACGCCCCTGGGACGCGACCGGATTCGCGGTTTCCTACCACCCCGGCTCCGCCTAATCTGGCCCGGATGACGGACGGCCCCGACGAGGATGCGGCCCGGATGCTCCGCGTGCAGCAGGGCGACCTGGAGGCGTTCGAGGGGCTCGTCGACAAGTACCGGCAGCCGGTGTTCAACTTCATCCGGCGCCATCTCCAGGGCGCCGACGAAACCGAGGACATCGCGCAACAAGTCTTCGTGCAGGTCTGGAAGGCGGCCCCGCGGTACCGTGTGGCCTCCCGGTTCACGACGTGGCTGTTCACCATCGCCCGCAATCTTTGCCTCAATGAGATTCGCCGCCGCGCGCGGCACCCGGCCGAGTCGCTCGACGCCCCGGTCGAGACGGCCGACGGCCCACTGACGCGGGACTTCGCCGATGCCGAAGTCCGCGGCGTGACGGACCAGGTGCTCCTCGCCGAATTGACGACGAAAGTGGACGAGGCGCTCGCGGATCTCCCGGAGTCGCAGCGCTCGGCCCTGCTCCTGGTCCGCGACAAGGACATCCCCTACGAAGAGATCGCGAAGATTCTCGACGTGTCCGTTTCCGCCACCAAATCCCTCATCCATCGGGGGCGCGAGACGTTGAAGCGCCGCCTGAAGGCGTATCTCCGGTCCGGGACCTGGGCCACGGAGACGGACCCCGCCGCGCCCAAGCCAGCCGATGGTTGACCCGCTCGTCCTCCCGCGATGTACCGCCCGCCCTTAAACTGCTCCGTTCCTTCCAATGCCTGCCGACTGGAAAGTCGGCGCGACAAGGCAACTTTTCCACCCCCACGGTTTTGAACCCTCGTGCCATGATTGAGGACCCGTTGCCCCATCTGGAAGACACCCTTCACCGGCGCGATCTCACGCCCGAAGAGGAACGCACCCTGAAACAGTGGTTGGCCCGGCATCCGGAGGCCGCCGAGGCGTGGCGGGAAAACTCCCGTCTCGCCCGCGCCCTTCGGGGACTTCCCGACACGCCGGTCCCCTCCAATTTCAACGCCCGCGTGCTGGACGAGGTGCGACGGGACATGGCGAAAGGCCAGCGCGCCGCCGAATCCACCACCCCCCGCGGATCATGGCTCCGGCCCAGGTTCTGGATTCCCGCGACGGGCGCGGCCCTGGTTCTCGTCGCCGCCCTGGGCGGTTGGGAATGGCGCTCCCAGCAGCGCCAGGCGGAGTTCAACCGCGACGTGACCCGCCTGCGAACCCTGGCGTCGGTGCCCCAGGAGGTTCTGGAAGACTTCGATGCCATCCAGCGCTTTGGACAAAGCTCGCCCCCCGTCGATTTCGAACTCCTCGCCGCCCTCGAATGAATCCCTTCCGCCTCAACAGCCTTCGCGACCTGCCCGGCCTTCGATGCGCCTTCCTGCTCGTGGCGCTGGCCTTTGCGATCGTCGCGATCCCCCGCCCCGCCCAGGGTCAGCCCCCGCTCCCCGGAGAAAAAAACCTC
Organism: uncultured Verrucomicrobiota bacterium; assembly: GCA_942490575.1. Taxonomy (GTDB): domain Bacteria; phylum Verrucomicrobiota; class Verrucomicrobiia; order Limisphaerales; family CAIMTB01; genus CAIMTB01. The sequence continues at coordinate 37,558 of CALNYA010000009.1, forward strand.
CCGCCGCCACCACCCCTGCCCGCTTCGCCGGTCGCCGCCTTCAGGCATTGGCTGTCGCTTCCCGAGGTCGAACGAGCCCGGGCTTTGGAAGTCCGCCCGCCACGGCAGCGCGAATTCCTTCGGACACGCCTCGCCGCGTACGAAGCGATGGCTCCATGGGTTCGCGACGAGCGCCTGCGGGCGACCGACCTCTACTGGCATCTCCAGCAACTCATCCGTCGCGCGCCCAGCGAACGTACCGCCCTTCTCCAGGCGGCTCCCGCCGATCTTCAGCCGGTCCTCCGAATGCGTCTCGCCTTCTGGGACCAGGTCTCCCCCGCGGACCGCGCCGTGCTCCTCGAGAACGAAGGAACCCTCCGGTACCTCGCCCAGATGAAAACCAGCGCGCCACCTCCGCTGCCTCCGGCGACGGCATCGCCGGGCGCCACGGCGGTCTCCGCCGCGCCGGCCGTTCCCCTGCGAGTCCAGGCCGAATTGTCCAAGCTCAGCCAACTCGCCGCCACCGACCTCGATCGCATCCAGGAGAACTGGCATCGGTTCTTTGAAGGTTCCGCGCCCAACCGGCAACGGGCCCTCCAGGAGATGTCGTCCCAGGAACGAGGCGACATGGAGCAGGTGCTCCAGCGATTCCGCCGATTGAACGCGGAGCAACGGCGGACCTGCGTCGAGTCGTTCACCCGCCTCGCGACCATGGCCCCGGCCGAGCGCTCCCAATTCCTGCGTGTGGCCGAGCGGTGGAGCGCGCTACCGGCGAGCGAACGCGAAGCCTGGAGACACCTCGTCAACAAGCTCCCCGTGTTCCCGCCGCTTCCGGCGTCGGCTTCGGAACCACCCCTCCCCCCTCAGGCCAGTCCCGCCCGCCGCGTCGCCACCGCCGGATCATCGACGCCCTGACCCGGCATCCGCCGAGAAGCCGGTGCTTCCGCTTCAAGACAGAATCTCACGCGAAGGCGCGAAGCCGCGAAGAGGGGAGGCCCAAGGCATTTCCCGGCCTTTCTCTCCGGAACGTCATCCGGGTGGCCCAACAAAAGACCCGTCCTTTAGTCCGTGTCCCCTCTTCTCCTTCTTCTTCGCGTCTTCGCGCCTTCGCGTGAGTCCATCCCGGCCATAATCTCACGCGAAGGCGCGAAGCCGCGAAGAGGGGAGGCCCAAGACATCTTCCGGCCTTTCTCTCCGGAACGTCATCCGGGTGTCCCAATAAAAGACCTGTCCTTTACTCGGGATCCTTTCTTCGCCTTCTTCTTCGCGTCTTCGCGCCTTCGCGTGAGTCCATCCCGTCCATGTCCTCCCAACCTTTCCCTGGGATCGGCCGGTTCCGATGCTACCTTCGCGTCGTGAAACACGCCGGACTGTTGTTCCTGTCGCTGGTGCTCGGACTGGGATCCGTCGCCGCGACTCCCCGTTCCCCGGGTCCCGGCGTCCCGGTCCAGGGTTCCGCCCTCCAACCGCCGGCGCCATCGCCCGCGCCTCGGACCTCCGGATATCTGCGATGGAACAAGGACCGTCGGCGCGTCGACGCCGACTTCCGCGGTTGGCCGCTCGCCAAAGTCCTCGAAAGGATCGCCGCGGCCACCCCCTGGACCGTGCTCGTCGAACCCGGACTCGACACCCCGATCGCCGCGCGCTTCACGAATCGCCGCGAACGCGACGCCCTCGCCACCCTCCTCGCCGACGTCAACTACGCCCTCGTGCCGACAGCCGACGGACGTTCCCGACTCTTCGTGTTCCGATCGAATTCCGACCGGGCCACCGTCGAAATCCTCGCCTCAAAGGACACGGCACCCGCCAAGGAACCCGGCGTCCTCGAGCGCGAACTCATCGTCCGCCTGAAGAAAGGTTCGGGAGAGGACATCCACGCCCTCGCGAAACGACTCGGGGCGCGGGTCGCCGGCTCGATCGACGGCCTGGACGCGCACCGCCTCGTCTTCGACGACGCCGAAGCCGCCGACCGCGCCCGGACCGAACTGGCGGGCAACGAGAACGTCGAGAGCGTCGAATCGAATTACGCCATCGGCGCACCCACCCAACTCGAGCGCGCCAACGGCCTCATTCCTCCGGTTTTGAACCTGAAGGCGCGACCGTTGAAGGACGGTTCCACCGTCATCGTCGCGCTCATCGACACCGCCGTTCCCTCGAGCGGCGTCGCGCATTCCGATTTCCTCCTTCCCGGCGTCAGCGTTGTCGGCAACAGCCCCGCCGAGGGCGGTCTGTCCCACGGACCCGCGATGTTCGAGACCGTGATTCAGGGCCTCGCCATCAGCCAGAAATCCGAGACCGGCCAACCCGTCCGGGTTCTCCCGATCGATGTCTACGGGGGCCGAGGCGAAACGTCGTCGTTCGAAGTGGCGCAGGGGGTCGTGGCCGCGCTGGAAAGGGGGGCCGATATTCTCAACCTCAGCCTGGCCGGTCCCACGGACAGCCGGATCCTCCACGACGTTCTGCAGCAGTCGGCCCAAGCCGGCGTCATCGCCTTCGCCGCCCCCGGCAACCAGCCGACGACCAGTCTGAACTACCCGGCCGCCTACCCGGAAGTAACCGCCGTCACCGCGAGCGACCGGCGCGGCGCCTTGGCCACCTACGCGAATCGCGGGGACTTCGTCGACCTGATCGCCCCCGGCACCAGCGTCATCCCGTACCAGGGCGAATCGTACGTCGTCAACGGCACCTCGGTGGCGACCGCCTACACGGCCGGCCTCGCCGCCGGGCTTCTCGCCGACACCGGCGAATCCGGCGCCGAGATCGTGAAGCAGCTCCAAGCGAAAATCGGATTCAACCCGCCTGAGAAGCCTTGAAACCGGCGCGCGGTCCATTGGGTATGTCACCTGAACAACTCGTCCGTCCCAACCGACCACCCCTTCCCTCCGGATGAAACGCCGCATATTCCTCGGAACCGCCCTCGCCTTCGCCTTCGTCGTCGGCCTGCTATTTTACGCGGCCCGGCTGCCACCCCTACCGCAACGGGAACCCATTCCGAGCCCGAACGGCTACGACGATCTCGCCGCCGCGGCGGTCCTGCTGAAGGACCTTCCGCCTCTCGATGGGAAGGCTTCACCCTCGGAGATCGCGGCGTTCGTGGCGGCGAACCCGGCTGTGTTTGATCGCGTGCGCCTCGGGCTCTCACGCCCCTCCCAGGTGCCGCCCTTCGACCCGACCCAAGCGCAGGCTCACCTGGACGAGATGTCGGGCTTCAAGGCGTTGGCGCGAATGTTCGCGGGGAATGCCGAGGACGCGCTTGCCCATGGGGATTGGTACCGGCTGGTCGCCGCATCGACGCAGGGCATCGACTTGGGACTCCGCGCCGCCCGTGGAGGAGTCCTCATCGACCAGATGGTCGCCAACGCGCTGGAACCTATCGCCCGCGCACCCCTGGCGAAGGGGTTGTCGGAGATCCCAGCGGCCCCCGCGCGCGCCGCCGCCAAGAAACTCATGGAACTCGACGCCACCCGGGAATCGTTTGCCCGTGTCCTCCTCGCGGAGCAGGACGTCGTGCGTCACAGTCCGTGGACCATGCGAATCGCGTGGAGACTGTTCCTCCGCCGACAGGGGCAGGCGCAGATGCAGCCGGCCATCAACAAGACCGAAAAGGGCGTGATTGACGCCACCCTGGACACCCGAACCCTCGCTCTCAACCTCGCCGCCCGCGCCCACACCCTGGAGAAAGGCGGGCCGCCCGCTTCGGCCGAAGCGCTGGTTCCCGAGTACCTGCCCGCGGTGCCCAGGCACCCGGTCACCGACCAGCCCTTGTCGCTGCTTCCGCCCGGGGACGCGCCGATGGAATCCGAAGGCGGGAAGCGAGGTCCGTAGGACCCTGGAGATTGGCCATTTTCCTGAGCTCACCGACAGCGGCCTGAAACCCGGCGGCTACCGGAGCCGGGGTCCCGGAGGGACCCGGGATATTAGCCGGGGGCAAGGCGGCGGAGCCGTCGCGGCCACCGGATAACCGTGCCAGAATCAACACCGCCCCGGCAGGGGCGGTGGAGGCGAGCATCACGGGACATGGGGTTGGACCGGGGGTGAATCGAAGGGTGATATCTCGGGGCCTCGGCGACGTTTCCGGCGCCCCGCCGGGGCGCGCATCACTGGAATCCTGGGTCCGGCGGCCGTGCCCGCTGGCGCGGGCTTGCCGCCGGCTAATCTCCGCCGGCCCTCCGGGCCAAGAATGGCCAATCTCCAGGGTCCGTAGGACCGGTCTGTCGATAGAACGCGTTCCGGAATACCTTCCAAGCCCCAGAGGGGCGGCCCTTCGCGGTGACGGGCCGACATGCCGACTGGAAAGTCGGCGCTACAGGATGCCGACTGGGCAGTGGGCGGTGCAGGATGCCGACTGGAAAGTCGGCGGTACAGGGGTGTGAACGCGGGAAACTGGATCGGCATAACGTCTTGGCATCCTTCGCCCGCACCGATTGACTTCGGGCCGGGCCAATCCACTTCACTTGGACATGAATCGCCTCCCCCTTTCCCTTACCGCCGCCATCGGCTTCGCCGTGGCATTCGCATCGCCGACCACGCTCGCCCAGAAGGTGGACATCCGCGGCGTGACCCGCGGGACCTTCGCCGGCTGGTCGGACGTCCTCCTGATGGAATCGAAGAACTCGGCGGTCCGGGCCGTTCTCGCCCCCTCGGTCGGCGCCCGGGTCCTCGCCTATGGCTTCGGAAAGGAGAACATCCTCTGGACCAACCCCAACGCCGCCGGCAACCAGTACAAGCCGGGTGACGCGCCGTTCGATCCAGGCGGCTTCGCGTGCGCCATCGGGCCCGAGGTGGTCTCCCACCCCGACCATCCCCTCACCCTTCTCGGGGCATACTCCTGGTCGACCCGGAAGAAGGCGTTCGTCGTTCTCAAGGGTCCCGAGGACCCGGCGATCGGAATCGAGATGGAAAAGGAGGTCGCTTACGACCCGGCCTCCGGTGAGCTCGGGTTCGTGCACCGCATCAAGAACATCTCCGATCGCGACGCAGCCTTCTGTTTATGGCACCGGATCGCCTGTCAGCCGGGCGGATTCGCCTTTTTCCCCATCAACAAGAAAAGCCGCTTCGCCTCCGGATGGGCGATCCGCGACGACATCGGCGGCAAGATCCACTACGAGGGTTCGAATCCGGAATCCCCCGCGGTCCGCGTGCTCGACGGCATTCTCGTGGCCCGCACCGGAGGCACCCTCACCAAGATCGGCGCGGACAGCGCCGCCCAATGGCTGGCCTATGCCCATGGCCGGACGCTTTTCGTCATCCATTTCCCGTTCTACTCAAGCGCGGTCTACTCCGACGCGGGTCACAGCGTCGCGGTGGCTTGGGACGAGACCAAGACCGAGCTGCAACCCCTGAGTCCCGAGGCCCGGCTGCGCTCCCGCAAGTCGTACGAGTTTCCGATCAAGTGGTCCCTCATCGCCCTGCCGGCCGAGGTCACCTCCCACGAAGCGGCGCGCTCGCTCGTCGACCTGATCCCGAGTTCACCGTTTCTCTAGCCGACCAATCGTGGCGCCCGACCAGCCCCCAGTTCTCGCCGGGCCGACGCCGTGGGAAGTCCCCGCGTCGCCGGCGCCACCCGCCCGCTGGCGGTCGGGAGTCGCGTTCGTCCTCCTGGGGTTCTACGTGATGCTTCCGGCCGTCCTCGGCCTCTCACGGGAAAGTTCCGACCAGGCGATCCTTCCGGGAACCATCCGTGGGGTCGTTGTTCTGTGCGGGATTGAACTGACCCTGTTCGGTGTCGCCTTCGGAGTCGCCGCCTGGCTCGCCCGGTTTCGCGCGCCGGAACTGTATCTCACGACACGCGTCCGATGGTGGACGTGGCCCCGCGCCTTGGGATGGTCGATCGCGTTGCGGGTCGGTGTGGGCGTGCTTCTCGTCGGCGCCCTGGGCATAGCCCAACTGATCCGGGGCGAACCGATCGCCAACCTCGAGGGGCTGCGCCCCAAAGTGGAGGCGATGGTGGATATCGCGGCCCTCCAGGACCCGGTCTACCTGGCCCTCATGCTCACCCTCGTGAGTTTCGTCCTCGCGGGGCTCCGCGAGGAACTCTGGCGCGCGGGCATGGTGGCGCTGCTCGGCCGGCTGGCACCCGGATGGTTCGGCGGGCGCTGGGGTCCGTGGCTGGCGCTGATTCCCGTGGCGCTCCTCTTCGGCCTTGGCCACACCCCGCAAGGCTGGGTGGGTGTCGCCGCCACCACCGGGCTCGGGTTGGGACTCGGCGCGATCATGATCTGGCACCGGTCACTCTGGGACGCGGTGCTGGCCCATGGCTTCTTCAACGCCACCACCTTCGCCATCCTCCCCTTCGTGGCCCGCCTGATCCCCCAACTGGCCCAGTCCCAGTAACCCGCGAGTTCCGGTCATTCATTCGGTTTCGCCCTCGCCCGCCGGCGCGGTGTTCTCCACCTGGAACCCGGGGAGCGCGGTGGGGTCGATGGACCGCAGGGCATTCGCCACCGCCGCCGTCAGGAGGTCCCGATCCTCCGTCGTCAGCAAGGCCTTCAATTCGGGTACAACCGATTTCGCGGCGGGACCCATCGTTCCCAGGGTGAACACCGCGGTCCGCTGGACCGTGGGGTCCTCGTCTTTCACCAGCGGCTGAACTTTGGACAAAAGGCCGGCGGCCGCGGGACCCGCCTTCGAGATTTCCGCCAGGGCCGCGATCTTGGTATCGGCGTCGCCCGAGAGCCCCGCCACCTGGGCGTTGAGATCCACCTTCTCGGCCTTCTCCCCACCGCATCCGGTCAGAAGAAAGAGTGACACCGCGGCACAGCAGACGCCCAGACGTTGAAGAATCATGGAATTTTTCATGGGTCTAAGCCTAATTCCCCGACTGCGGAAGGCAACGGCCGTTATCCGCCAGCGCCGGTGCGCCGGGCAATCACGTGGTACCGCCCAGCGTCGAACGGACCGAATTCATCCTCGCGCCCATCCCGCCATCGGACCACCACCCGCTCGACCTCGGTCGCGTTCCCCAACCCGAAGATCAGACGCGGGTCGTGGCTCGACGCGTAGCCTTCGTTGGGCTGCACCTGCCGCACCCGCCAGCGCCCACCCGATTCAACCCGCACGGTCGCGTTCCTCGCCACTCCGCCGCGCTCGTCCCGGACGTCCAACCCCACCCAGCGCCCGCGCGATCCCGCCACGTTCCGCAGAACATGGACCGGTCCGTCCTTGTTCAGGATCACCACATCGTCGCCACCGTCATTGTCCAGGTCCCCGAACGCGATCCCCCGACTGGCCGCCACCAGACCGGGCGCCGTTCCACCCGCGAACGGCACCACATCAAACTCCGCCGCTCCCAATCCCCGGAGCAGCAGGTTCGGCTCGGCGTACGGATCTCCCGGGATCAATTCCGCGGGCCCCAGCCGCACGCGACCATTGGCCACGAACAAGTCCCACTCGCCATCATGATCGAAATCCCGGAAGCCCACCCCGAATCCCGTGAACGGCAGGCTTCCACGCGTCGGTCCGCGGGCGGTGATGCGGTCGACGAAGCGCCCCTTCTCGTTCGCGAACCACCCGCTTCCCTCGCCGACCAGGTGCGTGACGAATAGGTCCCAAGCCCCGCGACCGGTCAGGTCCATGACCGCCACACCCATGCCCGCCCGCGGCACACCCACCGCGTTCAAGGCGCAGCCACGCACCAGGGCCTCGTCCTCGAAACGCCGCCCCGCCCGGTTCATCCAAAGCTGATTCGGCGTCGCGTCGTTCGCCACGAAGACATCCACCCAGCCGTCCCCGTCGAAGTCCCCCGTCGCCACCCCCAACCCGTTGCCGCCCGCCCGATCGATCCCCAACCGTTCCGTCGCATCCTCGAAGGTCCCGTCGCCGCGATTGCGATAGATTCGGTCCCCCGCCGGCGCCCGGTAGCTCAACGGCGAGCAGTAGTCCGCGGTTCCGCCCCGTGACGAACACGCCACCTCCGTCGCCACCGACCAGTGGATGTAATTCACCACGAACAGGTCCAGGGCGCCGTCCTGGTCGTAGTCGAAAAACGCGGCGCCGCTGCTCCAGGTGTCGCCGTCGACTCCGGCCCGCGCCGTCGCATCCTCGAAGGTCCCGTCGCCTCGGTTCCGGTAGAGCACGTTCCCGCGAAGGTTGAGGACGTACAGGTCCGTCCAGCCGTCCCCGTCGTAGTCCGCGCACGCAGCGCCCATCCCGTAACCCGGATTCGAACCGACTCCCGCCCGTTCGGTGACGTCCTCGAAACGCCAATCGCCTAGATTCCGGTACAGGTGGTGTCCGGGCGCCTCGGGAATGTCCGGATCCGCGAAGCCGCCATTGACGCAAAAAACGTCCACCCGGCCGTCCCCGTCGAAATCCAGCAACGCCACGCCGCCGGTGTTGATCTCGGGCATCAGGAAGCGATCCCGATGCCCGGAGGTGTGCCGGAATCCAATCCCCGAAGCGGCACCCACTTCCCGGAACCACGGGGGTTCGGACGGCGATGGATCCTGCGCGACCTTGGCTCCCGGCGCGGCATCGGTCCCGACCGGCGCCTCCCGATCGCACCCGCATCCCAGGACGCCCCCAACCGCCAGCAGCCAGCCAGCGGCCAAGATTCGGAAGGACCCAGCCAGCGCGCCCGGAACTTCGGCCGCCGTCTCCGCCCCGGGTTTCATCGGCCCTCCATCTTCCGGCGGAGCGCCGCATCCAATTCGCGGAACGTCGCCTGGTCGAGGCGAAGGCGCCCGAGTTCGCCCAGAAGCCTCCCCGCCTCGTCGAGTTCACCCCGTTCGATCGCCAACTCCGTCAGACGTTCCAAGGTCCCCGGATGAATCGGATCCAGCGCGTAGGCTTCGAGGAATCGTCGCCACGCCGTTTCGCGCTGCCCCAGGTTGCGCCACAGGATGTCCCCCGATTGGAGCGGCAACCCCACCTCGGTCGGCGCCAGTTCACGCGCACGTTCCAAGGCCTCCAAGGCCGCCGCGTCATCGCCTTCCGCGAGCCGGGCATTCGCCTCCGCCACATGCGCCTCCGCCCATCGTGGGGCGAGACCGACGACCCGCCGGGCGAATTCCAAAGCTTCCGCGACCCGTCCCCCGGCGGCGGCGGCCTCGGACGAAGCGACGAGCAGGCCGGGGTCTTCGGGGCTTTGGCGACGCGCCGAGTCCAGCAGGGATTCGGCTTCGGCGAATTCCTGGTTGGCGGTCAACGCCCGGGCCAGGCGAACCACGACCGAAGCGTTGGTCGGATGAAACCGAAGCGCCTCGCGCAGCCGGCCAATGGCCTCGGGAAACCTCCCCTCCGCCATCAGCGCGTCGGTCTGTTCGAACTGGTCGGGCAAGAGGCGCATGTGCCCGAGGGCCCTGGACGACCATTCGTCCGGCATGGGTCCCACGGTCGGAGATCTGCCCGCCGCCAGGGCCGCCGCGGCCTCGGAGGCGCGGCCCGCCGCCTGGTAGGCTTGGCCGAGGAGGTGGTAGGCGGTCCGCGCCAGGGGATCGAGTTGCACCGCCCTCTCCAAAGGCTCCAAGGCCTCGGCATGGTTTCCCTGGCGCAGGCGCGCTTCCCCCAACCCGGCCCAACCGCGCCATTCCGTGGGAGCGAGGCGGATCAGTCGGTCGAACGATTCCTCGGCCGACTTCATCTCGCCCTGGGCCACCCGCGCCCGGCCCAGGCGGTACCAGACGGGCGCGGCGCTGGGAAACTGATCCGCGAGGCGCTGGAATTCCCCGGCGGCTCCCGCCGCGTCGCCCATCTCCTGCAACGCCACGGCGGCGTACATCCCGGGAAGAGGCCCCGGCTCACCCAACTGGATCGCGTTCAGAAAGGAGGTGCGGGCATTGGACCACAGCCCATTCACCGCGAAGGCGATGCCCAAGTCCGCCCGGTGCCGGCTTTCGCCCGGCGCCTTTCCCGCCTGGGTCGCGAGTGCGACCAAGTGGCTCCGAACCTGGGGATCGAGCGCGCCGAGATTGGCCGGCGCGGCAATGGGCGGGGGTGCGGGGCCCAGTCGTCCCCGGAGCCCGAACCACGCCGAGGCGGCAACCAAAGCCACAACCAAAGCGACGCCCAAGTCCGCCGCACCCAACCATCCCAACCATCCGAGGTACCGCGGGAACCGATCGGCCCCCGGGATCGAACTCGCTTTTGAGGTGGGAGACTTTGGGTTCATCGCCGGCACTGAAAAGTCTGCCCCACCCAAGCAAAATGGTTCGCGTGGACGCGAACCATTCTGCAAATCCGTTGGCGATTGAGCCGATTGAGCCTTCGCAGGTCAGGTCGGTCGTCAGAACCGCGTCGGGTTGGTCACCTTGAAAGTGGACCGTTCCTGGAGCCAGTCGATGTCCCGGTTGTTCGGGGAAGGCTGACCCAGGGGAAGGAGTTGACCGAACTTCAGGACCGGAGCGGTTCGGCCGTCGACCCACTTGCGGATCTCGGAATGGCCGTCCGCGAAGGACAGCCCGCCGGCCTTGTTGTGGTAGGTGGCCGGGTAGTCGACGATGATGTGGGCCGAAGACCTCTGAGGATCGTAGGAAGTCATGTTCACGGCGAACCACCCGTCGTTGATCGAGTCCTCGCGCTCATCGATCGTCACCCACGTCTTCGAGGGTGTCTGGATGTCGGTGGCCTTGATGAACTGATGATATCCGCCCGTGTAAGGGCGGTTCTCGCTGCCGGAACCGCCGTTGAAGCGGGTCCCGACGTAGGCGTTCATGGAAACCGACCGGACCCGGGGCGCTCCGGTTCGTCCACGGTTCAAACTACGATCGGCGGGGCACTTATAGATTCCGGCCGCCTGGCTGTACTTCCCGATCTGGGAGTTCAGGAGGATGACGATGTTCGTGTTGTCGTTCCGGTAGGCCGAATTGTCGAGCCACCCGACCGCCCAAGTCCGGTTGGTGTTGGCGAAGTTCTGGGCGTCGCCGCCGTCCAGGTTGCCCGGCAGCTTGTCTTCGTTGTCGCCCTGGTACAGGACCCAGGCGAGGGCGAGCTGTTTTCCGTTGCTCAGGCAGAGGATGCCTTGGGCCTTGGTCTTGGCCTTCGCCAGGGCGGGCAGGAGCATGCTCGCCAGGATCGCGATGATCGCGATCACGACCAACAATTCGATGAGGGTGAAACCACGGCGATTCCGGGTTTCCTGGGCTGTCCAAAGAGAGTGCATGGGCTTGACGTCAGGTTTCGCGCAATTGATCGCAAGATTTCAATCACGCCCAGACCATCGGTCGCAAGCCCGGAATCGGTCGTGCGCTCATTCGCACAGCCCGGCGGGCGCGGGAGAGTGGCCACTGGGCCGACTGGAAAGTCGGCGCTACATCGCACAGCCCGGTGGGCGCCGGGCGGGGAAGGATCACGGCCGTCAGGTCTTCGCCAGCTCGGAGGAGATGAGGACCTCCAGCTTCCGGGTGTCCGCCGCGAACGAACGGATGCCTTCCGCCGTCTTCTCGGTCGCCATCGCGTCCTCGTTCATCAGAAATCGGAACCCGGGTTCATCCAGGACCAACCGCTCCGACTCGCTCCGCCGGGCTGTTTCCGGATCCAGCTTGCGCTCAACGGTTACCGTTGATTTCTGAAGTTCGGCCAGAAGCTGCGGACTGATCGTCAGGAGGTCGCACCCCGCCAAGGCCAGGATCTCGCCCGAGTTCCGGAAGCTCGCTCCCATGACCTCGGTCGCGTGGCCGAATTTCTTGTAGTACGCGTAAATTTCGCGCACCGACCGAACCCCGGGATCCTCTTCGGGCGAATAATCGCGGCCTTCCTTGGCTTTGTGCCAGTCGAGGATCCGGCCGACGAACGGCGAGATCAGCCGGACACCGGCCTCCGCGCAGGCCACGGCTTGAGGGAGCCCGAACAGGAGGGTCAGGTTGCAGTGGATGCCCTCGCGTTCCAGCGCCTCCGCCGCGCGGATGCCCTCCCAGGTGGACGCGATCTTGATCAGGACCCGTTCGCGATCGATCCCCAGCTGCTTGTACCGCTCGATGAACCCGTGCGCCTCCCGCGTCAGGGCCGCCGTGTCGAAGGCCGACCGCGCATCCGTCTCGGTGGAGACCCGCCCCGGGATGATCGCGAGAATCTCCCGCCCGAACTGGACCAGCACCTCCTGGACGATTCGGGCGGTGGCCACGCTGCCGCCGGACCCCGAGGACGCCCCCTCGCGGATGGCCCGCAGCAGGACTTCGCGGTACTCCGGCTTGGTGGCCGCCTTGAGAATCAGAGTCGGGTTGGTGGTCGCATCCCGCGGCGCGTAGGCCCGGATCGAATCGAAATCACCGGTATCCGCCACCACCGTCGTCATCCGCTTGAGCTGCTCAAGGCTGTTCATGGGGGGAACGATGGCTTGACGGAGCGAATTTTCAACCGCGACGACACCTTTCTCGCTTCTGCTGGCACCCCGCCCACTCCAAGCCTACCTTCGCCGACACCCACCCCGGTCCTCCCGCCCCCGAAAACCCCTTCGCCCACTTCGCATGGATCGCCCCAGTTCTCCCGGCTCCCACAAGAATTCACGAAGGTTTTCCGCCGCCCTTCTCCTCGGCCTCGCCTGCCTCCTCGTTCTCCAGGCGCGCTGCGAACAGACCGGTCCGCCCCGCCGAGTTCTCGGCGCCGATGATTCCACCCGGCGCCTCGCCATCATCGCTCCCGATGGCTCCGTCGAGTGGGAACATCCCGTGGGCCCCATTCATGACGCCTGGGTCCTGCCCGATGGCAACATCCTCTTTCAACGGACCTGGACTCAGATCGTGGAAATGACCCCGGACAAGAAGGTGGTCTGGGAATACGACTCCGCGACACGGAACGGGAACCAGGGCCGACGGGTTGAAGTCCACGCCTTTCAACGTCTCGACGACGGTCGAACCCTGATCGCCGAGTCCGGCCCGGCCCGCATCATCGAGGTCGACGCATCCGGGGTCATCCAGCAGGAGATCCGACTTCGGGTGAATCACCCCAACCCCCACAGCGACACCCGACTGGTCCGCAAACTGGCGGGCGGCAATTATCTCGTCGCCCACGAAAGCGATGGCGTGGTTCGCGAGTACGACGCGACCGGCCGCGTGGTCTGGGAGTTCGAGGTGCCCCTGTTCGGGAGGGACCGGAAGGGAGGCCACGGGCCGGAGGCGTTCGGAAACTCGGTGTTCAGCGCGGTCCGCCTGGCGAACGGCAACACGCTCATCGGCACGGGCAACGGGCACAGCGTGCTCGAAGTGACGCCGGCCCGGGAGATCGTCTGGAAGATCGAACAGAATGATCTTCCCGGGATCACGCTCGCCTGGGTCACCCGGGTCGAACGCCGTCCCAACGGCAACACCCTTATCGGCAACTGCCACGCCGGACCGAACCAACCCCAGTTCATCGAGGTCACGCCCTCAAAGCAGGTGGTCTGGTCCTTCAAAGATCACAAGAACTTCGGCGATTCGATGCCCGTCCAGGCGGTGCTCCCGCCCCGTTGAGCGAAACCGCGGTTCGTCGACGACCCCGAAATACCTTCGATGATCCCCGTGGTTTCCAACGACCCAGGAACCAGGAGCGCTCCACCCGCCACGCCAACCCGCGTCGGGCGGTTCGTCACATTCGTTCTCGCGGCTCTCGCCCTGCCGTCCTCCTCCCCCGGCGCGAGCCCTCCCGCCGACATCGAGTTCTTTGAGAAGCGGATCCGGCCGCTCCTCGCCGACCATTGCTACGAGTGCCACAGCGCCCGAGCCGAGAAGTCCCGGGGTGGGTTGTTCCTGGATTCCCGGGACGGCCTGATTCACGGCGGCGATCTCGGACCGGCGCTGGTTCCGGGGGACCCGGAGAAAAGCCTGCTGATCCGGGCGGTGCGCCACGACGATCCGGATCTCCAGATGCCGCCGAAAAAGGGCCGACTTTCCGACCGGCGGATCGCGGACCTGTCCGAGTGGGTGCGGGCCGGCGCCCCGTGGCCGGACGAGACAGCCCCCGGATCCGCGCGGGAGCCCAAAGGAACCTTCCGCGTGACCGACGAGGACCGCGCCTGGTGGGCCTTTCGACCCATCCGTTTCCCGGAAATCCCGGCGCTTGCCGGCCCGGGCCTTCATCCGATCGATGCCTTCATCGAAGCCGCGCTTCAGGCGCGATCGCTTCGTCCCAACCCACCGGCGACCCGGCGGGAGCTCATTCGCCGCGCCTACTTCGACCTGATCGGTCTGCCGCCCGCCCCGGAAGCGGTGGAAGCTTTCGAGAACGACCCTTCGCCGGACGCCTGGCCGCGCCTGGTGGACTCGCTCCTGGCGCGTCCCCAGTACGGCGAGCGTTGGGCGCGGCACTGGCTGGACGTCGTGCGCTTCGCCCAAAGCACCGGGTACGAGCGCGACGGCGAAAAACCCATGGCCTGGCGCTACCGCGACTACGTGGTCCGCGCCTTCAACGAGGACAAGCCCTACTCCCGGTTCATTCTCGAACAGATCGCCGGCGACGAACTCGAGCCGTACAGCGCCGACGCCCACGTCGCGACGGGCTTTCAGCGCCTGGGCGTCTGGGATGACGAACCCGACGACAAACGCATGGCCGAGTTCGATGAACTCGACGACGTGCTGTCCACCACCGCCACCACCTTTCTGGGGCTCACGGTCGGATGCGCCCGGTGCCACGACCACAAATTCGATCCCCTGCCCCAGACCGATTACTACCGGCTCCTCGCCCACTTCAGGAACATCCGGCCCAGCGAAGGCGCCCGGTACGCGCTCGACTCCGCGAATTACCTTCCCCTTGCCGAACCCGAGGAGGTCGATCATTGGCAGACCGTCCGTTCCACCCGCCTTCACCGGCTCCAAGAGAGTCTCGCGGTCGCCCCGGACGAAGCGATCCGCCAGGAACTCACCCGCGCGATCGACGCGTTGAAGTCCGAGCCCGCGCCCTGGGGGTGGGCGCTCGGCGTGCGCGAACGCGGTCTCGTCGCGCCGCCCACCCAGGTGCTTGTGCGGGGCAACGCCGGCACCCCGGGCCCCGAGGTGGATCCCGGGTTTCCTTTGGTCCTCACCCCGGACCCGCCCCCCGCCGATTCCCATCCCCCTTCCCCCGGACCCGGACGGCGCCTCGCCCTGGCGCGCTGGATCGCGGACCCGGGAAATCCGCTCACCGCTCGCGTCCTCGTCAACCGCGTCTGGCACCACCATTTCGGGAGGGGCATCGTCCGCACCGTCTCGGACTTCGGACGTTCGGGTTCGCCGCCATCCCATCCCGACCTGCTCCAATGGCTCGCCGCGGATTTCCTCGCGCACGGAGGGTCGATCAAGCACCTGCATCGCACGCTGATGCTCTCGCGAACCTACCAGCGCTCGTCCCGCGCCGAACGCCCGGAGGCCCTCGCCGTCGACCCCGCCAACGAATTCCACTGGCGCCAGAACCTCCGCCGTCTCGAAGCGGAAGCGATGCGGGACACGTTCCTGAGTATCGCGGGTCAGTTGAACCTGAAGATGGGCGGACGCGGGTTCTTCCCAAGGCTCAGCGGCGAAGTGCTCGCCGGCCAATCCCGGCCGGGTCTCGATTGGGAGGTGTCCAGCGTCCCGGAGCTTTCCCGCCGCAGTCTCTACACCTACATCCGCCGCTCGATGATGGTGCCCATCCTGGAGACCTTCGATTACAGCAACACCACCTCGCCGCTGAGCGAGCGCCCGACCACGACCGTGGCTCCCCAGTCCCTGCTCCTGCTCAACGACTCGTTCATGCATCGACAGGCGGCGGCGCTCGCCAACCGCCTCGTCGACGAAGCGGGACAGGACCCGGAAGCCTGGGTGCGTCGAGGTTTTCAGCTGGCTGTCGGACGGCCGCCTTCGGCCTCCGAAACGGGTCTCGCGCTCGATTTCCTCGAACGTCAGGAATCCGAGTTCAAGGAACTCAGCCAACGGCTCACCTTCCGTCCCGACGTCCCGCCCTCCCTGTCGGTGACTTACATGGACAAACTGAGCCCGGAAGATTTCCTGATCGGTCCAACCTCCGGCTGGAGCTACTTCCGCGGGACGTGGTCTCCGGTCTACGAAGGCATCCGAACCCAGGACCGCGAACGGGGACCCTTCGCCCTGTGGCGGGGAACGACGGCGTCCAACCTCGTGGTCCAGGCCCGGCTCCTGCCCCACACAGCCTTCGAATCCGGCGGCCTGCTCTTCCGCGCCCGGGATCGCGACGACTCCGCGGAGGGTTATGAAGTGCTCGTCGAACCTCGCGACCAGCGGATCGTCCTCCGACGCCTCAACCCCGAGGTGACCGTGCTGGCGTCCGCTTCCATCCCGGTTCCCGAAGGAAGGCACGTTCCCGTCCGAATCGACGCGGCCGACGATCGTATCCGCGTCTGGACCGGCGCACCCTCCCTCCTGGTGATCGACTTCCGGGATCCCGCTCCCATCGTCGCCGCCGGATCCGTGGGTGTCCGCGCGCGCGGAGCGGCCCTGAGCGTCGATGACCTGGTGATCCGCCCCTCGGAAGGCCCGGTGCGGTTCGTCACCGACGACACCCAAAGCCCGCCTCGTCGCCGGGCGCTTCAGTCCCTTGGACTCCTGCTCTTGAACCTCAACGAAGTCGTCTATATCGAGTAGCCATGAAATCCGGCCGCCCTCCATGGAATCCGTGCTCCGGGTCACGTCGGGAATTCCTCTGGGAAATGGGAGCCGGCTTCACCGGCCTCGCCCTGACGGCGCTTCTCGAACGCGAGGGATTCTTCTCGGCCCGCGCCGGAGCCGAGGGGGTCGGTGTCGGATCCGCGGCGGGCCCTTCCACCCTTCCTCGCCGCCGCGCGAAGTCCTGCATCTTCCTCTTCATGTACGGCGGGCCCTCCCAGATGGACCTGTTCGACTACAAACCCGAACTTCAGCGGAGACACGGCCAGACCGCCAACCTCGAGCAACGGCGCCGTTCGATCCAGGCCGGCAAGTTGCTGGGTTCGAAACGAACGTTTCGTCGCCACGGACAATCGGGTCAGTGGTGCTCGGACGCCCTGCCCCATCTCGCCACGCAGATGGACAAGCTGGCGGTGATTAAATCGCTGTACTCCGACAGCTTCGCCCACGGGTCGGCGATGCTTCAGATGAACAGCGGCCGCGTCATCCAGGGTCACCCGTCGATGGGCTCGTGGCTGAGTTACGGCCTGGGTTCGACGAATCAGAACCTGCCCTCCTACGTGGTGATGCTGGATCCCCGGGGCGGGCCGATCAGCGGCGCCGCCAACTGGTCCGCGGGATTCATGCCCGCCTCGTACCAGGGCACCGTCTTCCGGGCCAGCGGACAGCCGATCCTGAACCTCGACTCCGCGGCGGGACTGACGCGCCCGATGCAGCGGGATCTCATCGCCACGGCCAACGCCCTCAATGCCGAGCATCTCGCCCGGCACCCGGGCTACTCGGAACTCCAGGCGCGCATCGCCAGCTACGAACTGGCGTTTCAGCTCCAGAGCGCGGCACCCGAAGCCCTCGACCTCACCCAGGAATCCGAGGCCACCCGGGAACTCAACGGCCTGAACGACTCGCGCGCCGACCACCCCCTCGCCTTGGGTCCCGCGCCGTTCGGCCGGCAATGTCTCATCGCCCGACGACTGGTCGAGCGGGGTGTCCGTTTCATCCAGATCTACCACGGCGGAGGCCATCAGCAGCAGAACTGGGACGCCCACAACGGCGTGGAGGAGAACCTCAGGATCCACGGCCCCGAAATCGACAAACCCATCGCCGCGCTCCTCCAGGATCTCGAGCGACGCGGCCTGCTCGAGGAGACCCTGGTCGTGTGGGGCGGTGAATTCGGGCGCCAGGCCCTGGTGCAAGGCGAAGGAGACGGGCGCGACCACAATCCGAAGGGATTCACCTACTGGGTCGCCGGCGGCGGCACTCGCGGCGGCGCCAGCTACGGAGAGACCGACGAACTCGGCCATGAAGCCGCCGTCGACAAACACCACATCCGCGACCTCCACGCCACCCTCCTCCACCTCATGGGCATCGACCCCAACCGCCTCACGTACTTCCACGGCGGCCTGGACCAAAAACTCACCGGCGTCCTGGAATCCGAAGTGATCCAAGGCCTGCTGGCCTGAAAGCTGGGGGGAAGAAGGAAAGGGGAAAGGGGGAAAGGGAAAAGGAGGGGGAAAGGGTTTTCAGAAGGGAAAGTGTCCCATGGGTTGTCATGTGTCCCATGTGTCTAAGAGATGAGATCTCTTATGAGACACATGGGACATATGAAATTCACTCCCTTCCCATCCCCTCTTCCCTCTTCGCTCCCCTCTTCCCTCTTCCCTCTTCCCGCCCCTTCCCCCTCCCCTCACTTCAGGTCGGTCGCGAGCGCGGTCAGCAGGTCCGTTCGGGAGACGTGGTATTGCTCGAGGGCGTCGAGTTCCTCCAAGCGCGCCAAGACGGCGTTCTGTTCCCGGATCTGGAGCGCGAGCAGGTCGGCGGCACCCAGCTTGAAGCGATCCTCCTCCACGCCCTGGAGGACTCGGGCGAGTTGGACGTTGAGACCGGCCCGCTGGACCTGTTCCTGGGCCGCGACCACGGCCTCGTAGGTGTTCCGGATCTCCGCGAGGACCCGTTCCCTGGCGAATCCCAACTGGCGATCCAGCTGATCCAGTCGCCCCTGGGTTTCCTGGACGTTCCCGCGCGCCTGGCTTCGCTGAAGGGGCATGCGGAATTCGAGGCCGAGCTTCAATTCGAACTCGCCGCGGTCCGCGTAGCGTTCGTCGCCCAAGCCCTGGATCGCCTCCGCCCCGGCATCCAACCGGGGAAGGAGCCCGTTCCGGGCGACGCGCAAATCGACCTCCGACCGGTCGCGCGTCAGTTGCAGTTGCCGAATTTCCGGCCGCCGGCCCAACGCCTCCTCCAACAGCGCCGTGTCCGGCTCTGGTTCCTCCACCACCGGCGTCATCCAGCCGTTCGGAAGCCGGTCACGCCCGGGAACCACCGGTCGATCCCGGGCATTGCGGTGGAACAGGGACAACGCCAGCGCCGCCGCTTCGAAGCTCCGCCGCGCCCTGACCACCCTCAATTCGCGGCTCACGACGAGTTGCTGGTTTTCCTGGAGAACAATGGGCGCCGAAAGCCCGCGCTCGATCTGACGGCTGATCGCGTCCTGCCGGTCCCGAGCCACCCGCAGAATCTCCTCGGCCACCCCGAGCCGGAGCCCCGATGCCACCCAGTTGTGATACGCCACCGCGCCCGCGCGCAGAAAATCCAACTGCTGACGGCGGATCGTCGGATTCACCAGTTCCTGGTCCAGCCGCGCCCGGAGGATCGCGGCCCGGCGCTGATCG
>CALNYA010000010.1:0-11690 GCA_942490575.1 uncultured Verrucomicrobiota bacterium
GTGGACGTCCTGGTCCACGTGATGAAGAAGGAAGCCCGCGAACGCTACGACCTCGAAGGGCTCTGGAACGACGCGCCGCAGGTTGGCGGCGCCGAGAAGAAAGCCGCGAAGAAGGCGACCGCGAAGAAAACAGCGAAGAAGGTGGCCGCCAAAAAGAAGGCGGCGAAGGCCGCGAAGGCCGCGACACCCAGCAAGGCGAAGTCCGCGACAGCGCCCAGCAAGGCGGCGCCCCGGGCCCGAGCGGGATCCAAAAGCAAGACCAAGCCCGCGACCGACGCCGGAGCGTAGGCTTCGCCGCCGAGGAGGTCCGGCGCCTTTCCGGGCGGGTTCGGAATCACCGGAGCCGGTTGTAGTCCGGGCGGCTGTATTTGGTCCGGGCCAGGTCCCTGGCGGTCTCAAGAACGGCCGAATCTGGAACGAACGGTTGGGGATTCCCCAGGAGCGACGAGGGTCGTCGCGCGGCCATCGCCGATTCCCACGCGGCGCGGTCGGTCCCCGGCGGAGGCTGGACCGATCCCTGGATCAGCAGGCCGGACGCGTTCCGCCGCTGGGCGGCTCCCGCGATTTTTCGTCCTCCCTGGAGCACGTCGAATTGCTCGTACCCCTCGAAGCAGGCGCCGGGGATTTCTTTGCGGCGGCAGGAAGCGAGTTCCGCGTCGACACCCGCCTCCGTCAGCGCCCGGACCACCCAGGCGTGAACGGTCCGGTAGCTTTCGACGGCGCGAAGGCGATGCCAGGGATGCCCGGGAGGGATGGAGAGGCTGTAGGTCCAATCCCGGTCGTGCGGCACGATGCCGCCCCCGGTGGGACGGCGGATCAGGGGCCGCAGCGGGGTGCGCTCCTCGACTTCGGCGTGTCGTTGAAAATAACCGAACGTGGCGGCGGGCTCCGTCCAGCCGTAGAACCGAAGCACCGGAAAACCTCGGGGCCCCGCCGTCGCCAGCAGCGCCTCGTCCAGGGCCATGTTCGTCGCCGGTTCCCCGGGACCCGATTCAAGGATCCACCAGTCCGTGGCGCTGCTCATGGTGGCGCGGACGGGCACAGATCCCGGATTTCGCAGCCGGCGCAGTCCGGTTTGCGGGCGTTGCAGCGGCGGCGGCCGTGCCAGATGAGCCAGTGGCTGAAGAGGGTCCAGAACTCGCGGGGGACGATGCGCCCGAGGGCTTCCTCGATGCGTTCGGGAAGCGTTTCCTTGGTGAACCCGAGTCGCCGGGCCAACCGGGCCACATGGGTGTCCACGACGATGCCCGAGGTGATGCCGAACGCCGTGCCGAGGACGACGTTGGCCGTTTTTCGCCCGACACCGGCCAGCGCCACGAGTTCCTCCATGGAACGCGGAACGTCACCGCCGTGATTCGCGACCAGCGTTCGACAGGTCGCCTGGATGTTGCGGGCCTTGGTCCGGAACAGTCCGATCCGGCGGATGTCCTGTTCGAGTTCGGGAAGTGGGGCGTTGGCGAAATCGGAGGCCGACCGGTACTTCCGGAACAGGTCGCGGGTGACGCGGTTGACCTGTTTGTCGCTGCACTGGGCCGACAGGATGGTGGCCAGCAGAAGTTCCAGGGGGCGGGTGTGCTCCAACTCGCAGTGGGCATCCGGATACGTGGTCCGGAGGCGGTCGATGACGGCCCGAACGCGGTGGGCCAGTGCGGGGGCGGACTCGCGGGCCATGGAGGGCGGGACGCGGGGATCCCGCTCAGTACATGAGCGATTCCGCGCGCCGGCGGCTGTTCGGAACGACGGGCCTGCCGTCCTCGCTTTCCGGATACTCGAACACACGACCCTCGAAATTGCGGATGACCACGCGGTCGTGGTTGTGGCTGAGGACGTATTCCGGATTGACGGGGACCTTGCCGCCGCCACCCGGGGCGTCGATGACGTACTGCGGCACGGCGTAGCCGGTGGTGTGGCCGCGAAGCCCCTGCATGATTTTGATGCCCTCGCGGACGCTGGCCCGCAGGTGGGCCGACCCGGTGATCAGGTCGCACTGATAGACGTAGTACGGGCGGACCCGGCATCGGAGGAGCTTCTGGACGTGAACCTTCATCACGTCCACGTCGTCGTTGACGTGGCGGAGGAGCACGGACTGGTTGCCGAGGGGAATGCCCGCGTCGGCCAGGCGCGCGAGCGCGTCACGGACCTCGGTGGTGAGTTCGCTCGGGTGATTGGAATGGATGCTGATGAAGAGGGGATGGAACTGCCGCAGCATGGCGCAGAGTTCGGGCGTGATCCGCTGGGGCAGGAACACGGGGATCCGGGTGCCGATGCGCAGGAATTCGATGTGGGGGATGGCCCGGAGACGGTTCAGCAGGTACTCGAGCTTCTCGTCCGAGAACAGGAGCGGATCGCCTCCGCTCAGGAGGACATCGCGGATTTGGGGATGGCTCTCGATGTACGCGAGCTGGCGGTCGAAGTCGGGATGGAAATCGTAGCCGGCGGCGTTGCTGACCAGGCGGGAGCGCGTGCAATAGCGGCAGTACGCGGCGCAGCGGTCGGTGACGAGGAAAAGGACGCGATCCGGATAACGGTGGACCAGGCCGGGGACGGGCGAATGCGAATCCTCGCCGCAGGGATCGGGCATTTCCCAGGGCGCCTGCTGGGTCTCCTCGAGGCGCGGAACCACCTGGCGTCGGATGGGCCCGTCCTCGTCGCCGGCTTCCACCAAGTTGAAGAAGTACGGCGTGATGGCCATCGCCAGTTTGGATCGGGCGAGGATCGCTCCGGCGCGTTCGGACGCCGAGAGGTCGGGCAGGAATCGCTCGAGTTGTTCCAGGGTCGTGATTCGGTTCCTCAACTGCCAACGCCAGTCGTTCCAGTCGGAATCGGGCACGTGGGACCAGGGTCCGCGGCCGGCGGATCGAAAATCCTTCAAGCCGGTGGAACCCGCGCCGTCCTCCTCCACAGGAGGTTCTTCCGGGGTGTCCCGAAGCGAGTCTTCGAACATGGGGCGGGACTATTCTTTCGGGTACCCGGCGTGTCAAGGAGGTGGCCCGGAAGGCGTTTCCTCCGCGGACCCCGCCGAGGACTCAGCCGCGGCGCGCCCAATTTCGGCTTCGCCGAGGCGGCGGATCACCTCGCGGGCGATGAGCCTGGGACTGGGCGGCGCCTGACCCCGGACCAGCGAGGTGAGACCCACCCGGGACCGTGAATCGACGTAGGCGCCGACCAGGTCGATGTACTGGAAAACCAGCGGTCGAAGGTCCGCGGGGGAATTGATGCGGATGGCGTGGAGCTGCTGGAGCAGCTGTCGGAGGACGGGAAGCTGTCGGTTGAACTCCCAGGAGCCGAGGATCTCTTCCAGCGGCATGCGCCGCGGGCGACTGCCGGCCCCCGGCAGGATGGCCACCGGGTGGAGCGCTTCATCCAGTTTGCGGAGCGTGAACTCGCGGGGCCACGCCTGAAGGGCGTCGCGGCCCGTGAAATTCGCGAGCGTGATCGCCCACCATTTCTCGGTGTCCAACAGGGATCGGAAGTCGGGATGGAAGGCCTCGATGAAGCCGGTTTGCCAGTTCCAGTGATCCTGGAGGTGGAGCAGCCAGTGACGGATTCGGCCGATGCCGTCCGGAAACCGCTGGAGTTCGACCAGGCAAAGATGGGCGGCGGCCGAGTAGGGCAGCCAGTCACGGTCCGGCATCGACCCGAGATCCGGCTGGCTGAGTTCGTAAAACGAGGGCGGATCGCTCCGGGACAACTGCTCCCGAACCCAGGTGAGGCGCCCCGGGCGTTGGATTTCCATCGAGGTTCTGGTCTCCGGAACGGGAAGCGGGCCTTCGACGCTGCTTTGCAGCACCGACCGGGTGACGCCCTCGACGAGCCACAGGGGCGGCTCCGCGGCCCGCTCGTTCCCGCCGCGGTTCGCCAAGTCGAGGAGCACGGCCTGCACGATCGCGCGGGTCAGCCGTTCCTCGGAGAGCAGGGACGGGACCTGGACGCGGTATTTCCAGGTGTTCTCGAAAGGCGCGGCCTCGATCGGAACCGGTGCGTTGGTCCGTTGGCGGGGTTCGATGGCGACATGGATGTTGGCGCCGGCGGAGCGCCACACATCCGGGAGCCCGAAGACGCGGAGGGTCTGGTCTTTGACCCGTTCGCAGGCGATGGCGACGGTCTGGGGGGTGAGGGTGCGCTGGCCGGTGCCCGGCTGAAATTCGCGCGGGGGCGAAAGGCCCGGGACTCGTGGGCCGCTGACGAGGAACTGGCCGGATTGACTGGTGGTGACGAGTTCCCGGGGGAACGACGGACGCTGGGCTTGGGCCGCGATGGCGACGAGCGCGATGGTGGCCACGATGGCAACGCCGATCGCGCCCCGCGCGGAAAGGAGGCGCCCCGGGGCTCCCCGGGTTGTAGCGACCCAACGGCGGTTCACGTGGCGGCGGGTTTCGGCTTCGACGCGCCCGAAGCCGGGGGAGTCGGTTTGGCGGCGGGCGAGTCGGACTTGGCGGGAGTCGCCGCGGGAGGGGACGAAGCCTCGCTATCCTTCTTGGCGGCCGCCTTGTAACCCTCGCTCCGGTAGTCGGTGATGTAGAATCCGGAGCCCTTGAAGATGATACCGGCTCCGGTGCCCACCTGGCGTTGGACCTTGCCCTTGCCCCAGCGTGGTTTCGGACACCGGTCCTTGGGACATACCTCGATCGCTGCGTCTTTCATCGACTGAACGAACTCGAACTCCGCTCCGCATTTCGAGCACGCGTACTGATACGTTGGCATGGGCCGACAGTGTATCGTGGGGCGATTTCACCCCGTCAAGGGCCGTGATCGTTCGCGGATCGGCAGGGCGCATCCCACGTTTGTCGGGAAGGGGCGAAAACGACATGGCCCGCACCCGTTGGGTCTGTGGAGGCCGTCTTCCCGCGTCGGCGTCGGGATTGGAATCGGAATCGGAATCGAAGGGAACTCATCGTCGATGGCGATACCGACTCCGATACCGACTCCGATCGCGATCCCGATCCCGATCCCGATCCCGTTGGGGATCCGGGGAGTCCGCGCTACCCGCCGATGCAGCTCATGGTCCGCTCGGGCTGTTCGAAGCCCTCCTCGCCAATGTGATGTCGGTCCTCCTTGCCGAGCGCGACCTGGCGCAACCACGAAACGATTTCGGGGTCGGCCGCGCCACCGCGAAGGCGCGCCTTGAGGTCGTGTTCGACGACGCTGAAAAGGCAGGTGCGGATCTGGCCGTCGGCGGTGAGGCGGATCCGGTTGCAATGGCCGCAGAAGGGCTCGGTCACCGGGGCGATGATTCCGATCTCCGCGTTGGAAGTGTCCTCGACGGCGGCGTCGGCGGATCCCGCGCGGAAGCGCCAGCGGCGGGCGGTCTCGGACGGGTTCGTGGGTTGGGCGGGGATGAGGTCGAATCGAGCCTGAAGGCTCGCGAGGATTTCACGGCCGGGGACCACGAGGTCTCGAAGCCAGGCGCGCCCGGAATCGAGGGGCATGAATTCGATGAACCGGAACGACAGATCCTCGCGCCGGGCGAACGCGGCGAGCGCTTCGATTTCGTGGTGATTGAGATCCCGGATCACCACCGCGTTCACTTTGACGGGATGGAACCCGAGTTCCCGCGCGAGGGCGATGGCGGCGAGGACCTCCTTGAGCCCGTCGCGGCCGGTCATGCGCCGGAAGTTCTCGGGATCCAGGGAATCCAGGCTGAAGGAGACGCGGCGCAAGCCGGCTTCCTTCAGGTCGCGGGCGTGCCGCGCGAAGTGGAAACCGTTGGTCGTCATCGCCAGATCGTCGATGCCTGGAATCGCCGCCAGGCGGGAGACGAGCCGGGGCAGATCGCCGCGGAGCAGGGGTTCGCCGCCGGTCAGTCGGACCTTCCGGATCCCGAGCCCGACGAAGAGGCGGGTGACCCGTTCAATCTCCTCGAAGGAAAGCAATTCCCGGCGCGGCTTCCAGGATCGGAGGAGGGTGGAGCCCGGCGACGTCGCCGGGGTCGTCGCGGGGGCGGGGTTCCGGACGGCGTCGAACTTCGACCGATAGAAATTGGCCGCCTCCTCCGTCTCGGGCAGGCAGTAGAGACAGCGGAAGTTGCAGCGGTCGGTGACGCTGATCCGAAGGTCACCCAGGACGCGGCCGAAGGAGTCGATGAGCACGTGCCGGGTTCCCTACTTGGGGTCCGCCGTCGTGTTGGTGGCGGGGGTCGAGCGGACATTGACCTCGCCGGACCGCTTCAGTTCCACGTCCAGGGACGGGACCTTTCCAGGGGTCGTGTCGGGTGCGGAGGCATCGGGCGATGTCCCGAACTTCATGTCGTTCAGGACTTCGGCGCCCTTGCGGATGGGCTGGGTCGAGTAGATCCCACGGCGGATCCAATCGAGACGGCGCGCGACGTTGAGCTCGTCCTTCAGTTTCCGGACCTGGTCGCGCAGGTACGCCAGATCGTTGAGCTGTTTTTCCAGGGAAAGTTTCTCGTCCTGGAGCCGCTTGAGTTCGCGGGTGAGTTCCTGGCGATTCCCTTCGGAGGTCGCGAGGCGGCGCTCGGTTTCATTGATCTGCCCTTCGAGATCGGCGATCGACGTCTGGAGTTCGCCCATCTGCTTGGTGAGATCGACGTTGCGACCTTCGAGGTTGGCGATCTGGCCGTCCCGCTTGGCGATCTCCTCCTGGGCGTTCTTGGTTTCAGCCTGGGCGGTGCGGGTCTCGGCGCGGGACTTGGCGAGATCGGTGTTGAGCGCGGCGATCTCGACCCGGAGAGTGTCGAGGTTCCGGGCGCGGTCGGTGAGGTTGGTCTCGAGCGTGACGTTGACCTTCTTCTGCTCGTCGAGTTCCCGACGGGTGAGGGTGAGCCGGTTCGAGAAATCGACGATGACGACCTGGTTGCTTTGCTGCTGGGCCGCCGCGACATCGCGCGCGTCGTTCAGAGTATAAATCGCCCAGACGAGCGCGGCCACGACCACCACGAGAACGCCTGCGAGCACCTTCATAGCCGCCGAGTTTGAGCATCACCCCCGGGTTTGGCAACCTCGCGGGGAGAGCGGGTTTCCAACGAAAACGCCGCGACCCGTGACGACTGGAATGTCGGCGCCAAAGGCGTCTGGACCATGGGTTTCCAACCTCCAACCGGCAGCCAAATGCACGGACCCGAGCCGACTGGAAAGTCGGCGATACAATGCCGTGACGACGGGAAAGTCGGCGGTGCAAGGTTCCGCGGGAATCTGATACCCGTTTCGGAGACCCGAATGGCCATGACCCGATCCTCCCTCCTTCTCACGCTGCTCCTCACCCTCGCGGGAATCGCCCGGGCGGCCGACGCCCCGGCGAAACCGATCCCGACGTCCCTCCCGACCAGGCACACGACGCGCGACATCGAAGGCTGGCCGGTGCGCGTGGATGACCGCCTCCTCGAGGGCGCGAGCGCCGCGATTGGCGAGCGCGCCATCAAGCTTCTCACCGCGCGGTTGGTTGCGATCGCGGTCGTCGTGCCCGAACCGGCGCTGTCGAGGCTTCGGGCGGTGACCCTTCAGCTCGACCTGGACCACGGCGCGTTGAGGCCGATGCAGTACCATCCCAGCGCGGGGTGGCTGAGGAATCACGGCTACAGCGAGGCCCTGGCGAAGTGCGCGCACATCCCGCGCGCCGAGGAGTTCCTCTCGCCCTACGAGAACCATCGGATGCCCTGGGTGGTGCTCCATGAACTGGCGCACGCCTACCACGATCAGGTCCTCGGCTTCGACGACGAGCGCATCGTCGGGGCTTGGAAGCGATTCCTCGACGGCGGGAAATACAAGTCGGTCCTCACCAGTCCGGGGCACAGGCGCGAGCACTATGGGCGGACCGATCCGAAGGAATTCTTCGCCGAGATGACCGAATGCTATTTCGGGTCGAACGACTTCTACCCGTTCGTGACGGGTGAATTGAAACAGGCCGAGCCGGAAATATTCGCGCTCATGGACGAGATCTGGGGAAAGCTTCCGGGGCGCCCGTGACCCGGGCCGACATTCGATCCATGAAACGCCTCCTCATCCTTCTCGCGCTGGGATCGTTCGCGGTGCTCCACGCGGCGACCGCGAAGCCCCTCAAGGTCTTCATCCTCGCCGGCCAGTCCAACATGGAGGGCCACGCGAAGATCGAGACGTTCGATCACATCGGCGACGATCCGGAGACGGCTCCGCTGTTGAAGCGGATGCGAGGGGCGGACGGCGCGCCGCGTGTGTGCGATCACGTCTGGATCTCGTATCTGACCGGCCGCGGCGACGCGAACGGCGAGGGTTTCGGGAAGCTGGTCACGTCCGAGGAGGAGGTCCTTTGGAAGCGGGGAGCCTCCAACGCGGGCTATCACTACCTCGGCAGCGCGAAGACCTTCGGCCTGATGGGCGAGGCTTTCGCGGAGACTCTTTTGGGGATGATGAATCGGGTTGGCGAACCGTAGGGAAGCGTTGGGACCGGGAGGCCGGGGGGCGGCTTGCAATGGAAGCCGAGCCCACTACGGTACCCGCGCATGGAGCTTCCCAAGACGGTGGGGGTCATGATTCTGCCCAGCGTGAACCTGTTCCCGCATGCGGTCCTGCCGTTGTTCATCTACGAGCCCCGGTACCGCCGGATGCTCCGGGACTCCTTGGAAAGCCACCGCATGTTCTGCGTCGCCATGCAACGGCCCGACAAGAATGACGAGGCTCCCGCCGCGGTCGCGGGACTCGGGGTGATCCGGGCGTCGGTCGAGCATCCGGACGGCACCTCGAACATGATCCTCCAGGGCTTGACCCGGGTCTCGCTCGGCCGGGTGTTTCGGCGACGGCCCTACCGCGTGCATTGCGTCCGACCCATGGTGCCGGTCTCGCCCGATTCCGCGCGGGTCGACGCGCTGGTGGACAAGGTCCGGGAATTGGTCAACGAGCGCTTTCGGAAGGGACTTCCCGGCGCGCTGAAATTCCTCGGCGACGGCAAGGCCCTCGGGAAATCGAAGAGCCAATCGGTGGAGAGCATCCTGCGCTCGATGGCCAATGTCGCCGACGCGAGTGTCCTCGCCGACCTGGTTTCCTGCACCCTTCTGCCCGATCCGCGTCAGCGGCAGGTCATGCTGGAGACGGTCGACGTCGAGACCCGGCTCCGGTACCTGATCTGTTTTCTGATCAAGGAGGAGGAAGGCGCCCGCGGAGGTCCGGGTGCGGGGAGTTCGGGAACCGCGGGCCCCCCCAAGCCGGGGGACGGCAAGGCCGGGGTGTGAGGGGGCGCGGCCCTCAGGCGTGTCCGAGGAGTCGGTAGGCGAGCCAGCCGAGTTGCTCGTGCCACCAGACGCCGAACAAGGCCAGGCCCTCTTCATCCGGGAACGCCTTCCAGCCGGTCCTGGGATTCCGAAAGCGGAGCACCTGGAAGTCGCAGGCGACCGGGTGGACCTTCACTCCCACCTTTTCGAAGGTGTCCACGGCGCGGCGCATGTGAAGCGCCGAGGTGACGAGGATCACGTGGGTCCAACCCTGGCGGTTCATCAGGTCCCGGGTGCGGATGGCCTCGTCCCGGGTGGTCCGGACGGGACCCAGCGTGTGGACGTCCATCGGCCCGAGTTGCCAATCGCGGAACCACTCGCGGATCCGATCCGAACTGGGGCGCATCCCCTCGGGCGGCTCCGGCGCGTCGCCCCCGACGACCAGCGCGTTGGCCTTGCGGAGCCGGCACAATTCGAATCCGGCGAGGAGACGATCCCCGCAGCAGGTGAGGTCGAGCGATGCGAAATCACGATCGGAAGGCCGCCATCCCCCGCCGAGGACCACGATGGCCTCCGCGTGCGGAGCCTGATCGATCGTCGCGGAGACCCAGGGGCGTTCGAGCCTGCCGATCAGGGACTCGGTGAGCCAGGGCTGGCACACGACCCACAGGAGGACGAAGGCGGTTCCGCAGGTGATGGCTCCGCGGCGATGGCCATGCCGGACGCAGACCAGCGAGCCGACGAGCAGGAGGAGCCAGCCGAAGCCCAGGGGATGGACCAGCGGCGAGATGAGTTTCAGAAAGCCCGTCATGGGGGATGCGCCCGCGGAGTTGGGTCGTGAGGTGGAGGACCCGCGCGGCGTCCGGGCTCAGGCGATCGGCGGCGGCTGCGGCGTCGACGGGATGCGGGCGATGTTGGCTTCGATCCGGGCCAGGTACGGGTTGGGTCCGTCCGGCCAGGGATCGTTGAGGTGGCGGTGGACTCCTTCGAATTCCGTGTCGAGGCGGCCGCGAACGTGGCGGTGCCAGAAATCGGGCGTGTGCCGGATCAGGTCGGCGGCCGTGGCGAAGGACTGCACCGCGGGGGCCTCGGGGTTGTGGCGGGCGGCCTCGGCGAATTCATCGAAGAGCAGGGGCAGCTTGTCGATGTAATCGGAGGCGGCCATCTGCCCCAGGAGATCCGCGGTGGCGAGGGCGCACCCCACCCGCCGGTCGATGGGCCGTTCGAAGGACAGGGCGTTGACGTCGGCGTTGACGCCCGTGCATCGGATCATGCTCTGGATCTCCAGGATATCCGCCGGCGAGAAACCCTTGGTGGCGAGGATGCGTTGCGCGAAGTCGGCGCTCCGCTGGACATGGATGGGTGTGAATTTCGCGCCGGTTCCGGCAGTGTCGCCGCGGGCTTTGAGATAGCCGGTGTCGTGGAAGAGGATCGCGACGAGCCCGAGTCGAACCGCGCGCTCGTCGAGGCGCGGGGCGGTGTCGTCGAAATCGAACCATCCGCGAAGCAATCGGGCGAGGCAGAGCGTGCCTTGGAGCGTGTGCTCGCGGTCGTGGTACTTCGTGTCGAGCGCCTCGAAGTCG
Organism: uncultured Verrucomicrobiota bacterium; assembly: GCA_942490575.1. Taxonomy (GTDB): domain Bacteria; phylum Verrucomicrobiota; class Verrucomicrobiia; order Limisphaerales; family CAIMTB01; genus CAIMTB01. Next base: position 10,723 of record CALNYA010000010.1, read on the forward strand.
GGATGACGACCCGCGAAAGCCTCGTTCACCCATCCGAAGGTCATGTCGATCCAGCCCGCGTCCTTTCCGCCGCTGACCGCCTTCCAAGTTTGGGCGCAGACCGGGAGGACCTCCCGGGGTTCCCTGGTGTTCACTTCGGGAAACACGGCGGACGATAGACAGAGGGCCGGGTGGGCCCGCAAACGTTTTCCCAGAAACTACGCGGCTCCAGAATCGCGATTTGGGTCGGATTCAATTCGCGGACGGGCTAAGCAGGATCCATGAGCCGTTCATTGCTCGCCTTTGTCGACGAGGTCTACGAGGACTTGGAACTTTGGTACCCCAAGCTGCGACTCGAAGAGGCCGGGTACACAACGCGGCTGGCGGCGCCCGCGATGGATCCTGTCCGTGGAAAACACGGCTACCCGGCCAGGCCCGATCTCCTGCTCTCGGACGCGAGGGTCGACGAGTACGCGGGGCTGCTGATTCCCGGCGGTTTCATGCCCGACAAACTGCGGCGCGACAGCCTGGTCCTTGAACTCACCCGGGGTTTCCACGAGGCGGGCAAACTGGTGGCCTTCATATGCCACGGCGGTTGGATTCCGATTTCCGCCCGCATCCTGCGGGGTCGTCGGGTGACCGGATCGCGGGGAATCAAGGACGATCTCGAGAACGCCGGCGCCGTCTGGGTGGATGAACCGGTGGTGGTCGATGGCCACCTCGTGTCGAGTCGGACCCCGCGCGACCTGGCGCCCTTCGCGCGGGCCATGGTGGATTTCCTGGATGGACGACGGGCGGGTGGAATATCGGACGCGGGAGGAGGGTCGCCGGGCGCGACCGGGACGGACGCCCGATCCGCGGCGCTCCGGGGCGGGAATTGAGATAACATTCCGGCCGCGAAAAAGACCCGAGAACCGCCAGTTTCCACCTCCAACGATTCTTCGTCCCCGCGACGATCCACGACTCCCCGATGTCCCACGCCCGATTCG